>CAYJMJ010000014.1:46349-56996 GCA_964371095.1 uncultured Dehalococcoidia bacterium | reverse complement strand
CCCCCCGTTCGCGCTTCGGCCTGGCGGCTGCGCCGACGGCATCGGCCGCGAGAGCCGCAAAGTGCGGCGATTCCCCAATGCGGCCGCCGCGCGGCCGCAACGAATCTTCGACGTACCGGCACGCCTGGCGCGGCCTCGCGGCATCGAGCGCCGGCAGGACCGGGCGGATCTGAATTCGCCCGGGCGCATCGCGAAGGAGGTGCCTGAGCACGGCAATCATCGTTCGGACAATACGGTCCGGGAGGGACCGCCACCTGGTACACGCAGCCTGAGTGAGAGGTACCGCAATGAAGGGATTCATCCAGTCCGTCCGACGCGCCGCCGGGGAGCGCGGCATCACCGGTCTCGAGACGGCGATCGTCCTGATCGCGTTCGTCGTCGTCGCGGCCGTATTTGCCTTCGTCGTGTTGAGCACCGGTCTGTTCAGCTCCGAGCGGGGTAAGGAGACGGTGTACGCCGGCCTCGCCAAGACGCGCGGGTCCATGGCGTTGACCGGCGGCATCATCGCCTCATCCAACACGACGGAGATCACGGCCCTGACGTTCGATCTGACGCTCGCCGCGGGCGGCGATCAGGTCAACCTCAACCCGGCTGACACGACGAACCGCACCGTGATGAGCTATCAGGACGCGAACAACGTCGTGAGCGACGTGACGTACACGACGACCGTCATCACGGGCAACACCGACAAGTTGCTGGAGGCCGGCGAGCTGTTCGAGGTCAACGTGGATATGACGCAGGCGGCCCTGACAGCCATCAGCCTGACCACGAACGCGACCTTCACCGTCGAGGTCAAACCGCCATCCGGCTCTTACCTCGTCATCCAGCGAACGACGCCGGCATCGATCAACCAGAGCATCATCAATCTCAACTAGCGGCGCGACGTACATCCTGGCGAGGGGGCGGAGAGACTGCCGCCCCCTTTCCGCGTTCCGGAGGCCGCCCGAACGGCGCGGCGCCGCCCGGGGCGACGGTCCGAGCACCCCGGGGCCGTACGGTGCCAGCACCCGGTAAGTCAGGTGGTTTCCCGATGCGCCGCGGACCCCCGCCCGTACGACTCTTCCATCGTGGAACGGATGCCACGGAGCTGGCACGGGCATGGCCGGCGGCGCTTCTCCTGACGGCGGTCCGCCTTCGGCGGACGATCCGGCGTCACGGGAAAGCTGAAAGGATTCGGGAGGCGCACGAATGAGACACCTCAGGTCGCTTGCGAAGCGGGCGTTCGACGAACGCGGCATCACAGGCCTCGAGACGGCGATCGTGCTCATCGCATTCGTCGTTGTGGCCGCGGTGTTCGCGTTCGTAGTGCTGAGCACCGGCCTCTTCAGCTCGGAGCGCGCGAAAGAGACGGTGTTCGCGGGCCTGGCGAAGACGCGGGGGTCGATGGCGATTACGGGCAGCGTCGTCGCGACGACGGACCTGGCCAGGGTCACGAACCTCTCGTTCGACGTTTCGCTGGCGGCCGGCGGCGATTCCGTGAGCGTGGACCCGGATGCGACCAACAACAAGACGGTGATCAGCTACCGGGACTCGCAGAACGCGATTTCGGACGTTACGTACGTGACGACGGTCATCACGGGCGACGCAGACAAGCTCCTCCAGCCGGGCGAGCTGTTCGAGGTGTCCATCGACCTCACGGCAGCCGAGTTCGCGGCCGTCACGCTCGACGGGAATTCGACGTTCACGCTCGAGGTCAAACCACCCGCCGGTTCGTACCTCGTGGTTCAGCGCACGACGCCGTCGTCTCTGAACCGGAGCATTATCGATCTGAACTAGTGCGGGGAATCGTGGGAGTTCGGGAAGGCCGCAGCAACGAAACGGCCTTCGAAAGGCGATAGAGCCGGTGGAACCGCAACAGCTGGCAACGAAGGTCGCGCAGCTCGAGTCACGGGTGGCGACGCTCGAAGACGAAGGCAAGATCGTCAAGGGCGAGGTCAAACAGATCCTGACCGAGATCCGCACAGCGATCCTCGCGCGGGACAACCCGTTCGAGACCGAAGGCATGCTCGGGCGCGGAGTCCCTGCATCGGTCGTCGCCGGCATCTCACACTCGACGGCACCAGCCGCGCCTGAGCGGCAGCCCGAGCGCGCGGCGCCTGCACCCGAACCCATCGCGCCGATCCGGGCGGCTGCGGAGCCAGAAGACGAGCCGGCGGAGGAATTCGAACCGGAGCCGGACGCGCCCGAACCCGCCAAGGAGCCCATCATGCTGAGGCCGCTACCGCTTCCGCAGACCGCACCGCCCGCTCCAGAGGCACAGCAGCCCCAGTGGAGCCTGCTCACGATCGCGGGCCTCTCGGCATGGGCGGAAGAAGCCATGCGGCGCCTCGGTCCGCTTCGGCTCGAAATCCTGCTCGACCTGTGCGAGGCGGCTGGCCATCTCCCCCCGGAGGCGCGCATCGCCCTGGCACGCGTGACCGAGCTGGACATACCGGAGCCCGCACAGACGCCGTCGACGAACGAAACAGTGGTCATCCTGCGGCAACTCGACGCGTTGGTGAGCGACGAGGACGACCGTCCGTCGCGGCAACTGCGCCGCGCTTAGCCGTTCGGCTCAGCAGGATCTGAAGGAGCGGCGTCATCGACAAGGCAATCACGACCATCATGCTCACCATCGCCTCGA
This sequence comes from uncultured Dehalococcoidia bacterium, assembly GCA_964371095.1. Lineage (GTDB taxonomy): Bacteria > Chloroflexota > Dehalococcoidia > DSTF01 > JACRBR01 > CAYJMJ01. The sequence continues at coordinate 54,373 of CAYJMJ010000014.1, read as the reverse complement.
TCGTCGCGATCGTCGCGGTCGTCAACGCGGTGCTCCCGTCCGTCGGGCGAACGAGCGGCGCGCTCGTGTCCGCATCGGGCGTGGTCGAGGATCGCATCGCCAGCCAGATCGAAATAGTCCACGCGACCGGCGAGAACGGCAACCCGGACGCCGAAGCGTGGGCGAAGAACATCGGCGCCTCGACGATTGACCCGATGACGCGCGTCGACGTGTTCTTCGGCCCGAGCACGAACTTTCAGCGCATTCCGCAGGGCGACGCGGGCTGCGCGGCGCCCTGCTGGGAGTACACGTTCGAAAACTCGACGGCCGCATGGGAGCCGACCTCGACAGTCGGGATCACGATCCACACCGGGAGCAACCTGGTCACCGGTACGACGTATTACGTCAAGGTCGTGACGCCGAACGGCATCGCTGACTCGAAGTTCTTCACGGTATAGGGGCGGAACGATGGAAAACGGACTGCCCGCCCTCATGCTCGCAGCCATCCTGATGCTCTCGACGGTGCTCATGGCTCGCGGCGGGTTCCTCGGCGCCGACGCGATCGGCCAGTCGCTGCGCGAGTCCCAGACGAGTTACGAGCAGCAGAACCGGACGATCCTCACCGTGACCGGGACGGCGATCGACGGCACAGGAGCGAACATCACGATCACGGTGCGCAACGACGGCCGCACGGCGATTGCGGACTTCGCGAGCATGGACGTCGTCGTCCAGTACTTTGGCGTCGGCGGCGCTCGCTACGACAAGTGGCTTCCGTACACGTCGGGCCCGCTGGCCGGCGACACGTGGATGACCGGCACGTTCACCAACGACGTATTCGAGCCGGGGATCCTCAACACCGGCGAGAGCGTCGAGATCCTGATCCGCGTGAACCCGGTGGTCGCGCCGGCGACCACGAACCTCGCCGTCATCGGAACGGAGAAGGGCGTCACGGTCCAGACGTACTTCCCCGGTCCGCCTTAGCGGGCCGCCTCGCGGATGGCGATACTCACCCGATTCCTTCCCGGACAGAAGGTCCGCCGGAGCGACGCCGTTGAAGAGGCCGCGAACTGGCAGCGCTCGACGTCGCTGTTCAGTCCCGCGCCGATCGAGTACGACCTCGTCGCCCAGCTGACGTACATGTCGGCGCTGGCGACGGCGAACGTCGGCCGGGAGAATCTCTTCCAGAAGACCGCCGAGCTGGGGTACAGCACGTCGGGCTACTTTCACCGCGTACATCTCGTGGCCCAACGGCTGAACTACGACTACGCGCGCGCCTGCCAGCTCGTGGCCGACGCAACCGACAACGAGGCCGTCCGCAGCCTGCTGCTCCGGTTCTCCAGCTCGCTCTCCTCGGGCGAGCCCGAGACCGTGTTCCTGGCGCGGGAGACGGAGATCACGCTCGAACAATATTCGCGCAAGTACGAGCGCGACCTGGAGTCGCTGCAGAAGTGGACCGACGCCTACGTGGCCCTCATGGTGTCCGTGACGCTCGTCGTCGTCGTCTCGCTCGTATCGATGATGATCTACAGCGTCGGCACGGTGTTCATCCTCGGTCTGGCGGCGGTGATGATCGGCATCGCCATGCTGGGCGACTGGATCATCTACCGTACGTCGCCGGTTGAACCGAAGACACATCGCCGGCCGGTGCGCTCGCGCACCCAGAAGCAAATGTTCGCGGTCGCGAAGATCCTCCTGCCGGCCGGTGCCCTCATCGGCGCGCTCGTAGGGTTCGTGTTCAGCGTCGGCGCCGGCATGGTCGCCGCCGGGCTGATGGTCGCGCCTGTCGGCGTGATGGCGTTCCTTGACGACCGCCGAGTCGACCAGCAGGACCGCGATGTCTCGACGTTCCTCCGCTCGCTCGGCTCGGTCGTGGGCGCTATCGGCACGACGGTGACCGAGGGCATGGAGCGCATCGACCAGCGCTCGCTCGCGTCGCTCGAACAGGGCGTGCGGCGGCTGCACGTGCGCTTGCGGTCGGGCATTCGTCCGGACCTGTGCTGGGACCGGTTCATCTCCGAGACGGGCAGCGAACTCGTCGACCGTTCCGTCAGCACGTTCTGGGACACCATCAAGCTCGGCGGCGACCCCGATCAGATCGGCTTTCTGTCATCGCTGTTCGCGCTGAAGATCTCGTTGATGCGCGAGAATCGCAAACTCGTTTCGCAGACGTTCATGTACCTCATGGTGCCGCTCCACGCGGTCCTCATCGCGATCCTGCTGTTCGTCACGGAGGTCATGGTGGTCTTCGCCGGCCAGCTGAGCAACGTCCAGACACAGTCGCTCTCGAAGACGGACCCGACGGCGACCGCCGGCATGGACGTGACGAACGTGCTCGCCTTCGCCGCGCCCGACATCAACTTCATTCGCGGCTTCGCGCTCGTGGTCACGATCGTGTTGACGTTCGTCGACTCGTGGGCGCCGCACGCCACGGCCGGCGGTCACCACCACAAGGTCTGGCTCTACGCCGCGGTCATGCTCCTTATGTCGGGCCTGGCCCTCATGTTTGTGCCGCACATGGTCAGCGGCCTGTTCCACGGCGTGGCGGGCGACCTGTCGGATAACACGCTCGCCAATCCGGGCGCCTGAGCAAGGAGGGATGGACGATGGCAGGACTCTTCCGCCGGCCGCAGCCGGCACGAACGACCAGCGTCAGCCGCGAGGAGATTGAATCGCTGCTGCCAGCATCGGTGCGCCACCCGGAGACCAACCGATTCACTCCGTTGGGCTCGGATTTCGAGGGCGAAGAGGGTTCCGACGAGGACATCGAGTTCCTCGAGTCCATCGTCCGGGCGGTCGATGACGGCGAGCGGCCGGCGCGCCGCCCCGTGCCGGCTCCGCCGCAGGTGCCAACGCCGGTGACAACGCCGAGCCCGGCGCGGCTGATCGCGCTGGCTGGCGGCGACGACCTGTCGCTCTTCCGGGAGGTGCAAGCGAATCACAAGGAACGGACCGTGATCGAGGCGCGCGTCGACATTGCCGACGTCGAGATGTTCGACCTGCTCGAGGATCTGGCCACGACCGCAGCGGCGCTGCGCCGCCGAAAGGCCGCCTGACGATCATGGCGCGCTGGGCCTCGATCCTGCTGCTGATGTCGATGGTAATGTGGACGGGGCTGACCGCCGCGGTCGGCTGGTTCACGTTCCACGGCGGCGGTACGGCGGCGCAGGCCTCGGACCAATACGCGGCGAGCGCGGCGGTGGTCGTCTACGACGTCGCCGGACCGGACAGCGCACGCCAGGTGCATTACCTGACGCGCGAGCAGGCCGATGCGACGCGCGCGGAGCCGTCGCCAACGCCCGTGCGGCCTTCGGGCGGCATCGCCCAGCCGGCGCCGAAGTACGCGCTCTCGGCTGGCATTGACACGCACGTGACGGCGGCCAACCCCGGCATGCGCCGCAAGAAGACGGGTGCGGTGCGGCCGGCGGCGAAGGGCGTCATCGTGCTCGATCCGGGGCACGGGCGCGGTGACCCGGGGGCCACCCATTATCTGCCCGATGGTTCGGGGCGGTGGGACATCACCGAGGCGGACTCGAACATGCTGAACGCCCAGCTCATCCGGGACGACCTGGTCGCGATGGGCTACGAGGTGTACCTGACACGCACCGGCGAGCGCGACGGTCCGCGGCCGCTCCCGCGGCAGTTCATCACGTCCGATCTGTATTCGCGCGTCGCGCTGTCGAAGGCGGTCGACGCCGACCTCTTTCTCGCGATCCACGGGAACGGCGCGTCGGTCCACTCGATCAGCGGCCCCGAAACGTGGTACTGCGGCAAGCGCGAGGGCGGCGCGCAGAACGAGCGGTTCGCGGCCGGCATCCAACAGGCGATGATGGACGGCCTGCACGAGTACGGCTACTTCCCACCGAACCGCGGCATCCACGAGGACGCGGCGGCGCACCATTCCGGCGACTTCTGCCAGTTCGTCGTGACGCGGGAGACGTCGGTTCCCGCGGCGTTGCTGGAGTTCCTCTTCCTGACCAACGACGACGACGCCCGCGTGCTCGTCGACGCGCGAGCGCACGTGATCATGGCCCGCCACGTCGCGAACGCGATCGACGCCTTCATGCGGACGCCGCAAGCCGGGGAATAGGACCAGCGCGCGGATGAAAGCCGTCACACCGGCAGCGGGGTTGCCCGTCCCGCCACGTTGAGGGCTACAATCGAACGATGGCGAAGATCGCGGTGCTCGGCAGTTTCAACATGGACCTGGTGATGCGCGCGGAGCGGCAGCCGGGCGCCGGCGAGACGCTGCAGGGCGACTTCGCGATGCACCTGGGCGGCAAGGGCTTCAACCAGGCCGTCGCCGCCCGCCGTCTCGGCGCCGACGTATCGGTCACCGGCCGGGTCGGCGACGACGAGTTCGGACGGCGGTTTCTCGCCGCGCTCGACGCCGAGGGCATCGACCGGCGCGCCGTCGCGGTGGATCTGTCCGCCGGCACGGGCGTGGCGAGCATCATCGTCGATGATCGAGGCGAAAACGCGATCATCCAGGCGCCCCGCGCCAACCGCGGCCTGACGCCGGCCGACGTCGCGGCGCTGCCGTTCGATGCCGGGGCGGCCGTCGCGATGCTCCAGCTCGAAACGTCGATGCCGGCGGGCATCGAATTCGCCCGGCGCGCGCGAGCGGCGGGGTTGACCACGCTGCTCAATCCGGCTCCCGCCGCGTCGGTGCCCGGTGAACTGTTGGACCTGGCCGACATCGTCGTGCCGAATCTGATCGAGGCGCGAACGCTCACGGGCATGAGTGGCGATGGCATCGGCGCGGCCTTCGCGATGGCGGATGCGCTGTTGCGGCGCGGCCCCCGCGTGGTGGCGGTGACGCTCGGACGTGAGGGCGCTATCGTCGTCGACTGCTCAACGCGGGTGCACGTGGCGGCCTTCGAAGTGGCCGCCGTCGATACGGTCGGCGCCGGCGATGCGTTCTGCGCCGCGTTCGCGGTCGGGATCGCCGAACGATCGTCGGTCGCCGATGCCGCGCGCTTCGCATGCGCGGCCGGTGCGCTCGCCACGACACACCACGGAGCCGAGCCGTCGCTCCCGCGCCGTTCAGAGGTGGAGTCGCTGCTTGCGAAAGGGGTGCCTGTATGACGTTCAGCCGCGACCGGGAACGCCACATCATCATGGGCCGCGAGGTAATCAGGAACGAGGCTCGCGCACTCGAAGAGGCGGCGAACAACCTGGGCCATGACTTCATCGACGCGGTGGAGATGATCGCCCGCTGCGACGGGCAGGTCGTTGCATGCGGCATCGGCAAGTCGGGGCACGTCGCCGCCAAGATCGCGATGATGCTCGCCTCGACCGGTACTCCCGCGACGTTCCTCCACGCGGGGGAGGCCGTGCACGGCGACCTGGGCGGCCTCCGCAAGAAAGACGTCGTCATCGCCGTGTCTCACAGTGGCGAGAACCCGGAGATGCTGGCGCTGATGCCGGTGTTCAAGCGCTTCGATCTGCCGGTGATCACGATCACGGACAACGTCAAGTCGACGCTGTCGCTGGTCTCGAACATCGTGCTCGTGCCGGGCAAGACGTCCGCCGCGGACCCGATCGGCCTCGCACCGACGGCCAGCGCCGCGGCGGCGATGGCGATCGGCGACGCCATCGCGCTCGCGGTCGCGCAGCACCGCGGTTACAGCGTGGCCGACTTCCAGCACCATCCGGGCGGCGCGCTCGGCAAGCTGATGGAAGCCGTCTACGGCAGCGTCGAGCCGAGCGAGCCGTAGGCGCTCCTCACGCGGACGCTGGCTTAGCGTCAGAGGGCAGCGTCTTCACGCCGCGCGCGGGCGAGACGAGCAGCAGGACGGCGCCGCCGAACATGATGCCGGCGCTCGCGACGATCACCGGCCGGGCGCCGTATCGGTCGGCAAGCACGCCCGCGATCAGAGAGCCGGCGAGCGCCGCGACGAGCGCGGCGAACCGCACGGCGGCGTTGACGCGGCCGAGCAGGTGCGCCGGCGTCATCGACTGGCGCAGGCTCACCTGATTGATCTCGTACACCGTCCACGATGGATCCGTGATCAGCTGCTGCGCCACGAGCAGCCCCGCGGCCACGAGAGACGCATCGCGCGCGCCCGCCACGGCGAGCATGCCGACGCCGGCAAGCCCCAGGCCGAGCATCATCGCTCCGCCGACGCCCGCGCGCCGGGCGACCGCGCCGGCCAGCGTCGCACCGACAACGGACGTCAGCCCGCCCACGCCGAAGATCAGCCCGAGCACGCCCGGCGCGAATCCCAGCTCGCGGTTCGTGTAGAGGATGAACACGGCGCCGGTCATCCCCGAGGCGAGCGAAAGCGCGACGAAGCTCGCCGTCACCGCGCGCAGAACGCGATCGGCGCTGATGAAACGCATCCCCTCCATCACCTCGACGCGCAGGCGCGGGCGCTCGGCGGGCGGCGCGGCGGGCACCTCAGGCGTCCGGATCGTACGCAGCGATGCGGCCGAGAACACGAATGACAGCGCGTCGACGACGATCGCGCCCGGCGCGGTCAGCAGCTGCACGAGCCAGCCCGAGGCGCTGAACGCGCCGAACTCCGCCACCGAGAAGCTCGCGGTGAGCTTGCTGTTGCCCTCGATCAGCTCGTCGGCGCTCACGATCGTCGGCAGGTACGACTGATAGGCGACGTCGAAGAACGTCGTCAGCACGCCGGCAACGAACGCGACGACGTAGAGCTGCTCGACGCGCAGCACGCCGAAGACGGCCGCCAGCGGGATCGATCCGAGCGCGAGCGCGCGGCCGATGTCGGCGGCGATCATCATCGGACGGCGGCGAAAGCGGTCGGCTGACACCCCCGCGGCGAGGCCGACGAAGATTCCCGCGACGAGGTCCGCCGACGTGACGAGCGCCACCTGGAACGGGCGCGCGTGCAGGTAGATGATCGCCGTGAACGGCAACGCCGTCCGGCTGACGAGCGAGCCGAACACGGACACCGTCTGCCCGGCCCAGAGCCGCACGAAGTCCGGGTGCCGCCAGAGACCGGCGAATCGAATCGGCACGCGCTCCCCCCTCGTCGAAGCAGAACGGGCGGATTGTACCGTCTGGGGCGGGCGCCGGCGTGCAGGGCGGCTAGCGTGGCACGTCTAACGTTTGTCTACAGTGGGAGTGGTGGTGCACGCGTCCCAGGTGCTCAGGCGAGGCATCGTTCCGCGCCGGTCCGCCTGCGGCGGACGCGCAGCCGAGGGCGGCTACGCCACACGCTCCGCGTCTGGCTGACGAACTCCCCTTCGCAGGCAATACGCTAGATGCCGTTGTCGCGGAGGAACGCCAGCACGGCGGCGTTGAACACCTCGGGCTGGTAGAGGTTCACGGCGTGCGCGGCCTTCTCGATGACGACCTTGCGCGCGTTCGGGATCTTCGAGGCCATGTAATCGCCGCCGGCCTTGTAGCGCTCGTCGTCGGCGCCGAGCACGATGAGCGTCGGCACGTCGATCTGCTCCAGGTGCAGCATGACGTTAGCGTCACGCTGCGTGAGGATGCCGCGCGCCGCGAAGGCCAGCCCCTGCGCCGATCGCTGGTACTGGCGCGTCGCATCGATCTCGATGCCGCGTCCGAGGCCGTCGAGACCGCGCTCCTCGAACCGCTTGGCGTAGCCGATCGAGAAGTCGTTCCAGCCGGCGCGCGCTTCATCCTTCCGGTAGCCCGGGCCCGTATTGCAGAGGATCAGCGCCCGCACCATCTCCGGGTGGGCGAGCTGGAACTCGAGCGAGATGTAGCCGCCCAGCGACAGGCCGCCGATCACCGCCCGCTCGACGCCGAGGTGCTCGAGCAGCGCCGCCATGTCGGCGACGGTCAGCTTCTCGCTGTAGGCGTCCTGGTCCGGCGGGCTGTCCGTGCCCCCGTGCCCCCGCATGTCCCAGCCGATGACGCGGTAGTCGCTCAGCGCCTCGAACTGCGGCTGCCACATCTGCAGCGTCGCGGCGAACGCGTTGGTCAACAGGATCGGCGCGCCGGAGGGCGAGCCGTGCTCCTCGTAGTTGATATGGATTCCGTTCAGCTCGACGACCGGCATGCGCTCCCCCGTCTTCCGCGTGCATCTGAATTCGGGCGCAGTATA
>CAYJMJ010000014.1:43474-46249 GCA_964371095.1 uncultured Dehalococcoidia bacterium | reverse complement strand
GAGGGGAGACGCGGCGCAGGTCCCCGCACGTGTCCGGCGTTCGACTTTGCACCCTCCCGTACAATGACGCCGATGCCGCCAGACCCGTTCGCCGACGATGCGATCACCGAGCGCGCGCCGCTCGTGCGGGAGTTGCGCGCGCGGATCGAACGCGAGGGGCCGATCACCTTCCGCGCGTTCATGCAGGCCGCGCTCTACCACCGCCGCTACGGCTACTACATGACGACCGACGGCGCGATGACCCGCGGCGGTGATTATGTCACGTCGCCCGAGATGCACCCGGTCTTCGGGACGCTCGTCGCCACGCAGCTGCGCGAGATGTGGCAGGTCATGTCGTGTCCTCCTCGCTTCGACGTGGTGGAGATGGGCGCCGGGCGCGGACTCCTGGCGCGCGACATCCTCCGCGCGGCGGACCGCGATCCCGCATTCGCCGCCGCGCTCGCGTACAGCATCGTCGAGGTCAGCCCGGTACTGCTCCGCGCCCAGCACCGCACGATCGAGGACGCCGGCTGGCCTGAAGAGCGCGTCGCCTGGCTCGACGCGTCGCCGGCCGCGATCAGCGGCTGCGTGCTGTCGAACGAGCTGGTCGACGCGTTCCCGGTGCATCGGGTGGTTCGACACGGCGACCGGCTCGACGAGGTGTACGTGACCTGGCGCGACGGCCGCTTCGCCGATGACTTCCGCCCGCCGTCGGACGCCGCGCTCCAGCGCTACTTCGACGACCTCGGCCTGCTGCCCGGCGACGGCTGCTATGCGGAGGTGAACCTCGATGCCATCGGGTGGATGGCATCCGTCGCCGCGTCGCTGGCGCGGGGGTACGCGCTGACGTTCGACTACGGTTACGAGGCCGCGAAGCTGTACGCGCCCTGGCGCCGCGACGGCACGCTGCTCTGCTTCTATCGCCAGGACGCCAGCAGCGACCCGTACCAGCGCATCGGCCGGCAGGACATCACCGCCAGCGTCGACTTCACGACGTTGCGACGCGCGGGCGAGCGAGCCGGCCTCCGCACCATCGCCGTGACGGACCAATCCAGCTTCCTGATCAACCTCGGCATCGGCGAAGGGATCGCCGCCATCGCCAATGAGCGGCCGGAGGAGATGGAGGAGTACTTCGCCCGCCGACGCGTGGTCATGGACCTGACCGATCCGGCGCGTCTGGGGCGGATCAAGGTGCTGCTCCAGGGCAAAGACGTGCCCGACGCGGCGCTCCGCGGATTCGCCGGCGAGTAGCTACCGTTTTCTGAAGGCGTAATTCAGGTAATCGAGGTCGCCCGGCGAGCATCCAAGCTCGGTCAGCATCACGGCGATCTCCGATCGATGCTGCGTCCCGTGGTTCACCACCTGGACGATCGTGTCGCCGAGCGGCAACCCCTCGGCACGGCCCGTTGCCTGTCTCCACCACGGCTCGCTTCGCTCCCAGTCGTCGTCGGTCAACCTCGCCGCGAACGCCCGGAGATCAGCGTGGGCCGACGCGTACGCCTCGACGAGGCGTTCGCGCGTCGAGACGTCGGGCTGGCGGCGCTCCGTGTGCGTCCAGTTGGCGTGCCAGAAGGTCATCGTGCCGAGCATGTGGACGAGGACGGCGCGAATGCTGGTGTGGGTCACCGGCAGGTCGCGGCTCAGGTCATCATCGCTGAGGTGCGCTGCCTGCTCGAGGATCTTCTCGTTTGCCCACTGGTGGAATCCGATCAGCGACTGCGCGTGCGATGCGAGCGTCATACCGGCCTCCGAACCTCGCCCTGCCGCACGTCTGCGCGGCGGCCGATAAGCACGAGTAGCCAAGTTTAGACAGATTCGGAGACGCAGCACAGGCGTTCTGTGTCGCCGGTTAGCGGTTTGGAAACACCTTATGGCAGTCCATCTGGCATCCTGCTTATGGAGGCGTTTGTGAATCTCAAGAAGAACTTCGGCGCCAAGATCGGTGCGATCGTCGCCAGCCTTGCGGCGCTGCTGATCGCCTGGGGACTCGTGCACCAGAACACGCCGGCGCCGGTCTCGGCGGACACAGCGCCCGCGACGACGAACGCCGCACCGCCCGCTACGTCCGGCCAGAACGGTGCGGCCCGAGCGAAGGCCGCCGCGCCAGCCGTCATGAAGCGACACGTACGCACGCATGTGTCCTGAATCGATCCGCCGCAGCTTCCCGGCCATGGGCGGCGTCGTCGAGGTGAAGATCGTCGGCGATCACGGCTCGGCGCTGGCGCGCATCGAACGGCTGTTCGAGGCGCACGAGCAGGCGATGAGCCCGTTCCGGGCCGGCAGCGAGCTGAACGCGCTCAATGCCGCGCCAGCGACACCCTTTCAGGCCTCACCGCTGCTGTTCGATGCGGTGAGCGAGGCCGTCGGCTGGGCCTGTATCACGGACGGCATCTTCGACCCGACCGTGGCCGAGCCGATCGAGCCGCGCGCCGCTACTCGCCCGGCTCGGGAGGCCGCAGCGGGCATCTCCGTCCTCGATCGTCCGATCGCCGCCGCGGGCCGCTGGCGGCGCATCGCGCTGGACTTCGAGCGCGAGACCATCACGTTGCCGGCGGACGCGCGGATCGGCCTGGACGGCATCGGCAAGGGGTACGCGGTGGATCGAGCGATCGCGGCGATCGGGCCGCACGCGAACGCGCTCGTGAGCGCCTCCGGTGACCTCTACGCGGCCGGCGACGGGCCGGACGGCGACGGATGGTACGTCGGCGTGCAGGATCCGTTCGTGCCGGGCGAAGACATGATGGTGCTGAACGTCAACGATCGCGGCGTCGCCACTTCCGGTGCGAGCGGCGCGAG
>CAYJMJ010000014.1:12242-43374 GCA_964371095.1 uncultured Dehalococcoidia bacterium | reverse complement strand
CGGCGCTCGCGCTGCTCCTCGGCACCGGGCTCTTCTCCGCCAGCAGGCCATCGTCTGCGGCGACGACGCCCGAGCCATATCCGTTCCTGGACGGTTTCGACGACGATTTCAGCGGGACGTTCGTCCAAAGCCAGGACGGGAGCGAGTCGCACCTGACGCTCGACGGCACGGCGGCCGGCGATTTCAACGCGAAGGTGCACATCGAGATCGCTTCGCAGGCGGTTGCCGGTAACCGGCGGTCGAGCGTCACGCTCAACAAAGCCGAAGTCCGGGATCCCGCGACGCAAGCGCTGATCTGCAGCGGCCAGCTCACCCAGCTCGACGACGGCTACCTTCGCCTGACCTGCCTCGGCGCCGGGCCGTATGCCGGCGTCCGCATGACGCTCTCGTCGCGCGTCGAAGGTGCCCGCGACGGCACGTTCTCGGGAGCGCTCTCAGGCTCCATGCAGCGCTCCAGCTAGCTGCGCGCGGGAAGGCTGCCTTTTCCCGGTGTCCTTCGGGCGTTAGACTCCATGCGTTGTTCCTCAGAGCGCGCTAACGGAAGGATGCCGAGTGAAGCGATCCCGGGCGGTCATCGACGGGGTGACGCCGGGCACGCGGAGGCTGCGATGATCGACACAGGGAAGGTGACGGTCCGCCAGATCGATTTCGCGCGCGATGAAGCGCCGTTGAAAGCATTCCTTTCCGAGCGCGACCGCATCCGCCTCGACCATTGCGAAGCGGCGTGCAAGGACGGCGACTGCTTCGTCTTCGTGGCCGACGCGCACGGCCGCGCGGCGGGATGGGCCGTCGTGCACACCAAGTTCCGGGAGGACCAGGACTGGGATCCGCCGGATGACGACACCCGCCGCTTCCAGGAAGGCGACAACGCCTACGTCGAGAACATCGAGGTGACGGCACGACTGCGCAGCACCGGCATCGGTACGCTGTTGCTCGAAGCCGTACAGGCGGAAGCGAGGCGCCGGGGGAAGCGGCATCTCTGGCTGCACACGAGCGAGAACAACGTCAAGGCGCATGCGCTGTTCGATCGCGAGGGATGGACCTACGAGCGCTCGGTCTATCCGCCGTGGAAACCGGCGTCGCGCACGCGCATCTATCGAAAAGACCTGTAGCCGGTTACCGTGCAACCACGGAGGCATCGCATGCGCAGGCTGTTCGTACGCACGCTCGCGGTGACGGCGATCATCCAGTTCGCCGTGACGCGCACGCTCGCCGGCCAGACGGTCGAAGAGGGCCGCGCCGAGCGGATGTGGTTGATGTTCCCGCTCAACGTGCTCCTCAACGCGGCGGCCTGGACGCTCATGCTCGCGGCCGCCGGGCGGGTGCTGCGGATCTTCAGGCGCGTCTCGTGACCACCCGGATCATTCGCCACGTCGACGCCTTCACGACGACACCGCTCGAGGGCAACCCGGCGGCGGTCGTCGACGGCGAAGGACTCTCGCCAGAGACGATGCAGCGCATCGCGCTCAATCAGCATTTGTCCGAGACGGTGTTTCTGCTGCCGCCCGAAGCGCCGGAGCACCACGCCCACCTGCGCATCTTCACGCCGGGCACGGAACTGCCCTTCGCCGGCCATCCGACGATCGCTGCTTCGCACATCCTGATCAGCGAGGAGCGAGTCCGGCTGGCGACCGGTGAGCCGCTCCTGCTGGAGACGGGCGCCGGCGTCATTCCCGTGCAGGTCGGCGACGGCGCGCCGCCGCTGTACACGATGACGCAGGCTGCGCCGCAGTTCCGCCCATCGGACTTTGATCACGCGACGATTGCGGCCAGCGTCGGCCTGCAGCCGGGCGACGTCATGCGCGCGGAATACGTCTCGACCGGCATCTTCTGGCTGATCGCGCAGCTTTCGTCGCTCGACGCGATGCTGCGCGTCAAGCCCGACATGATGGCGCTGATGAGGGTCCCGCAAGGCCTGTCCATCTTCTGCATCGGCGCACAATCGCCGGACGCTGACATCCACGTGCGCGCGTTCGCGCCGGATGCCGGCGTATTCGAAGATCCCGTGACCGGCAGCAGCAACGGCTGCACCGCCGCGTTCATCGCCAAGCACGGACTGCTGCCCGCAACCGGAAACGCGATCAGCTACGTGTCTGAACAGGGCCTCGAAATGGGACAGCCCGGACGCGTGCACCTGCGCGTCACGGGCGTGCCGGATGCGCCGGCGGTACACGTCGGCGGCCACGCCGTGACGGTGTTGCGTGGCGCGCTGCTGCTTCCCGGCTGATGGTCGTCGCTGGCATCCTGCTCGCGGCAGGCGCGCCGGGCGGCACGGAGCCGCCGGCGGCGCTATGGCCCTGGGGCGATGGCTCCACGCTCATCGAGTACCAGGTCGCCCAGCTGCGGGCCGCCGGCGTCGATGCGATCGAAGTGGTGCTCGGCGATCAGGCGGAGCGCATCATCCCGCTCGTCACGGGCGGCGACGTCGAGCCGATCGTCAATCCGCGCTGGCGAGACGGCGTGGCCAGCTCGATTCGCACGGGCGCCGCGGCCGTCCCGCGCGGCACCACGGCGGCGATCATCGTTGATGTGGCAGAGCCGCGAGCGGCTGCGGTCTACCGACGGCTGCTTGACGAACACCACGCGCACGCCGCCGCGATCACGCGCCCGACGTTCGAGGGCACGCCCGGCGCACCGATCGTCGTGAACGAGACGATCCTGTCCGAAGCACGAAATCTCACGGATCCGGCGGGGCTGCGGACCCTCCTCGATCGCCATGCCGGCGAGATTCTCGACGTGCCATTCGACAGCGGAGTGGTGCTGCTGGAGGTGCGCTCGGCGGACGACTGCGCTCAGACACGCCGCGCCTTCGGTCTCGGCTGACATGCGGCCGAACGATCCTCGAATACCGGCGCAGGTCGGCGCCGTGCTCGGACGCTTCGGCGTCGAGGCGATCAGCGCCGAGATCATCCCTGCCGGCAGGTTCAACACGAACTGGACCGTCGACAGCCGCGACGCGCAGTACGTGCTGCGGCGCTACAACGCCGCACGACTCGCCGAATCCATACCGCACGAGCACGCGATGCTCGCCCACGTCGCCGCTCGCGGGTGGCCCGTCGCCATGGCGATCGCGTCGACAGATGGCCAGACGGTTATCGAACACGACGGCCACCGGTACGCGCTCTTCCCGTTCCTGGAAGGAGAGGCCGGGCCGGCGCACAATCCGCGTCACCTGCGCATCAAGGGGCGGCTGCTCGCCCGGTTGCATCGTGACATGGCGTTGTTCCCGGCGGTGGAGCAGCGCACGGACTTCGGCCGCGTGTGGGAACTCGACGTGCCGCTGCAGGCGTCGCGCTTTGGCACGTTCAACGCCATGCTGCGTGAGTTCGGCCGCGATCGCCCCGCTCTCGCGTCGGCGATCCGCGCGCAACGATATCGCAGCCTGCGCGAGCTGGCTCGCCTCGGCTACGGCGACCTGCCCGCCGTCCACATTCACGGCGATTTCCAGCGCGACAACTTGCTGTTCGATCGCGGCGAGATGACGGGCGTTCTGGACTTCGATCACACGCATCGCGACGCGCGAGTGGCCGATATCGCGTGGAGCATCATCTCCGACTGCGCGGAGCCGCCGGGGGAGACGGCGATCGATCCTCGCCTGGCGGCTGCGTTCGTCGGCGGGTACGACGAACACACGTCGCTGGCCGACGTCGAGCTTCGGCTCATCGTGCCGATGATCCGCGCGCACAACCTGTCAATACTCGCGTGGGCACTTCGGCGGTGGCTCGAGGCGGGCGATCCAGGCGTGCTTCCGCGCATCGAGCGCCGCGTTTCCGTCCGCCTCCCGCAACTCGAAGCGCGCGCCGCCGCCATCGACGAAGCGATTGCTGGCGCGGTGCGTCGAACGGGCTAGATGCTGACCCTTGCCTTTGCTGTGCCGTCAGGCACCGGCTCGGGGAGCAGGCGCTGGAAGAGTTCGTTGCTCAGCAGGCGGCCGCGCGGCGTCAGGCGCAGGTGCGTCGCCGTACGCTCCAGCAGCCCGTAGCCGACGAACTCGTCGATGACGCTGCCGTGCACCTCATCGACGCTGCGGCCGTAGCGCGCCGCGAACGCATCGAGGTCGATGCCGTCCGTCAGACGCAGGCCAAGGATCAGCGTGTCGGAAATCGACAGCTCTTCGGTGATCAGCTCCGTGCCGGCGACGTGGCGCATCTCGCCCGTCCCACGCGCCCGCGCTGCCACCGATGCATCGACCAGCTCGACGTAGCGGTTCGGCAGCAGCACGCTCGAGAAGCGCACGCCGTTGAGGAACGAGTGGGCGCCGGCGCCGAGGCCCAGGTACTCGCGGTTCTGCCAGTAGATCAGGTTGTGGCGGCATCGGTACCCCGGCCGCGCCCAGTTCGATATCTCGTAGTGCTCGTATCCCGCTTGCGCAAGACGGTCCTGCGTCCATTCGTACTGCTCTGCCTGCGCGTCCGCGTCGGGCGCCGTGACGCGGCCGCGGGCGATGTCGCGCGCGAGCGGCGTGCCTTCCTCCACGGTCAGCGCGTACAGCGACAGGTGCTCCGGCGCGAGCGCGAACGCCTCCTCGAGCGTGCGCTGCCAGCCGCTCAGCGGCTGCTCCGGCAGGCCGTAGATGAGGTCCAGGTTGACGTTGTCGAATCCTGCCTCGCGCGCGCAGGCGAGCGCGCGCCGCGCGTCGTCAGCAGTGTGGATGCGGTCGAGCTGCACCAGCTCCTCGTCGTCGAACGACTGCACGCCGATCGAGAGGCGGTTGAAGCCGATGCCGCGCAGCCCGGACAGGTACGACGTCGAGAGGCTGCCGGGGTTGGCTTCGAGCGATATTTCGGCATCGGGGGCGACGTCGAACCGCGCACGCAGGCCGTCGAGGATCGTCGCCATCTCGTCGACGGGGTTCAGGCTCGGCGTGCCGCCGCCGAAGAAGATGGTCTCGACCGGCCGGCCAGGGACGGCCTCGACCCAGAGCCCGGCATCCTTCACAAGCGTGTCCGCGTACGACGGGATCATGTGCTCGTGGTTCGCGTACGAGTTGAAGTCGCAATAACCGCACTTCGCCGTGCAGAATGGGACGTGTACGTAGATGCCGATGCCATCGGAGGTCACGTCCGATCGTATCAGGCGGGTGGAGCGCGGCGCCAAACGGCGGTCAGGTGACCGCGGCGAGCCATCCGGCGGCGGCTACCGCGGCACCGACGCCGAGCGCGCCGAACCCGAACTGAAGCGCGGAACGGTCGGGTCGCCACATGTACAGCCCAACGCTACCCCCGAGGCAGAGCGCGGCGAACGATGTCGTGGCACCGTACACGAGCAAGTCGTATGCCACCAACGGGGCAATCGCGGCGCTCAACGCCAGCGCCGCGCCGAACGACGTCCAGGCGGCGAACATCGACCGCCGCGCGCCGAGACGGTGCGCGAGGCCGCTGACGCCAGCCTCGGCGTCGGCATCAAGATCTGGAAGCGTGTTCGCCAGGTGCAACGCCAGACCGATGAACGCACCAAGCGGTAGCAGCCACAAGAGCGCTGCGTGCCACGCGCCGAGCGTCATCCACACCCACAGGGGCAACACCGGGATCGCGACGATGTACGGGACTGCGCTGAACACCGTGCGCTTGAGGCGCGCGTCGTAGGCGAGCCCGCTCGCCGTGCCGAGCAACGCGAGTCCAAAGCTGCCTCGGCCGAGCGTCCACGCGAGCGCGCTCGCCACGACGACCAGCCCGCCGGCGATGACAAGCGCCGCTGCCGGTGACACGAGCCCCGCAGCGATCGGCTTCCACGGCTTCGTTCGGGCGTCGAGTTCCCGGTCGAACAGGTCATTCGTGACGCCGATGGCGCTCTGGGCGCACAGCATCACGAGCAGCATCGCCGCGAGCGTGCCGGCATCCGGCACGCCTCGGACGGCGACGCACGCCAGCGCCGCCGTGGCGGCCACATTCAGCAACGTCGGGAACGGATGCACGATGCGCAGCACGCGAAGCGTTGCCGGCGCACCACGGAAGAGAGATGCGGTTCTAGGCGCGGCGACGGCGGGTGAGCGCATATCCGGCCTCCTGCTTGCGTCCCCGATCATCATACGCCGACGCCGGTGGATCGGATTACGAATGCCTATCGCGTGACCCGAACATGACAAACGGACTTGACATCTCCAGAGGATCCGAAATATCGTGGATCTGGCCCGATCCGGACGGGCGATGAGTACGCCGACCAGCAAAGGAGGTGTGTCTCATGAACGACCGCATCCGATGGGGAGTCTGGCAAGTCGACTGAGCGGCCCTGTCTGGGATGGACAGGGCGGGCCGGCAAGGCAGGTTCCACAAGCATGGGCAAACTGGGTGCGCATTGAGCGGTCTTCCCAACCATGACGGAGGTTACCCGTACTGGAGCCTGCTGAGGATCCAGAATTGAATAGCCGATATGAAAAGGCTTTCCCCGCGGAGAGCCTTCTTCGTTGCCTGAGCCACGCCGCCGATGTCTGAACAAGCCGCCGGTCAGTCCAACCTCTGGCTCGCCGATACGCTCTGGCGGCTCGGCGCGGTCCAGTTCGGCGACTTCACGCTGGGCCGCACCACGGTTCATTCGCCGATCCACATCAACCTGCGCCTGCTCATCGCCCACCCGACGGCGCTCGCGCGCGCGGCGCACATCATCCTCCAGGAGCTGCAAACGCTGCAGTCCATGAGGAATCCGCAGGTGGACGGGTTCGACCTCGTGTGCGGCGTGCCGTTCGGAGGCCTGGTCGTCGCTGAGGCGTTCTCGCTCGCGTCGAAGGTGCCGCTGATCTTCCTGCACCCGCACACAGACGACCTGGAGTCCGACGTCGAAGGGATCTATCACCCGAGCCAGACGGCGGTGATCATGGACGATCTGATCACCGGCGGCGGCAGCATCATCGTCACCGCCAACCGGCTGCGCGATGAGGGCCTGTTCGTGCGCGACGCGGTGGTGCTGTTCGACCGGCAATCCGGCGGCCACGCGAAGCTGGAAGAGGTCGGCATCCGGCTGGTCTCCGTGCTGACGCTCGAGGTGCTGCTCACGTACCTCCGGTCGAGCGGCAAGATCGGCGACGACTGGTACCGGAAAAGCATGGCCTTCTTCGAGGCCAACCGTGACGCGGGTTGAGGGCAGACTAGAGGAGCCGGCGGATCGGCTTGCGGCCCGGCCGCGGGTCGTAGTTCGACTTGAACATCTCCAGCTTGTCCCGCTCGATGAGGTACTTACCGGCGAACAGCACCGCCGGCACCTTCTTCTGCTTGATCAGCCGGCGCAGGCTCTGCGGGTGGATGCCCAGCAGACGCGCGGCCTCTACAAGGTCGAGGTAGTTCTCGAACGGGCTGGTGACCATCGCGCCCTCAATATATAAGACGCTATATCAGATGAGTGATAGTACCACGACGACGGCGCTCGGGGGTAGGCCGTTATGTCGAGACACCTGCGGCGCGCGTCAGCGCCCGAACGGCCAGCGCCGCCGCTTCCCTTCCGCCACCGGTTCGATGGAACGGGGGGCGGACGCGGTCTCAGATGCGAGGCGCCTCCTCAACATCATCATGGCCTCGGCCACGGACAGCGCGGCCTCCGGGTCGGTGGCGACGACCGGGAACAGAGTCTGCGCGGTCTCGTTGAACCGCGGCACCATCGACGTCGCGCCGCTGCTCATGTGGTAGACACGCAACTCGTTGACGCAGCCCGACATCGCGGCCAGCAGCTTACGATGCTGATCAGCATCCAGGTTTATGGTCAGCGCGCCCGCGCCGGTGCGGTCCGCGAGCGCTCGCTCGACCTCGCCGAGGCCGTGTTCGCCCGGCAGCAGGGTGGCCGCGTCAAGCTCGGAGCCGGGGCGGCCGAGATGGTACACGAGGGCGAGGTAGATCAGCCGTGGCTCGCCGTGCGAGAGCCGGAGTGTGATCGTCATCGGTGAATTGTAGCGAGGCGAGGCGACACGCCGTGCCGCGCCGCGCCGCGCCGGGCATATCGAAAGGCCCCGAATGCTCGGGGCCTTCGACATCGCACGAAATCTTCGGGATCGGCGGCGACGCGAGGTCGCCGGCCGGTCATCCCTTGTGCTTTCGTTGCCAGCGTGTCTTCTTCAGCATCTTGCGATGCTTGTGCTTGCGCATCTTCTTGCGCCGCTTCTTCACCACCGAGCTCACGCGCGCTCCTCCTCTCGATCATGGTTACCGCCCGCCGCGCCTGTGGACGCGACCGGCGGCCGGGGCGGCGCGAGCGCCTCTCCCGGGGCCCTCGCCGGGCGACAGCGCGTAGTATAGCGCGGGATCCATCTAAACACGAGACAATGCGGGACGTTGGCTTTTGCCGGTTGACACACCTGTGATAGAATCAAGCCCAGAAGCCGGACCGGTCGAACACGCATCAGGCCGATGGTCTGAGGCTCGCGATCGGCGCGGCTTATTTTGTCATAGGGAGGACGCATTCAGTTGACGGAACACAGTAGCGGCGGCATCGCAGATCCGGAGGTCGCGACCTCGGCCGGCGAAGCCGTCTTCACCATGCAGGACTGGCTCGACTCGAGCACGGACTTCAAGACGCTTCGCCGCGGTGAAGTGATCGAGGGCACGATCATGGGCATCCAGCGCGATGGCGTGATCGTCGATCTCGGTGCGAAGTCGGAGGGCGTGATCCCGTCCCACGAAATGCACTCCCTGGGCGCCGACCCGCTGACGAAGGTCGAGGTCGGCGAGAAGATCCTCGTGTACGTCATGCAGCCGGAAGCCGATCAGGGACAGGTGATCCTGTCGGTCGATCGCGCGCGCGGCGAGCGCGGCTGGCGCGTGCTACAGACCCGCTTCGAAGAGGGCGAGGCGTTCGACGGCGAGGTGACCGGCTACAACAAGGGCGGCCTGCTCGTGCACGTCGAAGGCGTGCCGGCGTTCGTGCCGCTTTCGCAGGTCGTCGGCGTGCGTCCCGACCAGGAGGGCGAAGGCGGCCTCGCGTCCGCCGTGGGCAAGAAACTCCGGCTGAAGGTGATCGAGATCAACCGCCGGCGAAACCGCGTCATCCTTTCCGAGCGCGCGGCGTTGCAGGAGTGGCGGTCGCAGCAGAAGGACCGCCTGCTGGCCGAGCTGAAGGAAGGCGAGATCCGCAAGGGCCGTGTCTCGAGCGTCCGGAGCTTCGGCGTGTTCATCGACCTCGGCGGCGCGGACGGCCTGGCGCACCTCAGCGAGGTGTCGTGGGACCGGAACAAGACGCCGGAGGAGATGTACCGCGTCGGCGACGAGGTCGACGTCTACGTGATGAAGGTGGACCCCGAGACGAAGAAGATCGCCCTCAGCCTGCGCCGCGCGCAGCCCGAGGAGTGGGATCTCATCGTCGACAAGTACCAGGTCGGGCGCGTCGTGCCCGGCATGGTGACGAAACTCGTGACGTTCGGCGCGTTCGCACGCATCGAGGGCCCGGTCGAGGGACTGATCCACGTATCGGAACTCGTCGACCGGCGCATCGCGCACCCGAAGGAAGTCGTGCGCGAAGGCGACCTCCTGCCGCTGAAGATCGTGCGCATCGAGCGCGACCGGCACCGCCTCGGACTGAGCCTGCGCGACGCGCGCGACGACGGCGAGCGGCTGGGCTTCACGTTCAGCGACGCCGGCGAAGTCATCGGCGTGCCGGAGGACGTCCGCAAGGAGTTCGAGGAGCGCGAAGGGATCACGATTGCGGAGCGCGAGCCGGGCGAGCGCCTCAGCGAGGCGGCGCCTGTCACCGAAGAGTCGCCTGCCAGCGAAGCACCCGTGGCCACAGCGCCGCCGACGGCGGCACCACCTCCGGTCCCGGCACCGGCGCCCGTGATAGAGGAGCCGCGCTCGGCAATGGCCGAAGCGTTCGCGGCAGCGCAGGCCGCGGCCGCGAATTCGAGCGACGAGACGCCGGCCGTCGCCGAGACGCCGGCGGTCGACGTGAACGACGAGAGCGTACCGGCCGCCGAGGACGAGGCGGCGGCAGCCGACTAACGGAGTCCGTCCGCAGGACCGGCCGGGGGCCGCGACGAAGATCAGGGGGAATGCGGGTCGAGACACCGCGACCATCGCCCGACGTTTATGGAGGGCGCTGTAACACAGCTGTAGCGCGCTCCCACTAGACTTCGCCGCCCCGGTTATGCTACATTGGTTATAGATAGTTAGCAATTAATGCTGGAGCGCTGGAATGGCTGACCGGTTCGACAAATTCACAGAGCGCGCACGCCGTGTTCTGACGCTCGCCCAGGAAGAGGCGCAGCGGTTTAACCACAATTACATTGGCACGGAGCACCTGCTGCTGGGCCTCGTCCGCGAGGGCGACGGCGTCGCGGCCAAGGTGCTCGCGAACCTCGGCGTTGAGCTGAACAAGGTGCGCTCCGCCGTTGAGTTCATCATCGGGCGCGGCGATCGCGCGGTGCTCGGCGAGATCGGGCTGACGCCGCGCGCCAAGAAGGTCATCGAGCTCGCCGTCGACGAGGCGCGCCGGCTGAACCACCACTACATCGGCACCGAGCACCTGCTGCTCGGCCTCGTGCGCGAGGGAGAGGGCATCGCCGCGGGCGTGCTCGAGAGTCTCGGCGTCAACCTGGAGCGCGTGCGCGCTGAGACGACGCGCATCCTCTCGCAGAGCATGCCGCAGAGCGCCGGCGCGGGCACGGCCCGATCGTCGACGCGCACGCCGACGGTCGACCAGCTCGGCATGGACCTGACGCAGGCCGCGCGGGCGGGCAAGCTCGACCCGGTGATCGGCCGGTCGAAGGAGATCGAGCGCGTCATCCAGATCCTGTCGCGCCGCACGAAGAACAACCCGGTACTGATCGGGGAGCCCGGCGTCGGCAAGACGGCGATCGCCGAGGGCCTGGCACACCGCATCGTCGCCGGCGACGTGCCGGAGACGCTCCAGGGGAAGCGGCTGCTGACGCTCGACATCGGCTCGCTCGTCGCCGGCACGAAGTACCGCGGCGAGTTCGAGGAGCGGCTGAAGAAGGTCATCGAGGAGATCAAGACAAGCGGCAACTGCGTGCTGTTCATCGATGAGCTGCACATGCTCGTCGGCGCGGGCGCGGCAGAGGGAGCGGTCGACGCGGCGAACATCCTCAAGCCGTCGCTGGCTCGAGGCGAGCTGCAGTGCGTCGGCGCGACGACGCTCGACGAGTACCGCAAGCACATCGAGCGCGACGCGGCGCTCGAGCGGCGCTTCCAGCCGATTGTCGTCGAGGAGCCGAGCGTCGAGGAGACGATCGAGATCCTGCGCGGCATCAAGGAGCGCTACGAGGAACACCACAAGCTGCTGATCTCCGACGAGGCGCTGAAGGTGGCGGCGGAGCTGGCGTCTCGCTACGTCTCCGACCGCTTCCTGCCCGACAAGGCGATCGACCTTGTCGACGAAGCGTCGAGCCGCGTGCGCATCCGCAAGTCGGCGACGCCGCCTTCGCTGAAGGAAGCGTCGCGCGGGCTGGAGTCGCTCCGCAAGGAGAAGGACGCGGCGATCTCGTCGCAGCAGTACGAGTACGCGGCCGAGCTTCGCGACCGCGAGGTGAAGCTGCAAGAGAAGATCGAGTCGATGGAGCAGGGCATCGAGGTGGCGCGGGAGGGCGAAAAGCCCATCGTCACCGAGGAGGACATCGCCGAGGTGGTGAGCATGTGGACCGGCATCCCGGTCGCGCGCATCGCCAGCGAGGAGTCGCAGCGGCTGCTCCAGATGGAAGACGTGCTGCACAGCCGCGTCGTCGGCCAGGACGAGGCGATCACGGCGATCGCGAAGTCCGTGCGCCGTTCGCGCGCCGGGCTGAAGGACCCGAAGCGCCCGATCGGCGTGTTCATGTTCCTCGGACCGACGGGCGTCGGCAAGACGTACCTGCCGCGCGTGCTGGCGGAGTTCATGTTCGGCAGCGAAGACAACATGATCAAGCTCGACATGAGCGAGTTCATGGAGAAGCACAATGTCTCGCGGCTGGTCGGTGCGCCTCCCGGCTACATCGGCTACGACGACGGCGGCCAGCTCACCGACACCGTGCGGCGCAAGTCGTACTGCCTGATCCTGCTCGACGAGATCGAGAAGGCGCACCCGGACGTCTTCAACATGCTGCTGCAGATCTTCGACGACGGCCACCTGTCCGACGCGAAGGGGCGGCGTGTCGACTTCCGCAACACCATCATCATCATGACGAGCAACGTCGGCTCGGACCTGATCCGCAAGGAATCCGCGATCGGCTTCACCGTCCAGCGGGACGAGGCGAAGACCGCCGAGCAGCAGCACATCAAGATGAAGGACAAGGTGACCGACGAGTTGAAGCGCGTGTTCCGGCCGGAGTTCCTGAACCGCATCGACAGCCAGGTCGTGTTCCACACGTTGTCGAAGGAGCACATCCGGAAGATCGTCGACCTGCAGCTCCGCGAACTCGAGAAGCAGCTGGTGCTCAAGGGCATCGGCCTCGAGATGTCGGACGCGGCCAAGGACTGGATCGGCGACAAGGGCTACGACCACGTGTTCGGTGCCCGCCCGCTGCGCCGCGTCATCCAGAACGAACTGGAGGACCGGCTGTCGGAGGCGCTGCTGCAGGAGCGCTTCGGACCCGGCGACACCGTTCGCATCGACGTCCAGGGCGACGACCTCGTGCTGGACAAGGTCGTGGTTGAGCCGGCGCTGACGACGTAGACACGCCGAACCGGCAAGCATCCGACAGGGCCCGCGCAGACTGCGCGGGCCCTGTGCTTTCCGCCGTCCCTAGCCGCCCGCTATGATCGAGCCGACACCAGGCCATCATGCGACGCGGGAGGGGCACCATGTCTGTCCGGGGGTACGTACTCATCGAAGCCGAGGTCGGCAAGGCGAAGGCCGTCGGCGAATCCATCCAGAAGATGCGCCATGTCGACGCGCGCGTCGTCGCGGTTGACACCGTCACCGGACCGTTCGACGTCATCGTCCAGCTCGAGGCCGATGACCTCGACAAACTCGGCAACGCGATCACCGACGGCATTCAGCGCGCCGAGGGCGTGCAGCGCACGACGACCTGCCTGGCGGTCCGGCTCGGCTGAGGCCGAGCGGAGAACCAAGAACGTAGAACCTAGAACCTAGAACCTGCTCCATGGCCGGCACCAGGTCCGAGGTTCTTGTTCCAGGTACTGACTCTCAGTCCTCGAACTCGAAGACTGTGTCGCCGTTCTGGTAGCGAAGCAGCCGGTGGTCGGATGACGCAGCGAACCACGCGCGCTGTGCGCCTGACGGCGCGTCGATGTCGACGAGCCACACGTCGACTTGGCCCGCGCCGGTGTCGAGCTTCTGCTGGTCGCGGACGCGCAACGTCACCGTCTGCGTGTCGCGGCGATTCGCGAGCACGGTGATGTAACTGACCGTGTAACCCTTCTCGAATTTGATCGCGCGCCAGATGAACAGCGAGGAGTCGTTGTCGTAGGCGTGCTCCGGCACGCACATCGGGTTGCTGCGCGTGCTGTCCGGTCTGTCCGCGGCCGGCGGCTTGTACGTGCTCTGCTTGATGCGCACGATGCGGCCGGACGAGCACGTGCCCTTTTCGACGTCCTCGTAGGTCGACTCGGCGACCTTGCGCTCGGTGGCATCGATGATCGTGCGCGTGCCCTGCAGGGGTTTCAGCGTCGCGCCGTCGATGGTCACGCTCGACTCGTCGGAATTTCCTTCATCATCGGCGGCGCGCTGGCGAACGACGAAGCCATCCTCCTGCTTCTCGACGCCGAGCGTCACGGTGCCTTTGTCGTTGCCATGCTGGGTCAGCGCGTAGGTGTGCGTCTCGGGCGCGCTCCACGGTACCGCCGTCACGATGTCCTGGCAGTTCGAACACGTGTCGGTCGCCGCGCAGCCGGCGGCGAGCGCCAGCGGCACCGCGATCAGCACGACCATGAGCTTGCCGAGCGTCATGCGGGCGCGGCCGCGGCGTGGCGAATGCGTTCGAGCGCGTCGTCGATGTCGGCGCGCTCGATGCCGTAGTGCGTGACCATGCGGATGCGGTCGTGCGCGGGCATCGTGGAGAGCACGCCGGCGCGCTTCATCGCCCTGACGAACGCGACGGCGTCGCCGCCCACGCCGAAGATGACAATGTTCGAGTCGATGGTCGCCGGGTCGAGGTCAACCATCGGCAACTGCGCGAGTCCGCGTGCAAGGAGCTTCGCGTTGGCGTGGTCGTCGGCCAGCCGCTCGGCCATGTGCTCGAGCGCGTAGACGCCCGCCGCCGCGATGATGCCGGCCTGCCGCATTCCGCCGCCGACCATCTTCCGCATCTTTCGCGCGCGGGCGATGAAGTCGCCGGAGCCGCACAGCACCGAGCCGACCGGCGCACCTAACCCCTTCGAGAGGCAGAACCCGACAGAATCGGCGGGCGCCGCCAGCTCGCGCACGCTCGTGCCGAGCGCCAGCGCGGCGTTGAAGATGCGCGCGCCATCGACGTGCAGCCGCACGCCGTGGCGGCGCGCGACATCGGCCAACGCCTCGACGTCTTCGACGGGGATGGCGGCGCCGCCGCACCGGTTGTGCGTGTTCTCGATGCAGAGCAGCGCCGTCGCGGGCGTGTGCACGTTCTCGCCGCGGATCGTCGCCTCGACCTGCGCCGGGTCGATGCGGCCGCGGCCATCGTTGGGAACGGCCCGCAGCTGCACGCCGGCCACGCCCGCCGCGCCCGCGACCTCGTAGTGCAGGATGTGCGATTCGCTTCCGACGATCGCTTCGTCCCCGCGGCCGCAGTGCGTCATGATGGCGACCAGGTTGCTCATGGTGCCGCTCGCGACGAACAGGCCGGCTTCCTTGCCCGTCCTGTCGGCGGCCATCGATTCGAGCTTGCGGACCGACGGGTCCTCGCCGAACACGTCGTCGCCGACCGGCGCATCGGCGATGGCGCGCCGCATCTCGCCGGACGGCAGCGTGACGGTGTCTGAACGCAGGTCGATGAGCCGCTGCTCAGTCATCGGAATGACCGTCCCTGGACCATTTCGTGTGGAAGCTGTCGCTGCCGAGTATCGCGGCGACCTCGACGAGCCGCTCCTCGTTCAGCAGCTCGCGGTACGCCTCGGCGCACTGGGCGGCGGTATCGGGCCAGTCGAGCGCGACGAGCCGGCGCACCAGGTGGTCCCAGACGCCGGACTCGGGGAGTGCGCGCGCGTGACGGGGCCACTGGAACGTGAGGATGCGCTCCGGCACGCGGAACCGCGGCCGCAGCATCTTCAGGCTGCGAAACCGCTCCTCGGCCGAACCCGCCCGCGGTACGACGCGGATCATCGGCCCCTGCTCGTTGCTGGTCCGGGCGTCGACGAGGAGCCGCCGATCCGTGACGGAAAAGCGGACGACGAGGACCTCGGCCGCGTCGATGACGCGCCGGACCTCGTCGAGATCGATGCCGAAATCGGCCTTCATCATGGGCATCTCGCCCATTCTAGGTTCGATCGGCGAGCCGGACAAGCAACGTGGCCGAAACGAAGAGAGGGCCGCGTTCGGACCCCTCTTCATCGTCTCGATCGTGATGGTCCGAGCTGTCTGCCCTCGGCTCCACGTCGTGCGCTACAGCGCGCTCTTGTAGATCGCCGTCAGGTCGTCGGCCGTCGCGGGGCGCGGCGCCGCGATGAAGATCGCCTGCGACTTCTGCGCGTCGTCGACGAACTGAGCGACGTCCGACTCCTTCATGCCGACCTCGCTCAGCTTCGACGGGATGTTGATGTCGTTGCGCAGCGAGCGAACCGCCGCGACGACGTCCTTGCCGACCTGCGAGGCAGGCGCCCCGAATGCGTTGATGCCGAGGAGCGGCGCGATCTCGACGAGCTGCTCGCTCAGGAACTCGCGGTGGTAATCGAGGACCTGCGACAGGATGATCGCGTTCGCGACGCCGTGCGCCGCGCCGAGCCGGCCGCTGACGACGTGCGAGAGTCCATGCACCTGGCCGAGCCCCGCGGACATCGACTGCCCGGCGATGTCTGCCGCGTAGAGCATGTGCTTGAGCGCTTCCGGCCGGTTCGGGCCGTTGACCGCCGTCCGCAGGTGCGCGCTGATCTGCTGGATCGCGCGCGTCGCGAACATGCGCGTGAACGGCGTGTTCCCCGGGTTCACGTACGCCTCGATCGCGTGGGTGAGCGCGTCCATACCCGTCGCCGCCGTAATCGGCGCCGGCATCTTCGCCACGAGATTCGGATCGAGGATGGCGACGTTCGGCGTACAGTTGAGCATCAGGTGCTTGTAGTGGCTGACCGGATCGGTGATCACGGCCGCCATCGAGATCTCGGACCCGGTGCCGCAGGTCGTCGGGATCGCGAAGAGCGGAAGCACCTTGTTGGGGAACGGGTTGGAGCCCGGCCCGAACAAGTATTCCTTCGCCGTGGCGCCGCCCATCGCGGCGGTCACGGCCACACCCTTCGCGGCGTCGATCGCGCTGCCTCCGCCGACGGCGACGACGAAGTCCCCGCCAACCTCCTTGATGATGGCGACGCCCGCATCGACCTCGGGTATGGTCGGGTTCGGGGTGACGTTCTCGTATACCGTATACGGCACTTCCGCCTCGTCCAGCGACGCGAGCACGGAGTCGAGGATGCCGGCCGCACGGATTCCCGGGTCGGTGACGACGAACCCGTGCTTGTAGCCAGCCGCCTTGGCGCGCTGCCCCAACTCAACGATGCAGCCCTCGCCGAAGACCGTCTGCACGGTCAATGCAAATACCGGCATGTGTTCCTCCTGGCTATCGTCGGCGGATGCCCTACCGGCGCCTGCACGACGGAACTCCTCCCGCGCGACCGAGGCGCAGGCCCAGATACTATGGATCGCACCATGGCTTCGGGCAACGGCGAGCGGGTGGCGGGCCGGCCTATCTCAGACGCCTTCCGTGGAGCATGTCGACCCACAGGTGCGCGCCGTCACGGTGCTCATCGATGATGGCGCGGGCGCCGTTCGCTATCGGATGCGCCAGGCGGTACTGCCCGACGTCGCCGTCCGGGTACAGGAACGCCGGCTCGCCGCCGAGGCCTTCGACCGCGAGCACGCCGTCGCTGACGTGCACGAGGCGCGTCCTCACGATGCGCCCCATGAGGAAGTCCACGATGCCCGGCGGCGCCTGGTCGATGAGCCGGTACCGCCCGGCGACCCGGGCCGTGAACGCGCGCCAGTGCGTCGCCAGTGCGTCGGGCACGCCGGCCGGCGACCCGGGCACCAGTTCGGGGTCTAACCCAAGCATCGATTCGACCACGCGATCGGAGACCCGGTTCACGTACGACGCATCGCCGCCGTTGGTGAGGACGGCCACGCCGATTCCGTCGTCGGGCAGCACCAGGAGGCGCGTCGCCACGCCGGCCAGGCCGCCCGAATGGCTCGCCGCTCTCCGGCCGCGGACGTTCGACACGAAGAACGCGAGCCCCAGCCCGCTGTCGAGTTCGGGGTGCGCGCGCGTGGTCAGCTCCAGCGCCTCGGCGAGGAGGTGCCGCGGAAACACCCGGCGGCCGTCCAGTTCGCCGCCGCACAGGACCATCCGGCCGAAGCGCGAAAGCTCCAGCGCGCTCGCGCACAGTCCTCCCTCCGGGCCGGACACGATCTTGATGAACGGAGCGGCCTTGCGGCCGGAGCCCATGATCACGCCGCCGTACGGCGTCGCCAGCCTCGGCATGCGCGGCTCAACGACGAACCCCGAATCCCTCATGCCCAGCGGCTCCAGCACGCGCTCTTTCACCAACTCCGCGAACGGGCGCCCGTTGAGCCGCTGCACCACGTAGCCGAGCAGCGCGAAGGCGCCGTTTGAGTAGGCGATGCCAACGCCCGGCGAACGGATGGTGCGCATGCCGGCGACGACGTCCTCGAGCGAGTGCGGCAGACGCAACCCGGAAGAGATGTGAGAGAGGACACGGCTGGGGTACTGGATGCCCTTCCAGGACACCGGCAGGCCCGAGGTGTGCGTCAGCAGGTGTCGGATCGTGACGCCGCGTGCGGGCAACCCTTTGGCGTCGAGCACGCGCGTGCGCGCGTCGAGGTGCTCGTTCACCGGATCGTCGAGGGCGATGCGGCCCGCGTCGATCTCCTGCATGAGGAGCGTCGCCGTGAACAGCTTCGAAATCGACGCGGCGCGGAAGAGCGAGTCCGCCGTGACCGGCTCCCCGCGCGCGATGTTCGCATGTCCAGAGTACCCCTGGAAGCGCGGACCGTTGCGGTCGAACGCGACGATCGCGGCGCCGGCGACGTCCGCGCGGCGGCGCTCGGTCTCTACGTACGCCGCGAGTTCCGCAGGCATGCCCGGAATGCTGGTCGGCGGTGGTGAAAGGACCATGTGGCCTCCTCGGCGTTCCGCGTCGTGCGCGGACGTCGGCCCGGACTCCGCGCGCCCCGGATTATGTGCGAAACAGGCGCCGCGATTCATCGAGTGGGCCCTTGCGGTTTTCGTAGCGCGGTGCCGCCGGGTACGGGATCGCCCACGTTCCACGGCCCGCAGCGAGCCGTTACTATGAGAACGCCTTGCCGGATCGTTCAATGGTAGGACAGCGGCCTTTGAAGCCGTGAATCTAGGTTCGAATCCTAGTCCGGCAGCCAGCATCCATGTGCGACCGTCGCTGCCTGACGAATCGGCCGAGCCCGTGAACATCATCCAACTGCAGCACGGCCGGACGCGCGCCTCGATCGCGCCGGAAGCGGGCGGCCGTCTCCTCCAACTGGAGATCTTCGACGGACGCCGCTGGCTGCCACTCCTCCACGCGCCCCCGAACCCCGGGGAGGTGCTGCGCGAGCCGCTCGCGTGGTCGTCGTACCCGATGGCGCCGTGGCCGGGACGCATCGAAGGCGCACGCTTCACGTGGCGCAGGTGTCTCCATCAACTCGAGGCCAATGACGGGTCGAACGCGCTCCACGGGACGGGGTTCGATCGACCCTGGATCATCGAGGCGGCTTCCCGCCGCACCTGCCGCTTGTCGCTTGCGTTCGATGATCGCTGGCCGTTCGGCGGGCGCGCGTCGCAGGAGTTCAAGGTACTCGACGACGGCATCGCGCAGCGCATCGAGATCCACGCGACGCGCGGGGCGTTCCCGGCCGGCGCTGGCTGGCACGCGCGGTTCCGGCGCGACGTGCGTCCCGGCCACGACGTGCGCGTCCTGGTCGACGCCGATCAGTTCTACGAGACGGTCGACCTGATCCCGACGGGCCGGCTCAAGGCCGCGACCGGCCCGCATGACCTGCGGCGAGGCGACGCGCTGTCCGACCGCCGCATTGACGCGTGCTATCGGCAGCCGCACGGCGAGCTGCGCATCGCCTGGGGCGACGTCGAGTTGCGGATGGAGGGGTCGCCGAACGTCACGCACGCAGTCGTCTTCACGCCGGCGCGCGACGTCTGCGTCGAGCCGCAAACCTGCGCTCCCGATGCCTTCAACCTGGCCGCCCAGGGCATCGAGGGCGCGGGCATGTGCGTCGTCGAGCGCGGGCGGCCCCTCGTCGCCTCAACGGTCTGGCGCTGGCGTGCGGGCGCATCGAAGGCGGCAGCCGGTCGCGGCAGGAGTTCGGCCACGGTACGCTGAGGCGGTCTGCGACCGACGATCACTGGAGTGAGCGATGGACCTCTACCTCGTCCGGCACGGCGAGTCCGACATCCCGCCCGACACGTTCCAGAACGACTTTCCCCTCTCGCAGCTGG
Source organism: uncultured Dehalococcoidia bacterium (assembly GCA_964371095.1). Classification (GTDB taxonomy): domain Bacteria; phylum Chloroflexota; class Dehalococcoidia; order DSTF01; family JACRBR01; genus CAYJMJ01. The sequence continues at coordinate 23,843 of CAYJMJ010000014.1, read as the reverse complement.
GCCTGAGACAGGCCGCCGAGATGGCGAAGCGATTCCGCGATGTGCGCATCGACCACCTGATGACGACACCGTACCTGCGCACCGCCCAGACCGCGGAGGCGATCGCGCGCGTCGCGGGCATCACGGCGATCGAAGAGCCGGGGCTTGGCTCGTTCCGCGCGGGCGGTTTCCACGACGTTCCCGTGTCGAAGGCGCGCGATGCCTACCCCGAGTGGTTCGAGAAGGCCTACCCGCTGCAGACGTACGAATTGGCCGGCGGGGAGAGCGCCGCCGCCTTCTTCGAGCGCGTCACGGAGGCGTTCGTCGAGAAGGTGTGGGATCGATACAGCGAGTCGCGGGATCTCAACGTCGTGGTGGTGTGTCACGAGGAGACGATCAACGCGCTGCTCCACCACTTCCTCGGGTTGCCGTTCACCGGCTTCCAGACGTTCAAGCTCGACCACACGTCGATTACCCGTGTGAACAGCCGGATGCACCGGCCGCGCATCACGGGCGTCAACGATATCGCCCACCTCGTCATGGCGGGCCTGCCGGTCGGGGCTTCGGGTACCGGGCGCGCGGCCGGCTGACCGGAGCGGTCGGGGCGTCCCCCGGCAGTCCGACCGTTGCCGCGCGCGCCGGCCAGCGCCCTGGCGCTCTGTGCCTCTCCAGGCAGCCCACCAGATCTCGCGTGTGTGACCGATTCTTGCGGTAGAAGCCCCTGACAGGGGCCTCGGCGAACTGAATAGAACCACCTCCGAAAAAGGCAAACCCGCCGAAAGGCGGGGACGCAAAGCCACGGGTCTACCCCTCGCCGCGGCGAGGCACGACAGCCGGGCTGCCGGATTTCTTTTTTGTCTGCGATCGGTGCCGGACGGCACAGGCACAGGCGGGGGAGCTTTCCTCCCCTCCGGAGGTGACATGCCGAGTCCATCGCGCGTCAAGATCCTCATGCTCCTGACCCTGTTCGCCGTCGCGGCGATGGCGTTCGCCGGGAGTTCGCCGCGCACCGCGACGCTCCACGCCGACGCTGCGGTGTGGGCATACCGCGACGCGCATCCCGGCGCCGCGATACCCGTCATCGTCCAGAGCGATGCATCGACGGATCCCCGGGCGCTCGTCACGGCGACGGGCGGCGTCGTGCAATCCGATCTCGGCATCATCCACGCGGTCGCGGCCGACGTCCCGGCGGACCGCCTTCCGCTGCTCGCCAGCGCCCGCAACACCGCGTGGATCAGCCTCGATGGCCCGGTGTCCTCGACCGACGACCACAGCGACGGCGATCGCGATCGGTCGGCCGTAGCCGCACCCGCCAACGTGTATCCACAGGAGATCGGCGCCGACCACCTCTGGAACGACGGAGACCAGGGGCAGGGACTCGCCGTCGCCGTCGTCGACACCGGCATCGTGAACAGCCGGGACTTCGGCGATCGGCGTATCGTGGCGACGATCTCGAAGGACCGGTCGCCGGGCGACGGCTACGGACACGGCAGTCACGTGGCCGGACTCATCGGCGGCGACGGAACGCGGTCCGACGGCCGGTACGAGGGTGTCGCGCCGCAGACCAACCTGGTCAACGTCAAGGTCGGCGACAACACCGGCGCCGCCACCGTCAGCGACGTCATCAACGGGCTTGAGTTCGTGCTGGAGAACCAGCACCGCTACAACATCCGCGTCGTCAACCTCTCGCTGCGCACCGACATTGCCCAGAGTTACACCACGGATCCGCTCGACGCCGCCGTCGAGTTGCTAACGTTCCGCGGCATTCTCGTGGTCGTCGCGGCCGGCAACACGGGCACCGTATCCGACGCCGTGTCCTATGCGCCGGCGAACGACCCGTTCGTGCTCACCGTCGGCGCCGTCGATGACGCGGGTACGCCCGACATCGTCGACGACGCGGTGCCGTCGTGGTCGAGCCGGGGAACGACACAGGACGGCATCGCCAAACCCGAGGTGTATGCCCCGGGGCGCCACCTGGTATCGGTGTTGAGCCCGCGCAGCGTGCTCGCGCAGGAGATGCCGGCGAACATCGTCGGCCGGTACTACCTGCAACTCAGCGGTACGTCGATGGCGGCCGGAGTCGCCAGCGGCGCCGCCGCGCTGGTCATCCACCAGCATCCGGACTGGACGCCCGGCCAGGTGAAGCAGGCGCTCGTCCAGGGCTCCGCAGATCTCCCTGCGGACTCTTCGGCGAGCATCATCCAGGTCGACGCTTCCGCGGCTCTGGAGGGGGTCGCCGACCCGACACCGAACACGAAACCGAACCTGCTCCTGCTTCGAGCCGCCGGGTTCACCAACCCGGAGAGCATCCGCTGGGGATCGATCCGATGGGGCAGCATCAAATGGGGCTCGATTCGCTGGGGCAGCATCCGCTGGGGATCGATCCGGTGGGGCAGCATCAGGTGGGGCGTGGTGCCGGAATGACTCCCATTCGGTCGCGTGACGCATCGCGGGTGAAAGGACTCCGCGCGGTGAGCGACTCCAGGCAAGGCTCGACGCTGCTCAGCGCGTTCGTCGTGAGCACGGCGCTCGCCGGGCTCGCGCTGACGGGGTGGGGCGTGACCCACGCCAGCTCGCACCAGGCATTCATGCTGGCGGCGCTCGTCATCGCCGCTGTGGGCGCGGAGTGGTTCGCCGTCGAGCTGTTCGCCGACAGCCACGTCTCCGTCAGCGGCGCGGCGCTCATGGCGGCGGGTGCGATCTTCGGCATGTGGGGCGTCGCCGCGACGGCGCTGCCGATCGTTGTAGCGGGCCATGTCCGCTGCCATTCGCAGCTGCAAAAGAGCGCCTTCAACTTCGGCGCGCTGACGATCGCCGGCGCGGTCTACGTCGCGACGTTCCGCGCGCTCGACGGCAACGCCGGCGCGACGAGCCTGTCGGATGTGGCGATGCCGGCCATCGTCGCCGGGCTGGCGAACATGGCCGTCAACTCCGTCTTCGTCGCGGGGGCCATCTCGCTCGACGAGCACCGATCGCTCGCCGGGGTCTGGCGCGGCAATTTCCTCTGGCTCGTGCCTCAATACGCGGCTCTGGGCGCCGTCGCGATTGGCGTCGCGCTCCTTCTCACGCACATCGGCACGTGGTCGCTCGCGCTCTTCGCGGTGCCGCTGGTTTCGCTCAGCGAGGCGCTGCACACGCGCGCCGAGGCGATGAAGATGCGCAACCGCGCCCTCGAGGCGATCAACTCGGTACACGTGCGGCGCCGCGCGGCGTGAGCACGCAGCCGGAACCGGGGGAGCATGCGACCCGGCCCGTGTCGGGTCGCTTCCGTTCCGGCTAGAACGCGCCCTGCTTCTTGAGCCACGACCAGAAGGATGCGGGCGCAGGCATCGTGCTCAGCCGCCCCTGCCGCACCAGCAGCGAGTCATCGAAGAGATGCGACTCTTTGACCTCGCGCAGAGTCACCGGCTTCTTCGCGTGGGCGACGTACCGGAAATCGGCGACCCAGCTCTTCGCGTCGTTCGGGTCCGGCCGCGGAGCCGACGCGACCTCCGCCACGCCGACGACGGCCGCCTGCCCCTGCGAGTGGTAGATGATGACGCGATCGCCCGCCTTCATGCTCTTGATCGCGTTCACCGCCGTCGGATTGCGCACACCATCCCATTCGGTCGTGCCGTCATGTTTCAGATCGTCAATCGAATACGAATCCGGGTCCGTCTTGGCGAGGAAGTCAGCCATCTGTCACCTCCGATGCGTGATGTTCCATCAGAACTCGTCCGGCAGCGGCACGTTGATCACCGATACGCTTTCGCCACGTCCATGAATCGCCGGATGGTATCGATGTGCGCCTCGGGCGATGCCAGCTTGGCGTTCATCGTGTTGACCGAGACGTGGGAAGCACCCAGATCGGCCCACCCCTGCAGCGCGGCGCCCCAGCCGTCCTCGGGCGTGTTGAACACGCTGATCCGCCCCTCGATGCCGAACTCCTCCGGCCTGCGGCCAGCGTCGCGCAGGTAACCACGCAGCCGCTCGACGGTCTCGGTACTCTGCGGGCCCGGCTGGGACTGCGGAAACCAGCCGTCGGCGATGCGCGCGGCGCGCTTGAGCACCGGCTCCACTACGCCGCCCATCCAGACCGGGATCGGTCGCTGCACCGGCAGCGGGTTGATGCCCGCCTGCCGGACCTGGTGGTACTTGCCGTCGAAGTCCACCAGCTCGTGCGTCCACAGCTCACGCATCAACGCGATCTGCTCCTCGATGCGCCGGCCCCGGTTCCGGAAGTTCTCGCCGAGCGCCTCGTACTCCACGAAGTTCCAGCCGATGCCAACGCCGAGACGCAGCCTCCCGCGCGACAGCACGTCGACGGCGGCAGCCTGCTTTGCGGCGAGCGGTGTCTGCCGCTGAGGCAGCACGAGGATGCCCGTCGTCAGCTCAAGGGTCGTCGTCACCGCGGCCAGGTAGCCGAAGAGCACGAACGGCTCGTGGAACGGCGTGAGGTGGCTGTACGGCGGCCGGAAGCGCCCCTCGAATCGATCCGGGTGCGCGCCCAGCACATGGTCGAAGACCAGCGCATGATGGTAGCCGAGCTGCTCCGCCGCCTGGGCGTAGTCGCGGATCGCGACGGGATCGTTGCCGATCTCGGTCGCGGGGAATGTGACGCCAATCTTCACGGTTGACTCCTTGCACTCATGCGCCAGCGGCCACCAGCGCCGCTCCCAGGGCGCCCGCGTATCCCGGCCACGGCGCGACCTCGACTGCCATGCCGAATAGCCCGGCCATCGACGCGATCGACGTCGCGAGGCGCTCGTTGTTGTGTACGAATCCGCCGGCCAGCACGATTCGGGACAGCTTCACGGCTTGCGCGCGCCCGGCGGCGATCTGCGCGATGTTCTCGCCGTGCAGGTTCAGCAGCCCGGCGAGGAAGTCGTCGAGCGAGCCGTCGCCCGCGTGCGCCAGGTGCGAGGCCGTCAGGTCCGGCCCGATGCGCCCGATGCCCTGCGGGTATACGTCGGAGATCATCATATCGACGCGACGCCGGTCGCCGCGCTCCGCGCCCGCAATCATCGCTTCGTACGTCAGCGCCATCTCGACGCGGCGCGCGATGCCGGCGAACGAGCCGCCGCCCATCGGCGTGCCGCCGAGGTGTTGGGCGCTGCCGCCCCGGACGGCCGCGAACGCCGTTCCGGTACCCAGCAACACGAGCAGGAACGCGCCGTCGCCGAGCCGGTACTCCGCCGCCAGAAGTGCGCTCACGCCGCGTGCTCCGGCCTCGATCTCCTGGACGTGCGTCACGCCGGGCACATCGGGAAGCAGCCCGCCGCGTGCGCCCGTCACGCCGGCCGGAGCGCCGGTCTCGTGGGCCAGCACGGCGTGCACATCCCGCCCGGCCGCGGCTCCCGTTTCCCTCGCTTCGAGCACGATGCCCTCGGCGGTAGCGCGGGCGACCTTCGTCAGCGTCATCCCGGCATCGACGCCGATGGCGCCGGCCGGCAACAGGTCGCGCGCCGGCATCAGGGCATCGGTTACGACATGCCTTCGTTCGGCGCCGGTCACGCGGACGCCCCGGTCTCGATCAGAGCGCGGGCAACGTCTGCCGCACGCAGGAACGCGTCGGGCACGTCACCCTCGTACGTTAGGATCAGCCCGTCGACGCCCGCCGCCGCGTGCGCGGCCACCATCCCCTTCGCGTCGTCGATGCTCGCCGGAGGCGACGCCTGCGCGTAGAACGGAAAGGCGCCGGTGCGGCCGTACTCGGCACGCAGCACGCGGAGGCGGTCCCGCACTTTCGCCAGCTCGGCGGGAGGCGCACCGACGGCGAGGAAGCCATCGGCCAGCCGCGCGGCCCGCCGCAGCCCCGGCTCCAGGAAGCCTCCCACGAAGATCGGCGGCCCGCCCGGCGTTGCGGGCATGACGATGCCCGCGGCCGGAACGTCGTAATACTTCCCGTGCCACGCCTTCGCCGGCTCGCTCCAGAGGTGGCGCAACAGCCGGATGCACTCATTCAGGCGGCCGCCGCGGTCGGCGAACGGAACGCCGGTCGAGACGAACTCCTCGACCACCCAGCCGGCGCCGGCGCCCACGATCAGCCGTCCCTCGGAGAGGCGATCCAGCGTCGCCAGCTCGCGCGCCATCAGCACGGGCGGCCGCAGCGCGATCTGGCTGACGCTCGTGCCGATCTTCACGCGCTCGGTGACCGCGGCGACGAACGCGAGCCCGATCCAGGGATCGACGGTGGGCTCGTACGGATGGGGCCGGTCCAGCGGCGTGACGACGCGCTCGCTCAGCCAGACGGAATCGAACCCGAGCCGCTCGGCCTCCTCGGCTGCGCGTTTGAGCGTGCGCTCCCTGGCCGGACTGAGCTTCACGCCGATCTTCATGCCGATCTCCTCGCTGTTCGGTGCCCGTGGCACACATTGTGCACGGCGGGCGTCCCATCGTCGAATCGATGCGCGCGAAGCCCCGGCACCTGTGCGGCCGCGGCGGACGATAGCAGTGGATCACGTGGGCGTGCGCCGTGCTAGTATCGATGCAGCGAAGCGCAAGGAGGCGACCGGCGCCCGCAGCCAGTCACCGAAACGAGGCCGGGTTTGACCAGGCGCCGAGACCAGCGCACCGCGCCCGAAACGCATGACGCCATCGCCGAGTGACGACGCGGCGGCGCCCGTCGAACAGCATCCCGCGCCGCTGTCCGCGGGCGATAGCCGCATGCCGGACGCCATTCGGCCGATGCTGGCTACCGAGGCCAGCGAGCCGTTTGACTCGCCGGACTATCTCTTCGAGCCCATGTGGGGCGGACTGCGGGCGATGGCGCACGTTCGAGACGGCATCGTGCGCCTGCGGGCGCGCAACGGCCGCGACCTAACGCCCTACTTCCCCGAGCTGCTCTGCATTCCCGATGCCGTGCACGCTCGCGAGGCGATCCTCGATGGTGAGATCGTCGTTGCCGACGCGCAGGGGCACCCGGCATTCGATCTCCTGCGGCCGCGCCTCCATCTCATGGCGAGCGCCGCCCAGGCCGATGGCGAGTTGCGCCCGCAACTGCCGGTCGAGTTGAAGCTCAAGCGCGTGGCGGGGCAGATCTCCTACCAGGCGTGCGACGTGCTATGGCTCGACGGTCATTCGCTCATCGACCTACCGCTCTGGCAACGGAAGAGCCGCCTGCACGACGCGATTCGGAGCGGCGCGGAACTCGCGCCGGTGGACTTCGTCGACGACGAGGGCGTCGCGCTCTACGACGCCATGCTGCCGCGGCGGATCGAGGGCGTCGTCGCGAAGACGAAGACCGGGCCATACATCCCGGGACTGCGATCGAGAAGCTGGCTGGAGATCCGCGCGCTGGAGAGCGGCGATTTCGTCGTCGGCGGCTATACGATCGGCGGGGCGCGCCGGAAGGGCGAGCCGTTCAGCCAGCTATTGCTCGGTGGCTACGCGGACGGCCGGTTCGAGTTCGTGGGCTCAGTGAGCGGCGGCCTGCGCGACGCCGAGGCGAAGGAGCTGATCGCGCACATGGAGCCGCTCCTCATTGACCAGTCACCGTTCTTCGACACGCCGGCGATTCCCCGCCTCATCTACTGGACGCGGCCCGAGATCGTCTGCCACGTGCGGTTCAGCGAGTGGACGCGTGAGGGCCAGCTCCGCTTCCCCATCTTCAGCGCGCTACGTCCGGACCTCGACGCGCGGGACTGCGTCGTGGATTAGTCGTCGTCCACCGTCCACGTCGCCGTGCGGTCGATGATCGGCGCGATGCCGGAATCGCGCATCTTCTTCTCCTCTTTCGCGGTCATCTGCTGGCGGTCCTGGATCGCCGCGATCTCGCCCTTCGACTTCTTGCGCGGAGGCCTCGGCTTGTTGATCTCCGGGTGCTCGTTCATGCGCACCGGGCCCGTCACCGGACTCTTCACCTCCTTCCCGAGGTGCCAGAACGTGCCGCGGTCCGGGATGCGCCGCGGATAGCCGTCTCGCATCGTGAACGCGTTGAACGACGTGGGCGGGATACGTTGCGCCTTCCTGGCGCACACGGGACACGGCGCCGGACTCGATGCCTGGCCGATCGGCCGGATCGTCTCGAAGACGCCGTCGCAGGACTTGCAGAAATACTCGTACAGCGGCATCGGTGCTTCCCTCACAACGTGGTCGCGGAACGCGCGGCGAACCCGGACGGCCGCACATCGAACGGACGAGGCGTCGAGCGGGCCGACTGCAAGTGTAGCGGCTTGCGCGCCGACGATCCCGTGGGTCGTAGGCTGCGCTATCCGCCCTCGTTTTCACTTGCACCCGTCGCGACGGTGCGCCGCACCGCCCGGCGCTTTCGCACCGTGTCGATGAACGCCGCCGACCGCACGTCTCGCTCGAGCACCCAGCGCACGTACTCGAGCATCGCCCGCTCCAGCTCCGCCGCCAGCTCCGGCTCGATGGCGACGCGCGCCACGTCGCTGAAGCGGCCGTGCAACAGCAGCCGCAGCAGCTTCACGGCGTTCGCGGTCAGCGGCCGCACTGCCGTCTCGTCACTGCGGCATTCAGGGCAGACCACGCCGCCGAGAGCGGCCGACCATGCATTCGTGACGGCCTCCAGGCGGCGCCGGCACATCACGCACTCCTCGAGCTCCGGCCGGTATCCGAGTGTGTCGAGCAGCGCCATCTCGTAGAACCGCACCGGCAGGTCGACGTCTGGCCGCGTCGCGATGCGGCGCAACGTGTCGAGTAGCAGCCGATACAGGTCGAAGTGCTCCTCTCGCGGCTCGGTGAACTTGTCGAGCAGCTCGCACGCGTACAGCGCGCGGCTCAGCCGGTCGAGGTCGTCCCGGATCGCCTGGAACGACTCGATCGTCTCGACCTGCGTGACGATGTCGAGGCTCTTGCCCTGGGCGAGCAGGAACGTCGCCTGCGTCAGCGGTTCGACGTGCCCGGCCAGCCGGCTGCGCGCCTTGCGCACGCCTTTGGCCACGGCATCGACCTTGCCGAACCGTGCGGTGTAGAGCGTGAGAATCTTGTCGGCGTCGCCGAGCTTGCGCTGCCGCAGGACGATGGCGGGGGTCGAGTAGACGCGCGGCGGCTGGGCCATGCGACGATCGTAGCATGCGCGCGCCGGGCCTCGGTGGCTGGACACTGACCCGGAAAGTCGCAATGATCCGAACGGCTCCATCCCCCACGAACCGCGAAAGCGAGGCCCGACGCCAATGCCGGTACTGATGGACTCTCCGCTGCCGAACCGCACGTATCGCGGCAAGGTGCGCGACACCTATGACCTCGGCGACCGGCTGCTGATCGTCGCCACCGACCGCATCTCGGCGTTCGACTCCATCCTGCCGACGGGCATTCCGGACAAGGGCAAGGTGCTCAGCCAGATGTCCGCCTGGTGGTTCGAGCGCAGCGCGCAGGTGGTGCCAAACCACTTCATTCGCCTCGCCGACGGCACGCCGGCCGATGACCTGCCTTTCGCGCTGCCGCCCGAACTCATCGGCCGCTCGACGATCGCCCGCAAGGCGCGGCGCATCGACGTCGAGTGCATCGTCCGCGGCTACCTGTCCGGCTCGGCGTGGACGGAGTTCCAGCGGTACGGCACCGTGAACGGCATCCGCGTGCCGAAGGAGATGCGCGAGAGCGACAGGTTCCCCGAACCGCTGTTCACGCCGACGACGAAGGCGGAAGAGGGCCACGACGAGGCCATGACCTTCTCGGATCTCATGCAGGAGGTCGGGCCGGAGGCGGCGCAGGTGCTTCGGGTCCGCAGCATCGCGCTGTACAACTTCGCCGCCGAGTACGCCCGCGAGCGCGGCATCATCATCGCCGACACGAAGTTCGAGTTCGGCTGGCTCGGCGATGAGTTGATCGTTATCGACGAGATACTGACGCCGGACTCGAGCCGCTTCTGGGCCGTGGCCGACTACGAGCCCGGACGGCCGCAGGCGAGCTTCGACAAGCAGTACGTCCGCGACTGGCTGCTCCAGTCGGGCTGGAACAAGGAGCCGCCACCGCCGGAGCTGCCGGACGACGTGGTGCGCGGCACGTCAGAGCGCTACCGCGAGGCGTTCCGCCTGCTCACGGGGCTGGAAGTCGCATAGACGGAGGTGTTCCCATGACCACGACCACCACGAAGATCGTCTCGGCGCGCCCGGAACACGCGCCCTTCGTCGCCTGGGTTATGCTCACCGCCGCCCGCTCGCATCTGCCGTTCGGACTCTGGGACATCTACATCGACCGGGACGAAGCCACGACCCTGAAGTTCCTCGAGGCGCTCACGCTCACCAAGACGCTGCACTGGGGCCACCACACGAACTTCATCGTGGCCGAGGAGTCGGGCCAGCCCGCTGCCGGCCTATCCGGTTACTTCGATGCCGTGTACGGCCTCGCCACGTTGATCGCGGGAGTCGAAGAAGCGAACGCGACTCTCGGTCGAACGGCCGGAGAGCACAACGCGGGGATGGCCCGCATCGCCTCGTACGTGCACTGCGTCCCCGACCACGTCGACGGCGCATGGGTCGTCGAGTGGGTGGGGACCGCGCCGGAGTATCGGCGCCGCGGCCTTCTCGATGCCCTGATGGCGCGCATTCTCGACATCGGGCGAGAACGCGGCGCGACGGTCTCCGAGATTGGCGTGCTCATCAACAACGACGCTGCGCAGCGGGCCTACGAGAAGAACGGCTTCGAGGTGGTCCAGGAACTGCGCCATCCCGACTTCGAGCGGGTCTTCGGCAGCCCCGGCCTCCGCGAACTCCGCCGTTCGATCTGACGCGCCGCTGTCCGCCGCATCCAGGCGCGTTCACGCGCAGGGACCGGAAATTGCGATGTATGCCTCACCGCCGCCGCACGGGCGCCCGGCGCCGGTCTACTTCTTCTCCAGCTTGTCGAGGCGATCGAAGATGCCGTACTCCACGGCCATGTGCTGGATGACGAGCGTCGCCAGGAGCCCCACGGCGAGCACGATGCCGCCGACGATCGAGAGCGCGCCGGTGTCGTTCGCCGCGCCGATCGCCAGCACCACGGCTCCAACGGCGCCGATTACCGCTCCGATGAGCGGCATCCCGTGGCCTTCCTCGCCATGCTGGACCGCGTCGTGGACGTTGATGCGCTTCATTGCGTGCTTCTCCCCCGCCTCAGTGGCCTCCAATCGATTTAGAAAGGCAATACTATCACAATTCGGCGCGGCGACGCGCTTCACGTCAACCGCCCGCTCCGCGCCGGCGACCCGGCGGACGCTTGACCGTGACCGGCGGGCCGATATGCTGCCCGGGATGTTCCTCGCTCGCGTCTACGTCACGCTGAAGCCGACGGTGAACGACCCTCCGGGCCTGACCATACGAGGCGGCCTGCACTCGCTCGGCTTCACGAGCGTCGCATCGGTACGCTCCGGGAAATACATGGAGATCCACCTCGACGCTCCGAGCCGCGCCGATGCCGAGGCCCGGGTGGCGGAGATGTGCCGCAAGCTCCTCGCGAACCCCGTCATCGAGGACTTCCGCTTCGAGATCGACGAGATTCCGGCGTCCTGAGGCAGCGATAGCCGCGGCAACCGGCGGCCGGACCACCCCACCAGAGCCCGGCACCGAGGCCCAAGGCGACGCGAAGGTCGCGCCTAGCCGATAGCGCCCTTTGTGCTCGGCACCTGACCCTGCAGCCGCAGTTCAATCCGCGTCGCAGCCGCCAGCGCCCGGCCGAGCGCCTTGCACATCGCCTCGGCGCGGT
>CAYJMJ010000014.1:0-12142 GCA_964371095.1 uncultured Dehalococcoidia bacterium | reverse complement strand
CGCGTCGCAGCCGCCAGCGCCCGGCCGAGCGCCTTGCACATCGCCTCGGCGCGGTGGTGGTCGTTCTCGCCCTTCAGCACGCGAGCGTGCAGTGTCAGCCTGGCCTCAGCGGCGATCGAGCCAAGCAGGTGCTCGACGAGCGAGGCCGGCAACTCGCCGATGCGGTCGAGCGTCCACGTTACGTCAACCGCGCAGAACGGCCGGCCGCTGATGTCGATAGCCACCGACGCCAGCGCCTCGTCAAGCGGCACCAGCGCGTCGGCCATCCGCACGATGCCGCGCCGCTCGCCCAGCGCGCGGTCGAGCGCCTGGCCGATGGCGATGCCGACGTCCTCGACCGTGTGGTGCTCGTCGACGTGGAGATCCCCGGTGGCGACAACGCGCAGGTCGAACAGCCCGTGCTTGCCGATCTGCTCGACCAGGTGGTCCAGCATGCCGATGCCCGTATGAGCCGACGACTGGCCGCTTCCGTCGAGGTCGATCGTGACCTCCACGCGCGTTTCTTTCGTCTCGCGGACGATCGTTGCTGTGCGGCGTCCCGTCTTGCCTTCGCTAGCGGCCAAGCTCTGCTCCGATCTCGCGCAGCGCGCGCACCAGCGGCTCGATGTGCTCCCCTAGCCCCGCGCTGATGCGGAGATGGTTGCGGAGCATCGCCGTGTCGAAATATCGCACGAATACGCCGCGGCTGGCGAGCCTGTTCTTGACTTCGAGCGCATCGACGCCGTCGAGCCGGCACAACACGAAGTTCGCCTCGGACGGGTACGGCGTGATCCACGGCACCGCCGCGAGCGCGGCGGCCATCCGGTCGCGCACGCCGGAGATCTTGCACGCGCGCTCATCGAGCAGCGCTGAGTCTTCGAGCGAGGCGAGCATGGCGACACCCGCGGCCACGTTCAGGTTGTACGGCTGCTTGATCGTCATCAGGATCGAGGCGAGCACCTTCGACATCACGCCGTAGCCCGCGCGCAGACCGGCGAGCCCCGCCCACTTGCTGAACGTGCGTAGCACGACGAGATTCTCGTGCTCCGCGACGAGCGGCAGATACGAATGCGCCCGGCCAGCGAAGTCGATATACGCCTCGTCGACGACGACGACCAATCCCGTCGCGAGCAGCCGCTCCAATTCCTCGCGCAACAAGCGATTGCCGGTCGGATTGTTCGGTGAGGCAAGGAAGATGAGCTTCGCACCGGGCGCCGCCGTCTCGACGGCCGCGACGTCCAGCGCGAAGCTCTCCTGCCTCGGGACCTCGATGACGCGCCCACCGGCGATCTCCGTCGAAAACGGGTACATCCCGAACGTCGGCGGGCAGTTGATCACCCCGTCGCCCGGCGAGATGACCGCGCGCATCACGAGGTCGATCAGGTCGTCGCTCCCGAGCCCGCAGACGATCCGCTCCGCCTCGACGGCGAGGAAGCGCGCGAGCGCTTCGCGGACGCGCTGCTGATCCGGATCCGGGTAGATGTGGTAGGCGCGCTCGCCCGCGATCGCCGCCAGCGCCCGCGGCGATGGACCGAACGGGTTCTCGTTGCCGTCCAGCTTGATCACATCCTCGCGACGGATGCCGAGGCGCTCGGCCAGCACGTCGGTCGGCGTGATCGGCACGTACCCGGGAAGGTCCAGCAGGTCCGGCCGGATCATCGAGCGCATGTCGAATGGCTGCCTCTTCACTTCGGCCCGCCGCCCGGCTCGCCGCCGTCCAGCCGCAGTTCGATCGAGCGCGCGTGCGCCGTGAACCCCTCGGCACGTGCGATACGGGCCGCGGCGGGCCCGGCCTGGCGCAGCCGCGCCGCGTCGACGGCGACGACGCTGGTGATCTTGAGGAAATCGTGCACCCCGAGCGGCGACGCATATCGAGCGGCGCCCGAGGTCGGCATCACGTGGCTGGGGCCTGCCGTGTAGTCGCCAAGCGACTCAGGCGCGTCGTCGCCTACGAAGATCCCGCCGGCGTTGCGCACGGTCTTCGCCACAGCCGCCGCGTCGCGGACGAGCAGGCACATGTGCTCGGGCGCGTACTCGCTGCCCAGCTCGACCGCCTCTTCGATACTGCTGACGATGACCGCGCCGCCACGCGCGTCGAACGACGTGCGGGCGATCTGTTCGCGGTCGAGGAGCTTGAGTTGCCGCTCGACCTCGCGGCCGACCGCCTCTGCCATCGCCTCGGACGTCGTCAACAGGATCGGCGTCGCCAGCTCGTCGTGTTCGGCCTGCGCCAGCAGGTCTGCGGCGGCGAACATCGGGTCGGCCGTATCGTCGGCAATGACGATCGTCTCGCTCGGACCGTATAGCGCGTCGATGCCGACGTTGCCGAAGACCTCGCGCTTCGCCACCGTCACGAAGATGTTTCCCGGACCGACGATCTTGTCGACGCGCGGGATGGTCTGCGTGCCGTACGCCAGCGCGGCGATGCCCTCGGCGCCGCCGGCGGCGAACACGCGGTCCACGCCGGCGATGTCCGCCGCGACGAGCTTCAGCGGCGACACGGCGCCGTCCCGGCCGGCCGGGCTCATCATGATCAACTCCGAGACGCCGGCCACCTTCGCCGGTATGGCGGTCATCAGCACCGAGGATGGATACACCGCGCCCGGACTCGTCGGCACGTACATGCCGACCCGCTCGATGGCGCGCACCTGCATGCCCACGCCGGCCTCGCTGAACGAGCGGGACGAGTGCGCACGCTGCAGCGCGTGGTACGCGCTGATGTGCTCGGCCGCCTCGCGCAGCGCCTCGACGAGCGGTGGCTCGACCGCGTCGTACGACGCGGCGATTTCGGCTCGGCCGATCTCGAACGTCGTGCGCTCGACACCCGTGAACGCTTGGCTGTAGCGAGAAACAGCCGCGTCGCCATCTCGCCGCACGTCGTCGATGATCCGGCGGACTTGCTGCTCGACCGGCAAGTCCGCGCCGAAGATCTCGGCGTTCTTGCTGCGGATCGAGGCCGGAAGCTCGGTCTCTCCCAGCGGCTGGCGCCTCAGCAGCGTGCGCCGGCCTTCCTCCGCACCGCGCACGATTCTCACGACAGGTACTCCTTCATCGCACGGCGCGCCCGGGCGCTCGCCGTCGCGAGGTAGTCGCGGATCCGCTCCTGGCCGACGCAGTCGATCGTCGTCTGAAGCATTGCCGGTACGTCCTCCATGAACTTCGCCATGCTCTCGTCGCCTTCGATGCCGGCGGCGGCCAGGTACCGGCCCGCCAGCCGGTGAAAGCGATCCCAGGTCGGCGGGTGGTTCAGCACCTCGACCGACACCTGTCGCCACTCGAGCAGCGTATCGCGGGCGATGAAGCCGACGCTTACCTCGACCGCCGATTCGGTGAGCGCGAGGCGGATCTCGGCGACCTTTTCGGCGTCTTCACGGTCGCGTCGGTCCAGCTCGAACTGGAGCATGCGGTCCATGATGTTCGCTCTGACGTCGCCGCCGAGCTCGCTGCGATCGCCGAACACCGGCCGGTAGATCTGGCAGATGTACGACTCGTCCATGACGAGGTGCGAGATGTACCCCGCCACGAACGCCGCGGTGGCCGGGCTCAACGCCGCGGCGTCGCGCAGCGCCGGTTCCTGCTCGAAGAGGCGGTGGACGCCGTTCTGCTCCTCGAACTCGTTGAGGTCAAAGAAGTGCGTCCGCGCCCGCTCCCAGCGCGTGATGATGCGGATGTCCGGAGTCGTGGCACCCAGGTAGTAGGCGCCGCGGTCGGCCTCAATCGCCGGCGCCTGCAACTCGCGGGCGAGGTCCCGCGCCACGGTCATGTGCAATCCGAGTGGCGGCATCGCTCACGCACCCCCGCCCGCCGCTACGGCCTCGGCCGCGCCGCTGCGCAGCCGCTCGACGAGCCCGTCGAAGAGCGAACGCAGCGCTCCGTCCGGGCGGCGCTTGTTGGCGATGACGCAGTTCGTCGACTCGAAGAACCGCTCCAGCACCGTGAGCTTGTTCGCGCGGACGCTGGAGCCGGTCTCGATCCCCTCGATCAGGATCTCCGCGTCGTCCGGCACGAAGCCTTCCGAGGCGCCGGCGATCGGGATCACGCTGTAGCGGCCGAACTGCCGCACGCGCGCGAAGTGATCGGCGATGTTGGGATACTCGCTCGCCACGCGGATCGGCGCGCTCGATCGCGCCCGCCACTCCTTCAACGCGCCGCGCACCGTATCAGCCTGGACGTCCTTCACGATCGCCGCCAGGCCGTATCTCGATCGACGCAGGTCGACGACCTCCTCCACCGGGCTCGACGGAAACTGCACGAGGTGGTCGAACAGCCAGTCACGGCCGGTAACGGCCAGGTCGAACTGGCCGATGGCGACCTGCTGCGGCATGTCCTGGGGCCGGATCACCTTCACGTCCACGCCGTCGATGTCGATGCGCGGGCGGCGCACCACGGCGCCCTCTTCGTAGCCGGAGACGCGCAGTCCGGCCGCCTGCAGCGCGGCGATCGTGTGCGACTGTGCGTGACCGTCCGGCAGCGCCAGCCGGAGGCGGGCTCGCGGCTCACGCCGGGCCGCCTCGCCGAGATCCAGCGACGCCGGCAGCGACAGCGCCGGTGCGGCCGAGGCGCCCGCGCCCGCGCCCGCTCCAAGGAGTCGCGACAGCAGCGGTGACAGATCGCGAGAAGCAAGGCTGTGCTTATTGACGATCAGCCAGGCCGACGTCTCCAGGACGCGTGCCATCGGGCGCAGGCCGTGCGCTTCCACCGCCGCCGCATCGCTTGCGGCGATGAGCGCGACGTCGGCATCCTCGGGCGGGTACGCCTCCGCGGCGCCCCACACCGGGAACACGCGATACCGCCGCAGGCGCAGCCGACGGGCGATCGTCTCGGCAATCTGCGGGTACTCGCTGACGATGCGAACGGACGCATTGGCCGCGCCGCCCGGCGCCGTGGCGAGCCAGAGCGCGTGCCCGCCGTATCCCAGGCCGCGCACGCGCATCACCTCGTGCCCCGGGAACCGCTGCGCCAGCTCCTCGACCCAGCTCAGGCTGCAGATGCCCGCGTCGTAGTTACCAAGCGCCACCTGGACCGGGATGTCCTTCTCGCGGAACACGCGAGCCACGCCCGCGCCGTCGAACATCGGGAACCGGAGCGCGCGCGCGCCGGCCGCATAGTCGGCGATACCCAGCCCGGCAGCATCGAGCAGCGCCGCCGTATGGTTGCGCAGATCTCCGGTGGGCAGCGCGAGGCGAATCAACGAACCGGCTCCAGGGCGCGAACGACGTCGTCGAGCCGATCGAACTGTGCGCTGCCGTCGGGCGACGTGAGCGTGAACGCCGGTGATCCTTCCCGGCAGACCAGCCGGTGCGTCGGCGCGGAGTGCATACCTTCGACGGCCTCGACGTGCAGGCCGGCCGCGCGCAGCCGCTCGGCGGCGGCGTACACCGACGCGAGCAGCGCCGCCGCTCCGCCCTCGGCACGAACCACGATGCGCCGCGCGGCGGCGTTCCGCGCGGGCGGCGACGGCAGGTCGAGCAGCGGCGTCAGGTACAGCGCAAATCCCGACGCCGGCACGGGCGTGCCGCCAACCAGGCCGATCAGCTCGTCGTAACGCCCGCCGGCGACGATCCGCTCGCCGCCGGCCATGATTTTCACGACGATGCCGGAGTAGTACTCGAATCTTCGCGCGAGCACGGTTTCGACGCGCACGGAGATGCCCCGGGCCTCCAGCGCGGCGACGACGAACGCCAGCTCGTCGAGCGCCGGCGCGAGCGCCGGAATCGCCGCCGTCAGCGGACCGCGCAGGTTGGCGATGTACGCGCTGCCCTCCCCCTCGACCTCGAACAGCAGCCGCAGGGGCGCGCTCAGTCCAGGTAGCCGCGCCTCCACTTCGTCCACGACCGACATGTCGGCGTCGAGCAGGCGGTCGTAAGCGGCGGATTGTTCGTCGGCGGCGAGTCCGGCCGCAGCCAGGACCCCGCGAACGATGGCGGCGTGGGACAGCCGCACCGTTATGTCACGCAACGCCAGCGGCCGCAGCGTCTCGAGCGCCAGCAGCACAAGCTCCACGTCGCCGCCCGAACCGGTATCACCGATCAGTTCCACACCGCACTGCCACTCCTCGCGCGAGGAGCCGTCATCGGTGAAGTGGAAGATGTTCTGCGTGTAGAACAGCTTGGCGACGCGCCCGCCGTCAAGCCTCTCTGAGTACAGGCGCGCGGCGGGAATCGTCGAGTCTGGCCGAAGCACGACTCGCTCTCCGCTCCAGCCGTCCCAGTCGAGGAACGAGTACACCCGATCGAGCGTCTGGGGCGACAGCGTGCCGGCCGAGGTGAACAGGTGCAACGGCTCGATCACCGGCGTCCGCACCTCGCGGTAACCCCATGCACGGCACGCCGTACCGAATGCATCCTCGACGAGCCGGACGCGGTCCATCTCGTCGGGCACGAGGTCGCGCATGCCGCGGGAGTGCTGGCTGGTCGTCGCCTCGTTCATGACGCTCCCTGTGATGGAGAATCCCTGCCCGATTGGGCAGGGACGGACGCCGCATTCTATCGAATGCGCCGCTTCCCGGCCAACCGAAGAAGGCTCGGCGTAACGGCCACGAGCCGCCCGCCGAGGCGCCTGCGCGCGCCCGGCCATCGCCGCTCGAACTCACCGTCAGCGCCGATACAATTGGCCGTGCCACAACGGGATCCTGTTGGCGGAGCATCGTCCGGCGGCGCCAGGCCGCTGCGCGCCGCCTCCCGCCGCCTCGGGCGCCTCGCCCGCGCTCCGTTCGGCGATGTGCCCGGGCCGCTGCGGGCGCGCCGCATCCCCGACATGGGCCTCGACGAGCAGGTAACCGCCGAACAGGAACGCGGCATGCGCGCGTTCTGGTGGGACGGCTTCTGGGCCAACTCGACCGAGACCATCATCATCAACTACCTGGGCCTCTACCTGCTCGCCTTCGGCGCCAGCAATTCCCAGGTCGGCCTGCTGGCGTCGTTGAGCAGCCTGTTCGCGGCAGCGGCGTTTGTCCCCGGCGCGAGGCTCGTCGAGGCGATCGGGCACCGGAAGACGACCGTACTCGTGACCGGCGGCGGCGTCGCGCGCGTGGCGATGCTCTTGCTGGCGTTCGTGCCGTTCTTCGCGGACGGCAACCCGGCCATATGGATCATCGTCGGCCTCGCGTCGTTCCGGGGATTCTGGGGCTACTTCGCGGTGCCGGCGTGGACGTCGCTCACAGCCGACGTCGTCCCCCTGGGGATACGAGGACGCTTCCTGGCGTCGCGCAACTTCGGGATGAGCATCTCTGCGCTGGCGACGGCGCCGCTGGCGGGGTACCTCATCGACCACTATTCCGGATTGCACGGCTGGCAGCTCGTCTGGCTGATCGCGTTCGCTACGGGCGCGATCTCGACGTGGTGCTATGCGCAGATACCGGAGCCTGCGCCGCATCCGCAGGTCGTGGCGATGCAGCGTGAAGCGGACCGCCCGAGTTTCCTCGCCGACGTCCTCTCCGATCGCAACTTCGTGATGTACTTGATCAGCACGGCCATCTGGAACGTCGCGCTGATGGCGGCGGGTCCGTTCTTCAATGTCTACCTGGTCGAGAATCTTCACTCGTCCACGGCGATGGTCGGGTTCCTCAACTCGCTGATCGCCCTCACGGGGCTTGTCGGTACCGTGTACTTCGGCCGCATGATGGACCTCCGCGGGACGAAGTGGGTGATGGGCGTCAACGGCCTGCTGATCCCGCTGTTGCCGGCGGCGTGGATCCTGGTCACGGCGGCCTGGCAGGTGATCTTCATCAACGTCTTCGGCGGACTGATCTGGGCCGGATACACGCTGGCGCTCATGAACATGGTGATGGTGATGGCGCCGCCGGGAAAGCGCGCACGCTACGCGGCCGCGTTCCAGACCGTGACGTTCGCCGGCGCATTCGCCGGCCCGATACTCGGCGGATTCGTCATCGATGCAGTGGGGTTCAAGGCCGTGTTCGCGCTCTCCGCGATCGGGCGCATGGCGTCCAGCGTCATCCTGCTGCGGTTCGTGAAGCTCGGCCGCGAGGATCGCACCGCCGCCTGATCCTGGTACACGAAGTGGGCGGCGGCGAGTCGCGTCCTGCAGCGGAGCCGGGCTCGCATCGGCCGCCGCTACGCTCGCACGGCGAGCGATGCCATAATGCGGCCGGAGTTACCGCGATGATCGCCCGGCTGTATCGCCTGCGCATTCCCTGGCCATCGAGGCACGTCATCGCCGGCGCGTCGGCCCTGTTGCTGCTCGCGGTCCTCGCCGGGGCGTGCGCGCCATCGATCCACGAGCGCGGCGCGGTCCACATTCTCACGGCCGACTCCGAGGTCAATCCGGTGATGCGCCAGTACATCGACCGCGGCATCAGCGAAGCGGAGCGCACCGACGCGCGCGCCGTCGTCGTCCGGCTCGACACGCCCGGCGGCCTGACCGACACGATGGAGAAGATCGTGCAGCGGATCCAGGCGTCGAAGGTGCCCGTGATCGTGTACGTTGCGCCGAGCGGCGCGAAGGCGGCCTCGGCCGGCACGTTCATCACGATGTCGGCGCACGTGGCCGCGATGGCGCCTGGCACGTCGATAGGCGCCGCACACCCCGTCGGTGTGAACGGCGGCGACATCGGCGGCACGCTGGGCACAAAGGTCGAGAACAACGCGGCGGCGTACGGGCGCAGCATCGCGGAGCAGCACCAGCGGAATGCCGACTGGGCGGAGAGCGCCGTCCGGAACAGCGTCTCGGCTTCGACGAGCGAGGCGGTCAGTATGAACATCGTCGATTACGCCGCCAACGACATCGACGATCTCCTTCGCCAGGCGGACGGCCGCACCGTGAACGTGAACGGTCAGTCGGTCACGCTTTCGGGGCTCGATACGGCGGCGCGAGTAACGAACGACATGACGTTCGTCGAACGGATCTTGTTGATTCTGAGCGACCCGAATGTCGCGTTCCTGCTGCTCAGCATCGGCGGCCTGGGCCTGCTTCTCGAGTTCCTGCACCCGGGCGTCATCGCGCCCGGCGTCTTCGGCGTGATCGCATTGATTCTCGCGTTCTTTGCGCTGGGCACGCTGCCCGTAAACTGGGCCGGTGTCGCCCTCGTCCTGATCGCGTTCGTGCTGTTTGCGGCGGAGCTGTACGTTAGCGGCTTCGGCGCGATAGGCATCGGCGGCGTCGTGTCGCTGATCGCGGGCGGCCTGCTGCTCACGTCGACAAGCAACCCCGATTTCCAGGTGTCGCGATGGCTCGTCATCGGGACCGGCGCCATTTGCGCGGTCTTCTTCTTCACGGTCGTGACGTCGATCATCCGCATGCGGCGCATGCCCGCCTACACGGGCACGCAGGCGCTCATCGGCGCGTCCGCGATCGCCCGTTCGGACCTCGATCCGGAGGGATTCGTGTTCATCCGCGGCGAGCGCTGGAAGGCGATCGCCGTCGGCGGCCCGATCAGCTCCGGCGATGCAGTGCAGGTGACGAGCGTCGAAGGGCTGACGCTCACGGTGCGACGGCAGACGTAATCCGCCACCGTGCGCCGAGCGCCGCGACCCGGTCGTAGACGGCTCGAAGGTGGTCCGGCACGCCGCCCCGGTGGTGCCGCAAATCGCGCCGTACGAATCCGGCATCCAGCTTCCGGCCGACGAATCGCTCCAGCGGCACGATCGCCGCATCGGGATCGGCGTTCAGCGCGCCGAAGTCCATGCTGAGGGCGTCGAGCCGGTACTCGTCGATCACCTCCAACAGCCGCTCGTACTGCGTACGCCACGTGTGCTCGACGGCGCGCGTCGGCTCGTCGCCTCCGAGGCCGTAGTAACGCAGCGTGGATGCCACGACCTCATCCGGACTGCGCAGGCAGACGATCACGCGCGGCGGCTCGGGGAGCAGCTCCATCCACGCCTCGAGCGTCCACGAGAAGCGCGGGTCCTTCCACGCCGGCGTGGCGTCGGCCGCGATCCTGCGCATCATGTCGCCGCGGGCCCGGGCGGCGGACAGGATCTCGGCGCGGCTGGCGACGCTGAACCATCGATGCAACCCCACGTCGTTGAGCAGCGCGTCGTTCATCATCACGACGAGGCGCTCCTCGAAGTAGCCTTCGGCGTTGAACTCGTCCGGCTCGATGAGGTCGTTGCCGACGCTGATGCCGGCCTCGTGGACGAGGCGCGCCACCGCGCTTGTGCCGGATCGCCCGCTGCCGCAGATCAGGATCATGCCGTTCGTCTCGCTACTCCCAGCGGTTTCGCCGCACGTACTCGTCAAGCGGCAGCCGGGCCGCTTCAGGCACATGCTTCGGCTCCCGCTCGCGATAGCCGAAGCCGATGACGGTGCTGACGCGGAACCCCTCCGGGAGCGCCAGCGCTTGCCGCGCATCCTCGACGCGGTGCATTGAGGTGGGACACGACGACACGCCGTCGGCCCACGCCGCGACCATCATATTCTGTGCGGCGCGACCGGCATCGAACTCGTCGCGCTTGCTCGTGCTCGATACCGCCACGGCGATCGCCAGCGGCGCCGCGGGCAGCCACGCCGCAAAATCGCCGCACTTCGCGATCGCGTCCTTCACGGCGGCGTCGTCGATCACGACGAACCGGCAAGGCTGCGTATTCTTCGAGCTGCCGGCCATGCGGCCCGCCTGCACGATGCGGCGCACGACGTCTTCGGGCACCGGCTTCTCAAGAAACACGCGCGTGTCCCGCTTCGACACGATCGCCCGGTACGCGTCCACTTCCGCCTCCTTCTCCGCCCGAACCTGTTCACTGCTCTCGAAAGAGTATCTCGCGCGCCCGCCTCTGCCGCCATCGCCGCGCTGGACGGCGACGCCACGCTCGGCCATCATGTTGCATGGCACGATTCGGCTTCACCTTCCCCTTCGACGGACTGCCGCTCCACGCGCACAAGGACGCGCTGCGGGAGGCCGAGTCCCTCGGCTACACGGACGCGTGGTCGTACGAGGTCGACGGCGTCGACTGCTTCACGCCGCTGGCGCTGGCCGCCGTCTGGACCGAGAAGCTGTGGCTGGGCACCGCCATCGCCAATGTGTACACGCGCGGCCCGCTCACGCTCGCGATGTCCGCGAACGCCATCGCCGAGGCCGCGCCGGGCCGCTTCGGCCTCGGCATCGGGGCCGGATCGTCGGTGATCGTCGAGCAGTGGAACGGCATCTCCTTCGACTACCCGTACCGGAAAGTGCGCGACGTGGCGTCCGTCCTGCGGAAGGCGCTCGCCGGCGAGAAGGTCACTGCGGACCTCGAAGGCGCCCATGTTACGAACTTGAAGCTCTCGCGGCAGCTCGTCCCGCCTCCGCGCCTCTACATCGCGGGCCTGCGGGAGCGCATGCTCCAACTCGCGGGCGCTGAGTCGGACGGGGCGATCATCAACTGGCTCGGCGCCCGGGACGTGCCGAAGTGCGTCGCGGCGGCGCGGGAGGGCGCACGGCGGGCCGGGCGCGACCCGGAGGCCGTCGAGATCGTCTGCCGCATCTTCGTCTGCGTGACGGAGGACGAGCCGGTGATCGACTTCATGGGCCGCCGCGCCATCGCCGGCTACCTGAACGTACCGGTCTACGCGAAGTTCCACGAGTGGCTCGGCCGCGGCGAAGCGCTGCGGCCGATGTGGGAGGCGTGGAGCGCCGGCGATCGCAAGGCAGCCACCGCGGCGATCCCGCGCCAGGCCATCGACGACCTGCTGGTGTTCGGCGACGCTGCGACGTGCCGGCGCAAGATCCAGGCGTACGTCGATGCCGGCGTGACGGTGCCGGTGCTGAACTTCATGCCGGCCGCAATCGAGCCGGCGGCGCGCGCCGAGCAATCGCTGGCGATGCTCCGGGCGCTGGCGCCGTAGCCGCCCGCCGCTGCGATCCTTCGGCGTCATCGATGGAATGGCCGGCCGGTCATAGGCGACATTACGTGGAGAATTCACTTTTTCCCGGCCCTGCTTGTCGTCGGAGCATCGCGGGTCGGGGTTGTCATGTTCTTCGTCGGAGCGCGCTGTTTCGAAAGCCATGATTTCGTTTTGTGATTTTTCGTGTGCTGGCCTGACGGCCTCACGCGACCGGGCTGCACCTGCGATGAATGAGGCGGCGAGGTTCGTTCCCATTGCCGGAGAACGGTGACACAGGCGTCGCCGGAACTCCAAGCGTGTGTGTCAACGGGGCAGTCCAAATGACATTGGCGGATCGGTTGGTGATGGCGTTACCGGGCGCGTCGGTCGGGGATCTGGCGGAGCT
>CAYJMJ010000013.1:32480-58995 GCA_964371095.1 uncultured Dehalococcoidia bacterium | reverse complement strand
GCTGCTCCGGCGAGCGGCCGGCAAGACGAAGATGATCATCGTCGAAGGGGTGTGAGGGGCCGCGATCCGGCGACATGCCAGTTGTGCCGCCGGTCGCGCGTCAGTTGCCCTCACCCGCATTGAGGCCGAACTTGCTGTCGGCCGTCCAATCGTAGACGTGAGCGCAGCCGGTGGTCGGGACGATCGAGTGCCGCTCGACGTCGTAAAGCGCGCATCCGAGGACACCGAGCTTGCCGTCCGGTGAGAAGTTAGAGACGTCGATGAGGTGGAGATCGGCGGGAGATTCCCGCCCGTCCGGGATCGAAATATAGACCGCTTGCGGTTCGACTGGCGGCACGTGATCGGCACCCGCCGTTGCCGGCCGCCGCATTAATAACCGGCCCGGACCAAGCCACGAGAACGTGAGTCCGTACGCCGGCGCAATAGCGGTGGCGGACCTCCAGATCAACGTACCCGACGCATCGATGACCTCCCAGGTGATGGTCGCGAACTGGTAGCAGTCTTGAGCGGCGGCGCCGACGCACGGCGCGCCCACGGCTCCGGACATGATTAAGAGATAGTTGCCGTCGGGCGACCATTGCAGCGGCTCGACGTGACCTTCGGCCACTCTGGCAGAGCGCAGGGGCGTTGCGTCGGAGCCGTCCGCGCGTGCGATGACGAGCGAGGCGCTCGCACCGTCGTGATTCACGTACGACACGTGCGTCCCGTCGGGCGAGTAGGACACGGTGTCGTTCAGACCGGGAAGTGCGGGGAACGCACGTTCCTCTCCGTTCTGCACATCGCGGGCGTTTAACGAGTGGACGCCAGAGCCAGAGTTACGGGTGACTAGGATGGTGATTCCGTCGGGCGAGGGCGCAACCCATGCGTAAAGCCGACCGTCAAACGGCTCGGGCACCTTGAAGTCGATCGTGTCGAGTGGCCGTCCTCGCAGGTCATAGATTTTGTAGGCAGGGTGATCGGGATCGGAGACATCGTACGCCACGAATGTCTGACCGTCTCGAACCCATTGGGCGAGACTGAGGCCGCTACCCGGAATCGACGTGCAGTGGTGGGCGCCCGCATCCACGAGTCCGACGGCGAGCGGGCCCGTCTGCGTCTCGGGGCAGGGCGACGGCGGAGCGATCAGGGTGGGAGCGCCGGCAGTACTGCCTGCCGCTCCACCGTGCCGCGACGAAATGACGCCCCATGCCAACGTCGCGACGGCAGCGACGGTGGCCAGCACAATGGTAACGCCGGCCGCGCGCGCAACCAGTCCGGCGGACGCGGGTCGCAGCCACGCCAGCGGGGCGAGCAGCGTGAACGGCCTGCCTGTCGCACCGTCCGGTCGCCAGCGGGCCGCTTCATCTCGCGAGTTCAGCCCGAGCTTCCCGAGTATCTCTGAGACGTGAAATTTCGCTGTGGACAGGCTGATGCCTAGGCGCACGGCGATTTCGTCGTTGGTGCGGCCATCGCGCAGGAGCTCCAGTACAGCCCACTCGCGCGGCGTCAGAATGTCGGGATGTCGCGGGCGCCCGCGTCGTGCCATAACGGAGCCCAGCGTAAGACAATAGGCGGCGAATTACACTAGTCGCACCATTTACGCGCGGATCGGCGGCGGCGTCAGTCGCGGCGGCCGATGGTCGCCAACACCTTGCCCTGGATCTCGACGTTGTCGGGCGTCGTGAAGATGGGCTTCATGGTCGTGTTGGCCGGCTGGAGGCGGACGCGGTCGCCCTCGCGATAGAACTTCTTGAGCGTGGCCTCGTTCTCATTCTTCAGCCACGCCGCGACCATATCGCCGTCGTCGCAGGAGCTGGCCTGCTCGAGAATGACGATGTCGCCGTCGTTGACGAGCGCGTCGATCATCGACGTGCCACGGACCTTGAGGGCGAAGACGTGCTCGCGTCCGCGGGTCATGTCCTCGGTGGCCTCGAACACCTGGTCGTAGTCGATGTTGTCGGGCGATGGCACGGGGATCGGCTGGCCGGCGGCGATCGTGCCGATCAGGGGGACGGGGATGGTGCGGGAGCGGCGGCCGCCGCCGCGGTCGAGCAGTTCGATGGCGCGTGAGACTTCGCGGTCGCGGCGGATGTGGCCGAGGCGCTCGAGCGCCTTGAGGTTGTAGTCGACGACCGATGTCGAGCTGATGTCGCAGCCGACCTGGATGTCGCGGATGCTCGGCGGATAGTCGTGGTCGTCGATGAACTCCCGCATGAACGTGAGAATGGCCTGCTGCTTGGCAGACAGTCCCTTCATGTGCACGTCTCCTTCCGCGCCGGTGATCATAATCCGGCAATCGTTTGTTTCAAACGCCTGTTCTAGTGGCGATGGTACGGGAGGGGAGTACTGTTGTCAAGCGGGGGCCGGAGGTTGGAGGTTGGATGTTGGAGGCGGGACGCGGGAGGCGGGACGCAAGAGGCGCGCAGGTGGTTCCAATTCGAGACTGGCCGGGCGGTCAGGGAGCGGGGCGGCAATCAATACTAACGATGTCGTCGCGCGGCCGGAGGCGCTGGCGGAAGGCGTCGCAGAAGGCTTTGGCGTTGGTGTGGACGGTGGCGTGTGCGACGGGCGGGAACGATGTTTGGAGCAGCACCTCGGCTTCGGCGTCATAGGCGTGGATGGCGTCCTCCACGGTCTGGCCGGCGGCATCGGTGTACCGGTCGTTGAAGACGACGGAGACGGTGTAGGCTGTTCCGGCGCCGCCGCAGGCGGACCCGATCGCCGCGGCGCAGGCGAGGGCGAACACGGCGGCGATCGCGGGCAGCCGGCGCACGATCGTCGTGCCACGCGGGGGCGTCGTGCGGGAGCGGATTCGTGCGAGCGCCATGGCGGTCTCCCTCGATTTGTACTACAGATTCCTTGACACCCGGAGCGAAGCGTTGATAGTATTCCACACCGCGTCCGGCGCACCGCCGGATGCATTATGACGCCAGACTCACATACAGGTCGGAAGACCCCAAAGTGACAACGGCCGGCATGAGTGGCCATCGGCGCTGTTGGCGCGCGGTGGACACGCCGGACTGGCTCAGCAATAAGGCTACCGGCCTTTCGTGTGCCCGGAAGATGGGCGCTTCCGAGACCGGACCGGAAGGCGATTAGTAGAAACGCAGGGTGCGTAGTGCCGACGATCAGCCAGCTCGTGCGCAAGGGCCGCAAGAAGGCGGCCAAGAAGACGAAGGCGCCCGCTCTTCGCTTCACGTACAACTCGCTCAAGAACCGCACGCTGCGCGGCAAGGGGTCGCCGCAGAAGCGGGGCGTGTGCACGCAGGTGCGCACGATGACGCCGAAGAAGCCGAACTCGGCGCTGCGCAAGATCGCGCGCGTGCGGCTGACGAACGGCATCGAGGTGACGGCGTACATACCGGGCGAGGGACACTCGCTGCAGGAGCACTCGGTGGTGCTCATCCGCGGCGGACGCGTGAAGGACCTGCCGGGCGTCCGCTACCACATTATTAGAGGTGCTCTCGACGCGCAGGGCGTGGCGAATCGCAAGCGCGGCCGCAGCAAGTACGGGGCGCGCAAGGCGTAAGCGGAGAAGAACATGCCGAGACGTGCGAAGATCGTAAAGCGCGAGATCCTGCCCGACGGCCGCTACAGCAGCCGGACGGTGACGATGTTCGTCAACAAGCTGATGCAGCGCGGCAAGAAGAGCACGGCCGAGCGCATCATGTACGGCGCGCTGGACCGTGTGGAGACACAGACGCGGAAGAGCCCGATCGACACGTTCGAGATGGCGATACGCAACTCGACGCCGACGATCGAGGTGAAGCCGCGGCGCGTCGGCGGCGCGACGTACCAGGTGCCGGTCGACATCCGGGCGGAGCGGCGCATGGCGCTGGCGATCCGCTGGCTGCTGCGCTCGGCGCGGGCGCGCGGCGGCCGCTCGATGGCGGAGCGCCTCGCGGCGGAGTTCATGGATGCGGCGTCGGGCCAGGGCGCGACGATCAAGCGCAAGGAAGACACGCACCGTATGGCGGAGGCGAACCGCGCCTTCGTCCACTATCGGTGGTAGAGGAAACCACCATCCGCCTTGTGCGGATACGCCGCCGGCGACGTAGTCTCCGGCGGCAAATGTTGCCAGCGGCAGACCGGACGACAACGCCGGACCGCGGCTGAGGAAGGACCACAGGGCTGGGCCCGTCAATGGCGAGAACAATTCCGATTGAGCGGATCCGGAACATCGGCATCATCGCTCACATCGACGCGGGCAAGACGACCGTGACCGAGCGCATCCTCTACTACACCGGCCGGACCTACAAGATCGGCGAGGTCCACGAGGGCACGGCGGTGATGGACTGGATGGAGCAGGAGCGCGAGCGCGGCATCACGATCACGGCCGCTGCTACCACTGCCGAGTGGAAGACGCACCAGGTCAACATCATCGACACGCCCGGGCACGTCGACTTCACGGTCGAGGTCGAGCGCAGCCTGCGCGTGCTCGACGGCGGCGTGGTGGTGTTCGATGCGGTGGCGGGCGTCGAGCCGCAGTCGGAGACGGTGTGGCGGCAGGCGGACAAGTACCAGGTGCCGCGGATCTGCTTCATCAACAAGATGGACCGCATGGGGGCCGACTTCTGGCGCACGGTGGACATGATCAGCGAGCGCCTGGGCGCGAAGCCGATCCCGGTGCAGATCCCGATGGGCGCCGAGGCGGACTTCGACGGCGTCATCGACCTTATTGAAATGAAGGCGTGGACGTTCACGGGCAACCGCGACGACGCGCCGGTGTCCATTGAGATCCCGGCGAAGTACCTCGACGAGGCGAAGCAGTGGCACGAGAAGATGATCTACGCCATCGGCGACGTCGATGAGCAGACGGCCATCAGCCTCATCGAGGGGCACGTGCTGACGCCGCACGAGATCATGGCGGCGCTCCGCCGCGTGACGCTCGACACGCCGGTCAATCCGGCGCACCCGACGACGACGCCGGTGCTCTGCGGTAGCGCGCTCAAGAACAAAGGCGTGCAGTTGCTGCTGGACGCCGTGGTGGAGTTCCTGCCATCCCCTGACGACGTGCCGCCGGTGGTCGCCATCGACCCGAAGACGAAGGTGGAGGTCGAGCGGAAGCCGAAGGACGAGGAGCCGTTCGCGGCGCTGGCGTTCAAGATCGTGACGGACCCGCACATGGGGCGGCTGGCGTACTTCCGCGTGTACTCCGGCAAGCTCACGTCGGGCTCGAGCGTGTACAACTCGACGCGCGAGAAGACGGAGCGCGTCAGCCGCATCATGCAGATGCACGCGAACCACCGCGAGGACGTGACCGAGGTCGGCGCCGGCGGCATCGCCGCGATGGGGCTGAAGATCACGACGACGGGCGATACGCTGTGCGACGCCGCGAAGCCGGTGTTGCTGGAGTCGATCACGTTCCCGGAGCCGGTGATCCACATCGCCGTCGAGCCGAAGACGAAGGACGACCAGGACCGGATGGGCGAGGCGCTCGCCAAGCTGGCGGAGGAAGATCCGAGCTTCCGGATGAAGTACGACCAGGAGACGGGCCAGACGATCATCTCCGGCATGGGCGAACTTCACCTGGACGTGATCGTCGACCGGATGAAGCGCGAGTTCCGTGTCGAGTCGAACGTCGGCCGGCCGGAGGTGGCGTACAAGGAGACGATCAAGGCGTCGGCGAAGGCCGAGGGCCGCTTCGTGCGGCAGACGGGTGGCCGCGGCCAGTTCGGCGTCGCGCGCGTGTCCGTCGAGCCGCTCGAGGAAGGCACGGGCTTCGAGTTCGTCGACAAGGTCGTCGGCGGCGAGGTGCCGAGGGAGTTCATCGGACCGATCGAGCAGGGCGTGCGGGGCGCGCTCGAGAGCGGCGTGCTCGCCGGTTACCCGGTGATCGGCGTGCGCTGCACGCTGCTCGGCGGCGATTACCACGAGGTCGACTCGTCGGAGATGGCGTTCAAGACGGCGGGATCGATGGCGTTCCAGGCGGCGGTGGAGAAGGCGCATCCGGTGCTGCTGGAGCCGGTGATGCGGCTCGAGATCAGCACGCCGGAGGAGTTCTACGGCGACGTGCTGGGGGACATCAGCGCGCGTCGCGGGCAGATCACCGAGTACGACCAGCGCGGCAATCTGAAAGTCATCCGTGCACTGGTGCCGCTTGCCGAAACCTTCGGGTATGCTACGGACCTGCGCTCGCTCACCCAGGGACGGGCGAGCTACAGCATGGAGTTCGATCGCTACGAGGAAGTGCCTCGCGGCGTCGCGGAGAAGATCCTCGGGACGCGGACGAAGCGAGTGGTACGCGCGGGCGTGTAGACGCGCGCGAGAGAAGGCAGAGAGATGGCCAGGCAGAAGATCCGGATCAGGCTCAAGGCGTACGATCACCGCATTCTCGACCAGTCGGCCGAGCAGATCGTCGAGGCGGCCGAGCGGACGGGCGCGGCCGTCGCCGGCCCGATCCCGCTGCCGACCGAGATCCGGAAGTTCTGCGTGATTCGCTCGCCGTTCATCGACAAGGATTCCCAGGAGCAGTTCGAGATGCGGACGCACAAGCGGCTGATCGACATCCTGGAGCCGACGTCGAAGACGGTGGACACGCTGATGCGGCTCCAGCTTCCGTCTGGCGTCGACATCGAGATCAAGCTGTAGAGGACGGGCGATGCCACTCGAAGGACTGCTCGGACGCAAGCTGGGGATGACCCAGATCTTTGACCAGAACGGCCAGATCCACGCGGTGACGGTGGTCGAGGCGGGTCCGGTCATCGTGACGCAGGTGAAGACGGCGGCGAAGGACGGCTACGCGGCGGTGCAGGTGGGCTTCGGCGACCGGAAGCGCAGCAACAAGCCGATGCGCGGCCACCTGAAGAAGCTCGGCGACTTCCGGCTGCTCCGCGAATTCCGCGCGCCGGGCGAGGGCGAATACGCCGTCGGTGACAAGGTGGGGCTGGAGCTGTTCAGCGAGGGCGACCTCGTCGACGTGACGGGCGTGTCGCGCGGGCGCGGCTTCGCGGGCGGCGTGCGGAGGCACAACTTCCACGGCGGCCCGAAGACGCACGGTCAGTCAGACCGTCACCGGGCGCCGGGCTCCATCGGCTCGGGGACGACGCCGGGGCGCGTGTACAAGGGCCAAAAGATGGCCGGACACATGGGCGCGGTCCAGGTGACGTCGAAGAACTTGAGGCTGATCGCGAAGGACGAGGGCAAGGGGCTGCTGCTCATCGAAGGGGCGGTGCCGGGCGCGACGAACGGCACGGTCCGCGTGCGGCGCGCGAAGAAGCAGAGCAAGAAGTAAGAAGATGAAGCTGACGGTTCACAACGCGGCAGGCAAAGAACTCGAGACGATCGAGGTCGACGACGCGGTGTTCGGCATCGAGCCGAACGGGCCGGTGGTGCACCAGGCGCTGGTGGCGACGCTGGCGAACAAGCGCGTCGGCACCGCGACGACGAAGACCCGCGGCGAGGTCTCGTACTCGACGAAGAAGATACGGGCGCAGAAGGGCTCCGGCCGCTCGCGGCAAGGCGGCATCGGCGCGCCGCAGCACCGGCACGGCGGCATCGTCTTCGGGCCGCGGCCGCGGGAGTTCGACAAGGACATCCCGAAGAAGATGCGGCGGCTGGCGATCCGGTCGGTGCTCTCGGCGAAGGCGGCCGACGGCTCGCTGCGCGTCGTGGACAGCCTGGCGATCGACAAGCCGAGCACGAAGGCGATGAGCAGCGTGCTGCACGCGCTGGGCTTCGAGCGGTCGGTGCTCGTCGTGACGGGCGAGAGCGACGCGAACGCGCGGGCCAGCGCCGGCAACCTGCCGAGGGTGAGCCTGTTGCCGGCGGCGTACCTGAACGTCGGCGACATGATGGCGTCGCAGGGGCTGTTGATGACGGTCGAGGCGGTTCGCGGCGCCGAGGCGCTGTGGGGCGGCGAGCGCGCGGCGAAGAAGCGCACGGCGCAGGCGGAGGCGTAACGCATGCCCAAGCAACTGCACGCCTACGGCATCATCCGGCGGCCGCTCATCACGGAGAAGGCGCAGAACCTGACCGCGATCAACAAATACGCGTTCGAGGTGGACAAGCGGGCGAACAAGCTGCAAATCAAGGAGGCGATCGAGATCGCGTTCAGCGTGAATGTGGCCTCGGTCAACACCTGCATGATGAAGGGCAAGATGCGGCGCTACGGGCGGAACGAGACGAAGCAGCCTGACTGGAAGAAGGCGATCGTCACGCTGGCCCCGGGCGACAAGATCGAGCTCTTCGAGGGCGTGTAGAGATGGCAGTCAAGCAGTTCAAACCGACGTCGCCAGGCCGCCGTGGCATGTCCGGCTTCACGTTCGACGAGATCACGAAGAAGAAGCCGGAGAAGTCGCTGCTGGCGACGCGCAAGAAGATGGCCGGGCGGAACGCGCAGGGCAAGATCACCGTGCGCCACCGCGGCGGCGGCTCGAAGCGCCGGATCCGCATCGTCGACTTCAAGCGCGACAAGGTGGGGGTGCCGGGGCGTGTTGCGGCCATCGAGTACGACCCCGGGCGGTCGGCGCGCATCGCGCTCATCTTCTATCGCGACGGGGACAAGCGGTACATCATCGCCCCGGTCGGGATGAAGGTCGGTGACGCGGTGCAGGCGGGGCCGGACGCGGAGGTGAAGCCGGGGAACACGCTGCCGCTGCAGAACATCCCGAACGGCACTGTGATCCACAACATCGAGCTGACGCCGGGCCGGGGCGCGCAGATCGTGCGCAGCGCGGGCGCTTCGGCGCAGCTGATGGCGAAGGAAGGCGACTACACGCTGCTGCGGCTGCCCTCGGGCGAGATGCGGCGCGTGCTGTCGACGTGCCAGGCGACGGTGGGCCAGGTCGGGAACGTCGAGAACAGCCTGATCAAGCTGGGCAAGGCGGGGCGCACGCGTCACCGCCGCCGGCGGCCGCAGGTGCGCGGCGTGGTGATGAACCCGGTCGATCACCCGCACGGCGGCGGCGAGGGCAAGGCGCCGATCGGCATGCCGAGCCCGAAGTCACCGTGGGGCAAGCCGACGCTCGGCAAGCGCACGCGGGGCCGCAAGCCTTCGGACAAGTTCATCGTGCGGCGGAGGAAGGCGTAAGCCATGTCTCGATCGATCAAGAAGGGGCCGTTCATCGACCCGAAGCTCCTGAAGAAGGTCGAAGCCGTGAAGCGGACGAACGCGCGCACGGTGATCCGGACGTGGTCGCGGGCCTCGACGATCATGCCGGAGATGGTGGGATTGACGCTCGGCGTACACGACGGCCGGAGGCACGTGCCGATCTTCGTCTCCGAGAACATGGTGGGGCACAAGCTCGGCGAGTTCGCGCTGACGCGGCACTTCCGCGGCCACACGACGAAGTCCGAGAAGGCGTCGCAGCAGCGCGGCGGCAAGGGATAGGCGATGGAGATCAGCGCGACGGCAAGGTACCTGCCGGTTTCGGCCCGCAAGATGCGGCTCGTGCTCGACCAGCTGCCGGGCAAGCGCGTCGACGACGCGATGGTGATGCTGCGGTTCCTGCCGACGCCGCACGCGCGGCTCGTCGAGAAGGTCGTGCGATCGGCCGCGGCGAACGCGGAGAACAACTACGCGCTCGACACGGGCGAATTGCGCATCAAGCGGGCGTTCGCGGACGAGTCCCGCACGCTCAAGCGCTTTCGCCCGAAGGCGCGCGGCCGCGTAGGACAAATCCTGCACCGCTCGAGCCACGTGACGGTCGTTGTGGAGGAGAGCTAGGTTGGGCCACAAAGTACATCCGACGGGATTCCGTGTCGGCGTCATCTACGAATGGCAGAGCAAGTGGTACGCCGACAAGAACTACAAGGATCAGCTGCACAGCGACATCATGATCCGCAAGCGGATCATGGGCGGCACCGTCGATGCCGGGATCTCGCGCGTGGACATCGAGCGTAACGCGAACCAGATGACGGTGACGATCCACACGGCGAAGCCGGGCATCGTCATTGGCCGCAGCGGTGCGAACGTGGACCTGCTGCGCACGGAGCTGGAGAAGACGACCGGCCGGCGGGTGCGCATCAACATCAACGAGATCCGGCAGCCGGAGCTGGACGCGCTCCTCGTGGCGCGGAGCATCGCCGAGCAGTTGCAGCGGCGCGTGGCGTTCCGGCGCGCGATCAAGCAGACGGTGGCGCGGACGATGGCGCGCGGCGCCAAGGGGATCAAGGTGGTGGTCGCGGGGCGCCTCGGCGGCGCGGAGATGTCGCGCCGTGAGTCGGAGAAGCAGGGCCGCATCCCGCTGCACACGCTGCGCGCGGACATCGACTTCGGCATCGCGGAGGCGCACACGACGTTCGGCCGGATCGGCGTGAAGGTGTGGGTGTACAAGGGCGACATCATGCCGGAGCCGAAGCGGCCGCGGGCGGAAAACGACTTCTCGGGCATGGACCAGGAGCAGCGCGCGGCGGCGCAGGGGCTGGCGAGCCCCGTCGCAGCGGCGCCGGTTGAGACGACGGGCGAGTAACGAGAGATGCTGCAACCCAAGCGCACCAAGTTCCGAAAGCAGCACCGCGGGCACCGGCGCGGGCCGGCGAACTCGGGGAACGACATCAGTTTCGGCGAGTTCGGGCTGCAGGCCATCGGCCGCGCCTGGATCGACAGCCGGCAGATCGAGGCGGCGCGGCGCGCGATCACGCACGAGCTGAAGCGCGGCGGAAAAGTGTGGATCCGCATCTTCCCGGACAAGCCGGTCACGTCGAAGCCGGCTGAGACGCGCATGGGCAGCGGCAAGGGCGCCCACGATCACTGGGTGGCCGTCGTGAAGCCGGGCCGGATGCTGTTCGAAGTGGCCGGCGTCAAGGAGGACCTGGCGCGCGAAGCGCTGCGGCTCGCCGCGCACAAGCTGTCGATCGAGACGCGGATGGTGGTCAAGGAACGCGAGGGGATCTGATGGCCGGACGCAAGCAGAAGGAGCGGGCCGAAGGGCTTCGCGGCCTTTCGGACGAGGCCCTGACGAAGGAGCTGAACGAGGCGTACCGCCGGCTGTTCACGGTTCGTCTGCACCTGACGACGCGCCAGCAGACGAACACGTCGGAGAAGGCGAAGGTAGCGCGGCAGATCGCCCGCATCCGGACGATCCAGCGCGAGCGCGAGCTGGCGGCCGCCTACGCGGCGCACACAGCGGGAAGGTAGCGAGACCAGATGGCTTCGCAAGAGAAACTGCAGACGGGTACGGTCGTCAGCAACAAGATGGACAAGACCGTCGTGGTGCGGATCGACCGCCACAAGCGGCACCGCCTGTACGGGAAGACGATGCGCGAGACGCGGCGCTACAAGGCG
Source organism: uncultured Dehalococcoidia bacterium (assembly GCA_964371095.1). Classification (GTDB taxonomy): domain Bacteria; phylum Chloroflexota; class Dehalococcoidia; order DSTF01; family JACRBR01; genus CAYJMJ01. Next base: position 47,789 of record CAYJMJ010000013.1, on the reverse strand, counting down.
CACGACGAGAAGAACGAGTGCCGCCTGGGCGACATCGTGAAGATCGCGGAGACGCGGCCGCTGTCGCGCGAGAAGCGCTGGCGCGTGGTAGAGGTCGTCGTCAAGGGCGACGTGGCCGAGGTCGCGCCGCGCGAGATCGGCGCCCACATCATCGAAGAGACGCGGGCCGCCGCCGCGGCCGAGGCATCGGCGCGGGCGGAAGCTGAAGCAGCAGCGGCGCCTGCCGCGGTCGAGGTCGCACCGGCGGCCGAGGCGGATGCCGCCCCGGCAGATGAGCCGGAAGCGTCCGAGGAGGCGGGCTCGTGATCCAGCAGTACACGCGGCTGAAGGTCGCGGACAACTCGGGCGCGCGGCAGCTGATGTGCATCACGGTGCTAGGGGGTTCCGGTCGCCGGTACGCGCACGTCGGCGACACGATCGTGGCTTCGGTGAAGGCAGCGGCGCCGGGCGGCGGCGTCAAGAAGGGCGACGTCGTGAAGGCGGTCGTGGTGCGCGTGGCGAAGATGTACGGGCGGCCGGACGGGTCGTACATCCGGTTCGACGAGAACGCGGCCGTGGTGCTCTCGGACAAGCAGAATCCGAAGGGGACGCGCATCTTCGGTCCGGTGGCGCGCGAGTTGCGCGACCGGAACTTCATGAAGATCGTCTCCCTCGCGCCGGAGGTCGTGTAGCCAGATGAGGAAGATCAAGCGCGAAGACACCGTGCTGGTCATCGGCGGCAAGGACCGCGGCAAGACCGGGGTCGTGCGGCAGGTGGTCGGCGGCGGCGACCTGATCAAGGTCAAGGGGCACCGCCCGAAGGTGAAGGAGGACAAGGTCTTCGTCATCGGGCTGAACATGGTGAAGCGGCACAAGAAGCAGCAGCAGAGCGTGGCGCAGGCCGGGATCATCGAGAAAGAGATGCCGATGCCGCTGTCGAAGGTGATGCTGATCTGCAAGAGCTGCAGCAAGCCCGTGCGCGTCGGGTTCCAGACCCGGGGAGACGGGAAACACCGGGTATGCCGCAACTGCGGCCAGGACGTCGACTGATGGCAGAACCGAGACTGAAGGAACGATACAAGGCGGAGATCGCGCCGGAGCTGATGCGCGAGTTCGCCTACGCCAACACGATGCAGGTGCCGCGCGTGCAGAAGGTCACCGTGAACATCGGCCTTGGCGAGGCGAAGGAGAACGCGCGCGCGGTGGAGACGGCGACGGCCGACATCGCGACGATCACGGGCCAGAAGCCGGTGGTGACGAAAGCGAAGAAGGCGATCGCGAACTTCAAGATCCGGCAGCACATGCCGGTGGGCGTCGCCGTGACGCTGCGAGGCGACCGGATGTGGGAGTTCCTCGACCGGTTGCTGAACGCGGCGCTGCCGCGCATTCGCGACTTCCACGGCGTGCCGACGAAGGCATTCGACGGCCGGGGCAACTTCAGCCTGGGCGTGCGCGAGCAGCTGATCTTCCCGGAGATCGATTACGACAAGGTCGACCGCATTCGCGGCATGCAGATCAACATCATCACGACGGCGCGGACCGATGAAGAGGGGCGGCGCCTGCTGGAGATGATGGGGATGCCGTTCTCGAAGGAGCGTGCGTAGCCATGGCGAAGACTTCGATGATCGTCAAGGCGAATCGTGAGCCGAAGTATTCGACGCGCAAGAAGAATCGCTGCAAGCTGTGCGGCCGGCCGCGGGCGTTCATGCGCCACTTCGCGCTGTGCCGCATCTGCTTCCGGCAGCACGCGCTGAAGGGGCAACTGCCGGGCGTGAAGAAATCCAGCTGGTAGTCCGGGCCGCCGGTGACGGCCCTTTCCGAAGCTCGACGGCACGATGCCGCCGAAAGCGCGGGAGAACGAGGAGGCGACAGCCTTGAACATGACGGACCCAATCGCGGACATGCTGACGCGCATTCGCAACGCCGTAACGGCGAAGCACGAGTACGTCAACATTCCGGCGTCCAAGATGAAGCTCGCCATCGCGGACGTGCTGCGCGGCGAGGGATTCATCCGCGACTACCAGGTGACGGAAGAGGCGAACAAGAAGCTGCTGCGAGTGCACCTGAACTACACGGGCAAGAAAGAGCCGGTGCTGACGGGGTTGCAGCGAGTGAGCAAACCGGGGCTGCGGGTGTACGTGCAGAAGCGCGAGATCCCGCGGGTGTACGGCGGCCTCGGCATCGCGATTCTTTCGACGCCGCAGGGGATCATGACCGGGCAGGACGCATGGCGACGCAGCATCGGCGGCGAAGTCATCTGTTACGTGTGGTAGAGCGATGTCACGAATAGGCAAGTTGCCGGTACCGATCGCAAAGAACGTCCAGGTGGACATCGACGGCTCGACCGTGAAGGTCAGGGGACCGAAGGGTGAGCTTGTGCGCGAGTTTCCGGCTGGCATCTCGTTCTCGGTCGACGGCGCGACGATCGTCGTGGCGCGGCCCGACGACGAGAAGCGGTCGCGGGCGCTGCACGGGCTGTCGCGTTCGCTGCTCGCGAACATGGTCGCCGGCGTCGCCGACGGCTTCACGCGAACGCTGGAGCTGCAGGGCGTTGGCTACCGCGCGACGCAGGCGGGCGAGAAAGTGACGCTGGCCGTCGGCTACTCGCACCCGGTCGAAGTGGTCCCGCCGCCGGGCATCCAGCTGGAGGTCGAGGGGACGACGAAGCTGCACGTGCGCGGCATCGACAAGGAGCTGGTGGGGCAGGTGGCCGCGAACATCCGCAAGGTGCGGAAGCCGGAGCCGTACAAAGGAAAGGGCATCCGGTACCTGGGCGAGCGCGTGCGACGGAAGGCCGGCAAGGCCGGCAAGGCGGGCAAGTAGATGAAGGGCAACAAGACGTCGCGGGCCGCGCGGCAGCGGCGCCACGAGCGCGTGCGAAAGACGGTCGCGGGCACGCCGGAGCGGCCGCGGCTGGCGGTGTACCGCAGCCTGACGCACATCTACGCGCAGGTCATCGACGACGAGCAGGGGCGCACGCTGGCGGCGGCTTCGGACGTCGAGAAAGCGCTGAAAGACGCGAAGGGGAACAAGAGCGAGCGGGCAAAGGCCGTGGGTGCGGCGCTCGCGCAGAAAGCGAAGGAAGCGGGCGTGACGAAGGTGGTCTTCGATCGCGGCGGCAACAGGTACCACGGCCGCGTGAAGGCGCTCGCGGACGCGGCGCGCGAAGGCGGGTTGCAGTTCTAGGCGTCGCAGGCCCGCGGGCCGCGCAAGGACAGAGCAGATGGTGACAGCGAGACCAGGCAAGATCGAGTCGCGCGAGCTGGAGCTGCAGGAGAAGGTTGTGTACATCAACCGCGTCTCCAAGGTCGTCAAGGGCGGCCGGCGATTCAGCTTCAGCGCGCTCGTCGTCGTGGGTGACGGGCAGGGGCACGTGGGCTCGGGCATGGGCAAGGCGAACGAGGTGCCGGAGGCGATCCGGAAAGGCTCGGCCATCGCGAAGAAGAACCTGATCCGGGTGCCGATGAACAAGACGACGATCGCGCACCCGATCGTCGCGCGGTACGGCGCGGCGAAGGTGATGATGAAGCCGGCCTCGCCCGGCACCGGCGTCATCGCGGGAGGCGGCGTGCGCGCGGTCATGGAATCGGCGGGCGTGAAGGATGTGCTCACCAAGTCGCTGGGGTCGTCGAACGCGATCAACGTCGTGAAGGCGACGATCGCGGGGCTGTCCGAACTGCGCGACCCGCGCGCGGAGATCGCGCGGCGCCGCGCGGCGGCGCGAAGGGTCGAGGCGTAGCGATGGCGAAGATCAAGGTGACGTGGGAGCGCAGCGGTATCAACCAGAAGGAAGACCAGAAGCGCACGATTCGGGCGCTCGGCCTCCGCAAGCTGGGGCAGACCGTGGAGCACGATGACAACCGGACGATCCGGGGCATGGTGCTGAAGGTGCGGCACCTGGTCACCGTGACGGAGGAGGCGTAGATGCAGCAGCATGAACTGCGCCAGCCGAAGGGCGCGACGCACAAGCGCAAGCGCATCGGCCGCGGCAATGCGAGCGGGCACGGCACCTACTCCACGAAGGGCATGAAGGGCCAGAAGGCGCGTGCCGGCGGAGGCGTGCGGCCGGGCTTCGAGGGCGGGCAGCTGCCGCTCGTGCGGCGCATGGCGTACAAGCGCGGCTTCCGCAATCCGTTTCGCGTGGACTACGAAGAGGTCAACGTCGGCGCGCTGGCGCGATTCGCGGCCGGCGCGGAGGTGAACGCGGAGGCGCTCCAGAGCGCGCGGCTCGTGCGCACGGGCCGGCCGGTGAAAGTTCTCGGCCAGGGCGAGATCTCGGTGGCGTTGACGGTCGAAGCAACAAGTTTCTCGAAATCGGCACGGAGTAAGATCGAAGCGGCGGGCGGCAGCGTACGTTGGTTGAACGGAGAGCCCGTCGTCGAAGAAGTTGAAGTGCCCGCGGAGGCCGCCGCGCCGAAGCGCAAAGCGAAGGCCGCCGAGCCGAAGGACAGCGCGAAGGCCGCCGAGCCGAAGGACAGGGCGAAGGCCGGCAAGCCGGCATCGAAAGTGAAGCCGGCGAAGGAAGAGGCGAGCGATGGCGCTGGCAGCTAGCAGGCAACAGGCGACGGCGTCGCGCCCGCGGCTGCTGCAGGCGGTCTACGACGCGGTCCAGCAGCCGGACATCCGCAAGAAGCTGATGTTCACGGCGATGATCCTGCTCGTGTTCCGGTTCATGGCGCACATCCCGATCCCGGGGGTGGACCCTTCGGCGATCGAGGAAGCGGTCGCGCAGAGCCAGCTCTTCGGCCTGTTCAACCTGTTCAGCGGCGGCGCGCTCAAGCGTTTGAGCATCGTGGCGCTGGGCGTGTACCCGTATATCACGGCGTCGATCATCATGCAGCTCGTGACGCCGATCATCCCTTCGCTGCAGAATCTGCAGAAGGAAGGCGAGCAGGGGCGGCACCGGCTCGAGCTGTACCAGCACTGGATGACGGTGCCGCTGTGCTGGGTGCAGGGTTACGCCCAGCTGGTCATCCTGCACCAGCAGGTGACCCAGACGGCCGGCAGCGACGTCATGTTCCGCCCGTCGTTCACGGGGCCGGATGCGCTGCCGACGGTGACGGGGTTGTTCGTGCTGACGGCCGGGACGATGTTCCTGGTCTGGCTGGGCGAGCTGATCACGGAAAACGGCATCGGCAACGGCATCTCGATCATCATTTTCGGCGGCATCGTCGCGGGCATGCCGTCGCTGATCAACAGCGTCTTCAACTCGTCGGTCGGCCTGTTCGGCGTGGGTGGCCTCGCGGTGCTGGCGGTGTTCCTGGTGGCGGCCATCGTCTGGATGCAGGAGGCGGTACGCAAGATCCCGGTGCAGTACGCGAAGAGCGTGTTCCGGGCGGGAAAGATGTACCGCCAATCGGGGCAGAGCCATATCCCGCTGCGCGTCAACTCCGCGGGGATGATCCCGCTGATCTTCGCGTTCTCGATCGTGATCCTCCCGGCGACGGTGTTCCAGTACGTGCTGGATTCGTCGAGCACCGGTTGGGTCAGGAGCATCGCGCGATTCTTCATCAACACGTTTTCGCCGGGGACGGGCAGCAGCGGCTCGAGCGGGAACGTGGGGTTCTACATCTCGGTGTTCGTGCTGGTGGTCGTGTTCAGCTTCTTCTACACGCTCGTCGTGTACCAGCAGCAGAACCTGGCGGAGAACCTGCAGAAGCAGGGCGGCTTCGTTCCCGGCATCCGTCCGGGGCGGCCGACGGGCGACTACATCATGCGCGTGCTGGTGCGCATCACGTGGGCGGGCGCGATCTTTCTCGGCGTGGTCGCCGTGATCCCGTACCTGGCGACGGGCTGGTTCAACGTGGGATCGCTGACGATCAGCAGCACGGGCTTGCTGATCGTCGTGGGCGTCGTGCTCGACACGATGAAGCAGCTCGAGGCGCAACTGCTGATGCGCAACTACGAAGGGTTCATTCGATAGGTGTACGTCATCTTCTTCGGCCCTCCCGGCGTTGGCAAGGGGACGCAGGCGGCGATCGTCGCACAGCGGACCGGCTGGGCGCACATCTCGACCGGCGACATGCTGCGTGCGCACGTGAAAGAGGGCACCGAGCTGGGCCTGAAGGCGAAAGTATTCATGGACCAGGGGCTGCTGACGCCAGACGACCTGGTGATCGATATGTTCCTGGCGCGACTCGCGACGCTGACGCCCGACCAGGGCTTCGTGCTCGACGGCTTCCCGCGGACGCTGGTGCAGGCGATCGCGCTCGACGAGGCGCTGGCCAAGCAGGGGAAGGCGATCGACCTGGCGGTCAATATCACCGCGCAGGACGATGTGCTGATGAACCGGATGCTGGCGCGCGCGAGCGAGTCGAACCGCTCGGACGACACGCCCGAGGCGATCCAGGTGCGTCTGGAGAAGCAGAAGCCGCCGGCCGAGCTTCTCCAGCACTATCGCGACGCCGGCAAGCTGAAGGACGTCGACGGGCTGCCCGAGATCCCGTTCGTGACGATGGCGATCATGAAGGCGCTCGGCGCCGGTGATGCGGGCGGGGCCGCGAATTAGGAACGCCCCAACTATGCCCATCATCATCAAGTCGGACGACGAGATCGCCATCATGCGGCACGCGGGCAGCGTGGTCGCACTGACGCTGCAGCGTCTGGTCGAAGAGGTGCGGCCGGGCGTCGTCGTGAAGGATCTGGACAAGGTCGTGCGCCGGGAGTTCGAGCGGCACCAGGTGGCGCCGACGTTCCTGGGGTACCACGGGTATCCGGCGACTGTGTGCGTCTCCGTAAACGAGCAGATCGTGCACGGCATTCCGGGGAAGCGCGTGATCCAGGACGGCGATATCGTGAGCCTGGACCTGGGGTGTACGTACAAAGGGTTCGTCGCCGACGCGGCGCTGACGGTGATCGCGGGCAATGCGAAGCCGGGCGGCAAGGAATTGGTTGACGTAACGAGGGGCGCGCTGGAGGCGGGCATTCGGGAGGCGCGGGCGGGGCAGCGGTTGGGGCGGATCTCGAGCGCGATCCAGGCGTATATCGAATCCAGAGGATTCGGCGTCGTGCGCGAGTACGTGGGACACGGCGTGGGCCGGCAAATGCACGAGGAGCCGCAGGTGCCGAACTTCGGGCCGGCGGACCGCGGGCCCGTGCTGAAGAAGGGCATGGTGCTCGCTCTGGAGCCGATGGTGACGGCGGGGGACTGGCGCACCAGGCAGCTCGACGACCACTGGACGGTCGTGACGGCTGACGGGAGCCTGGCGGCGCATTTCGAGCACACGATCGCCATCACGGATGGAGATCCGGAGGTGCTCACTGTTCCGTGAGCGCGATATAGGAGCTTTTGTTAGCGCTAACCGGGGAGGATTTGGTATAACAATTCGCTCGACCTGCGGGTCCCGAGGAAGGAGCGCATGCCAAAAAAGGACGCGATAGAGGTAGAGGGCGTCGTCAAGGAGCCCCTGCCGAACGCGATGTTCAAGGTGGAGCTGCCGAACGGCCACCAGGTGCTGGCGCACATCTCGGGAAAGATCCGGTTGAACTTCATCAAGGTGTTGCCCGGTGACCGGGTGCTGGTCGAACTGTCGCCGTACGACCTGGCCCGCGGGCGCATCACGTATCGATTCAGGTAACGAAGCGGACAGGACACGGACATGAGAGTCAGGGCTTCCATCAAGAAGCGCTGCGAGAAGTGCAAGATCATCAAGCGGCACGGGGTGCTGCGGGTGATCTGCGAGATTCCGAAGCACAAGCAGCGGCAGGGGTAGAGCACGATGGCACGTATCGCCGGCGTCGACATTCCGCGGGACAAGCGCGTTGACATCTCGCTGCGCTACATCTTCGGCATCGGGCCGACCACCGCGTCGCGCATCGTGACGCAGACGCAGGTCAATCCCGCGACGAAGGTGCGCGACCTCACGGACGAAGAGGTGAGCCGCATCCGCGAGGTCATTGACAAAGAGGTCGTGGTCGAGGGCGATCTGCGCCGCGAGGTGCGCCAGAACATCCAGCGGCTGATCGAAATCAACTGCTACCGGGGTGTGCGGCACCGCCGCGGGCTGCCGGTTCGCGGGCAGCGCACGCGCACGAACGCGCGCACAAAGCGAGGCGCGCGGCGCACCGTCGCTGGCAAGCGCAAGGCGGCGGCGAAGAAGTAGGGTCCGCGCGGGAATCGAGCGCGAGAGCGCGCAGCCACCCGCGCGCAAAGGAGACGCATGGCCGAGCGAAAGGCGACGACAAAGAGCAAGGGGCGCAAGCGCGAACGGAAGTCCGTGCCGCGCGGGCGCGCCTACGTGCAATCAACGTTCAACAACACGCTGATCACGCTGACCGACCCGAACGGGAACGTGCTGTCGTGGGCGAGCGCCGGACAGTCGGGCTTCAAGGGCTCGCGCAAGAGCACGCCGTACGCGGCGCAGATCGCGGCCGAAGGCGCCGCCAGGCGGGCGATGGAGCACGGCCTGCGCCAGGTCGAAGTCTTCGTCAAGGGGCCCGGAAGCGGGCGCGAGGCCGCCGTGCGCGCGCTGCAGGCGAGCGGGTTGGTCGTTCTGAGCATCAAAGATTCGACGCCGGTGCCGCACAACGGATGCCGCCCGCCGAAGCGACGTCGGGTCTAGGCGGGAGGAGACTGCATGGCACGATACACCGGACCGGCATGCCGCATCTGCCGGCGCTACGGCGACAAGCTGATGCTCAAGGGCGACAAGTGCGTCACCAAGTGCACGCTCGACAAGCGGTCGTCCCCGCCCGGACCGCCGCCGGCGCGCCGGCGCAAGCTGTCCGACCGCGCGCTGCAGCTGCGCGAGAAGCAGAAGGCGCGCTACACGTACGGCGTGCTGGAGAAGCAGTTCGTCGACTACTACAAGGAGGCGGTGCGGCTGCCCGGCGTCACGGGTGACAACCTGGTGCGCCTGCTCGAACTGCGGCTCGACAACATCGTCTACAAGATGGGCTTCGGGGACTCGTTGAAGGCGGCACGGCAGGTCGTGCGGCACGGCCACATCATGCTGAACGGCCGCAAGACGGACATCCCCTCGGCCGCGACGAAGGCGGGCGACGTCATCGGCTGGGTGCCGACGAGCAGGAAGAGCGAGTACTTCAAGATCGCCAGGGAGAACATGTCGAGCAAGCAGGCGCCGGCGTGGCTGAACGTCGATGCGGACCAGATGACGGGGCGCGTCATCTCGGCGCCGGCTGTGGCGGAGACGATGACGAAGTTCGACCCGGCCGTGATCGTCGAGTACTACTCACGGTAGCGTCCATACGGGCAGACGGGGCGCGAAGGCCGGGCGAGGCCGACGCGCCCGCTTTTCGCCCAGGGAGGAATGCATTGAACGAGTTGGAGCCCGCGCACATCGAGGTAGAGGAAGAGACCGAGACGTACGTGCGCCTCGTGGCGGAGCCGCTGAACGCGGGCTTCGGCACGACGTTGGGCAACGCACTGCGGCGCGTCCTGCTGAGCTCGCTGCCCGGAGCCGCCGTGACGTCGGTCCGCATCGAGGAGGTCGAGCACGAGTTCTCGACGATCCCGCACATGAAGGAGGACACGACCGAGTTCCTCCTGAACATCAAGGAGCTGCGGCTGCGCGCGCTCGCCGACCGCCCGGCAAAGCTCTACCTCGAGGCTTCGGGCGAAGGCCCGGTGACTGCCGAGAAGATCCAGACGACCGCTGACTACGAGATCGTGAACCCGGATCTGCACCTGGCGACGCTGGACGCCGCCGGCGCGCGGCTGACGGTCGAGTTGAACGTGGAGCCCGGCCAGGGCTACGCGCCGGCAGGGCAGAGCGACGGCCTGCCGATCGGCGTCATCCCGGTGGACGCGATCTTCTCGCCGGTGCGGCGCGTCAACTTTCACGTGACGCACACGCGCGTCGGCCAGATGACGAACTACGACAAGCTGACGCTCGAGGTCTGGACCGACGGCACGATGTCGGGCGTCGACGCGATCAGCAAGAGCGCCGACATCCTGGTCGATGAGTTGCGGATGTTCGCGTTGCTCGGGAAGCCGCTGCCGCCGACGGTCGACCGCGGCCTTGGCGTGGGCACGTCGCTGCCGCCGGACAAGTACAACATGCCGATCGAGGATCTGAATCTCTCGGTGCGGGCGTACAACTGCCTCAAGCGCAGCGGGCTCATGACGGTCGGGTCGGTGCTCGAGAAGAGCGAAGACGAACTGCTGTCTCTCCGCAACTTCGGGCGGAAGTCATACGACGAGCTGCGCGACAAGCTCATCGAGCTGGGCCTACTGACGCCGTCCGAGGAGGGTGTCGAGATCAATGGCAGCATTCCGCTCGGCCGCACACCGGCGCCGGCCGTCGAGCGCGAGGAGCCCGAGGACCTGAGCCCGCTCGGCGCCGCGCTCATCGAAGCGCTGCGCGAGGCTGGCGAGGATCCGTCCGAGCTGATCAAGCGCAAAGAGAAGGACGAGTAGCGATGCGCCACAAGATAAGCGGGCGGAAGTTCGACCGGCCAAGCGACGAGCGCATGGCGCTGCTGCGCGGCCTCGTGACGGACCTGATGCGGCACGAGCGGATGAAGACGACGGAGGCGAAGGCCAAGGAAGTGCGGCCGCTCGCCGAGAAGATGATCACGCTCGGCAAAGACGGCACCGTACACGCGCGGCGCCAGGCGCTGGCGTACATGATCGACAAGGACGTCGTGAAGAAGCTGTTCGACGAGATCGCGCCGCGGTTCGCGGCGCGGCCGGGCGGCTACACCCGCATCATCAAGCTGGGCCCGCGCAATGGCGATGGCGCGCCGATGGCGCAGCTCGAGCTGGTGGAGCGCGGCGGTTAGCGTCGTGCCCGCTGCAGAAGGCGAGCGCGGGGCGTCCAGGCGCATCGCGGTCGTGTTGGAGTACGACGGGACCGCGTATCGCGGCTCGCAGTACCAGGAGAACGGCCCCAGCATCCAGGCGGAGCTGGAGTCGGCGGTAGAGAAGCTCACCGGCGAGAGGGTCCGCGCCGCGTTCGCGGGGCGCACCGACGCCGGGGTTCACGCGCTGGGCCAGGCGGCCGCCTTCGACATTGTGTCAGGGCTGACGCGGGCTGAGTTCGTGAGCGGGATCAACCACTTTCTGCCGGCGGACATCGCGGTCCGCGAGGCGAGGGAGGTGGCGGCGGACTTCGATCCGAGGCGGCACGCGCGCAGCCGCGTGTATCGCTACCGGATCGACAACCGGCCGGTGCGGTCGCCGCTCGAGCGGGACCGCGCGTGGCACGTGGCGAAGCCGCTGGACGTGGCGGCGATGCAGCGTGCGGCGCGCCGGCTCGAGGGGCCGCACGATTTCGCCGCGTTCGCCGGTCCGTACGATGGACGGACGGCGCGCACGCTGCGTCGATGCGAGGTGCGGGGCCGCTGCGGCCGCGTCGCGGTCGAGATGGAAGCGGAGGCCTTCCTGCCGCACCAGGTGCGGCGGACGGTGGGGCCGCTGGTCGAGGTGGGACTCGGCCGGATGACGGAAGAGGCGCTGGCGGCGCTGCTCGAGCAGGCGACGCCGGCGAGCGCGGGACCGGCGGCGCCGGCTTGCGGGCTCTACCTGGTGCGGATAGCGTATGACGGGTTCGAGACAGGACCCGGGCAGGGAAACGGACGGGACTGATGGCGACGTACACACTGAAGCCGGCGGACATCGAGGAGAAGTGGCACGTCGTCGATGCCGCGGGGCGGCCGTTGGGCCGGCTCGCGTCCGAGGTGGCCGCCACGCTGCGTGGGAAGCACCGGCCGACGTTCACGCCTTCGATGGGGAACGGCGACTTCGTCATCGTGGTCAACGCGGCGCAGGTGAAGATCACGGGCGACCAGGTCGAGAAGAAGTACTGGCGGCACTCGCAGTACCCGGGCGGCCTGAAGTCGATCTCGCAGGAGAAGCTGATGGCGACGCGCCCGGAGCGCGTGGTCCAGTACGCGATCAAGGGAATGCTTCCGCACAACTCGCACGGGGCGAAGCTGCTGCGGCATCTGAAGGTCTACGCCGGGCCCGACCACCCGCACCAGTCGCAGGTGAATGCGGGGACGGGCAAAGGCCGGCAGGTCAAGGCGTAGCGGAGGAACCACATGGCAGCAACGAGCGAGCGATACTTCTACGGTACGGGGCGGCGCAAGACGGCCGTGGCGCGCGTACGACTGTACCCCGGGACCGGGGAGATCCTGATCAACGGCAAGGGCTACCTCGACGTGTTCACGCGCGGCTCGCACCAGGCCGCGGTGACTGCGCCGCTCAAGGCGGCGATGGCCGAGGGCCGGTTCAACGTGCAGGCCAAGGTGGCCGGGGGCGGCATCACGGGCTGGGCGGGCGCGGTGTCGCACGGCATCGCGCGGGCGCTGGCGACGTCGGACGAGACGCTCAAGCCGGCGCTGCGGCGGCAGAGCCTGCTGACGCGCGATCCGCGCATGAAGGAGCGCAAGAAGGTCGGACTGAAGCGCGCGCGCAAGGCGCCTCAGTACACGAAGCGGTAGCCTGGCCGCTGATTACTGGTGATTGCTGAAACGAGCCCTCGATTCGAGGGCTCGTTCGCGTTCTCGACGGCGCCCACCGGGGAAGCGAAAGCGCCCGCCGGAGGCGGACGCTGCGTTCGCGAAACGGGCGGTCGGGTCTAGTCCTTGGCGGCGGGCTTGGGCTTCGCCGCGCGGGGCTTCGCGGGCGCCTTGGCCTTCGGCGCGGCCGCGGCAGCCTTCTTGGCCGGAGCCTTGCGGGTCTTCTTCGGCGCCTCGACCGCGGCGACGGCGGCGCCTGAGGCCTTGTTGAGCTGCTTCATCATGCGCGACTTGTGGCGGGCCACGGCGTTGCGGTGGACGACGTTGCCCTTTGACGCGCGGTCGAGGATCCCGGCCGCTTCGCGGATGGCGGCCTGAGCTTCATCGGGCGAGCTGCTCTCGATAGCCGTGTGGGCCTTCTTGACGGCGGAGCGGGCAGCGGTGCGGACGCCCTTGTTGCGCTCGCGATGCGCCTCGTTCTGGCGCCACCGCTTGAGCGCTGATTTGGAATGTGCCAACGGACGAACCTCCCGCGCGATGGTGCCGCGCCCCGAAATGCATTCCAAACATGCTACCGATGCGGCCCGATTGTGTCCAGCGAAGGGGATGCGCGCCGACGCGATTGTTGGGCCGGCGCAGCCCGTAGTATGATGCCTCGACGCGCCGGACGGGCGTCTTGGGAACCCCCTGACGAGAATCGCCATGATGCGAACACTCCGGGCCCGCTTCTTCTCGGATGTCGATGACGCTGCCGTCGAGGGCGGGGCCGGAGCGCCGCCGAGCCTCGCCATGGCCGCCTCAGTAGTAGCGATGGGGTTCCTGGGCAGCCGGCTGCTCGGGCTCGTGCGAACGGTCGCCATCGCCCACCAGTTCGGAACCAGCCCGAACCTCGACGCGTATTTCGTGGCGTTCCGCCTTCCCGACCTGATCTTCCAGTTGCTGGCGGGCGCGACGCTCGGCAGCGCGTTCATCCCGACGTTCGCGCGTCTTCGGAGCGAGGGCGGTGAGCGCGCCGCGTGGCGGCTCGCGTCGGGCGTGCTGAACCTCGTGCTGGCGGCGACGATCGTGTTCGCGGTGATCGGCCTGCTGGCGGCGCCGATCATCGTGCCCGTGACGGCGCCCGGGCTCGGCGACGATATCGGCCAGCACCAGCAGATGACGGCGCTCGCCGTCGACCTGACGCGCATCATGATGGTGTCACCGGTGCTGTTCGCGGTGAGCGGGATGTTCATGGGCATCCTCAATGGCCGCCATCACTTCCTGGCGCCGGCGTTCGCGCCGATGTTCTACAACGGAGCGATCATCGCCGGTGCGCTCGTCTCGGACGACGTGAAGGTGCTGGCGCTGTGCGTCGTCATCGGTGCGCTCCTGCACCTGGTCGTGCAGGTGCCGGCGCTGCGGCTCGTCGGCATGCGCTGGGAGCCGATCTGGGACTGGCGCGACAAGGCGGTGCGCGAGGTCGGGCGGCTGATGGGCCCGAGGGTCATCGGGCTTGCGGCGTTCCAGCTCAACTTCTTCATCGCCACGTTCCTGGCGTCCACGGTGCGGGACGGGGCGATCTCGGCCGTGAACTATGCGTGGCTCATCGTGATGACGCCGCTGGGGTTGTTCGGCATGGCGATCTCGACGGCCGTGTTCCCGCGCATGGCGGAGCAGGCGGCGCGCGATCACGAGGAATTGCGCGACACGCTCTCGCAATCGTTGCGCATGATCCTGTACCTGACCGTGCCCGCGGGCGTGGGGCTGATGATCCTCGCGAAGCCCGTCACGGCGTTCCTCCTGCGCAGCGGCGCCTTCGACTCATCGTCGACGGATCTGGTCGTGGGTGCGCTCGTCTTCTATGCGGCGGCGCTGTTCGCGCACGCCGGCATCGAGATCGTGAGCCGCGGCTATTACGCGCTGCGGGATACGCGGACGCCGGTTGCGTTCGCGGTCGTCTCGATGGTCATCAACCTGGTGCTCGCGCTGGTCCTGGTGTGGCCGTTCGGCATCAAGGGGCTGGCGGCGGCGCTGTCGGTGGCCACGATCGTCGAGTTCGCGTTGCTGCTTCGGACGCTCGACCGGCGGCTCGAGGGCATGCCAGCGCGCGAGATCGCGATTTCGGTGGCGCGAACGGTCACGGCGACGGTCCTCATGGCGGAGGCGATCGCATTGTGGCTGGCGCTGCTGAAGCTGGCCGGGCTGCTCGAGCTGGACCGCAAGCCCGAAGCTGGGTTTGCGGTACTCGGCGGCGTGGGCGTCGGCGCGGCCGTCTTCTTCTACGTCAGCCGGCTGCTGCACAGCGAGGAGGCCGAGACGCTCGTCAGGCGGCTGCCGCTGCCGGAGCGCCTGCGGCGGGCGCCGGGTGGCTGGCCCGTGCGCCGCTTGTGAGTCCTTCGGGCGGGCCGATATACTTGCTCTGGTGGTCTCAGGGCTTTGCATGAAGACGGTGCGGCCTTCAGGGCCGCACATTCATGTCCCGTTGGGGAGGGGTTTTCGATTGAGTTTCACCGACAAGACGCTCATCTGCCGCGACTGCAAGCAGAACTTCACGTTCACCGCCGGTGAGCAGGAATTCTACGCGAACAAGGGCCTGCTGAACGAGCCAGTGCGCTGCTCGTCGTGCCGCTCGTCGCGGAAGTCGACGCGCACGAACGAGCCCGAAGAGGGGTACGTGCGCTACGGCGTGTTCGCGAGCTTCGGTGGCCGCACGCCGCGCCAGATGCATCCGGCCACGTGCGCTGAGTGCGGCATGATGACCGAAGTGCCGTTCCAGCCGCGCGGCGACCGGCCCGTGTACTGCAGCGCGTGCTACACCAAGGTGCGCGGCGCGATGGAAGGCGACGGGTCGTCGGAGCGGGTGAGCTGACCGACGCCCGGCGGAATCGAACGATATCGAACAGGGCCTCGCTTGCGAGGCCCTGTTTC
>CAYJMJ010000013.1:29633-32380 GCA_964371095.1 uncultured Dehalococcoidia bacterium | reverse complement strand
CGCCCGGCGGAATCGAACGATATCGAACAGGGCCTCGCTTGCGAGGCCCTGTTTCGGTTTCCGGAAGAGTGGCACCCGTTGCCGAGCTGCGCGTGTTGAGCGGCGGGTCGCACTCGGTGTCGCCCGGGAGGCGGCGCGGCGAATTGGCAACACGCGGGCTGAAAGAGGCCGTCTCCGAACCAAAGACGAGTGCATAATTCGCGGCCAGCTCGGTCATGAGGCGCCTGACTGTCTCGCTTTGCGGGTCGTCGGAGCCGATCGAGCGTCATGGCACCGCGATTTCGTCATCGCGGATCAGTTCTGAGACCGGCTCTGAAAGCCCGCGCCACGGATCAAACGGGCATTCTCAGAACCGGACTAGAAGAGAGCCGACAGCGCGTCGGCGTCGTGCTGCATCTGGGGAAGCAGGATCGAACGCTTGGTGGCGGGGTCGGCATCGACGATGTGGAGGCAGGGCGCGCAGAAGAGACGCTCGCCGGGCTCGCCGTCGAGCGCGAGCGGGGCCTGGCACCGCGAGCAGCGGTAGCCGGTGAGTCCAGTTCGATAGAATCCGGGAATCGCCATGGCGGTCTCTCCCTCTGAGCGACAAGTCTAGCGCCAGCGGACGCGTTTGTGGAGCCTGCCGGACGGCCTGTTTCGTCAAGATTTCGTACCAACTCTTGACCGATTATGGGGTTCGAGGGCCGCCGCAGGCACGGATTCGCAAGGCGAGGGCGAATTTCGACGTACGGCGGCGGTCGAAATGACCGCGTTTCGGCGGCGGGGAGCACGGTGCTTGCGAACGCGTCACCCTGAGCAGAGCGAAGCGACTGGGCCGCACAAGATGCTTCGCTTCGCTCAGCATGACGGACGGCGAGGCGCTGACCGCCACGTCACCCTGAGCAACGCGAAGGGTCTTCCCCGGACACATGCGTCGCTTCGCGTCGCGCCACGAACGCCATGTCGGGACCACGCGGGCTGAATGCCCGCGCCACGGACGGAGCGGCCTGCTCCGGCGCGCGGCTAGCGGAAGTGGAACTTGTCCGAGAGGTTGTAGGACTGGCCCGCGTAGATCGCCGTGAGCGTGCCGTCCTCCTCGTGGCGGTACTGGAAGCAGGAGGCCGGGTCGCGCGCGCCGAGGAGCGATGCGCAGATCGCGATCGAGAGGTTGGAGTCGAGGAAGACCTCGGCCGCTTCGACGTTCGGGTCAAATTTCTTCCAGCTGATGCCCTCGGAGATCGTCGAGCCGGAGAGGCCGCCGGTCTCCGCCGGCTCGATGCTGAAGCGCACCGCCTCGGCGTGGCCCTTGCCCTTCGCCATGAACATGTAGGTGCCGATCTGCGACTGCTGGATGTGGTTGCGAGGCGCGCCGCCGCCGAAGATCGACGTCGCCGTCCGGAGCCCGAGTTCCTCGGCGAGGAGGACGATCGCCGTCATCTCGAGGACATCCTGGACGACGTCGAAGACGATGCGCTTGCCGGTTTCGGCGCGCAGGAAGCCGAGGTCCATGCCGAGCACGGAGTCGCCGATAGCGGGGCAGTAGACGGGGATGCCGTAATCGGCGGCGGCAGTGATGATGCCGCTCTGCGAGCCGATGCCCTTGAAGAACGCGCCGAGCCGGTAGGTGTACTCGCGCGTGGTCATCGGCCGGTCCGGCAGCGCACTGGCGAACTCGAAGATGGGCGGCTCGACGCGGCGGTAGTCCTCCTCGCTGCCGAAGGTGTCCCAGAACCGATTGACGTCGGCGGCGGCGAGCGCCACGTCGTCGCTGGCGACCTTGCCCTGGTAATGGATGGCGCCGAACACCTCGAGCATGTCGTGCGTGAGCTGGGCGCCGGTGATATCCAGCACGTCGATGCGGCGCTGCTCGATGAGCGACGCGATCGCCGGACCGAAGCCCATCGGCACCGGTGCGCCGGCGATCGAGCAGAAGATGACGCGATTGCGCTCGATCATCGCGTTCCAGAGGTCGACGGCGGCGCTGAGGCGGCGCGGCTGTCCGCCGGTGCGGCCGAGCGCATCGATGAACGAGCGGAGGCTGGCGTCGGGGCGCGGATCGAAGCGCTTGATCGGGGTCGAGAGGTACTCGCTGCTCACGAGACAAAGCCTACAGGCGGCGCTGCGGTGGCGGAAGCGGCACCGGGTCTGACCGACAGGCGGTCTAGCGATCTATCATGCGTGTGTCACGGACGAGCGTTCGCCGCGCCGCAGGCTCGAACCCTGGGACAGCGTGATGGACACGGCTATCTTCCTGACCATTGCGGGGGCGGAGTTCTTCGGAGCCGTCACTATCCTTGGCGCTCTCATTTCCGCAGTCGTTCATGGCCGCCCACGAACGTGGAAAGGTGCCGGGTGGTTAATCGTGGGCATCCTCGGCCTGCCCATGACGGCGCTGGCGTTGGCGTACATCGTTGGGTTCCCGATAGTACTCGCGGTGTTCTGGGTGTCGGCGTTCTGCGTGCGATGGCCGCGGTTCGCCTACTCATTCGTTGGACTCTGCGTCTTGGCGTCCACGTTCGCCTTCGGTTGGTCGGCCAGCACCAGTGACCCGGAGAACCTTGTGGCCACCGGATTCCTGTGCGTCAGCGCGGCGTGTGGTCTTCTGGCGTTCGCGAAGCTCGGCCGCATCTGCGGCACCGACTGGTTATTGAGCTAGCCGGTGCCCAGGCCGAGGCCCCTCCCTCACACGCCTAGACGGTCGAGTGCCGAGCGAGCGAAGTCGGCGAGGTGCTCGACGGCCGCGTGAGAGGCGGCGAGAGCGGGCGCAT
>CAYJMJ010000013.1:0-29533 GCA_964371095.1 uncultured Dehalococcoidia bacterium | reverse complement strand
GCGAAGTCGGCGAGGTGCTCGACGGCCGCGTGAGAGGCGGCGAGAGCGGGCGCATCGTCCGGGTGGGCGTGGAGGTGGCGCGACGCGATACCTTCGGCGATGATGGCGAGCCGCCACGCGGCGAAGGCGCGGTAGTACTCGATGTGCGTGACGTCGCGGCCCGTGCGTGCGGCGTAGCGCCGTAGCAGGCCGTCGAACGACGGGAAGCCGCCGGCGGACGTGGGATCGTTCGTGAGGGGCACGGTCTGCGCGGGATCGTGCCAGTAGACGCCGAGATGGCCCAGGTCGGCCAGTGGGTCGCCGAGCGTGCACAGCTCCCAGTCGAGCACCGCCGCGACACGGCGGCTGGCGACATCTACGATGCAGTTGCCGAACCGGTAGTCGCCGTGGACGAGCGTGGTCTCTCGCTGGACGGGCACGCGTTCGCGCAGTCGCAGCTCCACCTCGTCGATCAGCGGCGACTCGTGGGTGGGCGAGTCCGCCCACTGACGGGACCAGCGGCGAAGCTGGCGCTCGATGTAGCCGTCGCGGCGGGACAGATCGGCCAGGCCGACCTCGTTGAGATCGACGGCGTGCAGGTCGGCGAGGACGTCGACCAGGTGGAACGCCAACTCGCGGCGGCCGGCGTCGTCGAGTGCGGCGGCCGGATCGTCGAGGTCCAGGACGATGCCGTCGACGAACGCGGTGACGGCGAACGGCGTGCCGTTGACGGCCGGGTCCTCGCAGACGGCGAGCGCGCGCGGGACCGGCACCGGCGTGCCGCCGAGCGCCTTGACGAGGCGGTACTCGCGCGCGACGTTGTGCGCGGTGGCGAGGATCGGGCCCATCGGGGGCCGGCGCAGAACGAAGCGCCGGCTGGCGGCGTCGGTCACGGCGAAGGTGAGGTTCGACCGGCCGCCGGTGATCAGGCGGTACATAAACGGCGGCGTCGCGCCCGCGACGTTCGCGGCGAGCCACGCGCCGACCCGCGCGCCGTCGATCGCCTCGTGCGGAGGGTGTTCACTCATTTCGCCGCTCAGGCGCGGGCTGAACAGCCCGCGTTACGATGCAACAGCTACGGCACGTACTGCTCGATGACCTTCCTTGCGGCGGTGAGCGAGAGGATGTCGTTCGAGCCGTCCTCGATCATGGCCGCGCGGGCGTCGCGGAACAGCTTCTCGACGAGCATCTCCTTCGTGAGACCGTAGCCGCCGTGCAACTGGATCGCCTCGCTCGCGATCTCGAAGGCGGACTGCGTGCAGTAGACCTTCGAGGCGATGGAGTACTGCGTGCCGGGCGGGAACGCGCCGTCGTTGTAGAGCATCGTCTGGCGCGACATGTGGCGCGAGGTCTCGACCTTGACGAACATGTCGAACAGCTTCTTCTGGACGAGCTGGTGCTCGGCGATCGTGACGCCGCCCTGGACGCGATCCTTCGAGTACGTGAGCGCCTCCTCGAACGCGGCGCGCGCGAGGCCGGTAAACGTCGAGCCCATGAACGCGTTTGCGCCGGCGAGCACGGAATCGATGGCGAAGGTGTAGGCCTCGGGCGGCACGAACATGTAGGCCTTCGGAATGCGCACGTTGTCGAAGAAGATCTCGCCCTGGTTGAGCGCGCGCTGGCCGATCTTGTTGAGCGGCGGACCCTTCGTCACGCCGGGCAGGTTGAGCGGCACGAGCGCGACGCCGCCGCCCGCCATGCCCTTCGCGCGGTCCACGCCGAGAAACGCCAGCGCATGCGTGGCGATGGTGCCGTTCGACACCCACGCGGACTTCTGGCCGTTCAGGACGTAATCATCGCCATCGAGCGTGGCGGTGAGGCCGTACTTGATGTCCGGGTTGCTCCACATCGACGTGCCGGGCATCAACGTGTCGGAACCGTGGCCGGGCTCGGTGATCGCCCAGCAGCCGATGTATTTGCCCTCGCGGTCCTCGACGTAGGGCATCACGACTTCTTCGATGATCTGCGGGTTACGCTGGCCAGCGGCGAAGGCGAACGGGAACGACGTCACGCTGAGGGCGATGGCGAAGTCCGAGCTGCCCCAGCCCCACTCCTCGTTGACGATGTGGGAGCTGAGCGTGTCGAGGTGCGCGCCGCCGAGCTCCTCCGGGAAGCCGCGCAGGTGCCAGCACTCGGAGTAGGCGGTCCGGAAGACGTCCCAGAGCCTTGAGCCCTTGGCGATGACCTGTTCCGGAGTCAGCCTGTCGAGCTCGATGCTCGCGGGCCGCAGCACCTGGGCGGCGAACTCGTGCGCGCGCTGCTTGATCGCTTTCTGCTCGTCGGTCAGTTCCTTGTTCAGGTCGACGTACATTCGCTCGCTCCTGCCGTGCTGGGGCTCGTCGTGGCGGCCCGGCGCTTCGGCCGGCGTCCGCCGCTCGCGCCGGGACGGCGCGGGCAGCGTCATGATCGGCGTTCGCGGCGTTAGGCGAAAGTGCGTGCGGTGTCCGGTCAGGTGTGGATTTCGACGCGCATACCGGGAGCGCCGAAGAGCCAGAAGTATTGCGCGTCGTGCGGCAGCAGGCCGACGCAGCCGTGGCTCGTCGGCGTGTGGCCGAAGACCGATTCGGGTCGCCAGTAGTTGAGGTGCAGCGCGTCGCCGTTGCGGTCGTAGTACTGCGTGAAGAGCACGTTCTCGACGTCGTAGACGGCCTGGCCGGGGGTGTAGCCGGCCTGCGTGGCGGTCATCCGCTCGACCGGCAGGCGGCCATCCTTCTCGATGTGGTGAGTGCCGAGCGGGCTCGGGAACTGCGGCGAGCCCGTCGAGACGGGCGCGGTGTGTATCGAGCGGGCACCGATCATCGCGCTGGCGGTCTGCGTCGTGACGTTGACGTCGATCCACCTCTCCTCGCCGCGGGGGTCGGTGAGCGGCGACTCCTCGTTCGGGAGGAGGAAGAAGACGAACGCCGCGTAGACGAACGTGCCGTCGGTGAGGCGGTACCAGAGTCGCGTCCACGGCGGGATCGTCGAGGGCCACGTCTGATTGCCGACGAGGACGTTCTCGCCTTCCACCGCGCGATCGATCTGCACGTGGTCCTGGTCCTTCAGCGTCTTCACGACCGGTCCCTTCGTCGATGGCTCGCTCCGCACGCGCAGGTCGCCTCCCACGACGATCGCGAGGCCGACCTCGAGGACAGGCGTTGGCGTGAAGGTGGGGAACGGCGTCTTCGTCGCGGGCAGCGGTGTGGATGTACTCGACGGCGCGGGGGTCGCGGTCGATGGCGCGGTGCGGCTCGTGCAGGCGACCGCAAGCGGGAGCAGCATCGTCCCGGCCATGCACAGCAACGCGGTGCGCACCATGCAGCGATCGTAGCACGCTGGTCGCTGGTCGCTGGTCGCTGGTTGCTGGTCGGTGGTCGGTGGTCGGTGGTCGGTGGTCGCTGGTCGCTGGTGACTGGTGACTGGGCGCTGAGACGAGTACGCGGGCCGTTGTTCTGCAGCCGGGGTGGCCGGCGCGGCGCGGGACGGCGTCGATTTGGCGCGAACGTCCCTTAGGGGCGAGTGGTGAGGCGGCGGCGATCGATGCACTTTGTGTTGCGGTTAGCATTCGCCTCGAAGCTGGGAACGGTGGTGAGAGGCGGGCACGGGCGGCGTGAGAGGCGATCCGTACATTCGTAACTGCACGTCAAGCGCGGCGTGCATGTCAATGGCGCAGCCCAGGCAACGGGCGTTCGATCGGAGGGCAAGGATGACCATGGTGTTGCAGCACTTCGAGGAGGAAGAGCTCACCAGAACCGAGAAGTTACGGATCGCAGCGAGAGTGCTGATCAAGCGCGGCGTGGCAGGCAATGGCGGCCGGTGGGGCCTGCAGTCGCGGCTGGCGGAGCATTTCGGCGTGACGCGACAGCGCGTCAGCCAGATCGTCCGGCAGGAACTCAATTCGCTCGATGCTGATCCTCAATAAGCAGAAGGCGGTCGAGCGTATCGTGGCGCTGACCTCGGAAATCGTGGCGGCTGAACCTGAGCAGTCGCCGCCCGCGCGCGCGCGCAGCCGGGGAACGCAGCGTCTCGCGACGTACGAGCGCCGGCCGGCCGCCACCGAGCCGGCGCCGATGCCGGAAGGCCGCGGCGAGCGCAGGCGGCGGCGTCTCGCACAGACGGGCGAGGTCGCGCCCGCATAAATGGGCGCGGCCTGCCCGCCGCGGCTGAGATGGCGCGGCTAAGGCAACGCGGAGAGCATGTCGTCGAGCGTGGTCCCGTCGGGCAACGGCGGGTCGGCGCGGTAGAAGTACTCGCGGCCGAGCAGGCGCGCGACCATCTCGGGCGGCAGCTTGGCGAGGAACCCCCCGTCCGACATCTGCGTGCGATGCGCCATGAGCGCGCGCTGCTTGCGCTCGTACTGCGCGGCGACGTCGATGACGCAGTTCGGCTGCACGCGGTGAAGCGACGCCATGTTCTCCGTGCCGCCGGGCGCCTCGCCCATGTCGATGCCGAGCTTGCGCAGCTCCTCGGCAAGTTTCATGAACTCCTCGATCGGGATGACGTTGTAGTACAGGGCGGGCACGCTCCACGGCTCGCCCGCGGCCGGATAGCGCGCCGCGTCGGCCGCGGCGTGGTACGCAGCGGTGGCGTGATGGTGCACCGCGATGTGGTCGGGGTGGCCGTAGCCGCCGCTGGCGTCCCACGTGGCGATGACGTCGGGGCGGATGGAGCGGATGGCGCGCACGAGCGGCTCGACGACGCGCTCGGGTTCGGCCTGGTGGAGACAGCGGGGGTCGTCGTTCTCGGGCGTGCCGGCCATGCCGGAGTCGCGGAAGTCGAGGAATCGTACGTCGGCGACGCCGAGGATGGCGCAGGCATCGCGTAGCTCTTGCTCGCGAAACTGGCCGAGCGTCTCGGGCGTCGCATCGGTGCCGGGCGCAATTTCGCCGACCTCGCCGCGCGTGGCGCAGATCATCGTCACGGGGATGCCGCGGTCGCGGTAGAACGCCATCGTGCCGCCGACGCCGAACGTCTCATCGTCGGGGTGCGCGAAGATCGCCAGCAGTCCGCCTGCCATGGGTGCCTCCTGTCCGTGTTTCCGGGTTGCGCATCCATAGTAGCGCGAACGGCGGGGGGCGCTTGCCCGCGACCCGGAGACGGTGGTATCACGCTGCCACATGGGCACTCAGACACTGCCGTTCGGTGATGCCACCGTCACCGTCGATCTGCCGCAGCGCACGCGCGTGATCGCGCGGGGCGGCGCGCCCGGCTCGGGTGGAGGGCTGGCGCCCGTCGCGGACCTCGCCGCGGCCGTTCGAAACGCGCTCGACCATCCGCTCGGCCTGCCGCCGATCCGGGAGATCGTGCGGCCGGGCGCGCGCGTCGCGATCGCCTTCGACGATCCGACGGTGACGTCGTTCGGGCCGATCCGCGGCGTGGCGATCGAGGGCGTGCTCGCCCAGCTTGCGGAAGCGGGCGTGCCGGAAACGAACGTCTCGTTGATCTGCGCGAACGCGCTGCACCGCAAGTTCACGCGGGACGAGCTGGCGACGATCATCGGCCGCGATCTCGTCGACCGGTTCGGCGATCGGCTCTTCTGCCACGACGCGGAAGACGCCGCCAACATCGTCTCGTTCGGCACGACGGCGGCGCACGGCTACGACGTCGAGCTGAGCCGCCAGGCGGCGGAGGCCGACCTGTGCGTGTACGTCAACGCGGGGCTGCACCTCGGCTTCAGCGGCGGCTGGAAGTCGGTGGCCGTCGGGCTGTCGACATGGCGATCGATACGCCACACGCATCACCCGGACGGGATGTCGATGTCGGTGCTGCACAACCGCATGCACGACGTGCTCAACGAGCAGGGCGCGCACCTGGAGGCGTCGCTCGGAAAGCGCATCTACAAGATCGAATGCGTGCTGGCAGGCCCGACGAAGATCGCGCACGTGTGGGCGGGCGGCGTCAGCGAGACGCGCGCGGCGGCGCTGGAGGTGATGGCGTCGCGCAATCCGCCGCGGCGCTCACAGGCGGAGCCGGCGGATGTCGTCGTGTACGGCCTGCCGGCGTGGAGCCCGTACGCGGTCTTCGGCACGATGAACCCGATACTGACGCTGATCTCCTCGGGCCTCGGCTACCTCGGCGGGTACATCGAGGCGCTCGGCCGGCCGGGCTGCGACGTGATCCTGGCGACGCCGTGCCCGGAGACATGGGACATGGAGCATCACCCGTCGTACAGGGACGCGTGGGACCGCGTACTGCCGGAGAGCCGGGACCCGTACGAGATTATGCGCCGGTTCGGCACCGAGTTCGCGACGCATGCCGGGTACATCGAGCGGTACCGGCACGGCGTCGCGTTCCACCCGGTGCACGCGGTGCTGGCGACGCACCCGCTGCGCCGGATGAAGCACGCGGCCCGCGTCATCGTGGCGGGGGCAGAGGATCCGGCGGTGCCACGGCACGTCGGGTTCGAGTACGCGGCCACTGTTGAGGATGCGATCCGCGATGCGGAGCACGCGCACGGAAGCGACTGTTCGATCGTCTGCGTGAACTAGAGCAGGAGCGTTCCATGAACATCCCGAACGGCTTCGACGAGGTGACTCCGCAGTGGCTGACCGCCGCGCTCGGCGCGGGAGGGCACCTGCCGCCGGGGGCGCGCGTCGCGTCGATCGAGGGCGAGCGCATCGGTGAAGGCGTTGGGTTCGTCGGCGAGATCCGGAGGCTGAGCCTGCGGTACGACGGCGATGCGGGCGCCGCGCCGCGGAGCGTCATCGCCAAGCTGCCGTCGGCGCAGGAGGGGGCGCGCGCGATCGCCAACCTGTACGGACTGTACGAGCGCGAGGTGCGATTCTACTCCGAGCTGGGGCGCGACGTCGGCATCGGCACGCCGCGATGCTACTGCGCGGCCGGCGACGCGGATATGGGGCGGTACGCGCTGCTGCTCGAAGATCTGGGCGCGTCCGGGCGCATCGGCGACCAGCTCGGCGGCTGCTCGGAGGCCGAAGCGCTGCTCGCCGTGCGCGAGCTGGCGGGCATGCACGCGGCCTGGTGGTCGAGCCCGAGGCTCGATTCGTTCGACTGGATGCACTACGGCGCCGACCTCGTACGCGCAGCGATGACGTTCGCGTACCCGAACGCGTGGCCGGTGGCGCTGGACCTATTCGGCAAGCACATGAGCCCGGAGATCAGGCCGATCATGGAGGGGCTGGCGCCGCGCCTCGTTCGGCTGATGGACGTGATCACGGCCGAGGCGCCGGTCACGATCCTGCATGGCGACTACCGGCTCGACAACATGTTCTTCGGCGAGAACGGCGCGCCGTACCGGCTGGCGGTCGTCGACTGGCAGAGCCCGAACCGGGGGTGGGCCGCGTACGACCTGGCGTACTTCATGGGCGGAAGCATGCCGTCCGAACAGAGACGCGCCTGTGAGCGCGAGGTGTTCGACGCCTATTACGGCGTGCTCGCCGACGCGGGCGTGCGCGGCTACTCGGCCGACCATCTGTGGCTCGATTACCGGCGATCGATGCTCGTCTACCTCGGTATCTTCACGGTCAGCGGCGCAACGCTGGACTTTTCGAACGAGCGCGCGGTGGGCCTGATGGGCGCCATCTTCAGCCGGCTCTCCGACGCGATCATGGATCTCGATGCGCTGGAACTGCTGCCCGACTGAGGCGGCGGCGCTCACGCAACGTTTGTTTCCGTGTGCGCCCACAACTCGCAGTGCCCCTGCGAGATCGTTGCCTCGAAGTCGGGCGTACCCTACGGTGAATAATATGAACACCCCCGAACCGGGCTCGCGGAGCGACCGGCCGTTGAGCCGGCGCACCTTCCTGGGCGCGATGGCGGCGTCGGCCGGGGGCGCCGCGCTGCTGGCGGCCGGATGCGGCTCGTCCGGCGGCGGCAAGACGCCGGCGGCCGGGACGCCATCGCCGGCGGGCGGCGCGACCGCGTCATCGAGCGCGAATCCGAGCGGGATCACACCGGCGCTGCTCACGTCGGATTTCGTCGCCAACGAGGACAATCGTTTCGCCGTCGGGCTGATCGACGCACAGCGGAACCTGGTGAAGAACGCGGCCGTTCACCTGCGCTTCTTCACGATGGGCGCCGACGGCACGACCGGCACGCTTCGCGGCGAAGGCGACGCCGACTTCTTCGAGCTGAACGTGGCCGGCGCGCACGCGCACGACATGAGTCCGGAGGGCGCTGCCGGCGCCGAGAGCGTCTCCTTCTACGTGGTCAACACGCCGTTCGACGTGGCCGGGAAGTGGGGGGTGGAGGTCGACGTCACGCCGAACGACGGCAGCCAGCCCGTGAAGATCCAGCAGCAGTTCACCGTGAAGGCGCAGTCCGAAACGCCGGGCATCGGCACGATCCCGCCCGCGAGCCAGAACGACACGACGGCGACGAACCCGGATCCGGCGAGCCTGTGCTCGCGCATCCCGCCGTGTCCGCTGCACGACAAGGTGATCGGCGACGTGCTCGGCAAGGGGCGACCGCTTGTCGTGCAGTTCAGCACGCCGGCGTATTGCCAGACGCGCTTCTGCGGACCGGTGCTCGAGGTCTTGCTGACGCAGGTTCCGGCGTATCAGGACCGCGTCGACTTTGTGCACATCGAGGTGTGGCAGGACATCCTGCTCCAGAAGTACCGGCCGGCGATGCTCGAGTGGAAGCTGGCCACGGAGCCATACACCTTCTTCATGGCGAAGGACGGCCGCGTCGTCGGCAAGTACGAGGCGATCTTCAGCGACGAAGAGCTGACGTCGGCGCTGGAGCAGCTCGTCAAGCTGTAGGGATCGGCCCGCGCCGCCTGGCACGGCTTGACGGCGCGGCTGCCGGGGCCGATCGGCCCGCGGTTTTTCCGTCGTTCGGCACTCCCGCCTTTTTCTATAAAAATGCATTTTAAGTCGGTATTGTCTTGTTATCGGCATGACGAGCCGGTACGATCGAGATGCCATGAAATCGACCCGTGAACTCATCCGCGACCTGCTGGCAGCCCGAACCGAAGCTACGGTCGGGGAGATCTCGGCCGACCTGGGGCTGAACCAGGCAAATATCCGCCGACACCTCGACGCGCTGCGCGCCGAGGGACTTGCGGATGTTCGCATCCAGCGGGGCGACATCGGCCGGCCCTCGTACGTCTACCGGCTCACGGAGCGTGCTGAGGAGCAGAGCGCGCACTACCCGCGGCTGGTGCACCGGCTGTTCCGCCGGATCGCCGCGCTCCCGGAGGACCAGGCCGCGAGCGGGCAGGCGTTGCTCGGGCAGGCGTTCGACGGGATGGCCGAGGACATCGCCGGGACGTACCGGCTGCAGGTGACCGGCTCGACGGTCGAGCAGCGAGTGGCCGAGACGAGTGTGGCCCTGCGGGACGAGGGCATCGTCGATCACTGGCGGAAGGATGCCGACGGCTACCACCTGATGAACACGTGCTGCCCATACCGCCGGGCGGCGGAGGCATCGGCTGCGCCTTGCCACGCCGACCATCGCATCATCGAGATGCTCGTCGGGATGCCGGTGGACCAGGTGGCACGGATGATCGACGGCAATCCCACGTGCGAATACGTCGTGCGGGGCGGCGCGCCGGAACCGGCTGCGCGAAAGCCGCGCGGCCGTCGCAGGGACCGAACAGCGTAGCAGCAATCGCCGCGGGGCCAACGCCCGCGGCCGGAGAAGAGGACGCATGGCAGACGAACTACTGACGATACGCGGACTGACGGTCGCCGTCGACGGCAAGCAGATCCTGAACGGCGTTGACCTGACCGTAAACAGGGGCGAGGTGCACGCCATCATGGGGCCGAACGGCTCCGGCAAGAGCACGCTCGCCAATTCGCTGATGGGGCACCCGCGCTACCAGGTGACGGGCGGCTCGATCATCTTCAAGGGCGAAGACATCGGTGCGCTGCGTCCCGACGAACGCGCGCGGCGCGGCATCTTCCTGGCGCTGCAGTACCCGACGAGCATCCCCGGCGTGACGATGGTCAACTTCCTCCGCCAGGCGATGAAGGCGGTGCGCGGTCAGGACGTGCCGGTGCGGGAGTTCCGCGAGAAACTGCTGGCGACGATGAAGCTGCTCAAGATGGACGAGCAGTTCGCGCGTCGCTACGTCAACGAAGGGTTCTCTGGCGGCGAGAAGAAGCGCGCCGAGATCCTGCAGATGGGCATCCTCGATCCGGACCTGGCGGTCATGGACGAGACGGACTCGGGCCTCGACATCGACGCGCTGCGCACGGTGGCGGAGGGCGTGAACGCGCTGATGACGCCGAAACTCGGCGTGGTGCTGATCACGCACTACCAGCGTCTGCTGAACTACATCAAGCCGGAGTTCGTGCACATCCTGTACCAGGGCAGGATCATCGAATCCGCGGGCCCCGAGCTGGCATTGCAGCTCGAGGAGCAGGGTTATGACCCGGTGATCGAGAAGTACGGCCCCGTGCTCGCGGCGGCCGGCGGAGAGAAGGCATAGCTATGGTCGCGAAGATCACGCCCGACATCGCGAAGACGGACGGCTACAAGTTCGGGTTCAATGACAACGACAACGCCACGTACTCCTATCGCACGGAGAAGGGCCTGAGCGAGGACGTCGTGCGCGAGATCTCGCGCGTGAAGAACGAGCCGCAGTGGATGACGGACTTCCGCATCAAGTCCTACCACCACTTCCTCGAGAAGCCGATGCCAACCGGGTTCTGGGGCGGCAGCATCCAGAACTACGAGTTGGACTTCAACGACATCTACTACTACGCGCGGGCCTCCGACCGCTCCGAGGCCGATTGGTCAGACGTGCCCGAGTACATCAAGGACACGTTCGACAAGCTGGGCATTCCCGAGGCGGAGAAGAAGTCGCTGATCGCCGGCGTTGGCGCGCAGTACGACTCCGAGGTCGTCTACCACAGCATCCGCGCGGACCTCGAGAAGCTCGGTGTCATCTTCACCGACACGGACAGCGCCGTGCGCGATTACCCGGAGATCATGCAGAAGTACTTCGGCACCATCGTGCCGCCGGCCGACAACAAGTTCGCCGCGCTCAACAGCGCGGTCTGGTCGGGCGGCAGCTTCGTCTACGTGCCGGCGGGCGTGAAGGTGGACATTCCGCTTCAGGCCTACTTCCGGATCAACAAGGAAAACATGGGCCAGTTCGAGCGGACGCTGATCATCGCCGAAGAGGGCAGCTTCGTCCACTACGTCGAGGGCTGCACCGCGCCGACGTATTCGACCGACGCGCTGCACAGTGCCG
Source organism: uncultured Dehalococcoidia bacterium (assembly GCA_964371095.1). Classification (GTDB taxonomy): domain Bacteria; phylum Chloroflexota; class Dehalococcoidia; order DSTF01; family JACRBR01; genus CAYJMJ01. The sequence goes on along the minus strand of CAYJMJ010000013.1, from coordinate 18,411 downwards.
TCGTCGAGATCGTCGTCCAGAAGAACGCGCGCGTCCGCTATACGACGATCCAGAACTGGTCCACGAATGTGTACAACCTGGTGACGAAGCGCGCCGTGGCCTACGAGGACGCAGTGATGGAGTGGGTCGACGGCAATCTCGGCTCGCGACTGACGATGAAGTACCCGAGCGTGTACCTGATGGGGCCGCGCGCTCACGGCGAAGTCCTCTCGCTGGCGATGGCGTCGGACGGTCAGCACCAGGACGCCGGCGCGAAGATGGTGCACGTCGCGCCGGACACGACTTCGACCATCATCTCCAAGTCGGTGTCGCGCGGCAGCGGGCGCACGAGCTACCGCGGTGCGCTGAAGGTGTACCCGGGAGCGGTGCGTTCGAAGGCGACGGTGCGTTGCGATGCGCTGCTCATCGACGAGAAGGCGCGCTCGGACACGTACCCGCTGATGGAGATCGAAGAGGAACAGGTGAACATCGGTCACGAGGCGTCGGTCTCCAAGGTCGGCGAGGACCAGCTCTTCTACCTGCAGAGCCGCGGCATCAGCGAGGTCGAGGCGACGAAGATGATCGTCAACGGCTTCGTGGAGCCGATCGTGAAGGAACTGCCGATGGAGTACGCGGTCGAGTTGAACCGCCTCATCGAGCTGCAGATGGAAGGCGCGGTGGGGTAGGGCCGTGAGCGACGAGGGGTCGGAGGTGGAGATTCCCCGCCGACTTCTGTAGGGGCGCAGCTTGCTGCGCCCGCGACCGGCGATGACACGAAGCATGGTGAGCACGTGACACAGGAATTGATCGCCTCGGGAATCACGGGACTGACGCAGGCGGACGCCGAGCAGGCGTCGGCGCGGCGCGACGAGCCGGCGTGGCTGCGCGAGCAGAGGCGCGCGGCGTGGCGTCTGTACGAGTCGATGGACTTTCCGGACCCGTACGACGAGGAATGGCGCCGCACGGACGTGCGCGCGATGTCGTTCGACGGGATGAAGCCGCTCAGCGCGTCGGCGCCGGTCGGCGACGCGGCAGAGTTGCCCTCATCGATCCGCAGCGCCTGGGACGCCGATGCGGTCGCGGGACGCGTCTTCCAGCACGACTCCGACGTGGTGTTCACGCGGCTCGACGGCGCGCTGAGCGAGTGGGGGGTGATCCTCACCGACCTGCACACCGCGGCGCGCGAGCATGGCGACCTGTTGAAGAAGTACCTGGCGCAGACGGTGAAGCCGGAGGAATGGAAGTACCTGGCGCTGAACGCGGCGCTCTGGAGCGGCGGCTGCTTCCTCTACGTGCCGAAGGGCGTCGAGATCGCGCTGCCGGTGCAGCTTTCGACGGGCGTCTCCACGTCCGGGCTCGCGCTGTTCCCGCGCACCGTGATCGTCGCCGAGCGCGAGAGCAAGGTGACGTTCATCGACGAGACGATCTCGCCCGACGAGCAGGCGGCGGGCTTCGTGAGCGGCGCGGTCGAGATCTACGTGGGCGACGGGGCGCACGTCGCGTATTACTCGGTGAACCGCTGGGGCCACAGTGTTTACAACTTCAACACGGTGCGAGCGACCCTCGGGCGCGACGCGCAGTTCCTGGGCATGGCCGCCGGCACCGGCAGCAAGATGACGAAGATGCGGATCGCCACGGAGATGGCGAAGAGCGGCGCGAGGGTGGACCTGCTCGGCGTGACGTTCGGGGACGCCGACCAGCACTTTGACTACAACACGCTGCAGAACCACGTGGGCGATCACACGTCGAGCGACTTGCAGTTCAAATCGGCGCTGACCGGCAGCGCGTCGCTCGTCTGGTACGGCATCACGCGCATCAATCCGACGGCGGGCGGCAGCGAGGCGAACCAGACGTCGCGCAACCTGCTGTTGAGCGAGCACGCGAAGGCCGCGCCGATCCCGATCCTGGAGATCGAGGCGCACGACGTGTCGAAGTGCAGCCACGGCGCGACGGCGGGGCCGGTGGATGAGGACGAGCTGTTCTACCTCGAAGCGCGGGCGATCCCGCGGCGTCTCGCGGAGCAGATGCTGGTCGAAGGATTCTTCGCCGACGTGATCGACCGCATTCCGAACGAACGGCTGCGAGAGCGCGTGCGCAACGCGGCGCTCGTGAAGGCCGGCGGCAGCGCCGGGACGCTTTCGTTCGATGAAATGATGAGCGCGAAATAGCCGGCCGCCCGCGGGTGCGGGCAGCAGTGCAGGTGGTGCATCAGTTGAGCGCATTCGTATCCGTCGCCACCGTCTCCGAGACGCCGCCCGGCACGATCAGCGTGCACGAGGTCAACGGCGTCCGCATCGCCCTGTGCAACGTCAACGGGCGCTTCTACGCGATCGACGACGTGTGCACGCACGACGGTGGTCCGCTGGACCAGGGCGAGTTGCAGGGCGAGCTTGTCGAGTGCCCGCGCCACGGCGCGAAGTTCGACGTGACGAACGGCCGCGCGGTGGTGCTGCCGGCCGTCGTGCCGGTCAAGACATACGCCGTGCAGGTGGACGGCGACGACGTGAAGGTAGACGTCGGGTAGCCGGTTACGGTTCGCCGGTGGCGAAACACATCATGAAAAGAACGAGGTGCGCATGGTGCGGCAGGTAACCCCCTCCAACGTCGATCGCGAACAGCTGCGGCGGCAGATCAGCGAAAAGTACACCGACGTGGCGCTCGAACCCGAGAAGGGCTTCCACTTCCACACTGGCAGACCGCTCGCGATGATGCTTGGTTACGATGCCGGCGGCGTCGACGCGCTACCGGCATCGACGGTGGCCTCGTTCGCGGGGACGGGGAATCCGTTCTCGATGGGGAGACTCAATCCGGGCGAGACGGTTGTCGACATTGGCTGCGGCGCCGGCTTCGACACGCTGCAGGCGGCGATCCAGGTCGGGCTCTCCGGTCGCGTGATAGCCGTCGATATGACGGCCGCGATGCGCGAGAAGACGCAGAAGGCAGCGTCCGAAGCCGGCCTCTCCAACGTGGATGTACGCGAGGGCTACGCCGAAGAGTTGCCGGTCGAGGACGCGAGCGCAGACGTGGTGATCAGCAACGGCGTGATCAATCTGACGCCGGATAAGGCTGGCACCATGCGCGAGGTGTACCGCGTCCTGAAGCCGGGCGGACGGTTCCAGATCGGTGACATCGTCGTGCACAAAGAAGTGCCGCAGGATGCGAAGGACGACATTGACCTCTGGTCCGGGTGAATTGCCGGTGCTCTGCTGGAAGCAGAGTGGAACTGGATCCTGGACCACGCTGGTTTCGAGGATGTGCGCTGGGGCCGGCAGGTCGATGTGTTCTCAGGGTCGAGGCACGAGTCGGACGCAAAGGAGTTTGACACGCGCGGCATCACGTTTGCGGGGCGCAAGCCCGCGTAACGAGCGAACAGTTGCCGGGCGGCGTCCCAAACACGGACCGAGATGAAGATCGAGAAACATGTGACGTACGACGTTGACGAGATCCGTAAAGACTTCCCGATTCTGGAGCGCCTCGTGCGCGGCCGGCCGCTCGTGTACCTGGACAACGCGGCAACGACGCAGAAGCCGCGGCAGGTCATCGACGCGCTGGTCCACTACTACGAGCACTACAACGCCAACATTCACCGCGGCCTGCACACGCTCGCCGAAGAGGCGACGCTGGCGTACGAGGCCGCGCGCGAGAAGACCGGCCGCTTCATCAACGCGGCGCATCCGGGGCAGGAGATCGTGTTCACGCGGAACACGACGGAATCGATCAACCTCGTGGCGAACGCGTGGGGCCGCAAATTCCTCAAGCCGGGCGACGAGATCGTGTTCTCGGCCATGGAGCACCACAGCAACCTCGTCCCGTGGCAGCTGATCGCGGTGGCGACGGGAGCGCGTCTGCGGTTCATCGAGATCGACGAAGAAGGGAAGCTGATCGGCGCCGACATCGTGGCGAAGATCGGCGAGAGAACGAAGATCGTCGCCATTTCGCAGATGTCGAACGTGCTCGGCACGATCAACCCGGTGAAGGAGATCGCCGAGGTGGCGCACCGATTCGGCGCGGTGGTGCTGGTAGATGGTGCGCAGAGCGTGCCGCACATGCCGATCGATGTGCAGGATCTCGGCTGCGACTTCCTGGCGTTCTCGTCGCACAAGATGTTGGGGCCGACCGGGGTCGGCGTGCTGTACGGGCGGCGCGACGTCCTCAACTCGATGGACCCGTTCCTCGGCGGCGGAGAGATGATCAAGCGGGTGACCTACGAGACGAGCACGTACGCCGACCTGCCGAACAAGTTCGAGGCCGGCACGCCGAACATCGCCGACGTGATCGCGTTCGGCGCGGCGATCGACTACCTGGAGGCGCTCGGGATGGACGCGGTGCGCGCGCACGAGGCGGATATCACGCAGTACTGCATCGACCGGCTGAGCGGGGTGGAAGGCGTCACGATGTACGGGCCGAGGGATGCTGCCGAGCGGGGCGGCGCCGTCACGTTCAACTACGGCGACCTGCATCCGCACGACCTGAGCCAGGTGCTGGACCAGCGCGGCATCGCCATTCGCGCCGGCCACCACTGCGCGCAGCCGCTGATGAAATGGATGGGCGTCGTGGCGACGGCGCGGGCGAGCTTCTATCTTTACAACAGGAAGGACGAGGTCGACGCGCTGATCGAAGGCATCAGGGCGAGCGACCGGATATTCGGACATGCCGCAGCAAGAGCTGGAGCTGGATGAGCTGTACCGTGAGCTTATCCTCGATCACTACAGGAATCCCCGCCACAGCGAGCCGCTGGCGAACCCCGATGTCGTCGCCGAGGGGTACAACCCGCTCTGCGGCGACGAGATCGAGATGCAGCTGACGTTCGATGGCGACGCCGTCACCGGCATCGGCATCACGGGCCGCGGGTGCGCGATCAGCCGGGCGTCCGGCTCGATGATGTCGGACCTGGTGATGGGGAAGAGCGTCGACGAAATCCGGCGGCTGTCGGACGAGTTCAAAGAGATGATGACAAACGCGGACTCGGTGCCGCCGGAGGATCTCGGCGACCTCGAGGCGCTGCAGGGAGTAGCGCGGTTCGCGGTGCGCGTCAAGTGCGCGACGCTGGCCTGGCACACCCTCGTGGATGGCATCGAACAGCATGAGCGCGGCGATGGGGCAGTCCGGCACGAAGAAGCTTGAAGTCTGTAATTCGTAGTCGGTGGTTCGCAGGGCCGAGGGGGTCGTGATGTCCGTCAAGGGATTGCTTTCGAACGAGCTGATCATGGAGCGTCTCACGGAGGTGTTCGACCCGGAGATCCACATGAGCATCGTCGAGCTGGGGCTCGTGTACGATGTCGAGATCTCGGATGACGGCATCGTCGAGGTGACGTACACGCTGACGAGCCCCGGTTGCCCGCTCGGACCGGTGATCGACGGGCAGATGCAGGACGTGCTCGTCGATCTGCCAGGCGTCAAGGCGGTTCGTACCAAGCTGACGTTCTCGCCGCCCTGGGATCCGCGCACGATGGCGAGCGACGACGTGAAGATGCAGCTCGGGATCTGGTAGGGGTCGCCTGCGGCGGCCAGAACAGAGAACAGACAACAGAGAACAGAGGACGGCGGACCGAGATCAGAGGACACACCGCGGGCCGGAGTTCACGGAATCCAATACGCGCTGAAACGGTTGTGAATCCGGGCGCGCTCCGGTACCATAGCCCATCCGCCGAGAGAGCACATCGAGACGGCCTCGCGGCCGGGCTCGGAGTCTGGGGGTCGCCTGGGGCGACCTCAATACGTTTTCTCCGCCGAAGATTGTGAAGTGTGGTACAATCGAACACTTCACGTTACACATAGGGTCAGATCGTGAACGTTCCGCCTCACAGGCCCGACCGGGAACGGGATGCCTGCGGTACCGGCTTCGTTGCTGATATCGCCCGGCGGCCGTGGCATCGCGTCGTCGAGGCGACGCTGACGGCGGTCACGAATCTGGACCACCGCGGCGCGGCTCGTGCGAACGCGAAGACCAGCGACGGGCCTCTTATGACCGAAGCGAGGAAACGTGGCCACGCCTGACGAGCTGAGCAAGCGACCGCCGCCGTTCAGCGCGTTGCCCGCGGCGAGCGGTCTGTATGACCCCGCCTTCGAGCACGATGCCTGCGGCGTGGGATTCGTCGTCGACGTCACGGGGGCCAAGAGCCGCGATATCGTCGACACGGCCCTCGGCGCGCTCTGCAATCTCGACCACCGCGGCGCGTCGGGCGCCGAGGTCAACACCGGCGACGGCGCCGGCATTCTCATCCAGATACCGGATGCGTTCCTCCGTGGTGTCGTCATGTTCGCGCTCCCGCCCGTCGGATCATACGGCGTCGGGCTCGCGTTTCTTCCGGCGGAGGCGACGGAGGCCGACAGGGCGCGCGGCGTGGTGGAGAACCTCGCCGAGCAGCAGGGTCTGCGCGTCATCGGCTGGCGACGGGTGCCGATCGACGACTCGATGATCGGACCGACGGCGCGCGCCGTGATGCCGAGCTTCTGGCACTGCTTCGTCGCGGATCCGGCCGGCTCGGCGTGCGTCGATCTCGACCGTAAGCTCTTCGTGCTGCGCAAGCGGATCGAGCACGAGCTGCCCGACGACCTGCCGGTCTACTTCCCTTCGTTGTCGAGCCGCACACTGATCTACAAGGGCATGTTGACGGCGCCGCAGCTCCGTGAGTTCTTCCCCGATCTTCACGACCCGCGCATCGAGTCGGCGCTCGCATTGGTGCACAGCAGGTTCTCGACGAATACGTTCCCGTCCTGGCCGCTCGCGCACCCGTACCGCTACCTCGCCCACAACGGTGAGATCAACACGGTACAGGGGAATCGCAACTGGATGCGGGCGCGCGCCGCGCAGATGTCAACGCCGCTGATTCCCGACCTGGAGCGCGCCTTCCCGGTCGTCACGGAGGGATCGTCCGACACCGCGAGCTTCGACGAGTGCCTCGAGCTGCTGCACCTCGGCGGCCGCTCGCTCGCGCACGCGGTGCTGATGATGATTCCCGAGGCATGGGAGAACCACGCCACGATGTCGCCGGCGAAGCGGGCGTTCTATCGCTACCACGCGTCGCTCATGGAGCCGTGGGACGGGCCCGCGTCGATCGCGTTCACGGATGGCACCGTGATCGGCGCGGTGCTCGACCGCAACGGCTTGCGCCCGAGCCGCTACTGGGTGACAGACGATAACCGGGTGATCATGGCGAGCGAGACCGGCGTGGTCGACATCGACCCGGCACGCGTCGTCCGGAAGGGCCGGCTGCAGCCGGGAAAGATGTTCCTTGTCGACACGTGCCAGGGCCGCATCGTCGAGGACGAAGAGATCAAGGCCAGGCTCGCGGCCGAGCACCCGTATGAGCAGTGGTGCGACCAGGGTCTCGTGCACCTCAGCGAGTTGCCGGATCGGGAGCACATGGTCTATTCGCACCAGTCGGTGGTGCGACGCCAGATGACATTCGGGTACACCCACGAGGAGCTGAAGCTTCTCGTTGCGCCGATGGCGAAGCTGGGGAATGAGGCGATCGGCTCGATGGGCAACGACACGCCGCTGGCGGTGCTCTCGGATCGGCCACGGCTCCTGTTCGACTACTTCCAGCAGATCTTCGCGCAGGTCACGAATCCGCCGCTCGACGCGATCCGTGAGGAGCTGGTCACGTCGCTGGCGTCGACGATCGGGGCCGAGGGCAACCTGCTCGATTCCCAACCCGACGCGTGTCACCAGATCGCGCTGCCTTTCCCGATTCTCGACAACGACGAGCTGGCCAAGCTCATCCACATCGATGACGACGGCGACCGGCCGGAGTTCGCGGCACGGGTGATCGCCGGCTTCTACCGTGTGGCCGGCGGCGGGGCCGCCCTGCGCGAAGCACTCGACCGCGTGCGGGCCGAGGTGTCGGCGGCGATCGACGAGGGCGTACGGATCATCGTGCTCTCCGACCGTGACTCCGGGCCGGACTTGGCCCCGATCCCTTCGTTGTTGCTCGTGTCCGCGGTGCACCACCACCTCATACGTGAACTCAAGCGTACGCAAGTGGGTCTGGTGCTGGAGACGGGCGATGCGCGCGAGGTACACCACATGGCCTTGCTCATCGGGTACGGCGCGGGCGCGATCAACCCGTACCTCGCCTTCGAGTCGATCGAAGACCTTGTCGCGCAGGGGCTGTACGGGCTCGGCGAGATGGACCCGCGGCAGGCCATCAAGAACTACGTCAAGGCAGCCGGCAAGGGCGTGCTGAAGGTGATGTCGAAAATGGGCATCTCGACGGTCGCGTCGTACCGGAATGCCCACGTGTTTGAGGCGATCGGCCTGAGCAACGAGCTGGTGGATGAGTACTTCACGGGCACCGTGTCGCGACTCGGCGGCATCGGCCTCGATGAGATCGCGGAGGGAATCGCGCGCCGGCACCGGCGCGCCTACGCACCCCGGCCCTCCGAGCTTGCCCATCGCGACCTCGAACTGGGCGGTGAGTACCAGTGGCGCCGCGAGGGTGAGTATCACCTGTTCAACCCCGAGACCGTGTTCAAGCTCCAACACGCGACGCGATCCGGGCGATACGACGTCTACAAGGAGTACACGCGCCTCGTCGACGACCAGTCGAAGCGGCTCGCGACGCTGCGCGGCCTGTTCACGTTCCGCGAAGGTGTGCGCCCGCCGATCCCGATCGACGAGGTAGAGCCGGTCAGCGAGATCATCAAACGCTTCGCGACCGGCGCGATGTCGTACGGTTCGATCTCGAAGGAAGTGCACGAGACGCTCGCCATCGCGATGAACAGGATCGGCGCCAAGTCCAACACCGGCGAGGGCGGCGAAGATCCTGACCGTTACGTGCGCGACGCGAACGGCGATCTCCGCCGTTCGGCGGTGCACCAGGTGGCGTCGGGCCGGTTCGGCGTCACGTCGGAGTACCTCGTCAACGCGGACGACCTGCAGATCAAGATGGCCCAGGGCGCGAAGCCCGGGGAAGGCGGGCAACTGCCCGGGCACAAGGTGTACCCGTGGATCGCCAAGACGCGATTCTCCACGCCGGGCGTCGGCCTGATCAGCCCGCCGCCGCATCACGACATCTATTCGATCGAGGACATCAAGCAGCTCATCCACGATCTGAAGAACGCCAACCCGGCCGCACGGGTGCACGTGAAGCTCGTCGCCCAGGTCGGTGTGGGCACGGTCGCCGCGGGCGTGGCGAAGGCGCACAGCGACGTCGTGCTGATCTCCGGCCATGACGGCGGTACGGGCGCGTCGCCGCTGACGTCGATCAAGCATGCGGGCGCTCCCTGGGAGCTGGGGCTGGCCGAGGCGCAGCAGACGCTCATGCGCAACGGGCTGCGCGACCGGATCGTCGTGCAAGTCGACGGACAGCTCAAGACGGGGCGCGACGTGCTCATCGCCGCGCTGCTCGGGGGCGAGGAGTTCGGGTTCGGTACGGCGCCGCTCGTCGTGAGCGGTTGCGTGATGATGCGCGTCTGCCACCTCGACACGTGTCCGGTCGGAATCGCGACCCAGAACCCCGAGTTGCGCAAGCGCTTCGCCGGGAAGCCGGAGTTCGTCGTCAACTTCTTCGAGTTCGTCGCCGAAGAGGTGCGCGAGTACCTGGCCGCGCTCGGCTTCCGCTCCATCGCGGAAGCGATCGGGCATACGGAGGTCCTCGACGTGAGAGCGGCCGTCGACCACTGGAAGGCGCACGGTCTCGATCTCGCGCCGATCCTCGCGGAGGCCGAGAACCCGTACGAGGGACAGACCCGGTATTGCAGCCGCGGCCAAAACCACGGCCTCGAACGGAGCCTCGATCGCCTGCTCATCGAGAAGGCGGCCGCCGCACTCGCCGACGGGAGCTGCGTCGAGATCGAGGGTCCCGTGCGCAACACGAACCGCTCAGTGGGCACGATGCTCGGCTCAGAACTGACGAAGCGGTGGGGCGGTGCGGGACTTCCTGACAACACGATTCGCATCCACCTGCGAGGGTCCGCGGGCCAAAGTTTCGGCGCGTTCGTGCCGCGCGGCATCACGCTGCGCCTCGAAGGCGACGCCAACGACTACACCGCGAAGGGCCTGTCGGGTGGAATCGTGATCGTACACCCGGACCGGGACGCGCTCTTCGCGGCCGAGGACAACGTCGTCGCCGGCAACGTCGTGCTCTACGGCGCGACATCGGGTGAGGCGTATCTGCGGGGCACGGTGGGTGAGCGTTTCTGCGTGCGCAACTCCGGCGCGACGGCGGTCGCCGAGGGTATCGGCGACCACGGATGCGAGTACATGACCGGCGGACGGGTGGTCGTGCTGGGACCAACCGGGCGGAACTTCGCCGCCGGGATGTCGGGCGGGATCGCGTACGTGTACGACCCGGACGATCGCTTCCCCTCGCTGGTCAACTACCAGATGGTGGAGCTGGAACCACTCACCGCCGACGACCGCGAGTGGCTGCGCGCGACGGTCGAGCGTCACCGCGAGCTGACGGGCTCGGACGTGGCCGACCGCCTGCTCACGCAGTGGGAGAGCGAGGTCGAGTCGTTCCGCAAGGTGATGCCCCAGGATTTCAAGCGTGTGCTCGCGGTCATGAGCGAGTCGGCCGCCGCGGGCCTGTCCGAGGAAGAGACGCTCAAACGGGTGATGGCGGCGGCACATGGGTGAGACGACCGGCTTCCTGAAGTGGAGACGCCACACGCCCGCACGCCGCCCCGTGTCGGTGCGGATCCACGATTGGCACGAGGTTTACGAGCCGTTCGAGCGCGACACGCTCAAGCAGCAGGCCGGCCGCTGCATGGACTGCGGGATCCCGTTCTGCAACGCCGGGTGTCCGCTCGGCAACCTGATCCCCGACTGGAACGACCTCGTCTATCGGGATCTCTGGCGAGAGGCGGTCGAGCGGCTGCACGCCACGAACAACTTTCCCGAATTCACGGGACGAGTTTGCCCGGCGCCGTGTGAGACGTCGTGCGTGCTCGGGATCAACCAGGACCCGGTCACGATCAAGCAGGTGGAGGTCGAGATCGTCGATCGTGGCTGGGCGGAAGGCTGGATCCAGCCGGTCGTGCCGTCGGTTCGCACCGGCAAGCGTGTGGCCGTCGTCGGATCGGGTCCCGCAGGCCTGGCCGCGGCGCAACAGCTCACGCGCGCGGGCCACGACGTCGTGGTGTTCGAGCGGGCCGACCGCATCGGCGGGCTGCTCAGGTACGGAATCCCCGAGTTCAAGCTCGAGAAGCGGCACCTCGACCGGCGGCTCGCACAGATGCGCGCCGAGGGCACGGAGTTTCGGGTGAACGCCAACGTCGGTGGCGACGTACCGGTTTCCGAGCTGCGCGAGTTCGATGCCACGGTCCTCGCCGGCGGCGCGACCGCCGCGCGCGATCTCCCGATCCCCGGGCGCGAGCTGCGTGGAATCCACCAGGCAATGGAATACCTGCCGATCGGGAACCGGGTGCAGGAGGGTGACCTCCCGGAACCCACGATCACCGCGGCGGGCAAGCGTGTGGTGATCATCGGCGGCGGTGACACCGGCGCGGACTGCCTCGGCACCGCGCACCGCCAGGGCGCTCTGTCGGTGCACCAGTTCGAGATCCTGCCGCGGCCGCCGGACCAGCGCGCCCCCACGAACCCGTGGCCGACGTGGTCGAATGTCTTCCGCGTGTCGTCGGCGCACGAGGAGGGCGGGGAGCGCGTCTACAGCGTGAACACCGAACGCTTCGTCGGCGGCGAAGACGGCGCCGTACACGCTCTGGTCGCGCACGAGGTCGAGCTGGTGGATGGCCGTTTCAGGAAGATCGAAGGCACCGACTTCGAACTCCCCTGCGAGCTTGTCCTGCTGGCGCTGGGCTTCGTCGGACCCGAACGGGGCGGACTGCTCGAGAGTCTGGGCGTCGGCTTCGACGCGCGCGGCAACGTCGCGCGCGACGGCTCCTTCATGACCAGCGCGCCGGGCGTGTTCGTCTGCGGCGACATGGGGCGGGGCCAGAGCCTCATCGTGTGGGCCATTGCCGAGGGACGCTCGTGCGCCGCCGGCGTGGACCGCTACCTCGCGGGGGAGACGCAGCTCCCCGCGCCGATCGAGCCGGCCGCGCGCCCGCTCGCCTGATCTCGAAGACGGCCGGACCATCCGCCACCCATCGAATCGGGCGTGCCCCTTGGCTTGACAATCGATGGATATTCATCGATACTGATCAATCATGACCAAGAGACGGAGAATCCTGGCGGCCACCGAACTGCGCGTCCACCTCGGCGAAGCGCTGCGCGCGCTCGAGACGGAGGACCTGGTGATCGAGAAGGGCGGCGTGCCCGTTGCGCTGCTGATCAAATACCGGGCCGAGACTGAGCCAGCGGAGCCGCCGGTGCCGGGCGAGTACGAGCGGGCGCTCTCGAAAGGCGCCGAGCCGGGCGGGCGGGAGCGCATGGAATCGGTCATGGGCAGCGGCTGGGCCGGCATCGAGGCGGAGGAGATCGTCGCCAACGTCTATCGCTGGCGCGAGGAGGGCGCGACCCCGCGCCACTTCTCGTTCGACGAGCCGCTGGAGGAGCGCGATGAGCGCGAAGTACCTGGTGGACAGCGACGTCTGCATCCACGCCGTACGGAGGGGAAACGAGTCGCTGATTCGGATGGTCCGGGCTATTCGGCCTGAAGGCCTCGCGATCAGCGTCGTCTCCTACGGCGAGGTGCTCGAGGGCGTCCTCTACTCCCGCGAGCGGCTCGCCAATCTCCAGAAGTGGCGCGGCTTCGTCGCCGGGCTCGACGTGCTCGACGTGACGCTTGGCATAGCGGACGTCTGGGCGGACCTGCGCGGCGCGCTGCGCGCCCGCGGGAACGTGATCGCCGACAACGACCTGCTCATCGCCGCGACGGCGATCCGCTTCGGCATGACGCTGGTCAGCGGCAACCTGCGTCACTTCGGCCGCGTGCCCGGGCTGGATCTGCTCGTGCCGGACGTCTAGGGAGCGGAGGAGCGGCGACCCGGAACCATGAACCCAGGACCCAGGCGGATACGCAGGCTGTGCGCCTGCGCTCGTTCGCCTTCTCTCGCTATTGACAGCCGGCGGGTCGAACAATACGATGTCCAACGCATTCAAGTACGCTCTTTAGCATATTCGGAGGCTCAGGATGGCCGCTGACAACGACATGATGGTCCCGGCCGCGGACCTCAATGCCGAGAACTTCGTATCCGCGACGCTGCTCGAACAGTGGGTCCGGCCGCTGCTGGCCGAGGCGATCGGGCCGTTTGCGCTGACGTTCCTCGGCGCAGGCTCGATCATGCTCGCCGTGACGCAGGGGTACAGCAACGGCGGGACGCTCGTCATGGTGGCGCTCGCGCACGGGCTGGCGATCGGGCTGATGATCGCCGCGGCGGGGCACATCTCGGGCGGGCACTACAACCCGGCGGTGACGGTGGGGCTGTGGATCGGCGGCAAGATCGGCACGATCAAGGCCATCGCGTACGTGGTCGTGCAACTGCTCGGCGCGGTGGTCGCGGCGCTGATCTTGAAGCAGCTGTTCGACGAGTCCAACGCGACGCTGGCGAACGCGATCCCGTCCGTGAACTACGGGGGCAGCCCGGACAATGACTTCGTGATCATCGGCCGGCAGAACGCGCTGATCATCGAGGCCATCGGGACGTTCTTCCTGATGTACGTCGTCTACGGCGTGGCGGTGGACAAGCGCGGCGCGGGCGCCATCGCGCCGCTGGCCATCGGCCTGACGATCACCATCGACATCCTGATGGCCGGGCCGCTGACGGGCGCGGCAGTGAATCCGTCGCGGCATTTCGGCGTGGCGCTCGTCGACGGGACGTGGAAGGACTGGTGGATCTACTGGGTGGGCCCGGTGGCGGGCGCGTCGGTCGCCGCGGTCGTGCAGTCGTACATCTTCATCCCGAAAAGCGCGGCGGGCGGATAGGCTGCATCGCGCTGGCAGCGGGCGCGGCGCGCCGCAATCGTACGCGACCAAACAGGCGCCGGAATCGCCGCGTCAACGTGCGCTCTTCAGCGCCTTTGGCCGGGCAAGGCTTAGGTTTGCCGCGCCGCCGCGGAGCATGAGCACCGGCGCCCGTTTGAGGATCTTCGCCGCCACCGCGGTCTTCACGTCGATGAGCGCGAGTTCGTCCTGGACGTCGATGTTGCCGATGGCCGAGCCGGGAATGCCGGCGTCGGCCGTCAGGCTCTTGACGATGTCTCCGGGTCTCACGCCGCTGCGCCGGCCCGCATCGAGGGCCAACCGGGTCATGCCGTCCTCCGCCGCGTGGCCGTCAGCGGCGGCGAGCGCCGTCAGCGGCGCCCCCCTCGCGGCCTCAAACGCGAGCTGAATCGCACCGGCGGCGATCTCCATCGGGCTGAATTCTTCGGCCAGTTCCTCGGCGACCAGTCCGTAGGGCTCAGCGGCCCCGCCGCGCAGGGCCTCGCGCAGGGACTCAACGAACGCTTCCCGGCGGCGCGCGGCAACGTCTTCCTGCGTGGGCAAGCGCAGGGGCTTGAGCTTCTTCCGGATGTCCTTCTCGATCACGCGAAGAAGCCGGATCTCCCGCGGCGTCACGAGTGTGATCGCCTCGCCCTTGCGGCCCATGCGTCCGGTCCGTCCGACGCGGTGAACGTACGCGTCCGCGTCGTCCGGTATGTCGTAGTTGATGACGTGGGTGACGTCGGGAATATCGAGGCCGCGAGCGGCGACCTCGGTGGCAACGAGCAGGCTCACGCGGTTCTCGCGAAACGCGCGGAGGACGCGCTCGCGTTGTGCCTGGCTCATGTCCCCGTGGATGGCATCGGCCGGGTAGGCGCGCGCTTGCAGCGCAGAGGCGAGTTCGGCGGCCTCGCGCCGCGTACGGCAGAAGATGATGGCGGAGTGCGGCGCCTGCAGGTCGAGGATGCGCGCGAGGATGTCCCGCTTGGCCCGCGGCGGAGTCTCGTAATAGACCTGGTGCGTCAGCGGCACGGTCCTCGTTTCGTGCGCGAGGGCGATGATCTCCGGCTGGCGCATGTAGCGGCGCGCCAGGGCCTGGATCTTCGGCGGCATGGTGGCCGAGAAAAGCGCCGTCTGCCGCTCTTTGGGCGTCTGGTCCAGGATGAACTCGATGTCCTCGATGAACCCCATGTCGAGCATCTCATCGGCCTCGTCGAGGATGACGATGCGGACGGCGTCCAGGCGCAGGGTGCCCCGCCGGATGTGGTCCATGACGCGGCCCGGCGTTCCGACCACGAGATGGGCTCCCGCGCGAAGCCCGCGCAGCTGGTGTTCGTAGGCCTGGCCGCCATAGATCGGCAGCACGCTGACCCGGCGGAAGCGGCCGATGGCGTACGCGGCTTCGGCAACCTGCACGGCGAGTTCGCGCGTCGGGGTGAGCACGAGGGCCTGCACGGCGCGTTGAGCGGGCTCCACACGCTCCATGATCGGGATGGCGAACGCGGCGGTCTTGCCGGTGCCCGTCGGCGCCTGCGCGACGACGTCGCTGCCGCGCATCAGCGGCGGAATCGCCTGTTTCTGGATTGGCGAGGGCTCCTCGAAGCCGAGCGCATCGATCGCCTTCAGGATTTCGGCCTTGAGGCCCAGGTCATGAAAGGACATGTCCACGAGAGGAACCTCCTGCATCGGACGAGCGGCAGTCGAGTCTCCCGCGCCCGGCCAGCCTACAGTGCGCCCGGCTGCACCGGAAGACCGTGCGCGTGCGGGCCGCGCGAGCCGGTCGCCCGGCGTCAGCCGCCTCCCGCGGTCAGGAATCGGCGTTCATCGCCCTGGACCACTCGATCGCAGGCTGGTGCGCCCCGGCCCGGCGCGCGCCTGCCTGGGCCAATTTTGCTCTACAATCCACCACCAGTTACATACCGATTAGCGCTCGGCACCGGTGTTGGCGGAGGATTCTCGTCGCACATGAACGTCGTATACCTGGCCATCGGCGGGGCGCTGGGGACGCTGTCGCGCTACTACGTGACGGGGCGCGTCTCCGACTGGAACGGCCCGACCGGGCTCGGCGTGTTCGCGGTGAACATCGCCGGCTCGTTCGCCATCGGCCTGTTCCTGACGCTGAGCGAGGAGCGCTTCATGTGGCCCGCGCAGCTGCGTCTGCTGGTGGCGATCGGCTTCCTGGGCGGCTTCACGACGTTCTCGTCGCTGACATGGGAGACGCTGCAGATGCTGGAGCTGCGCAACGTCGCCGGGGCGTCGCTGAACATCGCCGGGAGCATCGTGTGCGGCATGTTCGCGGTGTACCTTGGGAGCGTGCTCGGACGCGCGATCTGACGCCGGCGGAGGTAGCGGCATGGAACTCATCGGCCCGGCGAAGCTGCTGAAGATCTACATCGGCGAATCCGACAAGTGGCAGGGGAAGCCGCTGTCGACGGCGCTCGTTGAGCGGCTGCGCGCGGAGGGCCTCGCCGGCGCCACGGTGACGCGCGCGGTCGAGGGCTTCGGCGCGAACAGCCGCATCCACAGTGCGCACATCCTGCGGCTGTCGGAGGACCTGCCGCTCGTCGTCGAGGTCGTCGACAAGGCGGACCGCATCGACCTGATCCTGCCGGTCGTGGACGAGATGGTCGGCGACGGCCTCGTGACGCTGATGGACGTCGACGTCGTCCACTACCGGCACAGCACGGGCAAGGAGCGGCGGTCAGGCGGGAGTTTGTGAGGGGCCGGCCCTCGCCCCGGCCTTTGGCCACCCCTCTCCCACAAGGGGAGAGGGGCTCCGAGCGGGGAGCGGTGGCGAGATATGGGGACTCAGCGCGCTCATCGCGGGTGCAGTAAGAGGAGGAGTCATGGCTGACGCGATACAGGTGGTGCGGGCATTCTGCGCGGCGTGGGAGGCGCGCGACCAGCAGCGGATTCTCGACGCGTTCACGGACGACGGCGTCTATCACAACATGCCCCTGCCGCCAGCCGCCGGCAAAGACGCGATCAAGGCGCTGCTCGGCATAATCCTCGCGCCCGCGAGCGACGTGAAGTTCGCGATCACGCACATCGCCGCGGAAGGCGACGTCGTGCTGACGGAGCGCGTCGACACGTTCATCATGGGCGGCAAGACGGTGACGCTGCCGGTGATGGGCGCGTTCGAGGTGCGCGACGGAAAGATCGCGGCGTGGCGAGACTACTTCGACATGGCGGCGTGGACGCGGCAGACGACGGGGTAGAGGAATGGCCTCACCCCGGCCTTCGGCTCCGATTGGGGATCTTGTGGTCGAGCCGCGCGACGTGACCGGTCGTGAGATGTAGGGGCGCAGCGGGCTGCGCCCGTATGGTTGGGTCGATCGGGCGGAACGCGGGCGCAGCAGGCTGCGCCCCTACGCCTTCTCCAGCCAGGCGTTGAACTTCGCGCGGCGCTTCTCTCGGAATGCGGTCATGCCTTCGAGCGCGTCCGGGTGGTGGTCGCTGATGGCGGTCTTCGCGGCGATGTCGTCGAGCGCGTGCGCGAACGTCTGCTCGGCGGCGTTGTAGATCGAGCGCTTGAGGAGCCGCATCGACACCTGCGGGCCGTTCGCCAACTCGGCGGCGAGCGCCATCGCGCGGGGCAGCAGCTCGTCCGGCGGCACGACCTCGTGGACGAGGCCCAGCTCGAGCGCCTCGGCGGCCGTGACGATGCGGTTGCGCATGAAGAAGTCCATCGCCCGCGCCACGCCGATGAGCTGCGTGACGAGGAACTGGCCGCCCTCGTCCGGCAGCAGGCCGAAGCGCAGCGTGCCGCTGCCCATGCGCGCGCCGTCCGAGGCGATGCGGAAGTCGCACGACAGCGCGAGCGAGAAGCCGGTCTGGATCGCGACGCCGTTGACCGCGGCGATCGTGAGCTTGTCGAGCGAGCGCATCGCGGCGTTGAGCGGCTGCGAGAGCCAGCGCAGCCCCTCGTAGGTGCCGATGGGGTTGTGGTGGCCGCCCGGGATGTCCGGCACGAGCGCCTCGGCGCCGTCACCGGAGCGCGGACGCCCGGTAATGTCGTCGCCGGCCGAGAAGGCGCGGCCGCTGCCCGTGAACACGAGCACGCGCACGCCATCGTCCATCTGCGCCTGCGCGATCGTCTCGACGAGGTCGCGCTTCATCGGCTGCGTCATGCCGTTGAGGTGCTCGGGCTGATTCATCGTGATCAGGGCGATGCCGGGCTCGTGGATCGTGATCTCGAAGCCGCGAAACGTGCCTTGCCGCATGGCCGCCTCCTGGAGCTGCGCCGCTGCCGTCAGGGGGTCACGGTAGCAGGGCTGGGTGTTAGAGGTTAGAGGTTGGAGGTTGGAGTGACCTCACTCCGGCCTTCGGCCACCCCCTCCGCGAAGCGGAGAGGGGCTCCGACCGGGAGAACGTGGCGGTATTCGAGCGCCGTGCGACTCATCTACGTTGTTCCCCACGCCCGCCGGTTGGACTACACTCGAACGGCCGGAGCGGCGGGCTTCGCCGCGACGCGAAGGAGGCATCGACATGGTGGCGGTATTCGGCGACATCACGGCGCAGGACGACTACACGCATCCGCTCGGCCCTGAGTCGAACTTCAACGAGAGCATGTACTTCAACTTCTTCGACCGCGCGAAGAACG
>CAYJMJ010000012.1:39385-61541 GCA_964371095.1 uncultured Dehalococcoidia bacterium | reverse complement strand
CCCTTGCGGACACTACGCCCTGAACGTAGCGCGTCTGCCGTTCCGCCACCTCGGCGCGTGCCTCGCGAGCGGCCCCGGGATTGTAGCAAGGCGACCACACGCCTACAAGCACGTGTGGTCGCGAGCAAACGATGGAGCAGACGTGGTGGGCGGTACAGGACTCGAACCTGTGACCTCTTCCGTGTGAAGGAAGCGCTCTACCAGCTGAGCCAACCGCCCCGGAGAATCGCCGCATTCTAGCAATGCGCCAGCAGGCCATCAAGCGTACGACGCTTGCCGCGGCGCAGAGCAGCCGCCTACACTGGCAGAGATGATGCAGCGCCCGCCACTCGTTGCACTCACGCTCGTCCTGCTGCCGGCGTTCGCCGTGACTGCCTGCCGCAGCAGCTCCAGCACCGACAGCACGCCGACGGCGGTCGTGAGCCCGATGCCGTCGGCCAATCCGTCGACGACTCCGCTCGCAATCACGGCGACGCCCTCGAGCGCTATTCGCTCGATCGATCTCAAGGGCGCGGCGTCGGTGCAGAAGCTGCTCGATGACACCGGCGGCCAGTACCTCCAGGCCAACGTCATCTACGCCGACCTCACCGGTGACGGCGCCGAGGATGCTATCGTGCCCATTTCGTCAGGCGGCACGCTGGGAGACCTCGCGTTCGTGGTGCTGGCGTTGTCGGGCGACGAGACGGCGCCGCTGCTGAGCGAGTTCCCGCAGAACGGCCGCGGCCTCGCCGTGGCCGTCGTCACCGGCAAGCTCGTGATGACGGAGGCGCTGCCGGGGCCGGACGACCCCGAGTGCTGCCCGAGCGAGCTTCGCAAGACGACCTATGCGTGGAACGGCACGACCCTCGCCGTCGAGTCCGTGAAGACCGTGCCGAATCCCGACGCCGGTACGAAAGGCACGCCGTCGAATCAGCCGGTGAACCCCTGATCGACGGCGCGGCTTCGCTCGCCGGTTGAACGAACAGCATCTTGAATGCACTCAAAACACGTACAAGATGTACTCGATTCAGGGTTGACCGCGAGCTACCGTGGGCGATACCGTCAGCATGCCTCTCGAGTAGGGCGAACGGAGAAAGACTCCGCGAGGGCCGAGGAGGGCACGTGGCAGGACGCCCGTGCCCTTTTCACGTCTCCCCCCGCCGGCAGCGCCGATCGGCGGTGGTCTTGGTCCCGAGGTCCGACGCGGGCCTGCGCGGGGATTCTGCGATGACGATGTCTGGCGAAGGGAATGACGTGATGCCACCCAACGATGAGACGGTGCTCCGTCTGCGCGGAGACCTGCGGTTCACCGCCACGACGCCGTCCGGCTTCGAAGTCGATATCGACTCGATGGCCGCTCCCGGCGGAATGCTCGCCGCACCCACGCCGATGGAACTGCAGCTCGTCGCACTCGGCGGCTGTACGGCCATGGACGTGCTCTCGATCCTCCGCAAGATGCGCCAGGACGTCGTCGAGTACGAGGTGAGGCTGACGAACCACCGCGCCGCCGAGCACCCGAAGGTCTACACGGCGATCGGGTTGCTCCATGTCGTCCGCGGCCGCGACCTGTCGGAGGCGAACGTGCGCCGCGCTATCGAGCTGACGATGACGCGCTACTGCCCGGTGTTCGCCATGCTGCACCCGACGGTCGCGATCACCGAGCGGTACGAACTGATCGACGAGTCCGCCGGCGCCACCGTGGCCGGCGAGGTGACGCTGCCCGCCAGCTGACGAACCGTCAGCCAGTCTCCGAGTCCGGAGTCGAGAGCAGGGCGATCTCCTGCACATAATTGCAAGTACCAATGGCCGTGGAGGTGGCGAGCGTGGGCGGCTCTGCCGATACTCCCGAGGGTTTTCCCGTATGTATCGCATCGAGATCGTTTCACAGCTCGAGGCGGAGCACCTCGTGCAGCTTCCTGCGCTTGTCGAAGCGGCGACGCGCGTCGATCGCCACGAGCCGCTCGGCGAGCACAAGTTCCTCCGGCTCCAGCGGGGCGACGACCTGGCCGCGGCCGTGCTGGCGTTCGACCGAGGTCAGCTCGCCGGATACGCGCATACCGTGACCTACGGCGATGCGGACGGGCGCAGGGCCGCCTGCGAGTTCGTCGTGCATCCCGGATTCCGGCAGCGAGGCATCGGACATCTCCTGCTCTCCCATGCGATCATGCATGCCCAGGGCCAGAGCGCGCGGCGACTCGACCTCTGGGCCTATAACGACGGCCAGGCGAGTTCGCGCATCGCGGACCAGTTTGGATTCAGCCCGGTTCGGCGGCTTCTCCACCTGCATCGTCACGTGCGCGGCGTACCGGTGGCGCTTGCACCGGCGGGTGGCGCACTTCGCACGTTCCGACCGGGCGCGGACGATGCCGCGTGGCTGGCACTCAACAACCGCGTCTTCGCGGGCCACCCGGAGAACGGCGCATGGACGCTCGATGACCTGCGCGCGCGCATGAGGCAGCCGTGGTTCGACCCGGCCGACGTGCTGATGCTCGAGGTCGACGGCGCGCTCGGCGGCTTCTGCTGGCTGAAGGTCGAAGAACGCCGCGGTGACGGCCGCGTTGGGGAGATCTACGTGATCGGTGCCGCACCCGAGGCGCAGGGGCGCGGTTTCGGACGATACCTTCTCGCGGCCGGGCTCCGGCACCTGGTCAGCCGCTGCGCCGACGTCGCCGCGATCTACGTTGACGAAGCGAACGCGGCAGCAATGGCGCTGTACGAGACCGCCGGCTTCCACCACCACCATGTCGACGTCTGTTACTCGCGGCGACTGCGGGCCAGCGAGCGGGCGGCGGCAGCCGCGGTCGCGGCATGAGCATCCTGGCCTGTCTCCCGCGGCGCTGCATCGTCTACGATGTCATCGTTCGCGTCTGGGTGTGCGGGAGTGCGCGGTGGCATCGATCAACGAGGGCGACAGGGCGCCGTCCTTCGAGTTGGAGAACGACCGGGGCGGGCGCGTGTGTCTCGACGACCTGCGTGGCCGGTGGGTCGTGCTCTACTGGTACCCGAAGGACGACACGCCGGGCTGTACGACGGAAGCGTGCGAGATCCGCGACAACTGGGCGCTGATCTCGGCAGAGGCGGAGCTGTTCGGCATCTCGCCCGACTCGGCGAAGTCGCACCGGAAGTTTCGGGACAAGTTCGGCCTTCCGTTCGCGCTCCTCGCCGATGTGGGGCACGCAGTGGCGGACCTCTACGGCGTGTGGGGCTTGAAGAAGTTCATGGGGCGTGAGTACATGGGCGTCGAGCGTACGACGTTCATCGTCGCGCCCGACGGATCCGTGGCGCACGTGTTTCGAAAGGTCAAGCCCGCCGGCCACGCGACGGAGATCCTGCAGGCGTTGCGCGAGCTGACGGGGATAGCCGCGCGCGGCGAGTTCGAGGAGTAACGCTATGCCACAGGGGAAATGCGCGTTTTGCGGCACGTTCGTGACGGGAGGCGGCACCGCCATGGGCAAGCACTCGGTCGCGTGTGCGGCATGCACGCCGCTCGCGCTCAAGTGGCTCGAGACGCACGGTGAGAAGCAACCCGACGGTGAGAAGCAGGCCGAGGTCCAGGCGGCGGGAAACGAGAAGGGCTGAGTTCCGGCGTTATTCGCCCCGGCCCGCGCCTTTCGCGATCTCGACGCGCCGCGTCTGCGCGGATTGCCGCGCGATGGTTCGGACCGTCCAGAACAGCCAGAACGTGATCCACCCCGCAAGCGCGATGCCCGCCACGGAGATGCGCGTGGAATCGATGATCGGCTCGACGCGCACCTCGTGCGGAGTGATATCGATCACGGCGACGGGCGTCGATGATCCGCCGCCACCGCCGCCGCCCCCTTCGCCTCCGGCCTCTTCGCCCTCGCTCGCTCCGCCTCCGCGCGGCTGCGCCGCCGTTCCGCGCCCGAAGCCCGCGCCGTAACCGAAGGCCACGCGGGCTACCGGGATGAGTGTGTGGCCGTCGCGCTCCACCGGTGCGCCAAAACAGGCGCTCGCGCCCGACTCCTCCGGAATCGTGCTCAGCCGGTGCACCATCTCGTCGATCGAGGATTCCATCATTTCCCCCTCTTCGCCTTGAACCGGCCCGCGATCGCTCCCGCGACGATCGGTGTCGCCATCGCGATCGCGGCCATGCCGATGCCGGGCGGCGGCGCGATGCCGTGCCGGCGCTCTTCGCCCGATTCTCGCACGACGACCGCCACAGGTTCCCGCCGTTCGAAATGAAGGCCGCCGCGTCCCGCCCGGATGTCAATGCCGCGGACGCGGACGAGCGCCTCCACAGTGCGATGCGGCGTCCGGCTGAGGGTGACGGTCCGTGTCTCGTGCAGGAGGCGCATAGTCGTTGGTCCGATCGGCAGGGGCGTGTTTCGTGGGATCATATTGCGCCTCCTGCGAGGTCCGCGGCAACCCCCCGGTTGTTGCGGGTTGGGCAGCCCGGAGTTCACCGCGGACGGTTGGCAATCGCCGTTGGCAGCTTGTCGTATGGGACCCTATACTCGGGCATGGCACTCGAAGGACAGTATGAGCCCAGCCCGTGGAAAGTCGCCGCCGACCAGGTGCGCCTGTACGAGGCGACGGGCGGCGTCGAGGGCGGCACGCTGCAGGGCAGGCCGGTCGTGATCCTCACGACGAAAGGGCGCCGCAGTGGCAAGGTGCGCAAGACGCCGCTGATGCGCGTCGAGCACGAGGGCTGTTACGCGGTCGTGGCGTCCATGGGCGGCGCGCCGAAGCATCCGGTTTGGTACCTCAACGCCATCGACCACCCAGAGGTCACGCTGCAGGACGGGCCGAAGGTCCACGAGATGCGCGCGCGCGAGGTACACGGGGACGAGAAGGCGCTCTGGTGGGCGCGGGCGCTCGAGACGTGGCCGGCCTACCGCGACTACCAGGAGAAGACCGGCCGGATCATCCCCGTCCTGGTGCTCGAACCCGGGCGCTGACGCTCGCCACTCTTCACGACACGACACCGCACGCCGATGCAACCACCGTGTCTGTCGTTGTCCTCGGCGGTGGGGACGTGCCACGATCCGGCTGAGGAGGCGCCCGATGGTGAAATTGATCTACTGCATCTCGAAAAAGGCCGGGTTGAGCGTCGAGGAGTTTCAGCGGTACTGGCGCGAGACGCACGCGCCGATCGCCGCCGCAATTCCCGGGCTGCGACGGTACGTGCAGAGCCACGTCATGCCGGAGTTGTATGCGCGGCAAGCGCCTCCGTACGACGGCGCGGCGGAGCTGTGGTTCGATGATCTCGACGCCATGCGCACGGCGATGCAATCGCCCGAGGTGCAGGCGGCGCTGGAGGACGAGAAGCAGTTCATCGACCACGGCCGCGTCGCGTCGTTCGTGACGATCGAGAAGCCGGTCGTCGAGTAGCCGGGGCCTCTTGTCGCGCGGCGCGCGCGACCGTCACGGGACTGCTCGCCGCCGTCAGCCGCGTCGATGGCGCGGGGCTCGCTCCCGGACCATTTGCGGGCCATTTGGCATCTAGTGATCGCAGAATCGGGCTCGTTAGGCTGAATCGTGAAGCGATTCGCGGTTCTGATGGGCGGCATCGCCGTGCTCGCGGCGGCTGTCGCCAGCTGGTCGAGCGGGCAGCGGGATGATGAGCCGGTCACGCTGACCTTCCTGCCACCGACGTATGCGGCGCAGAAGGTCGAGCCGGCGCGACAGGTCGCTGACTTCACGCTGACCGACCAGGACGGACAGTCATTTCGCCTGAGCGACAGCAACGGCGCCGTGAGATTGCTGTACTTCGGCTACACCAGTTGCCCGGACATCTGCCCGACCACGCTGGCGAACTGGCGGACGGTCAAGAGGCAGCTTGGCGATGCGGCGAGCGATGTCCGGTTCATCATGGTGACGGTCGATCCGGAGGTCGATCGGCCGGCCCAGATGAAGCGTTACGTCCAGCTGTTCGATCCGTCGTTCATCGGGTTGAGTGGCACCGCCGATGAACTGACGCGGGCGTGGGATGCCTTCGACGTGCATCCGAAGCGCCTGGAGTTGCCGGCGAGCGCGACGCAACACTCCATCTCGCACAGTGCTTCGGTGTACGTCGTGGACGGGGACGGGATGCTGCGACTGGAGATCCCGTTCAGCGAGAAGGCGGACGAGGCTGCGCAGGACATCCTGCGCCTGATGGGCCGTGCGTCATGAATATCCGTTAGGAGGAGAGCGAGCTTGAAGAAGTGGTTCAGTGTGGCCGTTGCAGCGGCAATCCTCGTCGGCGCGACGCTCGCAGGCGCGGCTTGCGGCGACGACGACAACGGCGGCGGTGGGACCGCCGTCTCGACGACGGCGACGGCATCGAAGACCGTGTCCACGCCGGCGGCGACAGCGTCGATCGAAGTCGAGGGTGCGTGGGCCCGCAAGTCGGCGGCCCCGGGCGGCATGACGGCGGGCCAGCCGACGATGATGGCAGGGGAGCGTGGCGCCGCCTACATGGTGATCAAGAACGTCGGGAGCGGCGACGACGCGCTCATCGGCGCCGCGAGCACCGTTGCCAATGCGACTGAGGTACACGAGTCGGTCATGAGCGGCGACGTCGTGACGATGCGCCCGGTCGCGCGCATCAACGTCAAGGCGGGTGGCTCGATCGAACTGAAGCCCGGCGGCTACCACATCATGTTCATCGGGCTGAAGCAGCCGCTTCAGGTCGGCGAGAAGGTCGTGGTGACACTGAAGTTCGAGAAGGCCGGCCAGGTGCAGGTCGAGGCCGAGGTGCGCGACCAGTAGCCTGTGACGGCTTCCGACGATCACGGGCGCGGCCGGCCCGGTGCCATCGCCGGGCCGCGATTCTCGCGCGAACGGAATTCAATCGCAGAGCTGGCGCAGGGCTTCGCTCACGGCGAGGGCGCGGTCGAGGATCGCGTCGGGCGCGTCGGCGACCACGAAGTTCAGGTGGCGGCAGCCGGCCTCGACATACGGCGCGATGAATGCGGCGACCTCGGCCGGCGTGCCGTACGGGGTGTAGCGTTCAAAGCCCTCGAACGCGATCTGGTAAAAGGCCTGCATGCTGGTCGCGACCTTCTCGCGCGCCTTCGCGCGGTCGTCGTCGACGCCCATCCAGATCTGCATGCCGCGCGGGAACTCGACGTCTGCACGTCCCGCGTCGGCCGCGAACTCGGCGATCTTCTCGCCGGCCTCGGTGAACCGGCGCACAGACACCCAGATGCCGGTCCAACCATCGGCGTAGCGCGCGGTGCGGCGCAGAGCGGCGTCGGAGCGCCCGCCGACCTGCATCGTGACGCCGCCGGCACGGAACGGCTTCGGCCGCATGCGCACCTTGTTCAGCCGGAAGTACTTGCCGTCGAAGGTGGTCTCCTCCTGCGTCCAGAGGCTGCGCAGGATCTGCATCCCTTCGTCGGTCCGGCGGGCGCGCGTCTTCGGATCGACGCCGCAGGCCCACCATTCATTGGGGTCCTCGCCGCCGATGCCGATGCCCATGATCAGGCGTCCGTGGGCGAGTTGATCGACCTGTGCGGCCGCGAGGGCGATCGGCGTAGGGTGGCGCAGGGCGAGCAGGTAGACGCAGGTCTGCAACTCGAGGTGCTCCGTGACGGCGGCAATCGGTGCGAGCTTGATCAGCGCGTCGCTGCCGGAGCCGTAGAACGTCACGTGATCGCCGACGAAGACGCCGTCGACGCCGGCCGCCTCGGCCTGCCGGGCGTCGTCGGGGCTGCCGCCCGGCACGAAGATCTTCGGCATGGTGAGTGACATGTTGCGGTGCCTTTCCGTCTACGCGTCGCCTGCAGGGCCGATGACGCCCCGGTCCCTCAGCCTGACAATCTCGTCCCACGTGTAACCCGATTCGAGCAGCACCGTCTCGGTGTGCTCGCCATGCTGCGGGGCGAGCGCGCGTATCGCGAGTGGTTCGCCGTCCACGCTGATGCCGCTGGCGGCGAGTCGCACCGGATCGCCGTCCGGCCGCGGCACGTCCTGGATGTAGCCGTTGGCGAGCACCTGGGGGTCGCTGGCGACCTCGGCGTGGCTCTGGACCAACGCGGCGAACATGCCGATCGCGTTCAGGCGCTCAACCCACTCGCGAGCCGGCGCGGCGAGGAACGCTTCGTCGAGGAGCGCGATCAGCGCCGGGCCGTGCGTGCCGACGCGGTCCGCGAACGCGCTGAAGCGCGGATCGTCGGCGATGTCGGGCCGGCCGATCGCGCGTGCGACCTCCGGCCATGCGCGATCGAGCAGCATGCCGATGACGAACCACGCGCCGTCGCCGCCCTGGTAGACGCGCCAGAATGGGCGCGGGCCGCCGCGGTAGCTTCTCGGGCGCTGCTCGCCAGTGAACAGGTAGCTGTCGATGTTGAACGACTGGAGCGACACCATGCTGCCCAGCAACGATGTGTCGAGCCGCATGCCGCGGCCGGTGGAGTTCCGAGAGGCGAGGCCGGCCAGCGCCGCGATGCAGGCGTGCATCGCGCCGACCTGGTCGGCGAGGGGCACGGGCGTCGGCAGCGGCGGGTCGTCGAACTCGCCGTTCGTGCTGGCGAAGCCGCCGCGCGCCTGCGCGATGAAGTCGAACGCGCCGGCGTCGGATTCGCCGCCCGCGGGACCGAATCCCGAGGCCTGCACGTACACGATGCGCGGGTTGGCCGCGGCGACCGGCGCGTAGTCGAGGCCGAGCCGCTGGACCGCGCCGATGCGGTAGTTCGTGAGAAAGACGTCGGCGCCGCCGACGAGGCGCAGCAGCACATCGCGCCCGGCGGGCTGCTTGAGGTCGAGCGCCACCGAGCGTTTGCCGCGGTTGTGGGCTTCGAAGTAGCTGCTGAGCCCCAGGCCGCCGACGATCGCGTAGTAGCGGCCGGGATCGCCGGACCGGCGCTCCTCGATCTTCACCACGTCCGCGCCGAGGTCGGCGAGCAGCGCCGTCGCGTACGGCCCGTGCTGCCAGATGGTCAGGTCGATGACGCGGATGCCTTCGAGGGGTCGTCGCATGCCCGGATTCTCGCGCGGGCGCGCGTGAGTGTCCAGAACGTGGCGGAATTGACGGCGGATCCCGCATCGCCTACAACGGGGTCATGCCCGAATCGATCCTCGATAACCCCGAGACGTACGAGCGGCTCGACCCGCACGGTCTATATGGCCGCATCTGGTCGCTCGCCGAGCAGATCGAGGAAGCGTGGTCGGCCGCATCGGCCCTGGCGCTGCCGGCGCACTACCGCGCGGCCGAGCGCGTCGTCGTGCTCGGCATGGGCGGGTCGGCGATCGGCGGCAGCCTGATGCAGGCGCTGGCGGTGGACATCGGGGCGGACGTGCCGGTGTCTGTCGTCCGCGGATACCGGCTGCCGGCCTACGTCGATGGGCGCGCGCTCGTGCTGGCGTCGTCGAACAGCGGCAACACGGAGGAGACGGTCTCGGCGCTGCGCGGCGCCGTCGCTGCGGGCGCGAGTTGCGTGGCGATCACGACGGGCGGTCAGCTGGCAGAGCTGGCGCGGGAGCACGACCTGCCGCTCCTGCGGTTCGCGTGGGACGGCGAGCCGCGCTCCGCCCTCGGATGGAGCACCGCGTCGCTGCTCGCGATCTGCAGCGGGCTCGGCCTGCTGCCGCCTCTTCGCGCCGACCTGGCCGCCGCGCTCGACGCGCTGCGCGAGCTTCGAATCCAGATCGGCCGTGACGTGCCGGAGGCCGCCAATCCGGCCAAGGCCCTGGCGCGGCGGCTTAACGGCAAGCTGCCTGTCTTCGTCGGCGCCGAGGCGCTGGCGCCCGTGGCGTACCGCTGGCGCACGCAGGTCAACGAGAACGCGAAGTCGTGGGCCATCGCCGAAGAGCTGCCGGAGATGAATCACAACGTGCCGCTCGGCTTCGGGCGACCGGCGGCGCTCGTACCGATGCTCCACGGCGTGCTGCTTCGCCACGCGGCGATGCACCCGCGTATTGCGATGCGGGTAGAGGCGACCTCGGTGCAAATGCGAGAGTCCGGCATCGACGTGGAAACGCTCGACGTGCCGGGCGCCACCGTACTCGCCCAGATGCTGTGGGCGATCGAGTTCGGCGACTTCACGAGCTATTACCTCGGGCTGCTACACGGCGTCGAGCCGTCGCCGGTGGGCGCGCTGGACTGGCTCAAAGCGCACATGGCGTCTCGGCCGGCTTAACCGCCCGGCACGTCAGTCGCCGGTGACTGCGTCAGCTGCCCGTAGTCGACGTCGCCGCCGAGGACGACGACGATCTCGGCCGGGTTGCTCGCCAGGGCGGACTTCTCGGCCACGGTTGCATCGCGGACCTGAGACGGCGGAATGTTCAGCCAGCCGGCGAGGATGTATGCGTTCTTCCGATTGGCTCCGTTGACGTCGATGATCTCCGACGCCGCGTGCGATTGGCCGTCGAAGACGTTCGCGGCGTTCAGGTCGTTCGCCGGATAGCCGCGCCCGATGATATAGGCGACGATGCGGCTCGCCAGGCCCTCGGTGCCTGTGCCGTTCTGCACTTGCACGCGCACCGGCGCCGGCGTCGCGGACGCCTCGGCCAGTTCCGGCGGCTTGTCGCTGAATACTGAATCGACGATCTGGCGGACTCGTTCGGTGTTGGCGATGAGCACCTCCGCACCCTGTGGGGTCGTATAGGGTGCGGTGGCGGGGCCCAGCGATATCGCGTGGATGTTGTCCTTCACGTCGCTGGCGAGGATCGCGTACTTCGGGATCTCGTAGTCGTCGACGTCTGTGCGCACCGTGTCTTTGTACTTGCTCCAGAGAGACGGGGCGTTCTTCAGCACATTGAGGCTGTTCGCCTTTGCGATGGCGGCGAAGATGACGCGCTGCTGTCGCTGGATGCGGTCCAGGTCGTCGCTGCTGAAGCGCACGCGCGCGTAGGCGAGGGCGTGCTTGCCGTCCATGTGTTGCTTGCCCGGGTAGACGTGCACGGGGAAGTAGTCGCCCGGAAGCTCGGTCTCCGAGTAGTAGGGGTCGTAGACCTCGTCGGGCACGTCGACGTCGATGCCACCGAGATCGTCGATAATGCTCTCGAATCCCTTGAGGTCGATGATGACGTACTTGTCGATCTTGATGTTGAACGGCGAAGCGCCGAGCACCTGTTTCAGGAGAGCGACACCACCGCCGGGATAGCGTCCCATTTCGCCGGCGACGTATACGGTGTTGATGCGGTCCTGGTACGCGCCGCCCTGTTTGCCGGGAATGTCAACGTACAGGTCGCGCGGGATGCCCAGGATGCCGGTGCTGCGCGTCTTGGGGTCGACCGTGACGACGAACAGCGAGTCGGTTCGAGTCGGAACGTCGCCCTCACGCGCACGGCGATCAAGACCCATCACCAGGATATTGAGACGCTCCTGGGTCCCGCTGTCTCCACTGGCGTCGATGCCCGGGATGGCGTTCCCAATCGGCCCGAGCGTGATCTGGCGGCCGGGGGGCAGGAAGATGCTGTCGACGCGGGTGATGATGATGAGCGCCAGATAGGTGGCAATCACCGCGAAGAGGACGATGGCCCCCGCAATAAGTGCTCGCTGGCCCTTTGTAGGAGAGGAAATGCGGGGTGGAGGATCGATTGACACTAGCGCGAGCGTATCGGCCCGTGATCGCAACTGTCAAGCCGGACCGGATTCCGCCCATGCGGCGCGCCGCGATTGACACTTCGGAGGGGGTCGCCATATGATCCGCAGACTTGCTGCCGGCGCTCCGGTGCCTCGTGTAGATCACGTGTTCGGAAAGGTGAAGCCTCCATGCCCGACATGACGGTGGAGGAAGCGGTCAAGCAGAACTGCCAGGCGATGCTCATCGGCGATCTGATGCGCGTCATGACGGACTTGACGCCCGAGGCGCTGACGCAGGTGATGCCGAACGCCGGTGGCGGCATGGGCGCGATGCCCACCCTGACGTCGTTCGACATCCAGAGCCATGACGAGCAGGGCGACGACCACGTGTTCAAGATCAAGTTCGGCGGCGACCAGGAGTTCACGGCCATCGCCACGTGGCGTGACATCGGCGGCCAGTGGAAGATCGCAGCGCTGGCAATGGAGCAGTAGCGTGAAAGCGAAAGAGTTCATGCAGGGGCATGCCGACAAGGCCTGCGAGGGCCGCATCGCGGAGATCCTGGCGGACCTGACGCCGGAGGCGCTCGCGCAATTGGGGCCGCTGATGGCGGGCGCGCCGAACCCGTTGCGGACGAACAGCGTCGTGGCGGTCTCGACCGCCGGCGGCGAGCACGTATTCGACGTCACGTATGCAGGTGACGGCGGCGCTACTGTCTCGATGCGCGAGACCGTGCGCGAAATCAACGGCGTGTGGAAGATCGTCAATCTTGGACGGCCATCTTGAGGAGGTGACATGGCGAGCATCGATGAAGCGGTTACGGCCTACGTCAACGCGATCAAGGTCATGGACTTCGGCACACTGATGCAGACGCTGACGCCCGAGGCGCTGGGCAAGGCGATGTCGATGGGCGGCGCGCCGCCGAGTGGCATCACCGACATCCGCGCGGAGCAGCAGAGCGAAGAGAACGGCGAGTACGTGTACCACCTCCTCGTCGACGCCGCGTCCGGAAGCGGGGCGATGATGACGCGCTGGAAGGAGATCGACGGCGCGTGGAAGGTCACCGACCTGAGCGTGCTGTAGTTGGCAGTCAGGAGTTTGTAGTTCGTAGTTGGTAGTTAGCGGGGTGGCCACCCGGCCGCGCCGCGTGTTTCAGCCACCCACCAACCGCCAACTTCAAACCACAAGACTTCCTTCACGCGTGCACGGCTTCGCGGGCCTTCTGGGCTTCCGCGATGACTTTCTGGGCGATGTGCGCCGGCACCTCGTCGTAGTGATCGAACTGCATCTCGAAAGTGCCGCGGCCCTGCGTGATCGAGCGCAGGTCCGTGGCGTACCGCAGGACCTCGGCGAGGGGCGCTTCGGCGTCGATCACGGTCATGCCGCCGTCTTCGGGCGACATGCCGTGGACCTTGGCGCGCTTGCCGTTGAGGTCGCTCATGACGTCGCCGGTATTGGCGTCGGGCACGCGGATGCTCATCGACATGACGGGCTCGAGCAGCACCGGGTTGGCCTTGAGCGCGCCCTGCTTGAGCGCCTGTGAGCCCGCCAGCTTGAACGCCATCTCCGACGAGTCGACGGGGTGCTCTTTGCCGTCGAAGAGCGTCACGCGAATGTCGACCATGGGGAAGTGGGCGAGCGCGCCCTCGCCCAGCGCCTCGTGCACGCCCTTCTCGACCGCCGGGATGAAGTTGCGGGGGACGGAGCCGCCGACCACCTTATCGACGAACTCGAAGCCGCCGCCTTTGTTCGGCTCGACCGTGATCGCGACGCGGGCGTACTGCCCGTGGCCGCCGGTCTGCTTCTTGTGGATGTACTCGGAGTCGACGCGCGTCGTCACGGTCTCGCGGTACGGCACCTTCGGTGCGTGCAGGTCGACCTCGACGCCGAACTTGCGCTTCATCTTCTCGGCAGCGACCTCGACGTGCGTCTCGCCCATGCCGGAGATGATCATCTCGCCGGTGGCCTCGTCACGGTGGACGATGATCGTCGGATCCTCCTCGGCGATGCGATGGAGGGACGGCCCGAGCTTGTCGACGTCGGCCTTGCCCTTAGGCGTGACGGCGACGTTGAAGGGCGGCTTCGGGAACTCGAGCGGCGGCAGCGTGACGGCGTGTTCCTTCGCGCAGAGGGTGTCGCCCGTCACGGTGTTGGCGAGCTTGGCGACGGCGCCGATGTCGCCGGCGGCGAGCGTCGGCACGTGGTCCTGCGTCTTGCCGCGGAGGATGATGAGCTGGCCGATGCGCTCGTCGCTGTGCTGATTGGCGTTCCAGACGTGGGAGTCGCCCTTGAGCACGCCGGAGACGACGCGCAGGTAGGTCAGCCGTCCGACGAACGGATCGGCCGCCGTCTTGAAGACCTGCGCGGCGAGAGGCGCGGATGCGTCGCCCTTGATCTGCTCCTCGGCGCCGTTGGCGGAAGCGGTGCGGGGCGACACGTCGGCCGGCGACGGGCAGGCGGCGACGAGCGAGTCGAGGAACTTCGAGACGCCGATGTTCTTCCCGGCCGAGCCGACGAACACGGGAAAGACGACGCCCGCGGCGACACCCTTCTTGAGCGCGCCCGTGAGTTCGTCGGGCGTCAGCTCCTCGCCCTCCAGGTACTTGGCGAGCAGGTCGTCATCGGCCTCGGCGACGGCCTCGACGAGCTGTTCGCGGGCGGCCGCGACGGTGTCGGCCAATTCGGCGGGGACGTCGGCCGGCGCGCCCTTGTCGCCCATGTAGGCCTTGCGCTCGATCAGGTTGACGACGCCGGCGAAGCTGTCCTGCGCGCCGATGGGCAGCTCGAGCGGCGCGACTCTCTTGCCGTAGCGGGCCTGCAGGCTCTGCAGCGCCTGGTCGAAGTTCGCGTTCTCGCGGTCCATGCGGTTGATGAAGATGACACGAGGCAGGGCGGCGCGGTCGGCGTTGTGCCAGGCCATGTCGGTGCCCACCTGGACACCGGCGACGGCATCGACGACGACGGCGCCGAAGTCGGCGGCGCGGATGCCGCTCTTGACTTCGCCGACGAAGTCGGAGTAGCCGGGCGTGTCGATGATGTTGATCTTGTGGCCGGACCACTCGCACGGGACGAGTGCGAGGCTGAGGCTGATCTTGCGCTTCACCTCGTCGGGCTCGAAGTCGGAGGTGGTGGTGCCGTCCTCGACCTTGCCGAGCCGCGTCGTGCCGCCGCTCAGGAAGAGCGCGGCCTCGGCGAGCGACGTCTTTCCCGTCGCACCATGGCCGAGGAGGACTACGTTGCGGATCTGCTCAGTCTTGTACTCTTTCATCCCGGTTCGCGCTCCTCACCCTGCGTATCAGTCCGTGAGCCCGATGTTCGTGCCGATGGTCGGGACAGGATCATAGCTGATCGCCCACCTCCGGGGTACGGGCCGTTTGGCGGTTCGAGGTTGGAGGTTGGAGGTTGGAGGCGTGCGGAACCGCAGATGACGCGGATTGCGCAGATGAGGTGACGCCGGTTGTTTGTGAAGCGGGGATTTCGTTTTGTGAGTTTTCCGTTTTTGGGGTGAGCTACCGAGAACCAAGAACCTGGACCGAACGGTCGAACGGGGGCGTGGCGGCGGGTGCGTGGCGCGTGCATGCGGCGATCGTAGGGCGGAGCGCGGGCGAACGCCTATCGGCGATGGCGCCGGGAGGAGGTGGGAGGCGGGTGTGTCCTGCACGATAGTCCGAAGGATCCTTCGCAGCGGGCCGACTGGCACGCTTTCCGGCGCAATGACCTTAACGACGGCCGGGGCAACTTCGGCATGGCGGCCGTTCGGGCGGCGGGATGCGGCGCGCGCCTCGCCTCCCGGTCGGTGCGATCTCCCGCTGCTGGCCGACACACGGGCAGTATTGTCGGCAACTGTGAAGATCACGGCAGGTCGATGCGAGGCAGACTGCATCGCGATGATGTCTGTGTCACGACAACGCGGAACCCTGGGCGACGTTGTAGTTCGATCCCCCAAACAAAGCGAAGGGGACGGCCCGCTGGCCGTCCCCCTCACCGCTATTACCTGCTTAGGCAGGGCACGCCGGGTCTATTCCGTGGCATTTCGGTGCTCCCTTCTTGGAATTACGACGATTGATGCATTCGATGAATTCTTAGTCGTGGATTCCCACGCAAATTTCAAATCCTCAAATAGAGCGTCAAGTTTAGCTACCTTTCTGTCGACCTTTAGGTCGGCCATTGCATCGAAAAATCGTTCGAATGCGTCTGGAACCATTTTCAGTTCCTCGACATCGATGTTCAAGGCGTCACCGATCGCCTTCTCGGCCGTCCGAGAAGGCGATCGGGTGCCCGACTCGATCATCGACAAGAAGCTCACGCTGAGTCCTGACATGGAAGAGAGTTCTTCGAGACTAAGCTCTCTTTGCAGTCGGAGCAGCCGTAACGCCGCCCCGTTGAACGTAGCGTGAACCGCGTTGTTAGCGCCTGCGCGTCTTCGCTTCGGCGACATTATTGATTCATCCTCCCGGTAGCGATCGGCGTACCCATGATTCGGTTTGCCGATGGAGTCTTTGAGGCCGGGAGCGACCGTGACGAAGGCTGGCTGGTGCGACTAGCTGTAGCGCCGCCAGAGTTCGCGGAAGATTTCCCAAAGGAGACGAGCATATTGGAGCCGCATGCCCCACTTTGCGGCCTGCTCGCTGTCGACCATGCCTTGCGACATCTCTGAAGCAAGACACTCCACTTCGGCGAGTGTCGACTCGAGGGTTTGCAGAGTGTCAACGCACACGCGGATCTCTCGGATCTCGTGTCCGACGTCGGCCTCGTGCCGCCGCGCTGTGACCTCAACATCTTTCCGAACCTCTCGGACCAGTTTTCTCGCCTGCTTGATGGTGTCTACAAAGACGTCGGATTCACCCATGTGTATGTTGGCTCTCCTTTAAGCCGGTGGGTGAGCCGTTCGCCCCGTAGACGTGCTACCGTGCTACGCCCGGAGGACGACGCTGAAATGCTCCATCTGCACCTCCTTGCGGCCTCGCCAAGCTCCGACCCCCGCGCGGCGCCCAGCCTTCCCAATTGTGAAATTACTTCACAAAAAAGTCAAGGGGGTGTGGCGCCTGATTCTGGATTCAGGCGGAGTTCTCGCCACAACGAGAGTGGTTCAGTGGGCTGTGCGGGTTCTGGGCCTGGGATCCGAAGGAGCATGATCGACGGAACCTCCCGTCCAGGCACAGGCAGCCTGATCCCACCTAAACCCGCGGAACCGGGCGCTTGTCGCCGGTCGTGATGGGTGCGAGATTGCGCGCCATCGTGGACCGCGAGGTCACGGGATTCAGGGGCAACCACATGCGACCGGCCGACCTGCGCCGCCAGTTCGGGTTGACAGCCTCCAAACATCTGTTCTAATCTGGTGATGCGGCAGCTGGCCACCTATCGAAGCGGCTAAGCGACGTGGTGGGAAGATTCCACCGGGGCTCTTGACCTGTTATAACTTGTGCGGCCTATCGGCCGGCGTAGTATGCAGCAGTGACGGCGCCCCTCTTCGTCTGCACTCCTCAACCACCGAAGTTGCAGGCGGAATCGGGCGGCGTCTTCTTGTCAGGAGAGCACCGTGAAGGTCGTATTCCTCGAGGACGTGGAAGGAACCGCCAAGATCGGCGATATCAAGGACGTGAAGCCCGGCTTCGCGCGGAACTACCTGCTGCCCCGGCGCATGGCGATGCCGGCGACGCCGTCCGTCGTCAAGTCGGCGGAGCAGCGGGCTGCCCGTGAGTCGCGGCTGCAGGAGGCGCGCGACAACACGGCGCGCGGCATCGCGGCGAAGCTCGAGGGCGTGTCGTACACGCTGACCGCGAAGGCCGGCTCGTCCGGCAAGCTGTTCGGGTCCGTCGGCACGGGTGACATCGCCGCGAAGGTCGCCGAGACCATCGGCGCGGAGTTCGAGCGCCACAACGTGCTGCTCGCCGAGCCGATCAAGGAGCTGGGCGACTACGCGGTGGCCGTCAAGCTCACGAAGAACGTCTCGGCCACCGTGAACGTCAGCGTCATCGGCGAGGATGGCACGACGGCCGCCGACATCAAGGCGCGCGCCGGCGGCGCGGCGGCGGTCGCGGCACCGGTCGCCGAGGCCGAGGTAGAGACGGAATCCGAGGCCGAGTCCGCGGCAGAGTCCGCGGACGTGGTCGCCGAATACGAAGAGGCCGGCGAGGAAGCGTAAGGCCGCGCTCCAGCGCGCCGCCTGCGTCTTCGCCCGCGAACGGCCGGGCCCGTGCCCGCCGAACGACGGCATCGAGACGAATACGCAGGGAGGCAGCGCGATGACGGTCGCCGTCGACTACCAGCTCACCCTCCGTGAGGCCGAGAAGGCGCTGAAGAGCGCGCAGACGGCCGACGACATCCGCAACACCTGGAAGCGATACAACAGCGCGCTGGGCCACCGCACGCTCGGCCGGCTGTTGCTCGGCCGTACAGCGGCCGAACTCGTCGCGCGGCGCGACGACGCAAAGGACTGAACCGTGGTCAGCGCAGACAAGCTCCCGCCGTTCGACGTCGAAGCGGAGGAGGCGTGCATCGCCGCCATCCTCGTGGACGAGGAGGCGATCGGGCGCGTCGAGGGCATCGTCCAGCCGGAGGATTTCTATCGCGACCAGAACCGCTGGGCGTACGAGGCCTGCCTGGCGCTGTGGTCGCGCAACGAGCCGGTGAACCAGGTGACGCTGGCGCACGAGCTGTCGCGGCGGGAGCGGCTCGACGACGCCGGCGGATTGCCGTTCCTGTCGCGCATCGTCGCCGAGCTGGCGACGCCGATCGGCGTCGAGCACTACGCGGGCATCGTCAAGCGCGACTCGACGTACCGGTCGATGATCACCGCGGGATCGCAGATCGTGCAGCTGGCGTACCAGGGCGGGCCGGACCTCGACGGGGCGATCGCGCGCGCCGAGAACCTGGTGATGGCCGTGCGGCAGTCGCAGCGGATGGGCGACCTGGTGCCGCTGCGGCAACTCCTCGACCAGTTCTGGGAGACGCCCGGCATCGATGCGCCGTTCGCGGGGACGATCGGATCAATCCGCAGCGGCTTCATGGATCTCGATTCGCTGCTGGGCGGTTTTCACCGCTCCGACCTCGTGGTTCTCGCGGCGCGGCCGAGCGTTGGCAAGTCGTCGCTGCTGCTGAACTTCGCGCGCAACGGCGCGGTGGGGCAGAACGCGCGGGTCGCGGTGTTCACCATCGAGATGGCGGGCGAGCAGCTGGCGCAGCGCCTGCTGGCGGCGGAAAGCGGCGTCGATGCGTCGCGGCTGCGGCTCGGCCAGATGAGCGAGGCGGAAGAGCGGCGCGCGATGAACGCGACGGGCGAGCTGTCCGGGCTGGAGATCTACATCGACGATTCGTCGCTGGTGACCGTGGGTCAGCTGCACACGAAGCTGCGGCGGCTCGCGCAGCAGCTCGGCGGCGTCGACCTCGTCGTGATCGACTACCTGCAGTTGATGCAGGGCGGGCATCGGCGCAGCGACAACCGGGTGCAGGAGGTGAGCGAGATCTCGCGCGGGCTGAAGATGCTGGCGCGCGACCTCGACGTGCCGATCATCGCCGCGGCGCAGCTGTCGCGCGCGCCGGAGATGCGGCAGCCGCACATCCCGATGCTGAGCGACCTGCGCGAATCGGGCAGCATCGAGCAGGACGCGGATGTCGTGATGTTCCTGTATCGCGAGGAGATCTACACGTCGCGGGAGGAGTGGGAGACGCGCAACTTCGACCAGCCGTACCCGGAGGGGATCACGAAGCTGATCGTCGCCAAGCACCGCAACGGACCGACGGGGACGGTGCACCTGCGCTTCCGCAACCACCTATCGCGCTTCGAGGACCTGATGGTCGTCGAAGAGGAGACGGCATAGGGGTGGACGCGAGAGGCGGGGCACGAGACGCCGGAGACGGCCCGGCCTTCACGGGGTTTCCCTCACGGGCCGAGGCGACGGCGGTTCCGAAAGTCCTGTTCACGGACATCCTGCCGCTGTTGGCCGACGATCCGGCGGCGCTCGGCGTCGCGCTGTTCGCCTTCAAGGCGCTGCAGTCGAAGCGCGGCACGCCGCGGTACGTGACCGCCGACGAGCTGGCCGCGGACCCGTCGCTCGCGCGATATCTCGATCGCGCCGGTGCGGAGGGCGGTGTCGAGCGCGGTTTGGGCCGGGCGGCCGAGCTGGGTGTGCTGCTGTCGCTGACCGTCGAGGCGGACGGGCGGCGCATCGAGCTGTACTTTCTGAACGCGCCGGCCGACCGGCGCGGCATGGAGACGGTGCGCCGGGGCGGCATCGACGTTGGCCGGGTGATCGAGCTGCCGGCGGCGGTGGCGGAGCGGTCGGGTGTGTTCGCGCTGTACGAGGCGCTGGTCGGGACGATCTCGCCACTCGTCGCCGACGAGCTGGCCGAGGCCGAGCGGCTGTATCCGGCCGAATGGCTGGAGGCGGCGTTCCACGAGGCGGCGGCGCAGAACGCGCGGAGCTGGCGGTACGTGTCGCGCATCCTCGAACGGTGGGCGGTAGAAGGTCCGGACCATGCGAAAACTGAGCGAGATCCTGCCGGCGACGAGCGGTACTTCCGCGGGAAGTACGGGCGCATCCTCCGGCAGCGTCTCCAGCCCTGACAGCGACGCCGGCGCCTGCCGTTTCTGCCGCGGCGCGCGGTTCGTGCGGCTGCGCGTGGCGCCGGACCACCCGGATTTCGGCAAGGCCGTTCCGTGCCGTTGCGCGGCCGACGAGAGCCCCGAGGATCGCCGGGATCGCGTCGCGCGGTACTCGAACATCGGGGCGCTGGCGCGGCTGACGTTCGGCAATCTCATCGCCCGGGGGCGCAGCGCGGGGGCGCGGGAGCAGGAGTTGTACCGCCAGTGCGTCGACGACGCGCGCGCGTTCGCGGAGGCGCCGGACGGCTGGCTCGTGCTCTCGGGCGCGAGCGGCTGCGGCAAGACGCACATCGCGGCGGCGGTGGTGAACCGCCTGCTCGAACGAGGCGAGCCGGCACTCTTCGTGGTGGTGCCGGACCTGCTCGACCACCTGCGCTCGGCGTACCAGCCGAACGCGGAGATCGGCTACGACGACCTGTTCGAGCGGGTGCGGAACGCGCCGGTGCTCGTGCTCGACGATCTGGGCACGCAGGCGCAGACGCCGTGGGCGCAGGAGAAGCTCTTCCAACTCGTCAACCATCGGTTCAACACGCGCCTGCCGACGGTGGTCACGACGAACCTGCTGCCCGAGCAGATCGATGACCGGCTGCGCACGCGGCTCACCGACGCGGGCATCGCCCGCGTGTACGTGCTCGAGGCGCGGCGTCCGTCGGAGCTTCGGGCGCTCGACGTGCTCGACCACCCGCTGATCCGCGAGATGACGTTCGAGCGATTCGAGACGCGCGGGCCGCACCTGGCGACGGATGACCGGCAGCGCCTCGAGAACGCATACCGGCAGGCGCTCGCGTTCGCCGAACAGCCGGACGGCTGGCTGCTGTTCATGGGGCCGCACGGCTCCGGCAAGACGCACCTGGCATCGGCGATCGCCAACTACCGGCGGCAGCGCGGCGAGACGCCGAGCTTCGTCGTCGTGCCGGACCTGCTCGACTACCTGAGACGCGGCTTCTCGGCGGATGACGGGCGGCAGCACGACGCATTCGACGAGATGAAGACGGCGCCGCTGCTGATCCTCGACGACCTCGACACACAGACCGGGATCCCGTGGGTGCGGGATCGGCTGTTCCAGCTCCTGAACTACCGCCACACGGCTCGCCTGCCGACCGTCATCACGACGGCACTCGCGCTCGACGACCTCGGTGAGCGGCTGGCGTCGCGGCTCGTGGATCCGGCGGTATGCACCGTGATCGTGCTGGGCGCACCGGCACGGGCGGCTGAGCCGGCGCCGCGGCGGGCGCGCGTGAAACGAACGAGGTGACCGTCATCGCCCGGAAGAAGACCGATCACAGCGAAGTCATCGACAAACTTCGGTCGCGCGGGCCGTTCGAGCCGCATGAGAAACCATATGTGAGTCCACTCATCCCGATGAGTGAGGAGGACCGGCGCGAATTCGGTGCGCGCCACGCGCACGAACCGACTCTCCCGCAAAGCCCGGAGTCCTTCTATGAGGCTGCAGTCGCGACGTATCAGCGGGAGGTGCATCGCGAAGTCCCTCGTGAACTGATGGATCTGCTGCACGAGCTGCGCTACAAGATGAAAGCCGCCGAATACCACCTGAACCAGGCCATGTTGCTTGCCGACTCGCCGGGCGATGACCGGTGGTTTGAGGGCGAAGCAATGTTCAATCAAGCTCGGAGCACTCTCGAAATCCTCGCGCGCCTGCTGAAGTCCGTACTGCCGGTGCGTGAGCTAGGCGAGACCTTCGACGGGGATGCAGCGAAGATCATCAACCCACTTCGAAATCAGAGCCGACAGCGTCCCACGTACGAAACTGGATTGAGTCTTGCGCAATACGTCGAGTCCGAGCTGTCACTCATTCGCACGCTCAGTGCCGTGCGCAGCACGACATTCCATCGGTTTAGCTTCCGAAGCCTTGCGTCGGCGCGCGCTGGCGATGAACACCTTGGTGGCCTGCGCCTACATGAGTTCTGCGTGGGCAACTGGCTCCAGGTGCGGCAATTCACGCGCACATTCCTGGCCTGGTGCGTCCAACTGGCAGTCGACGCGGATCTTCCGGCGACCGAGACACGCTGAAGCTGGAACCGTGACGTAGACTGAACGCGCTATGGGAGAGGACGTCGTTTGCGGCGATGGCATGACCGAG
>CAYJMJ010000012.1:4466-39285 GCA_964371095.1 uncultured Dehalococcoidia bacterium | reverse complement strand
GTAGACTGAACGCGCTATGGGAGAGGACGTCGTTTGCGGCGATGGCATGACCGAGGCCGTCCGGCAGGCGCTGGGGTCGGTCGTCCGCCATGTCGTCCCCGCGATGTTCAAGTCGCAGCAGCCGTGGGCGTTGATGGGGAGCACCTGCTCCGTGCTGCAGGGCATCGATGGCTACTCGCCGCCGGACATCGATCTTGTTACGACGATGGAGGGCGCATACATCATGGCGGGCAGTGTCGCCGGCTGCGGAGCGACGATCCGCCCGGTCAGCTACAGCGTGGCGCCGCCGTACGAGAGCCATTTCGGCATCTTCGAGGTGGACGGCGTGAAGGTGGAGGTGATGGGCGACTTGATCATCCGCTGCGACGACGGAATGATCAACGCCGCGGAACACTTCGCGCGGTGGAGCGACAAAGTGCGCGTGCTCCACTTCGAGACGTATCACATACCGGTCGTGCGGCTCGAGTGGCAGCTGGTCGCGAACGTGTTGCTGCGGCGGCCGGAGCGATCGAGCGGCATCGTCGACCTGATGCTCCGCCGCGGTTACGATCGCGCGTACATCGAGGCGCTGCTGTCGGACGCAAGCATCGGCGAGCGCACGATCGCCACGGTACGAAAGATGTTGAATGGCCACTGACGAAGCCACCGGGACGGGCGCGCCCGAGCGTGTCGAGCCGGGCGTGTACACAGACGATTACTACCTGACGAACTGTCACGGGTACGAGGACTTCGTCCTCAGCGGCGGGCGGAAGGTCGGACCGCGGTTCGTCAAAGCGTTGTCGCTGGCGGGCGATCTGCGCGGGAAGCGCGTGCTCGACGTCGGCAGCGGACGCGGCGAGCTGATCATCCAGTCGGCGATGCGCGGCGCCGACGCGTACGGCATCGATTATGCGCAGGCGGCGGTGGACATCGCGGAGCGCGCGCTGGCGACGATCGACGCATCATTGCGGGAGCGCACGCACGTGCGGCAGATGGACGTCAAAGCGCTGGAGTTCGACGAGGGATTCTTCGACGTCGTGTTCATGATGGATGTCGTCGAGCACCTGTAC
This sequence comes from uncultured Dehalococcoidia bacterium, assembly GCA_964371095.1. Taxonomy (GTDB): domain Bacteria; phylum Chloroflexota; class Dehalococcoidia; order DSTF01; family JACRBR01; genus CAYJMJ01. The sequence goes on along the minus strand of CAYJMJ010000012.1, from coordinate 38,236 downwards.
GCGCACGAGCTGGCGCAGGCGTTCGATGAGCTGCGCCGCACGATCCGCCCGGGCGGATTGCTGGTGATGCACACGTCGCCCAACAAGGTGTTCGAGGCGGCCGTGTATCCGAACTTCAGCCGCCGCGTCAACCAGGCTGCCCTCGGCCTGGGACGGTTGCTGCACTTCGAGGACGGGCTGATCAACAAGACGATGCTGCCGACCGACCGGGAGTTCCCGCACGACACGTTCGAGCGTGAGATGCACGTCAATGAGCAAACGGCGCCGCGACTGCGGGCGGAGGTCGAGCGGCACGGGTTCCGCGTGCGCGGCGTCGAGTTCTGGGAGCCGCCCTCGAAGGGCGGCTACTTCGCGTCACGGCGGCTGAACGCCGAGTTGCGGGTGCTCGATTTCCTGCGATTCCTGCGGCCGCTGAGCAACTACCCGCCGCTCAACCGGTACTTCTGCAACCACATCTGGATGACGTCGGAGCGCACGTGATGGCAGCCACACCGTTGGCGAACCGCAATGCGATGGTGCTCGGCGTCGAGCGGACGGCGGGGCGCCGGGCCGCCGTGGCGCTCGCCGAAGCCGGCGCGGATGTCGCGGTCGTGACACTGACGGAGGAGACGCCGGCGGAATTCGCGGCGAACAGCACCGCCAACGAGTTCTGGGCGATCGGCCGCAGGGGCATCGTGCTCACGTCGGACAGCGGCGAGACGACGGTGGCCGAAGCGATCGCCGATGCGACCGTGGAACTGGGCCCGATCAGCATCCTGGTCTGGCACGCGCCCACGCCGCTGCCGCAGGCCGTGCTCGCCGGCCTGCGCTCGGATCCCGCGATCATCGTGCTCATCGGCAACGACGATGCGCGGGACGAGGCGCGCGCGCTGGCGAGGTGGACGCGGGAGCTGGCGGACGTGGGGCTGCGGGCCAACGCGCTCGCCGCGTCGCGGGCCGCAGCGGATGCCGCGGGGGCGCAGTTGAAGGAGCATCGGCCGCCGGGTCCGATGGACGTCGGTGCGGCGGCGGTGTACCTCGCTTCAGACGCGACGGCGGCGATCGAGGGCGAGATGCTGGTGGCGGAACAGGCGTAGGGCTGTGGCGGGGCGAGCGGCCGGCGGACGCGATCGGCGCTCATCGGACGGACAGGCGTGCCGGCCGGGGAAGATGCCTCGCTGCGCTCGGCATGACGGGGGCCCGAAGCACCCGTTCGGAGGCTGGCCATGAATACACAGTCCGTCGCCAACGCGCCATTGAACGAGCGCGGAGGGCAGAAGTCCTACTTGCTGCTGAAGAAGGGCCAGTTCGGCACGCGGAACCTCGCGGTGACGTGGGTGGACTGTGCGCCCGGTAGCGTCCAGCCGTTCCACGAGCACGAGACGCAGGAACAGGTGTACGTCATCGTATGCGGCCGCGGCGTCATGCTGGTCGGTGACGAGGAGAAGGACGTCGGCGAGGGTACGCTCATCGCCGTGCCGCCGCGCACTCGGCACGCGATCCGCAACCACGGCGACGTGCCGATGACGTACATCTCGGCGACCTCACCGCCATTCGACGATGCCGCGCTCGATGCGGTGTTCGCGTATCGAGGGCGGTGAAGTCGTTGCCGGCGACGGCCTGACGCGTGCGACGGCGGCGTCGGACGCAGAGAGGCTCGTTGGCCGGGGAAGATGCTTCGCTTCGCTCAGCATGACAGGTCCCTGCGTTCGGCATCCCGGGTCGGCCTGACGGGACCTGACGCGAGGCAGCGCGGCACAGGTGACCTGGGCCGGGCGTCAGACGTTCGCCGTGACGCCCTCGAGCGCGTGGGGGAGGCCGGACTCGTAGGCTTCGCGGAGCGCATCGACGGGCAGATCGATAGCGTTGATGCGGAGGTGCGCGCCGCCGATGCGGCCGATGCCGCGGCAGGCAATCCCGTGTTGGGAGGCGAGCCGCGCGACCGCATCGACATCGGACGCACGCGACGACAGGACGGCGCCGGACTGCGTCTCGGCGAATAGCGCCGAGCCTTCGACCTGTGCGTCACACTCCGCGCCCATGCCGCCAGCGATGCACGACTCGCCGAGCGCGACGGCGAGGCCGCCCACGCTAACGTCGTGCGCCGAACGGAGCAGGCCCGCGTTCGCGGCATCGATAAGGAAGCGCTGCAGACGAGCTTCCGCGTCGAGATCGATCCGGGGCTTGCCGGCGACCATGCCCCTCGACAGGCGCACGTACTCGGACCCGGCGAGACCGTCGAGCGACGGCTCCGCGCCGACGAGGAGGATGGCGTCGCCTTCGCCGCGAAACGCCATCGGGACGGCGCGTGTGGCGTCGTCGAGCAGACCGACCATGCCGACGACGGGCGTCGGCCAGATCGCTTCGCCGTTGGTCTCGTTGTAGAGGCTGACGTTGCCGCTGATCACCGGGATGCCGAGCGCGCGCGCGGCGTCGGCCATGCCGCGGATTGCTTCCTTGAGCTGGTAGTAGACCTCCGGCTTCTCCGGATTGCCGAAGTTCAGGCAGTTCGTCATGGCGATCGGCTTCGCGCCCGTGCACGCGACGTTCCTCGCCGCCTCGGCGACGGCGATCGCGCCGCCCATGTACGGGTCGAGGTAGGTGTACGCGGCGTTGCCATCGGTCGAGATGGCGATGGCTTTCTTCGTGCCCTTGATGCGGATCACCGCGGCGTCGCTGCCCGGCCCTACGACGGTATTCGTGCCGACCTGGTGGTCGTACTGCCGCCAGACGAGCCGCTTCGACGCGATCTCCGGCGACGCCAGGAGTTGCAGCAGCAGGTCGCTCGTCATGGTCTTGCGCTCGGAGCCGTTGTACGCGCTGGCGTACACGTCCGGGATGTTCGAGACGTCGTACTCGCGCAGCTGCTTGATCGCCGGCGACTCGACGCCATCGCGGACGTACGTCGGCGCGTCGGTCAGCAGCTTCGCCGGCACGCGCGCGACCTCGAGGTCGCCGTCGCGGATGCGCACGAGGCCGTCGTCCGTGACGACGCCGATCGTCTCGCAGTGCAGCTCCCAGTGCTCGAACACGCCGCGCACGTCGGCCTCGTGCTCCGGCGCGACGACGACGAGCATGCGCTCCTGCGATTCGCTGAGCATCACCTCGTACGGCGTCATGCCGGCCTCGCGCCGCGGGACTTTCGCGACATCGATGATAATGCCGGTGCCCGCCTTCGCCGCGCATTCGACCGACGCGCTCGTCAGGCCCGCCGCGCCGCAGTCCTGCAGCCCGACGATCCAGTCGTGATGCTCCTCGGTCAGCTCCAGGCAGGCCTCGAGCAGCTTCTTCTCCATGAACGGGTTGCCGACCTGGACGGCCGGGCGGCGCTCCTCGGACGACTCGTCGAGCTGCACGCTCGCGAATGTCGCCCCGTGGATGCCGTCACGGCCGGTGTCGGCGCCGACGATCATCAGCAGGTTGCCCGGGCCGTCCGCGCGCGCCCGCACCAGCTTGCCGATGCGCGCGACGCCAACGCACATGGCGTTGACGAGCGGGTTGCCAGAGTAGGACGGCGAGAAGCTCACCTCGCCGCCGACGGTCGGGATGCCGATGCAGTTGCCGTAGCCGCCGATGCCGGCGACGACGCCGTTGAACAGGTGGCGGTTGCGCGCGGCGACGTCGGCCGGCGTGCCGTCCTCGGGCTGGAGGGGGCCGAAGCGAAGCGAGTCGAGCAGCGCGATCGGGCGTGCGCCCATCGCGAAAATGTCGCGGATGATGCCACCGACGCCGGTCGCGGCGCCTTCGTACGGCTCGATCGCCGAGGGGTGATTGTGTGATTCGATCTTGAACGCCACTCCGAGCCCGTCGCCGATGTCGACGACGCCAGCGTTCTCCTCGCCGACCTTCGTGAGGACGAACTCGCCTTCGCTCGGGAACATCTTCAGGAGGGGGCGGCTGTTCTTATAGCCGCAGTGCTCCGACCAGAGCGCGCCGAACATGCCAAGCTCGACCTCGTTCGGCTCACGGTCGAGGAGATCGACGATGCGAGCGTACTCATCGCGGGAGAGGGAGAGCTGGTCGAGCGTGCGCTGGTCGGGGGGCATGGAAGCAGGATACCGAGCACCGTTGCCTCGTCCCAGCGAACCGGCCACGCATCACGGACCGGTGAAGTCGAAGTGCACCTCGCCGAGGCCGGCGTGGTAGACGAGATCGCAGGGCTCCGCGCCGGTGGGTATCTGGAAGTACACGTCGCCCTGGCTGTGTCCACTGAACCAGTAGACCGCAAACTGGAAGCCGTTGTCGCGTGACGACGCAGCGTCGGGAGAATAGCCCTCGCCTTCGCAGTCGTGAAGCCGGAAGAAATACGGGGAGAACAGCACCGGCATGGCGCCGTCCTTCTCGGCGCGCACCGTGAACTCGACGACGCGGTAGCCGCTATGCCGTGTGGCGGTGGAGCCGCGGGGCAGCGACGTATTATCGACGTAATCGAGCAGCGTGATCCGCGTGCTGTTGGCGACGCCCGTGGGCGCCTCGCGGTGGAACTGCGTTCGGGCGTCCAGCGAGGATTGCACGCGCACGTCGTCCCGCTCGGTGCCCAAGAGGCCGATGAAGGGCAAGAACTGCAAGGCGACGAACAGGAAGAACAGCGGGACGCCCACGACGAGGGACACGACCTCGTTGCCCGGGCGGGCGTTGGCGTTGACGCTGTACGGCGGGTACTCGTCTCGAAGCAGGTACACGTAGGCGAGCTGGCGCTGCTGCCATCGCAGCACGCCGACGCTGAACTTGAAGAGGCCACGGGGGTACTTGCCCGTGAAGAGGATCATCCACCACGAGAGGAACGTCGTGAAGAGCCATCCGTAGTTGACGAACTGGAACACGAGGTAGTTCGGCATGATGGCGATCGCCCGGATGAAGAGCCGGAAGCGCGATTGGCGCTCGGCGTAGGGGATGTCGAGCGTCAGCGGGTACTCGCCCGGCTCCCACGAGAACGGCGGATACTCATCGCGCAGGAGCGCGACGTACGCCATGAGGTTCGCCTGCCAGCGCAGCACGCCCGACGTGAACTCGAAGAATGCCTTCGGATAGCGGCCGGTGAAGAGGATCGCGAACCACGCCAGGAACGTGAGCAGGAACAGCGGAATGAGCAGCAGGTACACGACGATCAGCTGCGGGATCGCCATGAACAGGCGGAAGATCGTCGTGACGCGCGACAGCCGCTCGGGGTACGCGACGTCGAACGCGACGGGGTGCGGCGGTCTCGGCTGCTCGGCGGCGACGGTCAAGCGCGGCTCCGTCTACGGTTTGAGCGAGAACGGCGGGTAGGCGTCGGTGAAGAACAGCACGTAGCCGTTCGCGCGCTCACTCCATCGTTGTACACCGACGATGAAGTCGAACAGCGATCGCGGGAACCGGCCGGTGAACAGGATTGCGAACCAGGCGATCACGCCGAGCACGAGCACCGCGATCCCGAGGAGCGCTATGACCACGATGTGCGGAATAACGAGCAGCCACTTGACGAAGATGAGCCAGCGGCTCAACTCCTGCGGGTATTCGACGTCGTACGTGACGGCGTATTGGCCGGCGTCCATCGAGAACGGCGGGTATTCGTCACGGAGAAGGCCGACGTACGCGCTGACGTTCGCCTGCCATCGCCGGGTGCCGACAGCGAACTTGAACAGGCCGTCCGGATACTTCTTCGTGAAGAGGATCGCGAAGAACGCGATGAACGTGACAACCTCGAACGCAAGTGTCAGGAAATAGACGATGAGAAAGTGGGGTACGGCGAGCAGCCACTTGACGAAGATCAGCCAGCGTGAGAGGTGCTCCGGGTATGCCACGTCGTAGCGGATCGGATAGGAACCGGGTTGGGCCGCCTGGGCAACAGTCATCTTTGCCTCCCTGCAATGCGGACGATGCGTCCGCGCCGAAGCCTATCATACGCGCTTCGTCAGTCGATGCGCCCGCCGGAAGCCGATGCTAGATTGGTAGGGATGTCAAAGCCGGAGAAACAGGGCGCCCGGTCGAGCGACCTCGCGCTCGGTGCGGTCGGGATCACGCTCGGCGTGGCGGCGGCGTGCGGGTACGCGGCGTGGCGGGCGGTCAGCGCCGACGCGGCATCGGCCAGCGACCGCTGGGCGGCATTCGGCGACGCGATGGTGTTTCCAGGGCTGCTCGTCGTGGCGGCGATCGCGGCTATGGTGTGGCTTGGCTGGAAGGCGAATATCGACTAGGAGATAGAACCTAGAACTGAGAACCTGGAACCTACGGACGCGAACCGAGAACAAGGCGACGTTCCAGCGACATGGGGTCTTGTTCCAGGTTCTTCGGCCTAGATCGGCTGGAGGGTGCCGGGGAGGGCACCGGCGGGCGTTTCGACGCGGATGGCGTCGCCGGGGCGAACGACGCCGCCGGCGATGACGACGCCCATGACGCCGGCCTTGCGAATGACGCTGCCGTCATCGCACTTGATCGCCACCTGCGACAACAGGCGCTCGTCGACGACGTCCAGCTGGTTGCATGGGTTGCGCACGCCGGTGACCTCGACGACCGCCGACGCGCCAATGTGAAGCAGCGCGCCGGGAGCGAGGTCGAGGAGCGCGAGGCCGCGCGTCGTGATGTTTTCGCCCATCTGGCCCGGGGCGACGCTGATGCCGAGGGGCGCCAGCTCGTCGAACAGCTCGGCGTGGATGAGGTGCACCTGGCGCCGGTTGGGCAGGTCGGGGGTCGCCGCGGCGCGCGACCGATGGCGGACGAACGCGCCGGCATGGTAGTCGCCCTCGACGCCGAGCCCGGCGACGAGCGTCACCTGTGCGCGGGGAAGCTTCGGAATGCCCGGTGTCTCCTTGCTCGCGACGGCGACGACGCTGTTGTCACTCATCTGCTCACTCTACGGGCCGGCCGGGCGAACCGCTCGCCAGCGCCGGCGATCCACCCGATGGCAGCCCTCAGTTGAACCGGTATGCCGAGGCGAACTCGGTGCGGCGCTCGCGCTCGGGGAGCGTGTACGCGCAGGGATACTCGCTCAGGCCGCGGAAGAACGGCGTCGGCCGGTACTCGACGTCTTCCTCGCGCAGGATGAGCGGCGTCAGCGTGTCGAACTTGTCGAGCACGGCATTGACGGCGATCTCGACCTCGATGCGGGCGAGGTTCGCGCCGAGGCAGTAGTGCACGCCCTTGCCGAAGGCCAGGTGGTCGCGGCGGGCGCCGTCGAGGTTGAAGGCGGCCGGGCACTCGACGTACCCGGGATCGCGATTGGCCGCGCCGTACAGCACCAGCAGCGGATCGCCCGCCTTGATCTGCTGCCCGGCGACCTCGACGTCCTGCCGCGCCTTGCGGTAGAAGCCCTGAATCGGCGCCTCGAAGCGCAGCGACTCCTCGATGAGGTTCCGGACGAGCGAGCGGTCGTCGTGGATGCGGCGCATCATCGCCGGGTCGTCGGCGAGCACGCGCAGGGCGCAGCCGATGGCGTTCGTCGTGGTCTCGTTGCCGGCGATGAGCAGGAGGATGAGGAACGCCTGCAGCTCAACGTCCGTCAGGCGCTCGCCGTCGACCTCCGCCTGCACGAGGCGGGTCAGCAGGTCGTCGCGCGGGCCGGCGCGACGCGCGTTCGCCTGCTCGATGAAATACGACTGCAGCTGTGTCAGCGCCGTGAAGAACTCGGCCGCTCGCGGAGATTCCTCTTCCACCGGCAGGCCGATGCCAATCGCGACCTCGTCGGACGCCCACTTGAACCATTCGTATTTCTCGGACTCGACGCCGATGACCTCGGCGATCATGCGGACCGGGAGCGGGACGGCGAGGTCGCGGATCACGTAGAAGGTGCCGGGGTCGATGCCGGCGAGCTGCTCATCGACGATCTTCTTGATGCGCGGCGCCCAGTCTCGGTCGAGGGATCGCGGCGTGAAGGCCTTGGCGGCGATATTGCGAAGGCGCTTGTGGCGAGGCTCGTCGATGTTGATGATCGACGGGAAGGCTTCAACGTCTTCGGCCTGCGGGGAGAACACGCTGTTCGTCGAGGAGAAGACCTCGTCGTTGTCGAGGACGAACGACGCCTCCTTGTGGCCGAGGACGAGCCAGGCGGCCATGTCGTCGTTCCAGAGGACGGGGCTCTCGTCGCGCCACTTGTCATAATACGGATACGGGCACTTCTTGACGTCCGGTGAGAATGGATGCATCGTCGCGCCTCGGTCGTGAACAGGGGCCAGGTGGTACCGAACGGGCCGAAATCGAATCGTGCGGGCTCGATTCGTTAATTTAGCAAGCGCTTAGTTGGTAATCAAGCGGTGCCGGGCAGATCGCGGCTCGACGGTTAGCCGGGCGCCCCGGCGGTTGGCTCGCCGAAGCGGAAGGCGCCGGGGAAGTCCGGCTCGACCTGCTTTCGCTTGCCGCTCCACTGCTCGACGTCGATGCGGTACACCGTTGTGAGGTCCAGTTCCTGCGGTGTGATCCCGCGGTAATGCACACCCGGCCGTAGGTGCGGGAAGTACTTGTCGAGGAGGCACTGCAGCGCTCGCTCGCGCTCGGCGGCATCCTCGATCACCGCCGCGCGGCCGAACAGGACGACGCTGGCGTACTCGACGCTCATACCGAGCGCGGTCTCGTGCGGCAGAAGGCGGCCCATCTGGCTCACGCTCAGGCAGCAGCGTGCGTCCGCCTCGACGTTCGAGCGTGTCCGGCCGAGCGCCGCCGTGTGCATGTAGATGGCGTTGGCTGCTTCGTCGAAGGCGAACAGATTGTTGTTGATGAACGGCTGCCCGTCGCTGGTGGTGGCCAGAGCCGCGAACGGCGTGGAGCGCAGCACAGCGACGATCCATGCGTCGTCCTGGACCGCGCGGTCGGCGCGGCGGATCTCGCTGTAGGCTCTGGATCCCTGCTCGCCCGTCACGCCGCACCTCCGCTTGCGCCGACGTCGATCCGTCCGTCGCAGTGCGCCTGGAAAGGGACATGTTACAGCACGCTGCTGGGGACGAGCGCGCACAACGGCGATCGCGGCTTTCCGTGCCGGTTCCCGAGCTTTACACTTCCGCGCAGCATGATCGACCCGCTGCTGCTCGCCCTCGATCGCGGTGACGTTGAGGACTGGTTCCGCGACCACGGAACCGCGGTCGTCGGCACGCTCGCGCTGACGCTGCTGGGCGCCTTCCTGGCGCGGCGGCTGGCGCCGCACGCGCTGCGGCCCGCGGTCACACGGCAGATGGCGGGCCGGCCGGCCGAGGAGGTCGAGCGGCGTGTCGAGACGTTGAGCGGCGTTATCGTTCACTCGGCCGACGTGGTCCTCGCCGTGTTCGCGCTGTTTACGATCCTGCCCGAGTTCGGATTCGACATCCGCGCCGTGCTGGCGGGCGTCAGCATCACGGGCATCGCCCTCGGCCTGGGCGCGCAGACGCTGGTGCGGGACGCGATCAACGGCCTCTTCATCCTGAGTGAGAACCAGTACGCGCGCGGCGACGTGGTGACCGTCGCAGGCGTCACCGGGATCGTCGAGGACGTGACGCTGCGGCGCACGCTCCTCCGCGATTTCGACGGCGTCCTCTACACGGTGCCGAACAGTTCCGTATCCGTATCGGCGAACTTTGCGCGCGATACGCCGCACGTACGGGTGACGATTCCGGTCGCGATGACGAGCGACCTGTCGCAGGTGCGGCGCGTGGCCGACGAGGTGGGGCAGGCGCTGGCTGACGATCCGCAGTACCGCGACCTCATCCTGGCACCGCCGTGTTATCTGCGCATCGACAGCATCGACATGATGGGCGGCGTGGCGGTGCAGGTGAACGGCAAGGTGCAGCCGGGCCGCCAGTGGGAAGTTGCCGGCGTCCTGCGGGCGCGGCTGCTCGAAGCGTTCCAGCGCGAGGGCATCAGGACGCCGTGGGGGTGACGTGACGCCGGAACATGGTGAGCGCGGCCGCTCGTCGCGCTCACGGCGCGCTGCCTTCTGTACGGTGGGTGTGGTATCACACGCGTCCGAGATCGCCGGACGAAGCATCGTACAGCGTCGGCCCGGCTTTGCCGGACGCGCAGCCGAGGGCGGCTACGCCACACGCTTCGCGTCGCGCTGACGAACGCGACTTCGAACGCAGCACGCTACGCCATGCCGTCGGACGGGCGATCGCCTATTTCCTGTCGGACCTGGATGAAGCGCAAGACGTCGGCGCGATTCAGCATGCCGACCAGCTCGCGCCCGTAGATCACGGGCAGCTGGTTCACGTCGAACATGGCCATCATCTGCAGCACCTTTGCCAGGCTCTCCTCCGGCCCGACGGAGTGGAGGCGGCTGGCCGGCGTCATGGCGCGATACACGCTCGTGGTCGGCCACTGGTCGCGCGGCAGCTTGCGGATGTCGCTGAGGGTAACGAGCCCCGCGAAATCGCCCGCTGCGATGACGGCGAAACAGCGTGCGTTCCGCCGCAGGACGTGCTCCTGCACCAGCTCCTCGACGCTGAGATCGGGCGGCACGCTGGCGACGGCGGTCTGCATCACGTCGCGGACGGGGATGCCGGCGAGTGTCGTCTCGACGACGAGCTGCTGGTAGCTGGCCGCTGACGCGCTGCGCAGGAAGAGGCCGATGAGCAGGAACCAGATGCCGTTGACGGGTGAGCCCAGGACCGTGTACAGCACGCCGATGCCCATGATGCCGTAAGCGATCCACTCGCCGGCGCGAGCGGCGGTGCGCGTCGCGCGGAGCCGGTTCTTGTTGCGGTGCCAGACGATCGAGCGGAAGACGCGGCCGCCGTCGAGCGGGAAGCCGGGCAGCATGTTGAAGATGGCCAGCGATGCATTGATCACCGCGAGGTTCGCGCAGATGCCGGCGATGCCGTCGTTCAAGGGGCGGACGGCGAACCAGAGGGCGGCGAACAGCGCGCCGATCGTGAGGCTCATCGCCGGTCCGACGATCGCGATGCGGAACTCGAGGCCCGGCGACTCCGGCTCCTTCGTGAGATTCGCCACGCCGCCGAACACGAACAGCGTGATCGTCTTGACCGGGAGTCCGTTTCGGTTCGAAACGACGGCGTGCGACAACTCGTGCGCGAGCACGGACAGAAAGAAGATCAATGCGACGAAGGCGCCGCCGATCCAGCGCTGGGCGTCGGTCCACTCCGGGTAGAACTCGCCGAAGATGCTGGTCGCGAACGACCAGGTGACAATGGCGAAGATGAAGATCCAGCTCCAGTGGATGCCGATCTCGATGCCAAAGACGCGCCCGAGTTTGATCGAGCTCCCCATGGATGCCTGCGCCTTCCAGCGGTGCCGGAGCCTCCGCGATCCCATGATACGGGACGGATGCTCGGGCGCCTCCAGTACCGAATGGCGTAGGGCGCTGGCTACGGGCGGCGAGCGCGTCGGGCGTTGGCGGCTGCGAGCAGCTACCAAGAGCTTCTTGTGGGCGTTGTGGCGCACGCGTCCGGCATCCTGAGACGAGGCGTCGGATCACGTCAGTCCGGCCGCGCCGGACGCGCAGCCGAGGGCGGCTACGCCCCACGCTTCGCGTCACGCCATGTCGGAGGTACGCGGGCTAGCGCAGCTTGTCGCGGAGCATGGCGATGCACTCGCGGATCGTCTCCTGGCGCCAGTTGGCCCAGATCGGGCCGTTCTGGAAGGCGATCGTCTCCTGCTTCGCCGCTGCCCTCTCCTCGGGCGTCTTGTCGGCTTTGTTCATGCGCCGGTACATGGGCGCGAGGATCTCGCGGATCTCGCGGTGCGCGAGTTGCGGGCGCTCGACGAAGTGGGCGATGTATTCGACGTGCCTCGTGTAGAAAACGGCGACCGGGATGGACTCGAACTCCCCGTTCGCGAGGAACTCCTCCATGATGTCCTTATTGCTGTCCCGGGGGAACACGCGCAACTCCAGCCCGGCCGCCTCGGCCATGCGGGCGAACACGGGCAGGCCGCGGTAGACGTCCGGGCACCAGTCCTCGCCGATGACGAGGAGCTTCGCGGGGCCGTTCGGCATCGCCGCGAGCGCGCGCAGCGTCTCGGCGTCCTCGGGCGAGACGGCGGTCGCGGCGTAGTTCTCGTCGAAGCGCGGGCGGTTCTTTTCGACGGTCTCCAGGTACGCGGCGTACGTGTAGCCCTTGCTGAAGCGCTCGGGCGTGACGACGCTCTCCTTTTGCTGCACCACAGCGGTCTCCTTTGGATTTTCGAGGTGGTTGACGAGCAGTTTAACATGTACAGCGCGGCCACCCGTCCGGCGACAACGCGGCCTGCGCGGCGCCGGCATCGGTGGCGCCGCCGGAAGGCGCGGTTCCCCGTGATATGCTGATCGACAGTGATTGACCCGGAACTCGCGACCGATTCTCCGACCGCCACACCCGCACGAGGCATCAGCGCCCGCTGGCGCCGCGACCTCGTGTTCTTCGCGATCGCGATGTTTGTCGTGTCGGCGGACCAGATGACCAAGTGGGTCGTGCGGCAGCAGCTCGCGCTCGGCGAGCAGTGGCCGGACAAGTCCTTCTTCCACATGCGGATCATCAACGTCGTCAACGACGGGGCCGCGTTCGGCATGTTGCAGGGGCACATGCCGTTCCTGATCGGCACAAGCCTCGTGGGCCTGCTGGCCATCGTCCTGTATTACCTCTATCCGCCGATGGAGCATGGACTGATCCGCGTCGCGCTCGGCATGCAGCTGGGCGGCGCCATCGGCAATCTGATCGACAGGGTGCGGGTCGGCGAGGTGACGGACTTCGTCAACGTGGGGCGCTTTCCGACGTTCAACGTGGCGGACGCAAGCATCTCGGTGAGTATCGCGGCGGTGCTGCTGTTCTTCGCGCTGCAGGAAGTCGACGAATCCAGAAAGCAGAAGCGTCCCGCCGATGCCGGAAGCGCAGCCCGTCCACAGGATTGAACTCGTCGCCGACGCGGCGGGCGAGCGGCTCGACGTCTTCGTCGTGCGGCGCGTGCCGGCGCTGACGCGCGCCCGCGTGCAGCGGCTCATCGCGGGCGGCCAGGTGGAGGTCGCCGGGCACCGGGCGCGGGCGTCGCTGCGGCTCGATGCGGGGCAGCAGGTGAGCGTCGACGTGCCGCCCGCCACTGACGCCACGGCCGCGGCCGAGGAGATCCCGCTCGACGTCGTCTACGAAGACAGCGACCTCGTCGCCGTGAACAAGCCGCCCGGCATGACCGTTCATCCGTCGCCCGGCCACACGACCGCGACGCTCGTCAACGCGATCCTGGCGCACTGCCACGATCTCTCCGGCATCGGCGGCGTGCTGCGGCCGGGCATCGTGCACCGGCTCGACCGCGATACGTCGGGCGTGATCCTCATCGCGAAGAACGACGAAGCGCATAACGCGATCGCGCGCCAACTCAAGGAGCGCACGGTCGAGAAGACGTACGTCGCACTGGTGGAGGGGACGCCGACGCCGGCGGAGGGCGTGATCGACGCGCCGATCGCGCGCGACCCGCGCAACCGGCAGCGCATGACGGTGCTGGAAGACGGCCGAGCATCGGTCACGCACTACCGGCTCGTCGAGCGGCTGCCCGGCACGTCGTTGCTCGAGGTGCGGCCGAAGACGGGGCGCACGCACCAGATCCGCGTTCACTTGGCCGCCATCGGCCACCCGATCGTCGGCGATCGCGTGTACGGCAAGCCGTCGAAGCTCGTCGCGCGGCAGTTCCTGCACGCCGTGCGCATCGTGTTCACGCACCCGCGGACGGGTGCGCGCATGGAGATCGATGCGCCGCTGGCCGCGGACCTCGAAGCGGTGCTCAGGACGCTGCGCGCCGGGGAGTGACCGCGGCGTCGCCGTCCTGCGAGCTGTCCCAGAGGTATGGGAGGCACGCGACAGCTCCTCCGAATCCGGCGACCATCGGGATCATCGACATCGGACCAAGTGAGGCAAGGAACATCATCGTGGGGAAGCCCCAGAAGGCGAAGAAGCAGGCGCTGAACAGGGCCCACACCGCGGAGTGCGCGCGCACCGCGCTCCAGCCGATGTACCCGAACCAATAGGTGAGGCAAAAGAACCACGCCGTACCGAAATCATCTGCCGCCGTATTGTTTCCCTGCAGGTAGTCGCGAGCGGCGAGGCCCAGGACCAGCAACGCCGGCAACTCGATGGTGAGGATCCAGTAGACCAGCGTGCCGCGAGTGGGGAGTCGCAGGACGATGCCGGTGGACCGGAGGTCGTCGGGCAAGCTCACCGCGAGGCCGCTGATACCTACGACGAGCATGACTTCGCCGGCCGTGCGGTGACCGAACGAAAAGAGCGTCACGGTTACGCCCACAATGAACGCCGTAACCGCGAGATGCACCGCTATGTCGTGCCCTATTCGAAGACGAAGCACGAACCAACCGAACGCGCCGGCCTCGTAGAGTGCGAGGATTCTCGCGGTGACGTCGACAGCCCGAAGTAGGTGGACGTTGCCACCGCCTGGCGGTGCCAGCGTCATTGCGTACACGGGCATGATCAACGCCAGCGCCGCAGGAACCGCGAACGCGCCGACAACTTGAGGTATACGGAACGATCGATCCATCAGTGCGATCGTACGCATAATCCTACGTGCCGTTCAATTCCGGGCGTGACTACAGCAAACTCACCGGATCGACGTCCACCACCCAGTTCGGGGGAAGGACGAAGTCGCGGACGAGCGTGGCGGGGTCGCGGCCGCGCAGCAGCAGCTGCCAGCGCCAGCGGCCGCGCACGCGCGGCACGTACGCCGGCGACGGCCCGAGGACCTCGACGTCGCTGCCGATCTCGGCGCGGCGGTGGGCGAGGGCGCGCTGGACGCGCATCGCGTCCTCGCGGGCGAAGCGGGGATTCGGGTGGGCCAGCGTGAGGCGCACGAGGCGGGCGAACGGCGGGTAGCCCGCCCGTCGGCGCGCATCCAGCTCGGCTGCGGCGAAGCCCTCGTAGTCGTAGCGCGCCGCGGCGTCGATGGCGTAGTGGTCGGGGGTGTAGGTCTGGATGATGACGCGGCCGGAGCGCTCACCTCGGCCGGCGCGGCCAGCCACCTGCGTGAGCAGCTGGAACGTGCGCTCGCCGCTGCGGAAGTCAGGCAGGTGCAGGCCAACGTCGGCGTTGACGACGCCGACGAGCGTGACCGACGGCATGTCGAGCCCCTTGGCGAGCATCTGCGTGCCGATGAGGATGTCGGCATCGTGGGCGAGGAAGCTGGCGAGGATCTGCTCGTGGGCGTGGCGGCCGCGCGTGACGTCGCGGTCCCATCGCAGCAGCCGTGCGTGCGGGAAGGCGCGCGCGGCTTCGGCCTCGACCTTCTCGACGCCGAGGCCGAGGAGTCGGATGCGGGGGCTGCCGCATTGCCTGCACGTGACGGGAAGGCGCCAGTGGCGATTGCACTGGTGGCAGACGAGGCGGTCGTACTGCTTGTGATACGTCAGCGCGACGGCGCAACTGCTGCACGCCGGCACGAAGCCGCAGTCGCGGCACTGCACATGGCCCGCCAGGCCGCGGCGGTTGAGGAACAGGATCGCCTGCTCCTCGGCGGCCAGCGTGCGCGTGATGGCGTCCTTGAGCGCCCCGCTGAACATGCTGACGTTGCCCGCCTTCAGCTCCTCGCGCAGGTCGACGACGCTGATCTGCGGCATTGCCGCCGAGGTCTCGGGCCGCGCGGCGCCGTCGGCGCCGGCGACGGGGCGCACGCGCTCGGGCAGCGTGAGCAGCGTGTAGGCGCCGCGCGAGGCGAAATCGTATGAGACGACGTCGGGCGTCGCGCTGCCGAGCACGACGGTGGCGTTCTTCCGGCGCGCCAGCTCGATGGCGGCGTCGCGCGCGTGGTAGCGCGGCTGCGCATCGGGCTGCTTGTAGGTCCACTCGTGCTCCTCGTCGAGGATGATCAAGCCGAGGTCCGGCTGGGGCGCGAAGACGGCCGAACGGGAGCCGATCACGACGTCGTATTCGCCGCGGGCGATGCCGTGCCACTGGTCGAACATCTCGCCGTCGCTGAGGCCGCTATGGAGCACGGCGACGCGCTCGAAGCGCTCGCGGAATCGGC
Organism: uncultured Dehalococcoidia bacterium; assembly: GCA_964371095.1. Lineage (GTDB taxonomy): Bacteria > Chloroflexota > Dehalococcoidia > DSTF01 > JACRBR01 > CAYJMJ01. Next base: position 22,363 of record CAYJMJ010000012.1, on the reverse strand, counting down.
GCACGGTCTGCGGCGTGAGCGCTATCTCCGGGACCATGACGATGCCGCGACGCCCGGACCGGACGCACGCGTCGAGCGCCTCGAGATAGACCTCCGTCTTGCCACTGCCGGTGACGCCGAAGAGCAGGAATGCCTCGTGCCGCCGCGCGGCGATCGCGTCGCAGATGGCGCGCGCCGCCTCTGCCTGCGCCGGGAGGAGCGTCGCGGGCGGGCGGCGCGCCACGGCGAAGCGCTCGAGCGGATGGCGCTCGACGGCGCGCTCGGTCAGCGTCACGGCGTCGATCGACGCCAGCCAGCGCGCCGTCTGCGTGTCGATGCCGGCCGCGCGCAGCTCGGGCAGCGTGCGCTCGCCGTGCTCTTCGAGCAGCGCGACGGCCGCGTGCGCCTGTGCCGCGCGCCGCGTTTGCGTCATGGCGCGAATCTCGCCCGCGGCCTCGTCTCGCGATAGCGCGAGCTCCAGGCTGTTGCCTTCGCGATCGCTGCGGACCGCGCCGGCGCGCACGAGCCGGTCGAGGTTCGCGCGGCTGCCGGCGAGGCGCACGGCATCCGCGATCGCAATCTGGCGCTTCTCGAGCAGGCGTGTCAGCACGGCGCCGCGGCGCGATGCCTTCGGCGGCTCGGCGGCGTCGACGCGCGCCCGGGCGCCGGCGGGCGGCAGCGCGAGGTGCGCGACCTCGACGCTCTTGGGCCCGATCGCCGGGCGGGCCAGGCTGTACTCGCGCACCGCGAGGCCGCGTCTTTCAACCTGCGCGAGGGCGCCATCGATGTGCGCGAGCTTGAGGTGGGCGCGCAGCGCGTCGAGATCGCGCGCCGGTGCGGCGAACAGCGCTTCGAGCAGCGCGGCCTGGCGCGGCGGCAGTTCGAGGCCGGCGATCTCGGCGCGGTCGACGAGCGGCTGCACCAACGTCAGCGGCCGGCGCTCGAAGCCCGGCGGCAGGAGCAGCGCGACGGCATCGAAGATCGGGGCGACGTAGTACGCGGCGATCCAGTTCGCGAGCGCGATGCGATCCTCGTCGAGCAGCGGCGCGCCGCCGATGAGCGAGCGGATCGGGCGTATCTTCTCCGGCTCGGAGAAGACCGGCGTATCGTGCACCTCGACGATGATCCCCTGCAGGGTCCGTCGGCCGAAGGGCACGTACGCGGCGTGCCCGGGACGGGCATCGATGTCGCCGGGGATGCTGTAGCTGAACGTCTGGCGGTGGGGGAGCGTCGAGTTGACGGCGACTTCGGCGTAGCGCATCTGTCTCGCATCGCGTACGGCAACAAAAAGGGAAGGCGGCCTGCCTTCCCGGATGATACCCGCCGTCGCCGCGGACTAGGTCCGCACTTTCTCCTTGATGCGTGCCGCCTTGCCGGTGAGGCCGCGCAGGTAGTACAGGCGTGCGCGGCGGACGCGGCCCTGGCGCATCACCTGCACCTTTTCGAGCCGCGGCGAGTGGATGTTGAACGAGCGCTCGACGCCCACGCCGTGAGCGATGCGGCGGACCGTGAAGTTGGCGCCGGCGCCGCCCATGTTGCGGCGGATGACGACGCCCTCGAACACCTGGGTGCGCTCGCGTTCGCCCTCGACGACCTTGGCGCTCACGCGCACGGTGTCGCCGGGGCCGAAGGCCTCGATCGCGGAGTTCTCGGAAAGCTCGACCAGGTGGCTCACGTCCATAACCGGGAAAGGATAACGGGCGCTTCGGGGACCCGCAAGAATCGGAGTGCGTTGAAGCTGGGCGGGCCGCGAAGCGCGCCGGGCTGACGCGTGTGACAGCGTTTCTGCTCGAATCGGGCGGATTGGGCGGTTGAGCGCCGATGAACACGTCACCCTGAGCACGGCGAAGGGTTTCGCCCGGACAAGATGCTTCGCTTCGCGCAGCATGACAGCGGGTCGCCGCCCGTCAGGGGTCCGGCTCCGCCGGACGCGCGGCCGAGGCGGCTCCGCCCCACGCTTCGCGTCGCGCGGACGAGCGCCGCTTCGAATGCGCGACTCAGCTGTTGAGGCCGCGGAACTCGGCGACGAGGCGAGGCGCGTCGAGGTCGAGGACTGCCCAGCCCGGCATCGGGATGGATCGCCAGAGGGCGAACGGATCGTCGATCTGGAGCAGCTCCGCAAGGTACGCCGTCATCACTCGGCCATGCGAGACCACTGCGGCGGGAAACTCGCCCTGCTCGATGATGCGCACCGCGGCGGCGAACCGCGCGGCGGCGGCCGATGCGCGCTCGGCACCGCGGTACGCCACCTCCGAGTGTTCGAGGATCGCCCGGGCGGCTTCCGAGAAGGCGTCGGCGTTGCCGATCCACTCGTCGAATCGCAACTCCTCGAGGCCGTCCACGACCGCCGCTCCGAGGCCGCACTTCTCGCCAAGGACGAGCGCCGTCGCCTTCGCCTTCGGCTCGGCGCTCGTGTAGACGGTGCGCAGGCCCCACAGTCGGGCGAGTTCAGCGAGCTGTTCGGCCTCGGCGATGCCGCGCTCGGACAGCGTCCACTCCGCGGCGGGCACGTTCGGCTGGAGAACTGGCGAGGCGTGGCGGACGAGATAGAGGGTGCGCATCGGCTCACTATACGGGGACGCCGGTCAGAAAGAGCAGGCCCCGTGCCAGGACTTCGCCGACGAGCACTGCGCCGACGGCGATGTAGAGCAGCCCGGTGGCCGACATCATCGCGTTCTCGTTGGCCGGGTACCCGCGGCTGGAAGCGAACGACATGTAACCAAGCGCCGCCGGAAACAGCAGGCCGATGGCGATGCGGAGCCAGAACGCCGGGTTGGCGCCCAGCGTCGTCGAGCCGAGGAAGGCCGTCGCGGCGGGCGCCTCACGCGCGGGGATGAGCACGTTCACGACGAGGAGGAGCGTCTGCAGGACGACCGCCCCGACGAGCAGCAGCGTCAGCTCGGCGAGCGGCTCCCGCGGGAGCCTCGGCGTTACCAGGTACCAGTGTCCGAGCGTCATCGCGAGCACCACCGCGCCAACGGCGACGGTGCCGGCGCCGATGCTGAGCAGCGCGCCCGCGTAGCCCCACGTCGGCAGGCTGACGTAGTAGGAGACGACGGCGACGAACGCGACGCCGACGGCGGCGGCCGCGGTTCCCGTGACCAGGGCCCGCTCGCGGTTCTCGCGCAGCACGAACCAGTTGTAGGGGAGCGTGGCGACGAGGAAGACGACGGACGCGATCCTGACCCACGGGAGCAAATCCTCATCGAGCCGGAACCCGCCGATGATGGCCTGCGGGTCCAGCGCGAACGCGTTCACGACGGTTACCGCGGCGCCAGTGGCGGCCATCGCCGCGCACAACTTCACGAAGCTGGCGGCGACGCGGCCGCGCCACTGCGCGAGCAGGCAGACCAGCAGGCTGCCGACCGAGAACTCGACCAGCACGATGAACGACGTGTACGGCAGGGCGTCGAGGTTCATGCGGTTCAGCGTAACAGAGAGGCGAACGCAGGGAGCAGAGGTCAGAAAGCAGAAGGCAGAGAGCAGAGAGCAGTGATCCAGCGGGGGCAGGATTTCCGCGACAGCCGAGGGAATCGCTCGATAGAACGCAGCGGGTGCTTGAAGGCGCGCGCCGATCGGCGTAGGATCGCGATCTATCGCGAGAACGGAGGTGCGGCCATGCGGCCGGTGCCGGAGTACGACGCGAAGAGCTGGTTGCTGAAGGCGCTGCGCGAGACGGCGCACGCGATGGAGTCGTTGCTCTGGAACGTCGACGATGACGAGCTGGGGCAGCGGCCAGACGAAGGCGAGTGGTCGGCCCGGGAGCTTGTCGTCCACATGTCGGAGATGGAGCGTCGCTACGTGGGCTGGCTGGAGCGGATCGTGCGGCTCGACGAGCCGAAGATCGACGCGTTCGATGCGGACTCCATCGAGCCTTCGCCGCCCGAAGGCGACGATACGGTGTTCGACGTGATGGACGAATTCGCCGTGCAACGCCGGCAGGCCGTGTACCTGCTGTGGTCGCTCGACGAGGCGGACTGGGAACGGCGCGGCGTCCATCCGTACCTCGGCCCGCTGACGATCACGCAGGTGGCGCGGGAGATGAACGAGCACGACCTGGCGCACCTCTGGCAGCTGAGGCGGCTCTGCGACCGGTTCGAGGCCGCCTCGGTCTGAGCGGCCCGCTGTACGAGCGATTTCGTTCCTTGATAAGCTGGTCGCATGGGCATCCTGCCGATCCGCATTGCCGGCGACCCCGTCCTCCGCGAGAAGGCGAAGAAGGTCAAGAAGGTCGATGCGTCGATTCAGAAGCTGATCGACGACATGATCGATACGATGCACGCCGCGCCGGGCGTGGGCCTCGCCGCGCCGCAGGTTGGCGTGTCGCTCCGGGTCGTCGTAATCGAGACGCCGGACGACGGGCTGATGGCACTGATCAACCCCGAGGTGGTCAAGGCCTCGGGAGAGCGGCAAGTGATGGAAGGCTGTCTCTCGGTGCCGGGGTACCAGGCGGAGATCACGCGCTCGCGCCAGGTCACCGTGAAGGCGCTCGATCGCGACGGCAAGGAGATCCGACTGAAGGCGGCGGATACGTTGCTCGCGCAGGCGCTCGAACACGAGATCGACCACATCAACGGCATCCTCTACATCGATTACCTGAAGAGCGCTGACGAGCTGATCCCCGTGCGGCGTTCCGTCGACGACGGCGAAGAGCCCGAAGAGGCCGAGGTGAGCCTGGCCTGATGCCCGTCGCCGGGTGACCGCGTGGTCCTCTGACATGCTCGCCGCTGATTCGCGGCGTCGATGGCAATGTCCTGAGCGATAGACGACATTAAGTGGAGATTTCACTTCTTTCGACACTGGATCGGCTGCTGCAGGCATCAGCGTGCTCGATGATCCCGGACCATGCCACAGGTGCCGTGCGAACTCCAAGCGATGCTCGTCGTCGGCCAGAGTCGGCGGCGTTGCCGGCGACGTCGGCGTCTGAACGCCGCGTCCTTCGCAGCGCGACGGGGCGGTCGCCCCGGCGGCCCGCAGCACCGTCCTGACATGCGCAGGTTCACGCCACCACCTCAAATCGATGCTCTGATCCTCCGCCTGCGCGCCCTCGCGGGAGGACGCGAGGCGTACGTCGTCGGCGGGACCGTGCGCGACGTGCTGCTCGGGCGCACGACGCGCGATGTCGACGTAGCGATCGCGGGCGACGCGCTGGCGTGGGCGCGCGAGGCGGCTGCCGCGCTCGGCGCGCATTTCGTCCTGCTCGACGACGAGAACGCTGTCGCGCGACTCGTCCTGCCCGCGGGCGGTGCGGCCGCGTACATCGATGTCGCGCGGCTACAGGGCACGGTCGAGGAAGACGCGCGGCGGCGCGACTTCACGATCGACGCGCTGGCCGTGCCGCTCGGCGAGCGGACGGTGCTCGACGCGTGCGGAGGCCTCGCCGATCTGGACGCGCGCATCGTGCGCATGAACGGCGCTGGCGTGCTCGACGCCGATCCGCTGCGGCTGCTGCGTGCGGTGCGTATCGCCGCCGAGCTGGGATTCGCGATCGAGCCGGCGACGATGGCGGCGATTCGGGCGCGGGCCGTATCGGTGAACGGCGCGGCCGGCGAGCGACGCCGCGACGAGCTGGCGCGCATCTTCGAGCTGGATGCGGCGTATCCGGCGCTGCGGCTGCTCGATGATGCCGGGCTGCTCGACGCGTTGCTGCCCGAGCTGGCGGAGGGGCGGGGCATCACGCAGCCGGAGCAGTTCCACGCGTACGGCGTCTTCGAACACAACCTCCGCACCGTCGAGTCGATGGACGTGATGCTCGGCGACGAGCACAGCGGCTGGCTGGCGGGCGAGCTGTGGAGCGCGTTCGGCTGGTGCGCCAACGACCTGCGCGCCTACCTCGACGAGGAGATGAGCGAGGGGCGCAGCCGCCGCGCGCTGCTCAAGCTCGCCGCGCTGCTGCACGACGCCGGCAAGCCGCGCACGCGCTCGGTCGAGGGGGACGGCCGCGTGCGGTTCTTCGGCCACGGCGACGTTGGGGCCGTCATGGCGGCCGGGATCTTGCGGCGGTTGCGGTTCTCGGGACGCGAGGTGGCGTTCGTGGAGCGGCTCGTCGCCGAGCACCTGCGGCCGGTGCAGCTCGCGCAGCTCGGCGAGGCGCCGACGCGGCGCGCACTCTATCGTTTCTACCGCGATCTGGCCGACGCTGCGACGGCCGTGTTGCTCCTGGCGCTCGCCGATGCGGCGGCCGCGCGCGGACCTTCGATGACGCGCGAAGGTTGGTCAAGGCAGGTGGCGTATATGAACAGCCTTCTCGTGCGTTCAATGGAGGAGGAAGGTATAGTGCATCCGCCCCGGCTCCTCTCTGGACACGACATAATGTCCATTCTTGGAATACCGGAAGGCCCCGCGGTCGGCCGGCTCCTCGAGGCGCTGAGGGAGGCACAAGCGGCCGGGGAAGTGCACAACCGGGACGAGGCGCTCGCCTTTGTCGGGGCGCTGGCGCGGGAAGGAACAGAGAGGCGATGAACGCGGCCGAGATTGGCTTTCTCGCTATCATCGGCGTCGTCATCGCGTTCTATCTCATCGTCCTGCGGCCGCAGCAGCAGGAGCAGCGGCGGCAGCAGAAGGACGTCCGGGATCTGCAGGTCGGGGACGAGGTGCTGACGACATCCGGATTCCTGGGGACGGTGAAGGAAGTGATCATCCCGGAATCGGGGCCGGTGCAACTGGTCATCGATTTTGGGAACGGGGTCGTCATGAGTGCGCTGACCACGGCCGTGGCCCAGCGCGTGGCCAAGGGCCAGACGGTATACTCGCGGACACTGGCGAAGGACGGAGGAGAGGGAAGCAGCTGATGCGCAGGTGGTGGAACCGTCTCTTCGTCCTGTTGGTCTTCGTCATTGCGGGTCTGTCGATCTACGCCGTCTGGCCGGACGAGCCCGACCGGTACCTGCCATCGGCGATCCCGTGGCCCTCGGGTGGCGGCGTGCCGGGCAAGCTCGGCCCGCTCAAGCTGCCCTGCCATTCGAGCGGCGCGAACGAGTCGAATCCGGCGGCCGACTGCCGCGGGATGACGCTCGGCCTGGACCTGCAGGGCGGCTCGCGCATCGTGCTGCAGGCCGACGTGACGGGGCTCGCGGTGACCACTGACGAGGTGAACCAGGGGCTGAACGCGGCCAAGGAGATCGTCGAGAAGCGCATCAACCCGTTCGGCGTCTCCGAGTCGCAGGTGCAGCGCTCGGGCACGGACCGCCTGGTGGTCGAATTGCCGGGCGTCAGCAAAGAGACGGCGAAGGACGTCACGCGGCCGGCCGTGCTGATGTTCTGCGAGGGGTTGCAGCAGGGCGGCCAGAGTGCCAGCACTTCGGGTGCGCTGCCGTCCGTCGCCGTGGTCTCGAATGGGGCCTCGATCTATTACAAGCCGGGTACGTGCGAGCCGGACGTCGACGCCGACGGCATGGTGGCGACCGGAACCGGCATCGGGCAGGACCGGCAGCCTGCCAGGGACGCGAGCGGCAACGTCATTCGGGTGAAGCCCTCGTACGTGACGCCGGGGAGCGTGCCGCCGGACAACATCGTGTGGACGCCGGCGAAGGGCGACCTCGACGGCGTTCCGACGATCATGACGGGCAGCTACCTGAAGTCGAACGCCCAGGTGCAGTTCGATCCGATCGGCGCTCCGGTCCTGACCTTCAACATGACGAACGACGGCCAGAAGGTGTTCGGATCGCTCTCTGAGAGAATGATCGGCATGCCGCTCGCGACGTTCCTGGACGGTGAGCCGATCCGCGGGGAGGACGGGGCGGTGCTGGCGCCGTACATCCGGGCGCAGATCACCGACACAGGTCAGACGACGGGGCTCTCGCTCGCCGACGCGCAGAGGTTGCGCACGTTCCTCAACAACGGTGCGTTCCCGATACCGCTCAAGGTCATCCAGCAGCAGGACGTCGACGCGACGCTGGGCGACCAGGCGGTGCTCCACTCGGTGCAGGCCGGTCTGGTGGCCATGCTGCTGATCATGGCCTTCATGGTGCTCTACTACCGGCTGCCGGGCCTCATCGCGAGCCTGGCGCTGGTCGTGTACACGGCGGTGGTGCTGGCGATCTTCAAGATCGGCATTCCGGGATCGGGACCCGTGACGCTCACGCTGGCGGGCATCGCGGCGTTCGTGCTGTCCGTGGGCATGGCGGTCGACGCGAACATCCTGATCTTCGAGCGATCGAAGGAGGAACTGCGGAATGGCCGCAGCCTGCTCCCGGCGGTCGAGGCGGGCTTCTCGCGCGCGTGGTCGTCGATCCGCGACAGCAACACGTCGACGCTGATCACGTGCGGCATTCTGTACTGGATGGGCAATGCGTTCGGGTCGAGCCTGATCAAGGGGTTCGCGCTCACGCTGGCCATCGGCGTGATCATCAGCCTGTTCTCGGCGATCACGGTCACGCGCACGTTCCTGCGGCTGGCGATGGGCACGCCGCTCGCGCGGCCGCTCTGGCTGTGGACCGACCACAAGCCGGAAGCCGACACGCCGATATCGACGCGCGGCGTGGCGGGCATGGAGGGCGCGGAGAATGCTTGACCTGGTTTCGAAGCGCAACTGGTTCTACCTGTTCTCGTTCCTCCTCGTGGTCCCGGGTGTGATCTCCCTGATGATTCCGCCGCGGCTGAGGCCGGGCATCGAGTTCACGAGCGGCACGACGTTCTCGTTCCGGTACGCGGAGCAGACGAGCACGGAGCAGGTCAAGAACCTGATCTCGAACCTCGGTCACTCCGAGGCGCGCGTGCAGAGCACGGGCCAGAACCAGTTCCTGGTGCAGACGAGCGAGATCGAAGGCTCGGCGACGACGCCGCCGGTCGGACCGGCGCTGCCCTCGGAGCGCGAGACGCTCGAGACGGAGTTGAGCAAGCAGCACGGGGGATTCCTCGACACGCAGGGCAACCCGACGACGCAGTTCACGGAGTTCTCGTCGGTGTCGGCCGCCGTGTCGAAACAGATCGGCCGAAACGCGGCGATCGCCGTGCTGTGGGCATCGCTGGCGATTGCGCTCTACATCACGTGGTCGTTCCGCAACGTTCCGAACTCGCTGCGCTACGGCGTCTCGGCGATCGTCGCGCTGCTGCACGACGTGGTGCTCGTGGTGGGCGTGTTTTCGATCCTGGGCAAGATCTTCGACGTCGAGGTCAACACGTTCTTCATCACGGGACTGCTGACGGTCGTAGGCTTCAGCGTGCACGACTCGATCGTGGTGTTCGACCGGATCCGCGAGAACGTCGGGCGGGGCGTCATTCGCAGCTTCCCGGAGGCGGTCAACCACAGCCTGCTGCAGACCATGGGGCGCTCGTTCAACACGTCGTTGACGCTGATCTTCTCGATCCTGGCGCTGCTGCTGCTGGGCGGCGGCAGCATCCGCGACTTCTTGCTCGTGCTGCTCATCGGCGTCACGACGGGAACGTACAGCTCGGTGTTCATCGCGAGCATGTTCCTCGTCACGTGGCAGCAGGGCGACATTCCGCGGCTGTGGCGCAGGATCTCCGGCCGACAGGCGAAGCCCGTCACGGCGGAAGCCGCGGCCGCCGAATAGCGGGATCGAACGTCTCCACCGAAACGCGGAGTCCTTGGTCCGCGCTTTGTCGCTCCAGCGACGAGGGGCGGACAGGTCTGAAGACCTGTCCCTACGGCGCTAGCGCAGCACGCGTGCGTCGCCGACGCGGCGCGTGATCCGCATCCGATCCATCTGTTCCAGCGCGGCCTGCGCGTGCCGGCGGCTCGTGCCGAGGAGGTCGCGCGCCTGCGCGAGCGTCAGGGCGCCGTCCCGTGCGATACGTTCGCGCACTGAGTCGACCATCGCTGCGAATGCGCCCCGCTCGAAGTACACGCCGTCGCCGGCATCGATCACCAGTCCGCATTCGACGGCGTAGGCGAGCAGCTCCGGGTCGAGACCAGGGGGCGGCGTGCCGGCGCCGGGCGCACGCAGGGCGGCCAAATAGGCGTCGACGCGCTCCTGCTGTTCCGGACCCGGCCGGGGCGTGAAATCGGCGAGCGCGGCGGTTGAGTTGGCGACCGTGACGGCCGGGTCGGCATCGATGAGTGCCGCGAACGCCGCGCGATCCAGATCGAGGCGAGCGCGCAACTCTTCGAGGGGCATACCGGCGCGCAGCAAATGCTCGCGGTGATACGCGGCGAGGGCCTCCCCGGTGCGGCGCGCGAGATCGTTCCAGCGAGCAGTGGTCACGACGCGCCCTTCCCCGGGCGCGCCCAGCCTCACAATCGTTCCGTCTTCCGCGAACGTGCGCAACGTCTCGGCGACCGCCGCGATCGGCATCGCGAGGTCGGAGGCGAGCGCGGCCGCATCCGAGAACGGTCGCCGTGCTACCGCATCAAGCAGCAGATCCTCGGGCCGGTCCGAGAGCATCGACTCCAGGGCTGCCAGCGTCGGAGCATGGCGCCGCCGGTGCCGTTTCGGCGCGGCGTCGGCGATGACGCCCCCGGCGATGGTGTCGTTCGGTGTGCGCAGCACGAAGCGGTCGCCCCGGAGAGCCACGGCGGGACGCTCGAACTTGATCTGCGCCCAGGCGGCGTCGCCGGGTCGCAGTTCGTCGTCCTCCAGCAGGCGGACCTGCGCGTTCACCTCGTCGGCGTGGCAGTGGAACGTGACCGGCATGTTGTGCCGCAGCACGGACCCGGTGCCGGCCACGGCGCGCAGCCGCACGTCGATGACGTTCGTGGCGCGAAGTGCGCCGGGCCGTGAGAGGACGAGGCCGCGACGCAGGTGATCCTTCGGTATGCCGGTCACGTTGACCGCGGTGCGCGTGCCCGGCAGCGCCTGATCGACCGCGTCGCGGTGCGATTGAAGGCCCCGCACGCGGCCGCGGAGCCCGCCAGGCATCACCTCGATCTCGTCGCCGACGGAGAGGACGCCGTCGACCAGCGTGCCGGTGACGACGGTGCCGAAGCCGTCGATCGTGAACACGCGATCGATCGGCAGGCGGGGGCGGCCGACGTCGCGCCGCGGCGCCAGCTCGTCGATCGCGGCGTCGAGCGCGCGGAGGAGGTCGTCGAGGCCGGAGCGCGTGACGGACGAGCACGGCACGATCGGCGAGCCGGCGAGCGTCGTCCCGGCGAGCGTGTCCTCGATGTCCGACGCAACGATCTGCAGCCAATCGTTGTCGACGAGATCGCATTTCGTGAGCGCAACGACGCCGCGCCGCACGTCGAGCAGGTCGAGGATGGCGAGGTGCTCCCGGGTCTGCGGCATGACGCCGTCATCGGCCGCGACGACGAGCAGCGCCAGGTCGACGCCGCCCGCGCCCGCCAGCATGTTCTTGATGAAGCGCTCGTGGCCCGGCACGTCGACGATGCTGACGCTGCGGCCGCTCGGCAGCGTCAGCCAGGCGAAGCCGAGATCGATCGTCATGCCGCGCGCCTTCTCCTCGCGCAGGCGGTCCGGGTCGATGCCGGTGAGGGCTTCGACCAGCAGCGACTTGCCGTGGTCGACGTGTCCGGCGGTGCCGATGACGTACGTGGCTGCGCCGTTCGTAGTTCGTAGTGAGTAGTTCGTAGTCCCCGCCCCCAGTGCACAGTGCCGCGATGACAGTGTACGCTTCGGCGCATGAGCGTCGGCTTCGTCTACGACCCGATCTTCCTCGAACACGACACGGGCGAGCATCCGGAGAACGCCGACCGGATGCGCGCGACGCTGGCGCTGCTCGAAGAATCAGGGCTGCTGGCGCGGCTGTCGCGCATCGACGCGCGCGACGCCAGCGACGACGAGTTGGCGCTGGTGCACGACGCACGCTACGTGGCCGCGCTGCATCGCGTGGCCGACGAGGGAGGTGGCTGGGCGGATCCGGACACGCTCATCACGCCCCGCTCGTTCGACGTCGCGGTCCGGGTCGTGGGCGGTACGCTCGCGGCGGTCGATGCCGTGGTGGCCGGCACGACTGGGTCGGCGTTCTGCCTGGTGCGGCCGCCGGGGCATCACGCGTCCGCGGCGAATGCGATGGGCTTCTGCCTGCTGAACCACATCGCCGTGGCGGCCGCGTACGCGCGCAAGCGGCACGGCATCGAGCGGGTGGCGATCGTCGATTTCGACGTGCACCACGGCAACGGCACACAGGACGCGTTCTACGCCGAACCCGGCGTGCTCTACGTCTCGACGCACGAGTACCCGTTCTATCCGGGCACGGGCGCCGCCACCGAGACGGGCAGTGGGGCGGGGCGCGGCTACAACATCAACATTCCGATGCCTCATCGGTCCGGCGACGGCCCGTACGGGCGCGCCTTCGAGGAGATCGTCGTGCCGGCACTGCGGCGGTACCGTCCGGAGCTGATCCTCGTCTCGGCTGGCTTCGACGCGCACTTCGCCGAGGAGATCGCCGGCCAGCGGCTGAGCGTCGACGGCTACGGCGCGCTCGTTTCGACGATCAAGTCGGCGGCCGACGAACTGTGCGGCGGGCGCGTCGTCGCCGCGCTCGAGGGTGGCTACGACCTCGTCGCGTTGCCGTGGTGCGTGCGCCGCACGATCGAGCTGCTGCTGGGCCTCGCACCGACGCCCGATCCCCTCGGCGCGCGCGACGTGCCGGACCCGCCTCGGTTTGAGGAGATGCTCGCCGAAGTGAAGCGGCTGCACGGGTTGGGGTAGCTGTCGGTAGCAGCTCTCAGCTGATAGCTGTCAGCTGTCAACGGCGCGAGCGGGGCTTCGACGTGCGGGAGCGAGCACAGGCGTTGGTCGGAGACCGGCCAACTCACGGGTGCGATGCAAGAGGCGCAGACGCCCGGGCCTCGCGCTGTAAGCTGACCGCTGATAGCTGAGAGCTGCCCCCTGCGCTAGACTCCGGCCATGACCATTCGCACGCGGTACGCGCCGAGCCCGACCGGCGTGCCGCACATCGGGAACATACGGACGGCGCTGTTCGATTACCTGCTGGCGCGGCACGCGGGCGGCCAGTTCATCGTCCGCATCGAGGACACGGACCGGACGCGGCTCGATCCGGAGGCGGTGCCGAAGATCCTCGAGAGCCTGCGATGGCTCGGCCTCGACTGGGACGAGGGGCCGGACATCGGCGGGCCGTACGGGCCGTACACGCAGTCGGAGCGCGTGCAGAGCTACCGTGCCGCGGCCGATCGCCTGCTCGCGCAGGGCGACGCGTACGAGTGCTGGTGCTCATCGAAGCGGCTCGATGCGGTGCGCGCGGAGCAGGCGCGCAACAAGCAGCCGCCGAAGTACGATCGCCGCTGCCGTCTCGCCGAGGGGCAGGCCGAGGCGCGGCGAGAGGCCGAGGCGGAGGGCCGCGGCTGCGTCGTCCGGTTCATGACGCCGCTCGAAGGCGAGATCACGGTGCACGACGCGATCTTCGGCCACTCGACGTTCGACCTGGCGACGCTCGACGACTTCGTGTTGCTCAAGTCGGACGGATTCCCGACGTACCACCTGGCGTACATCGTCGACGACGAGGCGATGCGGATCACGCACGTGCTGCGAGGGAGCGAGTGGATCTCGTCGGCGCCGCGGCACCTGCTCGTGTATGGCGCGCTCGGCTACGACCCGCCGGTGCTGGCGCACCTGCCGCTGATCCTCGGCCCGGACGGCTCGAAGCTGAGCAAGCGCCACGGCGCGACCAGCGTGTTCGAGTACCGCGACCAGGGCTTTCTGCCCGATGCGATGTTCAACTTCCTCGGCCTGCTGGGCTGGTCTCTCGACGACAAGACGGAGATCATCTCGCGGGAGCAGTTCGTCGAACATTTCGCGCTGGAGCGCGTCGTGAAGAACCCGGCGATTTTCAACCTGGACAAGCTGACGTGGATGAACGGCATGTACATCCGCGAGATGCCGGAGGACGAGCTGGCGGGCATCTTCGCCGAGCGGCTCGAGGAGGACCTGCCGGCGCGCATCGAGCGGCCGATCGATCGCGACATCGTCGCGCGGGTGACGCCGCTGATCCGCGAGCGCGTCAAGCTGCTGTCGGAGGCGGCGGACTACTGCGACTTCTTCTTCACCGATGAGCTGCACTACGGGAGCGACGAATTGCTCGGCAAGGCGTTCGCCAACAGGCCTGCCGACGCCGCGGCGGCGCTCGATGCGGTGGTGCGGACGCTCGACGGCGCGGCGTCATGGTCGCACGAGGAGATCGAGGCGGCGATGCGCTCGCTGGCCGGGGAACTGGGCGTCAAGGCGGGCGATCTGTTCTCGCTGGTGCGGGTGGCGGTGACGGGGCGGCGCGTGACGCCGCCGTTGTTCGAGAGCATGGTGATCCTCGGCCGGGAGCGCTGCATGGAGCGGCTGCGCGCGGCCGCGGCGAAGCTGTTGTAGGGGTTCGGCCGGTTGTCCGGCCTCGAACGGCCATGCTAGACTTCGGGGCGATTTGGGGATTCGTCTAATGGTAGGACAGCGGATTCTGGATCCGTATGTGGGGGTTCGAATCCTCCATCCCCAGCCAATTGGCGCATTCGTCTAGCGGCCCAGGACACCGCCCTCTCAAGGCGGAGATCGCGGGTTCGAATCCCGCATGCGCTACCACCGTGTTAAATCTGGGAGGGGCTCCGAAACGCCATACCGGGTGTTGAGGGGCCTTCTCAGTTGTGACCGACTGATGCTTCCTGCTTCCCTGAGAGATCAGCTATCCCACGTCCTGTGGTTGGGAGGCGCGCCCGTCGCCGGGAAGACGTCCATCTGCGATCGCCTCGCGGAGAAGTACGGGCTTCAGACGTATCACTTCGACCGCACGTCGTCCGACCACACCGCCCGCGTGAAGGCGGACGAACATCCGGCGCTCGCGGCGTTCATTGCGATGACGATGGACGAGCGATGGCTGCTCCGCTCTCCCGAAATCATGGCGGCAACGATGATCCAGAGCTGGACCGAGCGGTTCTCGATGGTGCTCGAGGACCTGCTGGCGATGCCGAAGCAGCCCCGCATCATCGCCGAAGGAAACGCCTTCTTCCCCGAGTGCGTGGCTCCCGTCCTGACGACGGCGCGCCAGGCGGCCTGGCTGGTGCCCACTCCGGCGTTCGTCGGATCGTCGCATCGCAGCCGCACCATGCGGCGGATCGCTTTTCTGGGGCAGACGAGCGACCCGGATCGCGCGCTCGGCAACCTCATCAAGCGAAACGAGCTGCTCGCGGCACACATCGAGAAGAAGGCGTCCGAGCTCGGGCTGACGGTAATCGAGGTGGACGGGCAGATTCCGCTGGCGGAAACGTGCGCACACATCGAGCGGCACTTCGGGTTAGCGCCGGAGAGCTGATCGGCTCGGCGTGCCTTTCGCGCCCAACGCGGCTCCAAGCCCATTTGGTTATCGCAGCAATGAGAGGTTCGTTTGGCGATCAGACCCGCCGTCTCGCAATGAGCGAAGCACCGATCGCGGCCACGCCCACTGCGGCGAGCGCAACAGTGATCCAGCGCATCCACGCCGTTCCGCCGGACGTTCCCGTGCCCGTGCCCGGGAGCGCAGGGGCGGGGGCGATGAGTGACGGTGCCCCCGCTTCCGGCGTGTTGGCCTCCGGCGCGACTGGCGTCGTACTCCTTGGTAGAGGCGTGGTCGCCGCCGTAGCACTCGCGGCGGGCGTGTTTGTGGGGGCGACGGATGTGCTGGTCGCGGCGACGGGGGTCGCGCTGCTCGTCACCGTGCTCGTCGGCGTGCCGGCGGTCTGTGCGCTGCTGCCTGGTGGCCTCGTGCCTACCGCCGCGGCCACGGCGATACAGGCGACACCCAGGGCGAAAAGGATCTTCCAGTTGTGCGTGCCCATGCCGTGTACCTCCCACATTAGGGGCTTCCCGCGCCCCAACGTTAAGCCGTAGGTGGAGCGACGAACATATCGAGACGCAGGTCGGCATCGTGCCGGTGATCGTCCTACAGCGTGCCGCCGCGTCTCCAGCGTAGCCGTGACGCTTCACCTGACGTAATACCGCGAGATGTGTATTCAAGGCGTCACTTGCGGCGATGCGCCGGGTAGTTGCCTTCGGTGGAAGTATGGCGCTGCTGCTCGGCACGCGTTCTGCACGCGCGGGGATTGTGCCTGGTGGAAGGGGTGAAGGGGTATGCGCTGGTTCAATGACGTGAGCTAGCATGTCGCCGATGGAGACGTACCCGCTGGCCTTCGATGTGACGCCGCCGGAGGGGCCGCGCAACCGGCTGACGACGGCGGTCCGGTTCATCCTGGCGATACCGCACATGCTGCTCGTGGGCGGGCCGGGCGTCGGGTGGGGGATGAACAACAGCACGGGCGTGCTCGGCGGCGTCGCGGCGATCGTTTCGGTCATCGCTTGGTTCGCGATCCTGTTCACGGGCACGTTTCCGCGCGGCTTGTGGGACCTCGGCCACATGTACATGCGCTGGCGCGCTCGTGCCATCGCTTACATGGCGCTGCTGCGCGACGAGTACCCGCCGTTCGGCGACGATGTGTATCCCGTCGAGTTTCAGCTCGACTACCCGGAGACGCGCAATCGCTGGACGGTCGGCTTCAGGCTCATCCTCGCGATCCCGCAGCTCATCGTCTTCGCGTTCGTCGGGATCGCCGGGTTCGTGGGGGCCGTTATCGGCTGGTTCGCGATCCTCTTCACGGGGCACTACCCCGAGGGGCTGTGGCGGTTCGGGGTGGGCGTCCAGCGCTGGTCGCTGCGGTTGCAGGCGTACCTCCTCCTGCTCCGCGACGAGTATCCGCCGTTCAGCCTGAGCGCGTAGGCCGGCTCCCCGTCTGAACTCGTGGCCCGACGTCGGGCCGCAGCATCACGGCTGCGGGGTGGCCTCCTGCACCGTTCGGAAGGATGCCTGGCGGCGCAGGGCCGGGCGCTCGATGAGGCGGTAGGAAGCCTCGGCGGCGGCCACGGTGAGGGGCACGGCGAGGGCCGCCTGCTGCCACGTCGACAGGTCGTTCAGCCAGTAGGCGATCGGCAGGTTCCAGAGATAGATCGCGTACGATCGCCGGCCGAGGTAGACGGCGATCGGGTTGTCGAGCAGGATCCTCGCCACGCCGAGGCCGTCGAACGCACCGGCCGCCACGACGGCGAGCGACGAGAGCGCGACGAGCTGGTGGCCGTACGTGAACGTCCACCGGACATGGCCGTCCGGCAGGAAGAGGACGGCGACCAGGTACGCCGCGCCGGCCAGCGCCGCGAGCCGGAAGGCCGGCGTGCGCACCGCGTCGGCCGTGCGCGGCGCGTAGGCGCTGAGCAGCGCGAGCGCGACGCCCAGGAGCAGCGGGTTCGCGCGGAAGTCCGTCCCGTAGTACCAGCGCTGCCATGAGGCGTCGGGAAAGATGAACGGCAGCGCGGCGGAGATGGCGGCGCCGGCGAGCGCGAGACCGAGCATCGTGGCCGGGCGCGCGCCGGAGCGGAGCAGCAGCCACAGCGTGACCGGCCAGACGATGTAGAACTGCTCCTCGACCGAGAGCGACCAGACGTGGCTGAACGCCGGCGAGAGCGGCTCGTGCGCGGCGGCGACCCAGTTGAGGATGTAGACCATGCTGAACGCGACGTCCTTGATCGGGAGCGTCAGCGACACGCGCCGGATGTCGGCGAGCGACATCGCGTCGAAGAAGACGACGTAGGCGAGGAAGAACAGCATCGCGGCCGGGAGGAGGCGCAGCGCGCGGCGGGCGTAGAATCGCGGCAGCGAGATGCCGCCGGTCGCATGCCACTCGTCGAGCAGTAGGCGGGTGATGAGAAAGCCGCTCAGCACGAAGAAGACGTCGACGCCCATGAAACCGCCGGAGAACCACTCCTTGGTCTTCAGGTGATAGAGCATGACGGCGAAGACGGCGGCGGCGCGGAGTCCGTCGAGCGCCGGGGTGCGGGGGAACGGCCGAGGGTCTGCGGCGCGCGCCGGAGCCGCCGTCACGATCGGGCGCGCTCGTCGCTGCGGTGCTGCAGTCCAGCTGCCTCGAGATCCATGTTGCGCCGCGCGGCCGCAACGATGAGTGGCGAGAAGAGCGCCGCGAGCACCCCGCGCGTTCGTATCGAGAGCGTGACCATCGATCCGGCGCCATC
>CAYJMJ010000012.1:0-4366 GCA_964371095.1 uncultured Dehalococcoidia bacterium | reverse complement strand
GCGTCGATGCGGATCGTGCGCTCGACATAGCTCATGCCGCATCTTGTCAGGCATGGGAGCCGCGTTCAAGCCGGCCGGCCGTGCGCGTTGCGTGCGGGACGTGCTATGGTCGCCGCCATGCGGGGCGCGCCGGCGTTGCCGAGCGGAGCCGCCGTCGATCGCACGAGGAGGAATGATGGAAGCGCTGCGCACGCCCGACGATCGATTCGTGAACCTGCCGGATTACGACTTCGCGCCGCACTACGTGGACGTCGGCGACGGACTGCGGATGCACTACGTCGACGAGGGGCCGCGCGACGGCCAGCCGGTGCTGCTGCTGCACGGCGAGCCCTCGTGGTGCTACCTGTACCGCAAGATGATTCCGATCATCGTCGCGGCCGGGCTGCGCGCCGTGGCACCGGACCTGATCGGCTTCGGCCGCAGTGACAAGCCGGTGAGTCGCGACGACTACACGTACCAGGCGCACGTCCACTGGACGGCGTCGCTGGTCGAACAGCTCGACCTGCGGGGCATCACGCTGGTGTGCCAGGACTGGGGCGGGCTCATCGGACTGCGCATCGCGGCCGAGCACCCCGAGCGGTTCGCGCGCATCGTCGCCGCGAACACGTTCCTGCCGACGGGCGACAACCCGCCGGGCGATGCGTTCCTCCGCTGGCAGGAGTTCTCGCAGAAGGCGCCCGAGCTGCCGATCGGGAACATCGTGCGGGGCGGGTGCAAGACCGAACTTCCGGCGGAGGTCGTGGCGGCCTACGATGCGCCGTTCCCGGACGATCGGTACAAGGCGGGGGCGCGGCAGTTCCCGGCGCTGGTGCCGACGCGGCCGGACGACCCGGCATCGGATGCGAACCGGCGGGCGTGGGAGGTGCTTCGTCGATGGGAGAAGCCGTTCCTGACGGCGTTCAGCGACGAAGACCCGATCACCCGGAACGCCGACCGGGCGTTCCAGTCGCTGGTGCCGGGGACGAAGGGGCAGCCGCACACGACGATCCATGGCGGCGGTCACTTCCTGCAGGAGGATCGCGGCGCGGAGCTGGCGAAGGTGGTCGTCGACTTCATCGCGGCGACGGGGTGAGGCGGGCCGGGGGAGCCCGGCAGCGGGGCGTCGAGGCAGGCCATCTCACGGAGTCGGGCAGCCGGATCCGGCCGCCCGTCGGTGCGGCGGGGATATATCGTTGGATCCCTGCGCGTATGCCAGGTGCGCTTGACGGGTCCCCCAAACGGGGGTTACGCGAAGGCTTGATGCGTCGCTATCATCTGGCAAGATGGCTTGGCCCCTGCGCGCCGTTGAGGAGATGGCGCAGCCCACAGCCGTCGCATGAGGTCGCCCGATGGTGGCAGTAACGGAAGCGGTTTCGAATTACTCGCTCGACCTGAACGAGGAGCAGATCCAGCTCAAGAACTGGGTGCACGAGTTCGCCGAGAACGTCGTGCGTCCGGCGGCGCACGAGTGGGACGAGCGAGAGGAAACGCCCTGGCCGATCATCGAGGAGGCGGCGCGCGTCGGCCTGTACGGAGCGCAGTTTCTCGCCCACGTGCAGTCGGACCCAACGGGTCTGATGCTGCCGATCGCGATCGAAGAGCTGTTCTGGGGCGACGGCGGCATCGGGATGGCGATCTTCGGGTCATCGCTCGCTGTGGCGGCGATCGCCGGCAACGGCACGCCGGAGCAGATCATCGAATGGTCTCCGCAGTGCTACGGCACGCCGGAGAAGGTGCAGCTCGGCGCGTTCTGCGTGTCGGAGCCTGACGCCGGATCGGACGTCGCGGCGATGAAGACGCGAGCGGTGTACGACGAGGCGAAGGACGAGTGGGTGCTCAACGGCCAGAAGACGTGGATCTCGAACGGCGGTATCGCGGCGATCCACGTCGTCGTGGCCTCGGTCGACCCGACGCTCGGAGGGCGCGGGCATGCCTCGTTCGTCGTGCCGCCCGGGACGCCGGGGCTGCGGCAGGGGACCAAGTTCAAGAAGATGGGCATCCGCGCGTCGCACACGGCCGAGGTGTACCTGGACGACGTGCGCGTGCCGGGGCGTTGCCTGCTGGGCGGAAAAGAGAAGCTCGATCGCCGTTTGGCGCGCGTTCGCGAGGGCCAGCGTTCGGGCGAACAGGCCGCGCTTTCGACGTTCGAGTCGACGCGGCCGGCCGTCGGAGCGATGGCGCTCGGCACGGCTCGTGCCGCGTACGAGTGGGCGCTGGCGTACGCAAAGGAGCGCAAGCAGTTCGGCCGGCCGATTATCGAGAACCAGGCCGTGTCGTTCACGCTGGCGAACATGCGGACCGAGATCGATGCCGCGCGGCTGCTGGTCTGGCGTGCGGCGTGGATGGCGCGCAACCGGCGGCCGTTCGAAGCGGCCGAAGGGTCGATGTCGAAGCTCAAGGCGGGCGAGGTCTGCGTCTGGGCAACTGAGCGCGCGATCCAGATCGCCGGCGGCATCGGCTACGTACGCGAGGCGCCGCTGGAGCGCTGGCATCGCGACTCGAAGGTCTACACGATCTTCGAGGGGACGTCGGAGATACAGCAGCTGGTGATCGCGCGTGCGATCTCGGGGTCGAGGCTACAGTAAGGCCGGCCGAGCGCCGGCAGCGGTTTCGCATTGCGGAGTTCGATTACCGACGCTTGCGCCAGCCGGCGCAGGCGTGGCCTGAATCTGCGCGACGCGGGCTGAGAGCCCGTGCCACGGATCGAAGAATCCCATTCCGCAACCTGCCGGCTGTCGGCTCACCGGGTTGCGGGTCGCGCTGCCGTGCCATTGGTCCCTAGTTTCTTGCATGTAACGCGGGTAGCATCCGATCGCGCGCGTGACGGCGCGGCCGCTGCCTGAGCATGACGAACGGAGGAGCTTCGATGAGCGACGTGCTGAACGTGCGAGACGACGGCCACGTGCGGACGATCTCGATGAACAGGCCGGAGAAGAAGAACGCGCTCTCGAACGAGTTGGCGTGGGGCGTCGTGACGGCGGTGGAGGCGGCGACGCACGACGATAACGTGTGGGTGATCGCGATCACCGGCAGCGGCGACTCGTTCTGCTCGGGGCTCGACCTGAACGGACCGGGACCCGACGCGTCTCCCGGGACGCCGCAAGAGCGGTACATGGACGACGTGCACTGGGTCGGGCGGTTTCCGCTGGTGCTTCGGCACGTGTGCGACAAGCCGGTGGTAGCCGGGCTGAACGGCGTTGCCGCGGGCGCCGGCCTGTCATTGGCGATGGCCGCCGACATGCGCATCGGCGCGGCATCGATGCGGCTGATCGCGGGGTACCCGAGGATCGGCGGCTCGCCCGACGGCGGCCTCACGTGGACGCTGCCACAGGCGATCGGATACGAACAGGCGATGCGCTTCCTGCTGGAGAACCGCACCGTCGACGCGGCGGAGGCGCTGCGCCTGGGGTTCGTCGGGGAGGTGGTGCCGGACGATCGGTTCCAGGCGCGGCTGGCCGAGTACTGCGCGTTCCTCGCCGAGCGCTCGCCGATCGCCAGCCGGTTCACGAAGCGCTGCATCACGAAGGCGACCGCTATCGACCTGGAAGCGCACGTGCGGTACGAGCTGGCGAGCATCATGAAGGCGTTCGCGACGAGGGACGCCGTCGAGGCGCGAAAGGCGTTCTTCGAGAAGCGGCAGCCGGTGTTCGAGGGGCGCTGAAGCGCGCCCGTGGCAGTCACTTGCAAAGATGTACTGACAGAGCTAGTCTGTGGTGCAGGAGGGCGTCGCCGTGGCCAAGGAGTATCATCTGCCGTGTCCCGTCGCGAAGTCGCTCGATATCATCGGCGACCGCTGGACGCTGCTCATCATCCGCGACCTGCTGATCCAGGGCCCGCGCAAGTACGTCGACCTGTCGCAGTCGCTGAGCGGCATCGCGCCGAACGTGCTGTCCGATCGGTTGAAGGTGCTCGAGACGAATGGCCTCGTCGAGCGCGAGTTCTACGAGCAGCACCCGCCGCGCGCGCTCTACAAGCTGACGAAGAAGGGGAGCGACCTGTACATGGTGATGCAGGCGCTGCTCGAATGGGGCAACAAGTACCTGTACGACGGCGTGACGATCGTACACGAGGCTTGCGGGCACGAGACGAAAGTCGTGTCATATTGCAGCGCGTGCGACGCGCGCGTCGCGCCCCGTGATGCCAAGATGAAGTACAAGCGACGTGAGGCCGCCGCCGCGGTCGGCCGCAGCGCGTAGTCCGTCTCTCCATCAATCTCGTCATCTGATGCGGTGCTTCCGGCGGTCGGTTACCGGGGGGCGTGATGGCGCACGCGCCGGACATCTGCCGACCAGGCACCGTTCGGCGTCGGTCCGCCTACCGCGGACGCGCAGCCGGGGGCGGCTACGCCACACGCTTCGCGTCTGTTAGCTGACGCTGCTTCGCGAGC
>CAYJMJ010000011.1:0-68223 GCA_964371095.1 uncultured Dehalococcoidia bacterium | reverse complement strand
TACTCAGGGCGTCTCTCACCTGGACGGGGAGTTCAATTCTCCCCCGTCTCCACCATGTCCAAACTTCGCGGCAGTCGAAGGTGTCGGCAGGAAGCAACACCGCAGGCTGCCGCGACTCTCGTAGCGCCGCCGAGAGCAACGCGCCGAACCCATCCGCCGGCGTGATCGCGCAGACCGTCTTGGACTCCACGTCGACATAGACGCGCTCGACCAGCGGTGCGAGCAGGCGTGATCGCTCCTCCGGCGAGGCGTCCGCCCAGAGGCCCTGGAGGTCGGTCAGGAGCGCATGGGCTTCGGTGGCGCGAACAACCGATGGTGGCTTCGCGCTTCGAATGCGCGCGTCGATTTCACCCAACTTCTCCTCGTACTCCGCGTCTGTGTACCCGCCGTCACCGTAGGCGCGGACGATCTTACGCCGCAGGTCCTGGAGTCTGGCTGGGTCGGGGGCGCCGGAAGTCTTGCAGGCCATTTGCAGCATGCGCTCGCGCCAATCGTCCGGCACTGTGAGATGTTCCACGAGCGAACCGAGCCGGTCGTCGATGAAGTGCGCCATCAGCGCGTGATTGTTCGTATCACAGTCCAGCGAGTGTCGCTCGCGGTACATCGGCTCGCCGAGGTGGCTGCGGTCCGAGTGCAGTGGTCTCCCACAGCGGATGCAAGCGATCCGGCCTTGGAGGAGACCGCGGGTGCCTCTAACAAGGCGCGCCTGATGATGCTGTCGCCGGCGTTCCTTGACGCGGTCGAAGAGCTCGCGTGTGACGATCGCTTCATGCTGGCCCTCAAACTCGACCTCGTCCCAAACGACGATGCCGACGTAGAAGTTGCAGTTGACCATGTCCTTCACGGCGTGCGGCGTGAACATCCTGCCTTTGCGCGTGCGCGCGCCTTGATCCCGCCGCCAGGCTGCGATCTGGCCGTGCGATGCGCCATTGGCCCGCTGTCGAAACGCCTCGAGAACAAGCTCGGCCTCCTCGCTCTGGATCGCCGCGACGCCACCGGACTCGTATTTTCGATACCCGAACGGAACCGGCCCCACCGCCACGCCTCTCGACGCCTTCTCGTCGTGGCTCTTACGAACGTGGATGCCGGTCATCGCGGAGAACAACTCGAAGGCAGCGCTGAGGACCGTGAGGAGCATCTTCCCGGCTGGCGTGGTGAAGTCGATCGCCTCGGTCACGGACGCGAAACCGACGCCAGCCTTGCCGAGGCGCTCCAGAGACTGGGACATGACGCCGACTTTGCGCGACGAGCGGTCCAATGTGTGCACGACCGCGATGTCGAATTGGCCTGCGTCGGCATCCGCGACGAGCCGCGAGAACTGCGCGCGCTTCTTGACGTTGTCGGTGTACGCGGACACGCCTTCGTCGGAATACATCGCGACGAGCTCGTATCCATTCTGCAGACACCAGCGGCAGATTTCGTTTCGCTGAGCTTCGAGCGAGTAGCCTTCGATCTGACTCTCGTCGGAGACGCGGACGTAGCCGACCGCCCGCTTGCCACGCGATTTCCTGGTCCGCTTCACTTCGTGCCGTCTCGTCGCATCAGGATCGCTCTCGCCACCTCAGCCCACTCGCGGCAGAGGTGCTCGATCGTCGCGGCCGACGGCTGTGCCGGCGCCCGACGTGTGCACACACGCTCAGGTGGCTGGGTGGAGTCAAGCTGGCCGGAAACCTCTGTCGCATTCACAGGCGGAGGCTACGAGGAGCGGTGGTGAGAGAACGGCGTGTTCTTCGGTGATTTTCCGGTGATTAGATACCGAGGCGAAAGAAGCCGGCCGGCTCTGCCTTGACCACCAAGCGGCCCCAGGCCGGACACCCGCGGAACACCTGGTAGAGGTTGCTGCTACGGATCTCCAGGCGCTCAAGGATCGTGGACTGGCTCATGACGGGATCGCCGGCCTGATGCTGTTTATGCATGAACTCAACTACTCTCGCCCGGTTGGTCGAGAGCGTGTACGCCTGGCTGCCGAGACGAACCTTCCGATGGTCAGGCGAGTGCCAGAACTTCCCCGGTACGGCTCGCCCCGGCACGGGCTGCGCCGCCACCAGGGCGATCAGGCAGGACGGCGGAAGTTGCTGGCGTGCAAGTTCACGTTTCGATCGGGCGATCTGCTCTTCCATCACCTTGGTCACGCAGTCCCCGTGACGCCGCAGCATGCCGACGAGCTCCGCAGCCACCGCCGGATGCCCGCCGTCGAAGCGATCGACGCAGTCGATCAGTTCAGGGTGGCGGCCGAACATTCCCGCATCGCTTAGCTTGGCGAGTTCGGCCGAGAACGCGTAGTAGGAGAGCGCCATAGTGCGAGGGTCTCCCTCCGCGAGCACGTCACGGAAGATGTCCACCTCGTAACCCATCGCAGGGTCGTACTCGTCCACGCCCGCGGCCAGCGTGCCGAACCGCCGGTCTCCCAGTTGAGCTTTGAGTACCAGCCACCGGAGAAGTCCTCGACGATCCGTGAGACCTGCCACACGTGGCGATCAAGTTGCTGGAGGAACTCCGTGCTGTCGCTCGCGTTTGCTATGGCGTGTCCACGCCCGACATGGTTGGTCAGTTCCCGCTCGACCACCGAGCGGCGCGTGCGGCTCATGAACGTCGCAAAGTAGCGCCGCAGGAGTTCGCCGAATCGGGCTTGCGTGGAGTAAGAACGCAGCGCCCGCCGAGCGTCCTCTGACGAGGCCATGAACATGTCCGCCCCCACCCGGAGGACCGTCTCGTGCAACGTCTGGCGTAGCGACTGAACGGCGATCTCCCGAGCGTGACCGGAGGTGCCAAACTGCGCCAGTTCATCTCGCGCGCGGTCGCCGATCTGCGCGACAAGGCCCAGCGACGAGGTCTCACCGGAGACGGGGATGCCAAGCCGGTTCAGTTCGGCATGGAAGTTGTCCTCCGCGCCGCCGTCATGGCCCTGACCAGCAGCCAGACGGAAAAGGCGAGGCTCGGGTCGCTCGCCAGTTTGCGGAGACGGGAATCCGCGGCGCGAACGGTTGCGGATGCTATCGATGCAGCATCATCAGGCTCGGTGTCGAGCAGGCCAATGACGTCGCGCCATGCGAGCGTCTTCGGAAGTCTGCCGAGGCGGATGTGACCCATTTCGTCTCCTCTCCGATGTAGAGAGAGACCGATTCTACGCCCTATCGCGCATTCCGACGACGGCTGAGTGTCACTCTCGTCAAGCCGGCACCGATCACACCCCGATCGCCGCGGCGACCTTCCCCCAGCTTGCGTCGGCTTCGCCCTCCAGCCGCCTGAGGTAGATCGACGTCACCCGCAGCGACGAGTGATCGAGAAACCGAGAGACGTTCTCGATCGACTGTCCCGCGTCCCGGCGGAGTTTGGCTGCGGAATGCCGGAAGATGTGTACGCCGGCGGGCGGCAACCCGGCTGCTTTCAGGTAGCGGCGCAGGTTGCCGTAGAACGTGCCCGACGTCACTCCTCGGTCGCCCCGCTGGACGGCCACAACGAGGCATCCGGGGACATGGCCGCGATGTCCCGCCCGAATGCCGACAGCGCCGCAGTGAGCGCCACGTAGGCCGGTTTCGGCTCCCGCTAGCCCTGCTCGTTTCCCATACCCCGATAGCGGTACCAGACCACGCCATCCTCCTGCGTGAGGTCGCCGGCGGTCATGTTCAGCACCTCGGCGCTCCGCCGGCGGGCGCCGGGCCTAGCAGGAGAGCTGCAATCAGGCTGGATCAGGGTTCGCGGTCGGGGCCAGTGTGTCGACAGGGAGATTCTCGGCACCGATCGGCTCATCGCACGTTGACAGTCACCACGCCCAGGACTACAAGAACGACAAACACCACTACGGCTACCAGGATTATGTTGTTGCTCATCGCTCTTCTCCTCTGGTCGTTGACCCGCTAAGGGACGCTCGGGTCACGATGTCTGAATGGGCGCGCTCGCGCCGATACACAGGTGCGTTGCCGCGGTGAATCTGATCCTGACATTGGCGGGGGACTGCGCCGCTAATTGTGCAGCCGCGCATCTCCCGCTCCACGGCCGTCACGCATGTTTGCCGGAGGCCTTCGTCAACGCCTGGTAGGCGAACAGCAGCACGATCGCGCCGCCGATTGCGACGAGGATCGTGCGCAGATCGAACCTGGCGATGCCTTCGCCGACTCCGAGCAAGGACGCGAGGAAGCCGCCGACGAACGCGCCCGCAATTCCGAGCAGGATGGTCAGTATGATGCCACCAGGTCCACCGCCCGGCATGATGGCCTTCGCCACCACGCCCGCGATGAGCCCTACGACAATCCAAGCCAGAATTCCCATGAATTTCCCCCGATTGCTATGGGCCGCGCTCTAACGCTTACCGACGATCTTCTTCGCGATCTTCTTGACCTTCTGGCCGGCGCCGCCAAGTGCGGCCTGCCCTTTGCCCTCGGACACATCGGCGCGGCCGGATGCCTTCATCCGATCGTTGCCGGTGACGCGTCCTACCGCCTGCTTCACGTTGCCCTTGACCTCTTTCGCCTGTCCTTTTGCCTTCATCGTCCGGGCTGACACGCATCACCTCCTTGCGTACGTTTCTCGTGCGCCGCGCTTGTCCTGCGCGGCATCAGGGCTTCTTCGTTTGCGCGGTCCGCCTCATGGCCGCGGCGCGCAGTCGACTGCCCATACGTAGCGATCGGGCAGGCCGGCCGACTGCAACTGCGTCGCCGAGAGTGTCTGCGCGGCGAGGTTGTACTGGTCGGCCGCATCGATGCAATGAAGTACGAGGCCGGTCAGCACATCGTCTCGGCGCCTGATCTCCCGGGCACTGAGGTTGATACCCACCGCACCCGGTGGGCGAGCTGTCGCGGTTTTGAATTCCGTGAACTGCGCGGAATACGTGGCGACGGCTTCGCGGCGTTGCTCGACGAGCCTGCTCTGTAGCTTCAGGCTGCCCTGCTGGCTGGAGGTGATCACCGTCGATCCGCTTCGAATCTGACCTTGACTGCCGCCGAAGAACGCCGCATTCACCGTGTGAGCCACGAAGCCGCCGGCGACGATCGACAGACCGATCAGAACGAGGCTAACAACCGCGCCAAGGCCGACCGGCACGAGGCGTTGTCTGTAGGCGGGCATCCCCGGCCAACAATCTCGCAGATCTATGCCGACGGGAGTGCCCGGAGAATTGTGCGCCTCCGACGTCACGTGGAATCCTTTCTCTCCGGGGTTCGCCGATCATCGATTCGGCGGCACCCAGCGCGCACAGCCCCTACGCATCCAGACTGTCGTCGCCCATGACGGCGACACGCTTGACTGCACGCGAGAGCGTGTGGCCGCGCCTGATTACGATCGCGCTGCCGATCGCCGATAACCCGAGCGTTACCAGAGCCAGCAGGGTCAGTGAGACGCCGGTGTGGCTGGCGCCGGCACCGCCACTGCCGGTGTTTGGCACGATGATCAAGCCAGCGCGTGGCGTCGCCGTGCCGACGACCGCGGTGGGAGTAAGGGAGCCGGTGCCGGCGGTCGCGGTGCCAGCGACCGCGGTCGGAGTAACCGAGCCGCTGCCAGCGGTCGCCGTCGTCGTGGCTCCGGCGGTCGGAGTGCCGGCCGCGGCGCCGGCGCTGCTGATGGTGACGGTGCAGGTCGCCAGCGCGCCGCCACCATTCGCGGATCCGTTGCACTGCTTGATCGTCGGCACCGATGCCGTCGTGCTAGCCGGCGTCACGCTGCACTTGACGCGCTCCGTACCGCCGCCGCCGTTCCCGGAACTGTCGCACTGCTGGATGGTCGCCGAGGTGTCGTTCGGTGTCGAACTGGGGATGCAAACCGTCGTTGGCTGCGTTCCGCCCCCCTGTCCGGAGCCGACGCACTGGCTGATCGTGACAGAGGCGGTGCCTGGCGACGCGCCGGTGATGATCACGTCGCACGTCACGGTCGCGCCGCCGCCGTTACCTGAGCCGTTGCACTGGTCAATCGCCGTCACCGATTGCGTCGAGACGGTCGGGCCAATACACGTTTCGGCCGCATTTGCGAACCCGGTACAGGACGTTACGGTGACGGTGTCAGTGGCGATATCGATCTCGACGGTGCAGTGCACCGCCCTGCCACCCTGGTTGTCGACACCGTCGCACTGCGTGACCGTAAAGGCGGCGCGCGCGCTCGGCGTCGAAGCGACTGCCAGCGCAACAACGCCCATCGCAAGGATGCACACGGCCATGCGTCGCCAGCCGGCGAAGATCGCGACCTTTCGGGCCGCACGGGTGAATTGAGGCGTAATCAAACTGCTATCCTCCGCTTCTCGACTTGTCCGGGAGCTGGCTTCGACGCCAGCAATCATCGTCATGAAGGTGGGGCCTGATCGACCCGCCGGTCATCGGCATCGTCGCCGTCTCCCTGGCGGTGCGGCGCCGATCCCGCGTCCGGACGGCTCGGATGACACGGTGTGTACCTCTATATGAAGGCATTGTCGTCCCGAGCGGCATACGCGGGAGTTGCGACGCGGATGACTGTATTTCATCCGCGTAACACTGACGATCTGACCGGCCGTCGCGTGGCGTTCAAACCGCCGGAACCCCGACGACGCAGGCCAGAATGGCAGCGCTCGTGCCGATGAACAGGCATATCGCGGCCAGCGTTACGGTGGCCACGGCCACCGCCGGTATCAGGAGCATCGCCAGTGCCAACCCGGCGCCGGCGGCGGTTACGATCAGCGCGTCCATTTACAATCACCTTCAACGGCCGGCCGGTTGGCGAGATGTACGCGGCGCGGCTTTTCGCGGGTGCCCACGGGCGGGACGCCGGGCTCCGTTGCCGGCGTCGAGGCTGCGACGGAGCTGGGGAGCTTGGTCCGTCACAACCCCGGCGTCGACAACGGCGTCGATGTCCAACGCGCGTAATCACGCGCCGCCGCCCGTATTCCCGCTCAACCGCGGCGCCAGCGCGGTGACCAGCATGGCAATGAGTGCGAAGAGCAGGAGATAGAAGCCCATCGCCACGAGCGTCGAGACCTCGACGACCCCCTGGCTCCACGAACGGTTGCTGAAGACGTTGGAGAACGGACGCACGAAGGGCCACGACACGTCGTTGATGAACCCGACAAAGCCGCTGTTCGGGTTGGCGCCGAACGCGCGGAGCAAGAAGCGAATGCCCATCAGCCCTTCGATCCCGCTGAGCACCGCAACCATGACGGCACCCAGGCGCTCCGGGAGCGTTTCGAAGTAGCGTCCGCTCCGCTCGCTGACGACCGCTAGAGACGGCGCGGTGGCATCGCCCGGCGCTCCCGCCACGCGCTGCCGTGTCCGAACGGTTTCGACTTCTCTCTCGACGACCCTGTTGTCGCCGACGGTGCCGGGCTCGTTCTGCGGTGTTGTTCTCGTTTGCACGTTAGCCTCCTCCGATGCCTGTGATTGCGTCCGCGCGCGGATGCGTTCGATGGCTGAGCGTTCCGGTCGTGATGAGCGGCAGAGATCCTGCCGCGCAGCCGGCCCCCATACTTCTACAGACCGCGCGCGTTCGTCCGGCGGAACTCATCGACGTTCAGCACGCCCCGGTGCTTCAAGTAGATCCACAATGCACGGGCAGGCCCGATCGGGGCGTTGCTTGCCGCGGCAGGCGCTCCTGACGTTTCCACCGTCGCACCGCCACCCGATCCCGCGGCGAGCTTCACCGTGGCCTCGAGTCCATCGCCCCTGTCAATTGCTGCGTTTGTCGCGTTCGCGCCCACCCTGCAACCCCGTTTCGCGATGGCACTCCTTGCCGGAAATCTGGATCCTTCCGCCGGCACCTCAGTTGTCAAGGGCCCCCCTCTTGACCCGAGCGGGCGGGCGAGAGGGGGACTCTGGTCCGTGTGTGCCCACACAGATACTTCTATGCGCCGTCCGACCCGCAATGGATCACCGCATCGCCCGAGGTTCGTCTGCGCGTTCCGAAGGAACGCCTCGGACGCCCTGCGCCGAAGCGGAGGCGCGGCGTCACTCGTCAGGGGCGAAGGCCCTAGACGCTGCGGAAGTCCCGGTCGGCGGTGCTGAGGTGATGCACGTCGTTCAGCGTGTACAGCGTGTGGATGCCATCGGCGGAGGCGACGATGCTGATCGACGTATGGGCGGGCCGGAACAACATATCGTATTTCGAGCCGATCACGTGGCTGACGTAGGCGTTGATCACGCCGCCATGACAGACCACGGCGACTCGCCGGCCGGCATGGTCGCTGATGATCGTCTCGATGACGTTGATGACGCGGCGCCGGAACTCGGCGCTCGATTCCGAGTAGGGGTAGACGTCCCACGATCTCTCGATGATGAAACGCTGGCGCAGCGTCGCCAGCGCCTCCGTACCCATGAATTCGAGTGACGAAAGGTGTTGAGGTGCGTCGCGGAACATCGCGATCTCCCTCAGGTCGTCGATTGCGACGGGCTCGATCCGGTGGTGGCGGGCGATCGCCTCCGCGGTATGCACTGCGCGCCGCATAGGGCTCGTATACACGGCATCGATCGTCCTGGTCGAAAGTGCGGCGCCCAGGAGCTGCGCTTGTTGTTCTCCCAGGCCGCTCAACGGAGGGTCTACAAATCCGCCGATCGAGCCAGCCAGGTCAAGGTGCTGGTGCGCGTGGCGCACGAGGAAGACCTCCGTGACCATCCCGCGATTCGATAGAAATGCGACATCGAGTGGGCTCGGCCTGCCCTCGAGCGCGGCCCGCTCATCGATACGGTGCTCAACGTCGGCGTTCGCGATCTCTTCCGGATTCGAAACGTCGTGCACCACCCGGACTCCAATCACATCGCGTCGCTGTAGCATCCGGACGATGATACCCAGCCCAATCTTGACTCGCGGGTGGGCCCGGACGGAGCTTATCGCGGCTTACTGGCGCTCGTCCGCCAACGCCGCCTCAATGAGTGCGCGTACGCTCTGCACGGCGACCTCGCCGGCGTTCGGCGACCTCACGAACGCAGAGAGTTTCACGAGGTCGACGATTCGCGCAACCTGCCTCCAGTTCTCCGGCAGGATGCCGCCATCCTGGCGATAGCCCCGTATCAACTCTTCCTCGAACCAGGGGGGAAGGGCACGGCCGGGACGCCGGAGCATGCTGCCGAGATCTACCAGCGGCGTCCCCGAGTGCGCATATTCCCAGTCGATGACGGCCGCTACCTTAGGCCCGTCAGATGTACTTCGGATGATGACGTTGAGTCCGTTGAAGTCTCCATGGACCAGCATCGCATCGTGCTCGACCACGTCGAGCATCCCCGCGTGCTGCGTCACGAATCGCCACAGGCGCTGCGTGAGCGCGGCGCCCAGCCGCTCTTCGCCGGAGTCTCTGAACAGGCACTGCTCCAGGACGCCGACAACCACGCGAGCTTCCGATGGGAATGGGGTCCGGATGTCGAGCGTGCTTCCGAAAAACCCGGATCTCGCGAACCGAAACTCCTGGAGTTTCGCGAGGACACGCCCCGTCGCCCTGGCGGCACGCCTGGCGTCCGAGGGCGTGCCCTCCTCGATGAGCTGGTCGAGCGGGCTACCTTCGATCCAGCGCAGGATGAGATACGGATGCGGTTCATGTGCCTCGGGCGAGACGTAGACGACTTCCGGTACCGGCACGCGCTCTTTGACTAACTCGAGGATCGACGCCTCCCGGTAGGCTGCGGACGGGTCTCGCACGTAGATGCGAATTACGACCGTCGCGTCCAGTTTCGACAGCTTCACCTTGAAGCTCGTATTCGCGAAGCCGCCGCTCACGAGTTCAGCGGCGATGGCCCTCTGGCCGGGATACGCCGGAGCCAACATCTCGTTGAGGGCGTTGAGATCGACCGGTGCCGCGCCGGCATCTTGACGGAGAAGTTTGGCTGCAGGTGTGACGTCACGCCGCATCATCGTCCGAGCGCAATCCAACCTTTCCGGATATCGCCGCCAGGACCGGTGCTCGGCTGCACTCACGTCCGGCGTGGCATCTTCGTAGTGCGCGGCCGGAGAAAGCGCGGAGCCGACCGGAGAGATGCGTTTCGCAGCTCGAGCCCGGCCTCAGTCCGATAGCGTCGATCGCAGATTCATGTTGTTTTCGCCTCGGTAGCGGTCCACTGGCCATCTGGCGGAAGGACCTCAGGCAGCTTTGCCAACCCTGCAGTTGCCACTCCGCACAGCGCCTGGTCGTGTGGCTGGGTGATGAGCAACGTTCGAAGCCCAAGCGAGACGGCTTCGATCTCAAGCCAAGTCAGGCGGACGTTCATTTCGTCATTGCCGCCAACCGAGGTGAGTGGCGCCTTCATTATTATTGATTGCCTCCTTCAAGATGCATGACCGTGCGATATGAAGCGCCCGCGCAGTAGCAGCATGCGCACGCCAGTTCCTGGAACTGGCACCCGCTTTATTCGAGGCTCCCCCTCTCGGCCCGGGCGGGCGGGCGAGAGGGGGATTCTGCTCCGTGTCTCTCACACGGATATTTCTATACGCCGCCCGACCGACAGTGGATCACTGCACGGCCCTACCGCCTTCTTCGCGTTCCCAGGCGGCGTCGCAGGTCGGGCGCTCAGGACCGCATCGGGGGCTGGTGCGGCGAGCCTAACGTCGCCGTGGCGTGACGTGACGCCTCATGGGCAAGTAACAAGACGCCCACGGTTCAGGTTCGTCCAGTTGGTCAGGCTCAGGCGACGGCCTCGGACGCCTTCGCCACGGGACAGCAACGCCGGTTTCGGCTGCGGTGAGACCGGCGATAGGGGGCGATGCCTACCATTTGTGTATCGCCTGGTGTGGCGCGGCATCTCTCGGCGAGTGATCCATCGTGTCCCGCCGGACGGATAGAGGTAGTCGCGCGTGTTCACGCGGGGCCCATCGTGGGAGGCTTCATGTATATCGGTGGCGGTGCACTTGTCCTGATCTTGCTCATCGTTGTGGTCGTGCTGCTCATGCGACGGGCGTAATCGGCGGAGACAGGCCTTCTGGCACCGCGTCTTCGATGCTCCAGCCGAAATGCCGGAGCGAAGTACACCAGTTCGCATCCGCAATATCATGTCACCAGAGAGAGACGCTATGAAGGTCACGCTGCTCGATGAACAGGGAGTGGAGCTCACCGAAGTCACCTCGCATCTGGGACGGTCCTCCGGCCAGCTGGTCGTCGACTGGGCGACCCGGCCTGACGCACTGTTTCGATACTACTTCGACCGGGGCCGTCGAACGGTGATGCTGGTGAACAACGCCGTTCAGTACTCGGCGCTGCTTGAGACGCGGTGGCAGATGGGAGCGCGATTCTGGTTCCTGCATCAGTTCAATCTCATCCGCACGTCTCCGCTCGGCCAGCGGGTCGGTTCCGCGCAGGACTCGGAGCTGGTTGCGACCGCCATCCGGAGCCTCCAGACAAAGCCCGCCGCGGTTCAGAGCCCGTCCACCGTCGCACTCGCCACTGAACCGCGAAACGTCACGGTTTGAAAGGGCGTGCACCAGTGCCTACATCCACCGCGTCGCGACGGATCGTCGCGAACCGAATTCTCTCCTCCCTCCCGCCCGAGGATTATGAACGCATCCTCCCGGACCTGAAGGCGGTACCGCTCAAGTTCCGTCTCTCGCTCCACGAGCCGGGCGACAAGATGCCCTACATCTACTTCCCCAATACCGGTGTCATCTCGATGCTCACGGTGATGGAAGACGGTGTCGCGGTCGAGATCGCCACGATCGGCAACGAAGGGTTGGCCGATCTCTTCACGTTCCTTGGCCTGGAGGAGTCTGACTCAAGGCTGCTGATCCAGGTTCCGGGCACCGCGATGCGGATGGAGAGCGCGCGTTTTCGCGAGCACGTCGCGCAGATCCCTGTCTTACGCCAGGTGGTCGGGTACTACGCCGTCGCGCTGTTTGCCCTAGTCGCGCAATCGGCGGCGTGCAATCGCATGCATCCGATGGTCCAGCGCTGCGCGCGCTGGCTGCTGATGACGCACGATCGCGTGGACGCCGCCGAGTTCCCGATGACGCATGACTTCCTGTCAGAGATGCTCGGCGTGCGCCGGCCGAGCGTTTCCGTAGCCGCCGAAGCCCTCCAGGCCGCGGATCTCATCACGTACCACCGCGGCAAGGTCACGGTGCTGGACCGCCCGGGCCTCGAGGCCGCCAGCTGCGAGTGCTATCGTCTCATCCGGGAGCGCTTTGACCGGCTGCCCGGGCGCAGCCATGCCGCCTCCGGTGGGCGGCGGCTTCTTTCGTCGGGCGAACACGCATCCGCCTGACCTCGAACTCGTCAGCGACAGCCGCACTTCCCGACGGGTCTGAGGCGGAGTCGCCGAGGTTCCGCACTGTCCTCGAGCGGACGAACAGTGTGTCTGCTTGCGTACTGACGTAACGGAGTATGGTCCGCTTTCGGGACCGAGGCGGCGTGCATCTCGGGGCGTCCGTCCGGGCTGGAGCCGGTGTCGGTTCGACGGCGGACAGACGACCCAGTATCCACGGGTGGACAATGCTGGTGAGCCCTGAAAAGGAGCTCTTCACGGATGGGTTGGCTGACGGAGGCGGGGCCTGATGCCAGCCCATCTTTGCGCCTGTGGGTAGCGGCGACCAACTTGGAGGCGCGGTTCAGGCCGCAGCACCTGAAACACAGGGTGCTCGTCGATCCGCATTGCTGTTGTCCGCTTCAGAAGCGCCTGCATCCTCGGCCGATGCAGGCGCTTCTGTGCTACTCCAGTCCGCGCATCGCGCCCGGATGGATCACCGCCGCGGCGATCCCGGCACTAAAGCCACCGCTCCGAACGTGACGCGCCGGGCATGACTACCGGCTTCGCGGGCGATGCCCTGTCGCGAGGTCGTTCTTCGAGCGAGGGCGGCGCCGAGCAGTAAGGCTACGCGGATCCATGGCACAGCGGCCGCTCCTGAGCCGATTGAACTCCGCGGTTCACAGGACCTTCCCATCGATGCCGAGATCGGCCGCGAGGCCAGCTCCCAATGCGAGTCCCAAGGCCAGGAGGGCAAGACCAGCGGGGAGGAGCTTGAAGGGGAACGCTATCCCAATTAACGGGACAGCATCGACCACGAACGCCGCCGCCGCGATGATGAAGCATATTTCCGCCAGCGTCATTAGATCCCTCCACCGAGCGCCTGTTGTCTGTTCACGGATGCTTCTATCCGCGCCTCAAGGCTTGGCGGATCACTCGTGCATGCCTGTTGGAGTCGATTCGCACTCAGCGGCGACGGAACCGGCGATGCGATCGAGATGACCGCGCGGCAGTCCCGTTCCCGAATACGCACCGCCCTCCCGGCTGATTTGCCCAATTTCCGAGTGTTCGCGAGCGTACGCTCCATTTGTCATCTTGCGTACCGACCGGTAAGAGCGTATGGTGCATGGGAAGTCCGACGACCACGTACACCCCCGTACGGGTCCAAAGTCGGACAGAAGCCCGCATCGGTAGGGCATCCACGGCAGAGGCGACGGCGCCTCCCTCTCGACTCTCAAGAAGCAAACTAGCCGACCTGGACCCGTCGTCTTCTCCGCCTACCCTTTTCGGGATCCCACTGCTGGTTGCGCGTGCGCGCCAACCGAGGTCAATATGACGACCGTAACCATCGAAACCACCCCATTGCGACCCTGGCCCGGCAATAGGCCAGCCGTGAACGGCTGGCGCCCGGCCGTTCCTGCCGCCCTGGATCCGACGACTCTCGTCGCTGCGTACGGTGCGCATCGTGGCGCCGCTTACAGGCTCGCGTACCAGATCCTCGGTGACGGACCGGGAGCCGAAGATGCGGTGCAGGACGCATTTCTCAAACTCTGGACCGGCGCCGCGCAGTTCGATCCGTCGCGCGGCTCAATGCGGGGATTACTCCTGACGATCACCCGGCACACGTCGATCGATGGCATTCGGAGGCGTGCCAGGCGCCAGCGGACCGAGGGCACGTACTGCGCCGACGCGACATACGTAACCGACGGCCCGGAGCGTGAGACCGAGCGCGCGGACGAGGCTCGGGACGTCCGGGATGCGCTGCGCTTGCTCCCGGGAGAACAGCGTCGCGCGATCGAGATGGCGTACTTCGCGGGGCTGACTCGCCGGGAGATCGCCGCGGAGGGCACCGTCCCTGTCGGAACGGTGAAGAGCCGGATGCGCCTCGGCATGCGCAAGCTCGCGACGACGCTCGCCGATCGGAGACTGTGAACAACTTCGTGAACGAGACCAATTTGTGGTTCCCCCTTCGACTGACTCGTCGGTGCGCGTATACGAAGGGCCAACACGATGAAGTCATGGTGTTTGTCATCGGCTGAGCGACAGGGCACCGCGTGCTGAATTGCGGGCCGTCATCCTGCTCTATCACGAATGCTCGGGTTCGAGTACGCTAGCCGTGCATCGCTAGGCGCGGCACCGCGCGACACGAAGAGCCAAACCCGATTTGGCTCCAGGCGGTGGGGTTTTTCGCGCAAAGGCCGATCGCATGCCCTCTCCGACCGGACGCCGTCCTCGGCTTGTCCTCTGCGCCATCGTCTCGCTTGCCTTGGTCTTAGGCGCCTGCGGAGGCGGCAAGGCCAGCCCGTCCGGTACTGGCAAGCCCGTCTCCGAGACCGACATCGGCGGGACATACGTTGCGGTCCAGGATTCCGACGGGACTCGCCCCAAGTCCGGCGCAACCGTCACGCTCGTGCTCGACAACGGGACGCTGTCCGTGAAGGCAGTGAGCGCCGGCGACGAACTCACGGACACCGGCACCTACAGCATTCACGATGGGCGCATGACCATCGAGTTTCGCGATCAGGGGATATCGGCCACCGATCAGCCGTACAAGTTCGACGGCGAGACGCTCGAGATCCCGGTGAAGATGTTCAGTGAGGGCGCTGGCTCCTCGACATGGAAGCGAACCGATGGGCAGGCGAAGAGCGCCGCCAGCCCTGCGTCGTCGGCGACGCTGAAGAGCGATTGGGGGCGCTGGGACCTCAAGAAGGACGCAGGCGCCGCGGCAACGAAGAGCTTCGTGGAGGCGGTCAACGAGAAGGGCGAGACGTGGTCGCAGGCTGTGCAGGAGACCCGCGCCTTCGTTCAAGGGCTGCCGAACGTGGCCGATGCCACGGTCTCCCCGAACGGCCTCAACATCACCATCAAGTACAAGGACGGGACGGGCGACTACGTCGTGACGGAGCGCGCGGATCTCGATCCAGCGGCATCCGCGGCCATCGACTCGCGGTCGTCGGAGTTGCTGGTGTCCTCGCAGCCGGTCGCGGCGCGTCGGCCGAAGCCGGTTGCCCCCTCCAGCACTGCGAGCGGATGCGGCTCCCTCCCAGACTCGCCCTCAACATCGCGGCCTCCGGAACCAGGACGTGAAGGTCTCAATCCGGCGGGAGGCTACGGCGTCAGCCTGTATGAGGCACAGGCGCAGCCCAAGCCGATCACCAGCGCGGACACGCCGCCCAAACGCGCCCTGCTGGTCGCGCCCGCGTACGAGCTCGCGCACCCGCTTCGTGGTCACGGCGGGAAGGTCGTGGTCTACGAGAGCTTCAAGGCCGCCGTGGGGCCCAGCGTCGAATGCATGCAAGCAGATCTGACAACCGCCGGCTACACCGTCGACACGATCCTCGGTGCCACGGAGAACGGGAAGCCCGTACACACCGGCGATCAGGCCGTTGAAGAGCTGGCCAAGTTCCTCACGACGAACCGGTACGGCGTCTTCTACGTCATGTCGCACGGCACGAACATCAACCATTGGTACACCCTACACAGCCAATCGTGGATGTACATGGGGTTGCTCGACCTCGACAGGCCCGAGCTGAAGAAGGCCGTCAACGGGCGCAAGCTCAGCCCCGACGTGAACGCGGACATCGTGAAGGCGCTCGTCACGATGTCCGGGCTGACCTGGGACGGATCCGGCGATGCGCCCCTCGTCGTCGGTGCCGAATTCAACGGGAGCGCGGTGGTCTGGGTGACTCCCGCGTTCTTCCAGATGTTGAGGGATCAGAAGTCCGTCTCCTTCGACAAGACGCTTGTGTTTCTCAACACCTGCTCATCGAGCGCTGGTTCATCGCTGAAAGACGCGTTTAAGGCCAAGGCTTTCTTCGGCTGGATGATTCCCATGAACGGAGTGTTCGTGGCCCACGCCGCCGAAACGATGTTCGATTCGCTAACGGACAAGGCTCGCTCGGCGCGGGACGCCTGGTGGATGTGGCGCAGGCACGAGGCCTGGCAGATCGAGCAATCGGGCAAGGCCAGAGACGACAACGCAAAGCCGGAGCAACTGAAGGCGTTCGGTGTAGACGGCGCGGAGTACGAACCGATCTCCAGCCAGTCGGTGATTCTCATCTATCGTCTCCGACACGGTCCGTCTTCAGCGTCGTCGGACATCGCCAAGAGCCTGCTCGTGGTGAAGAGTTGTTCGGAGTTGTTCTGGTCGGCCGGCAAGAAGACAGGCCTGGCCAGCCCGGCCTGCCATCAGCTGGAGTTCGGCAATGAGTTACCGAACAACGACGAGGTGGACGACGCCATCTTCGAGGTCGGAGGGCCGGTGCAGAAACCCTTCGGGCGGTGGACGCTGGCCGATTAGCACTGCTTGGTCGGTCTCTATCCGCCTATGGAGATGTCGGCACGCGGCGGCGAGGCAGGAAGTCCGCCTGGCGCCGCGGATTGTTCGGCACCCTGCCCGATCCCCTAGATCTGTTCAGCAGCGAACCGCAGAGCGAATCGCTCGACAAGCCCCGGGACGCACTCGGGGCCATCCCGAATTCCTAATGATGGTGGGGATTTGCAGCGTCGCGGAAGGAGACCGCCCGCGTGTGCGCGCTGGTCGATGCGAGGCGCGTTTGCGGCTCAGGCGGGTTCATCCCATGATGGCGTGGTGAAGCATCTTGTCGCCGTGGCCATCTTCGCGCTGATCGCGGCTGCGGCGGCGGTCTCCGCCGGTATCTCGGCGCGCCACGCGGCCGCGGACGAAGGCTGGACGATCGACAGGTTCGCGGCGAACATCGACGTCCAGACGGACGGCAGTCTGCTGATCGTGGAAGCGATTGACGTCGACTTCGGCTCCCTCGATAAGCACGGTATCTTCCGCGAAATCCCGATCGAGTACGACTACGACGCGAAGAGTAACCGTATCTACGGATTCCAGGCGCTATCCGTGACCGACGCCGCGGGCAGGCCGTGGAACTATGAGCAGAGCCGCAACGGCGCGAACGTGCGCCTCAAGATAGGCGACGCCAATCGCACGATCAGCGGCAAGCAGTCGTACCGGATCACGTACCGGATCACCGACGCGCTCAACGCGTTCACAGATCACGACGAGCTGTACTGGAACGTCAACGGGGCAGACTGGCCCGCGCCAACGACCCGCGCATCGGCCACCGTTCTTATACCCGGCGACGTGTATCCGCGCATCGCCTGCTTCGAAGGTCCCACCGGATCTACGGAGGCGTGCCGGAGCCTCGTTTCCGATACCGGCGAAGGCGCACTGTTCAGCGCGACGCGCGCGTTTCGGAGCGGCGAGCAGCTGACGGTGACGGTCGCGATCCCCAAAGGCACCGTCGCGCCGCCGCAGATACGGCTCATCGACAAGCCGAAGAACGCGTTCGAGCGGTACTTCTCGTTCGAGCCGGCGATCCTCATCGTGGCGGGCGTGCTGCTGGTGATCGGGCTCGCTGCGTTGTTGTACGGCTGGTGGCGCACCGGACGGGACCGCACGTATACCAGCATCTATTACCTGACGCAGAATCCCGAGCAGCGGACACGGCCACTGTTTCATCGCGATCCAGTGGTCGTCGAATACACACCGCCCGACGGACTGCGTCCGGCCCAGATGGGCGTGTTGCTCGATGAGCGCGCCGACACGAAGGACGTGACAGCAACGATCATCGATCTGGCCGTGCGCCGCCATCTCAAGATCGACGAGAAGGACAAGACGTGGATCTTCGGCAAGAAGGACTGGCACCTGACGAAGATGAAGGACGCCGCAACCCTGAAGACGTTCGAGCGAACGATCCTCGACGGGTTGTTCGAGACTGGGAATGAGGTCGACCTGTCGGCGCTCAAGACGAAGTATGCGGATTCGTTGCAGACGGCGGAGCGGGAACTGTATGACGATGCCGTGGTGAACGGCTGGTTCGGCGCGAGCCCGGACTCGACCCGGACGATCTGGCGCGTCGCCGGGCTCATCATAGTCGCGGCCGGCGTCGGGTTCGGCTACCTGCTGGGACGCTGGTTCGGCGGGGCAATGATCGGTGCCCCAGTCGCGGTCGTCGGGCTGCTGCTGGCGGCGACGGCGCATCTGATGCCGCGGCGCACCGCCAAGGGGAGCGAGGCGCTGCGCCGCGTGCTGGGCTTCCGGCTGTTCATCGACACGGCGGAAAAGGACAGGGCGAACTTCGCAGAGCAGGCGAACATCTTCGCCGAGTACCTGCCGTTCGCGATCATCTTCGGCTGCGTCGAAAAGTGGGCGCGCGTCTTCCGCGACATCGACACAACAGCGGCGCTGCAGGGGTGGTACGGCGGTACGACCCCGGGCGTGATGTTCTCCGCCGGCGAGTTTTCGCGCAGCCTCGAGACGTTCTCGTCGTCGGTGTCGAGCGTAATTGCAAGCACGCCGGGGAGCAGCGGGGGCAGCGGCTTCAGCGGCGGCTCTTCCGGTGGCGGCGGTGGCGGCGGAGGTGGCGGCAGTTGGTAAGCGGCAGTTGTCTCGGTGCTGGGGTTGGGGTCGACGGCATGAGGGCGTACGCGAACACGATGGCACAATTGTGCGATGCCTCCGGGCGCGCGTCTAGGACACTCCGGCGTCACGGGGGCGTCGCCAAGTCCGCCGCCTAACGCTCCGGCCGCAGAAGCGTGAGCAGCATCACAGTGGGCTCGACGGCCACGATGGCATGTTGGGCGCCCGGGCTCATGTAGATCCAGGTGCCCGGCACTGCATTCACGTCCTCACCGTCGGCCGTAAACTGCAACCGCCCGGTGAGCACCTGGACGATCGCTGGGCGAGAGGCTGTGTGTTGGGTGAGCCCCTCGCCGGCATCGAAGGCGAAGACGGTGACGTCGACCTCGGCGTCGCGGTGGATGACCTTCGACACTACGGCGCCGGCCTGGACGGTGACAGTCTTGGCGACATCCTCGATGGTGACGTGAGACATGCAACCTCCTCCTACAAGGCGCGGCGCCTTCCCGGCCAGACGACCCATGAGCGTAGCGCACACCATCGCAGAATAGTGTGTGAAGCCCCCTGACTCTGGGTC
This sequence comes from uncultured Dehalococcoidia bacterium, assembly GCA_964371095.1. Taxonomy (GTDB): domain Bacteria; phylum Chloroflexota; class Dehalococcoidia; order DSTF01; family JACRBR01; genus CAYJMJ01. The sequence continues at coordinate 49,148 of CAYJMJ010000011.1, read as the reverse complement.
CGGGACAGCCTTGGTCTTCCATCCGACTGTGCAGACGTGCGAACCAATTCCTATCTCTGATGGCGCGGCGAGTTTAGAAAGGCGAAGGCTCTTGCCTCACCAGTGTCTAGGCGCGCTCGTGTCGGTGCTAACCTAGGTCGCTCTTCATCGTGAGGAGGTATGAATTCGGGCTGTCCCGCAGCAAGTCTCGACGGTCTTCGTTGTACGTCGCCGCAGCAACCACCATCGAGAGGCCGAGTCCTGCCGCAGAGCGAAGCCGATCTGCTCCTCCGTAAACCCCTTCCTGGTCATTCGTGCGCCTCCTTGTCGGCGCCGAGCCTACCAGAAAAGTTGCACTCGGGCTGGATCAGGATTCGGGGTCAGGACCAACTCGAGGACGCAAAGTCTCCTCCGGATTATCTGACCTGTGTTGGCTGGTGTTATTGACGTTGTGAGTTATGGACATCATTGCGGCTCTGCGCTACGAGGACTACAGGTGACTGTCCTTGAAAGGAGCTGGCATCATGGAGTGGGATCTGGGACTTCGGGGCCTCGTGCTCCTTCTGGCAATGTCGATCGGATTCGGGGTCGTCGCCCAGCTGGTTATGTGGAGAGCAACGACCCACTGGCTGTGGATCATAGCGACGGTGGCCTACCTGGTGAGCGGCCTGCTCGTCAGCGAGGTTTGGTTCGGCTGGGCAACGGAGGAGGACTTACAGCCCAACCTCGATGGCCTGTCATTCGACGAGGTGCTGTTGCTCGGCACCCTCGTGTCAGCACTCGTCGTTCTGGTGACCTGGATGGTGACCCGACGTGCCCGGGCTAACGGTCGCTAACCCGCACATGCGACTATGACGTGGCATCGATTCACAAGTCGGCGACCGCCGCCCCCGACATCCGGCGTGCGGCCATCACCATGACCACTTGGTGGGTGACGCGGCTGCAGGCCGACCCGGCACGGGACGCAGGTCGAAGTCGCCCAGCTCAAGCAGACGAACGAGCGGCCGAAGCAGCTGCTCGTCGAGTTCTCGCGGACTGTCAATAACGTCTGTGGGAACTACAGCTAGGCTCCCACAATTAGAGCCGATCAGGCGACGTTCGGGATGCCACCGTTGCCATCGAGGCGGCGCGCCAACGCGAGTTCGCGCTCAACTGCCTGCATGCGCTCCTCCATCTCGCGCAACTGCTCCTCGCCGGACCGCTTGACGGCGGCGAAGAGGACGAGCGCGATCTGGACGCCCGCCGCGGGACCCGCGAACACGAGGATCGCCCAGGCGCCGATCGAGTCGTAGCCGAGCAGGAACGCGGCGGCGATGGCGCCGACAGGGAGGTAGTTGGGCAGCAGCCACAGGAAGCGGCCGCGCACGACGTCGAGCATGCTCTCGCCGCTGGCGAGGACGACGGCCACGGCGACGAGAGCGGCGTTGACGGCGAAGTAGACGCCCACGCCGGCGGTGGCGGGAGCGACAACGTGCAGCCAGTCGCCCGCATCGGGCTGCGGCACGAAGAAGTTCACCGTGACGAGGAATGCGAGCGAAGCGAGAAGGTACGTCGCGGCGTTGAAGACGGTCTTGTAGAGCGGTACGACGCTGCCGAGGTTAACGGCCACCGCGAGCAGCGGCGCGACGATCGCTACGTCGCGCGGTCCGCCTGCGAGCCCGGCCGCCATCAGCACCGCTGCGCTGAGCGAGACGTGCGCATCGCCGAAGAGGCCAACCTTCCAGCGCTCCGAGACGGCGCCCGCAACGACGAGCCCGGCGATGAGGCCAACGTCTCCGGAGCCGTGGCCGACCGTCGCAGCGAAGGCAGCTGCCGTAGCGCCGGCGGCCGTGACCACGGCCACGTACGCTCGCAGCGCGCGGCCGGCCGGGAGGCTGAAGATCGTAGAGCGCAGGGTTGCGTTCTTGCTGATCATCACCGTTGCCTTACTTCCCTGCCGAACCCCAGGAGATGCTGCCCCAACTGATCGAGCCCCAGCTGATGCTTCCCCACGAGATGGACCCCCAGGAGATGCTGCCCCAGCTGATCGAGCCCCAGCTGATGCTCTGCGGGTCGGCGATGCCGGCGGCCTCCAGCAGCAGGTAGTTGGGCTTGATGACCGGCAGGGCGCCGTCGTCATCATCGAACTTCTGACCGATGACGCGGTCGACTTGCTCGACCCTGACGCCGGAGTTGGCCGGCAGCGGCACGCTGCCCTTGAGAATCGCGGACTTCGCCTGGAAGGGCGTCCAGTCGGGGTGCGCCTGGAACACGAGCGCCGCCGCACCGCTCGCCACGCCGGCGGCCATCGACGTGCCGCTGAGCTGGAAGTACGACGTGCCGACGACGTTGTCCGGGTATTCGGTCGCGAGGACGCTGCCCGGGCTGAGGACAGAGATCAGGCGCCGGCCCGGCACGTAGACGTCGGGCTTGGCGAAGCCGTCCTGCGTGACGCCGCGGCTCGACCACGCCGGTACGACGTCGTCCCTGTACTCGGGCGTGCCCATGTCGTCGAGCGCGCCCACGGTGAGGACGAAGGGATCGTTCGCCGGCGCGTAGGAAACCGCATCGGCCACCGTGCCTGTATTGCCGGCGGCGACGACGACGAGAATGCCGCGGAAGGTCAGCAGCTCGACCGCGGCGTCGAGCGGGTCGGTGGTGTAGCTCTGCGCGACGTCGGAGCGCAGCGACAGGTTGACGACGCGGATGTTGTACGCGTCCTTGTTGTCGAGCACCCACTGCAGGCCGTTGATGACGTCGCTGAGCTGCGCTACGCCGGAGTCGTCGCCGGCGCGGACGCTGATCAGGTTGACCTGCGGCGCGACGCCGGTGTACTTGCCGTTGGAGTTGCTGCCATCGCCGCCGATGAGGCCGGCGACGTGCGAGCCGTGGCCGTAGCCGTCGGCGGTCGTCGCCGCGGCGGGCGCGATCGTCGCGGCGAGGCGGTTGTTGCCACTGGTGACGAAGTCGTCACTCTGGACGACGCCGGTGTCGAGGACGACGACGCCGACGCCCTGGCCGTAGTTGCCGTCGTTCCACACCTTGTCGGCGTGGATCTCCTGGGGGTAGACGCTGGTCTGGGCGACGGCGCCATCGGCCGCGACGAGGCTGTTCTTGCCGCCGCCGAGCGACGTGATGCCGCCGTCGAGGCTCATCCACGCGACGTCGCTGGACGCCGCAAGCTTCTGGAGCTGGTCGCCGGGGACGCTCGCCGCGACGCCGCCGATCAAGCCGAGCGTCGATCGCACGTCGCCGCCGGCGGCGCGCACGAGTTGCGCAGCATCGGCGCCGGGAGCCGCCTGGACGATGACTGGCACCGATTCGCCGCGATGGGCGTCGCGGTACGCCCAGACGGCGTCCTGCGTGTGGAGCTGGGACCGGACCGGCGTCAGTCCGGCCGAGAGCACCGCCACGACGATGGTCAGCGCGGCCAGAGTGGAGAGACGGATACGCCAGGGTGTAAACATGACCACCTCCGTAACGAGAGAAGCCCCCGACCTCAGCCCGAGATCGGGGGCCTTGGCTCCGAAACAAAGAAACCGGCAGCCCGGCTGTCGTGCCCGCCCGCGGCGGGGGTAGACCCGTGGCTTTGCGCCCCCGCCTTTCGGACGGGTTTGCCTTTTTCGGAGGTGTGTATTCGGTTGTCCGGGAACCCTTAAGGGGGTTCCAACCCATCAATCGGCCGCTCGGGCTGGGTCTGAAGGGAAGCCGCGCACGAATCCGGCGAAATTGCCTGTTCTTCTCGGGGCGAAGCGACGACAACTTCTGCAGTAGAAGGGCGAGCCTTTGAGCATCCCCGCAATTCCGCGCGACCTCGGGTCGGAATCGGCGCCAGCCGGCAGCTCGGCGCCGGCGTCGCTGCCCGTGCGCGCGCGCCTGCTCATCGCCGCCGCCGCCTTCGCGGCGGTGATCGCGACGCCGTTCACGGACGTGCCGGTCATCGGCCGGGAATGGGCCGGCATCCTGCTGATCGCAGCGCTCGGCATGACCGCGGAGCGGTTCGACATCAACGTATACGGCGAGGGGCGGATCTCCGTCAGCGCGCTGTTTACGCTGACGGCGGTGGTGTTGTTCGGGCCGGCGGCGGCGCTCGTTGTTTGTCCGGCCATCGCGCTGGCGGGCCACGCGGGGCGAGGGCGGCCGCTGTACAAGCTGATCTTCAACGTCGCGGTATTCGTGCTCGCGGCGCTGGCGGCGGGCGCCACATACGAGCTGACGATGACGCTGGCGCCATACGGCGCGCGCCCGATCGAGGCATCGGCGATCGTCGCCGCAGCGCTCGCTCAGTTCGCGGCGAGCAGTGCGCTCGTTGCGGCGATCATCGCGTTCAGCGGTGGCGCGCCCGTGAGAGCGGTGTGGTGGGAGAAGTTCGCGTGGCTGGCGCCGCACTACGTCGTGCTGGGCTTCCTGGCGTTCCTGCTGACGATCGCGTACCGCGCGCTGTCGGGCTACGGGATCGTCGGCTTCACGCTGCCCGTGATGATGACGCGCTTCACGATGCAGCAGTACGTGGCTCACACCGAGCGCACGGTGCGCGAGCTGCGGGCGAAGAACGCCGAGGTGGAGGCGCTGACCGACGAACTGACGGAAGCATACAACGAAACGCTCGCGGCGTTCGTCTCGGCGCTCGACGCGCGCGACGTCGAGACGCACGGGCACTCGCGGCGGGTGGCGGACCTGGCGCTCGAGTTGGGGCGCGCGATGGGGATGAAGCCGCATACGCGCGAATGGCTGGATCTGAAGCACGGCGCGCTGTTGCACGACGTCGGCAAGATCGGCGTGCCGGACGCGATCTTGCGCAAGCCGGGCGCGCTCGACGGGGCAGAATGGGAAATCATCAAGACGCATTCGATGCACGGCTACCAAATGCTGCGTGCTGTGCGCTTCCTCGGCAGCGCGGCACAGCTGGTGCGGGCGCACCACGAGCGCTTCGACGGGCAGGGATACCCGGACGGACTGCGCGCCGAAGAGATCCCGCTGGCGGCGCGCATCTTCGCGGTCGCGGATACGTTCGACGCGATCACGTCGGACCGGCCGTACCAGTCGGCGCGCAGCGAGGCGGAGGCGTGCGAGGAGATCGCGCGCCACAGCGGCACGCAGTTCGACCCGCGGGTGGTGCAGGTGCTGCTGTCGCTGAAGCAGGTGCGGCGCAGCCGCGCGGCATAACGACGCCGCGGCCACGACACCCTAAGGCCGAGCTAGGTCTGCGTTTCTTCCCGTTCGTGATGCGCCGCACGGACTCGACAACCACCGCTTGTCGAGACGGCAGTGATGACGATTCCGCCGCCGGTGACTGGCATTGACCTACGCCTGCATGTACGACCGACACCGACAGCGACGGCTTGCAGCGACGAAAGGGGACGCACGTTCGCGGCGCTCGAGCCTTCCGACTCCTGGGATTTCTACAGCGTCCCGGTGTCCGCTCTGACCGCCGCACTCGACCCGTGGACGGCGCGATCGGCGCGGCAGAGGCTCAGTCGCGTTCTCGCAGTTCAAGCTCGGGTACCACTGCTGATCGCCTGCTGAGGCCGAGCGGCTTGACGATTGACCGGTTGCCGAGCGAGGCGCGCACCATCTGGCCATCGTGTGCGTTGATGGCGCGGCGCGCGGCCGGGCGCTCAGCCGGCCGACTCGTCCCGCTGCCACGAGCCGTCGTAGCCCTCAGGAAGAGCGGCGGAGTCGATGCTGACCCGCGTGTGGAACCGCACCGCATCGTGGCCGAACGAGACTGCGGGCGCGATGCGGTCCCAGAGCGTGCCCGTGATCCGGACGCTTCCCTCGCGGAGTCCGACGTCGTAGCGATCTCGCCGTGCGGTGCCCCAGACGATGAGGGCCTCCTCTGCGATGGGTCGCGCCTCCAGCAGCGTCTCCCGCGTGCGGACGCTCTCGAACCGGACGTACATCCCCGGCAACAGTACGATGACCATGCCCGCCATCATCGCCGGGACGCCCGCGATCTCCAAACGAGGATGCCATCGCGTCGCCTGGCCAAGCCGCTACCGCGTCGGAACGTGCCTGACCTCGTTGTCGACGATGTGCTGCACGGTGGCGCGCAGATCGTCGTCGGGCTCGGGCAGATCGAACGGCCCGGTGTACTTCCGGCTCTTCTCGTGCAGTTCGACCAGCATCGCCTTGGCCTCGTCGAACGGCACGCGGGCGCGCGGATGCTGCACGTCCTCGCCGTCGAAGTCCTCGCTCATGGAATCGAGCTGCTCCTCGATCGCCCGCAGCTCCCGCCAGTTCTCCTGCACGCCTCTGCGGATTCTCAGGGCGAGGACGCGGGCCAGCTCCAGCCCGAAGCCCTTCGGGCGTGGCTCCATCGCCAGCGGCGACTCCATGTCGAGCGGCAGCTCAAGGTCGCAGGCGCCGCGGTCGAGCAGGCTGCGGATGAACTCGTGGTCGTCGCGCTCGCGGCGCACCTCGCGTGCTCGGTCGTCCGGCCGCACGTCGAACTCGATGCCCAGGTCCGGCACCACGGGCACCGGCTTCCCGAGTCAGTCGTAAAACGACCCGCATTCGATCTGGAGACGCTTCCCCTTCACCTTGCCCGTGAGCGTTCCCGCAGCGACCAGCGGGCGCAGTTCATCGACCTTTTGGTCGCGGACGCGGTACCAGGCGGCGTCCGTCGCCACACGGTCGCCCTCCTCGTCGGTCTCGCAGTCGGCGTCTTCCCAATCCTCCTGATCCTCGGTGCGGTCCATCACGCCTCCTCCGCGCCGTCGAGGAGCGCGTCGATTACTGCGAGCCGGATGCGCCTGTCGCCGCCGGCCGGGCGGTTCGTGATCGGGGCCACGGTGGGGGAGGGGGCGCGGCGCGTACAACGACAGCAGGCCCCGCGTGAGGCCTGCTGTGCGCGCTGTCGCGGGAGCCAGTCGCTACGCGGTGTGCATCAGCGCGTGCTTGGTCTCCGCCTTCATCGTGGGGAAGGACTCGCCGCAGGCGCCGCAGCCGTAGGCGTCGCCCTTGGCGGGCGCCTTCTTCGGCTGCGCGTTCGCCGGCTTCTCGGCCTTGGGCTTGCGCGCGGGCTCCGTCCCTTGCAGGGACCAGAAGCGCCAGCCGTTGCACGCGACCCCTCCCATCGCCGCCTTGCCGGCGCTCGACGGGCTCTTGTGCTCGCTCCCGTCGTCCAGCCGGTAGCGCAGGCCCTCCTCGGTCTGCACGACCTCGCAGGTCCGATCCTGCTTCTTGTACCGCGCGACCAGCACGGTCCCGGGCTCCAGGTTCCTGTTCTCCAGTGGCATGCGACGTCTCTTTGATCGCGTGGGTGTCGAGTTGGCGGTGACGGACAGCGAGCTTGGCGAGACGCCTGACGTCGCCGTCCGCGTCGTCGGTCCAGTGATGGCCACTCCAGACGAGCCAGCGCTTCCGGCGGTGGTCGTAGCGAACACGGTCGCCGTACAGCTGCGCGAAGAGATCGCCGTTGCCGGCGTCGCTGCGGGCGCATTCGCCTCTCGGTTCGTCTGAGACCGTGGTTTCCTCGGGCGCTCACTTTGCGCAGACCGCGGCCAGCGTGAGGAGTTCTTGTATCGTCCCTCCCACGTTGAGCCAGTCGCTTATGTCACCTTTCCCGGGCAGGTCTGGTAGACCTAGCACCCGAACCTCCGAGGCCAAGCTATGCAAGGATCGTGCGACGTCGCTGGCGTGCCTGCGCCCTGTCTCGTCGTTGTCGGGAAGGATCAGGATGTGACGGCGGCGCAGGTGTTCGTTGTACTCGGGTCGCCACTTGCCGGCGCCCATCGGGTTAGTCGTTGCCGGGATGCCCTCCGCCCACAGCCGGTCCGCGTCCTTCTCGCCTTCTACGACAAGAAGAGCCGCGTTTGGATCAGCGGACAGGACTTCGGGCAGGCGGTACAGGACGAGCCGCACGCCCTTGAGGTCGTTGATCCAGCCGCCCTGCCCATCGGGACGCCGCTGGAAGAACCCCTTGGGGCGCTTCCGCACCGCCCGGAACAGCAACGCTCCGCCCTCGTCGACGTAGTCGTACGGCGTCGGCATCGCTTGCGGCGTCGACGCAGCAGAATCTGCGGACGCGCCAGGGAGTCGCCGTCTGAGGTCGGCCAAGCTGCCGTGCTCCTCGCACGCCATGCACTTGAAGCCAGCATCGGTGAACCGCAGGCTCGGGTGGCGGTCGTCGTGGAAGGGGCAGCGTGCCGTGTACCAACCGGCCCGGTCTGGGCCGCTTACCCGCTCCAACAGCCGCCGTACGTCTGCAAGCGTCGATCTGGCTGGGGAGGTCACGCGACCTCCCAGTGGACGACGATCCAGTCGCCAGGCTTCAGGGGGGAAGGGCGGTTTAGCTTCGGAATCGTGGTGGACTTGTGGGAGGTGGGTTCTCCCCCGTCTCCACCAAGTCCACCGCTCGGGCTGATCGCCTGGACACGGCCGTCAACCCTTGATCACGCCCATCGGCCGCATCTTCGCGACGTTGCGGGAGATACCCGCGTGCTCGAGTACGCCGACGACGTTGGCGACGTCCTTATACGCCTCGCTCGCCTCCTCGGCCAGCGCGCCACGATTGTGGCAGCGCACCACGATGCCGAGATCGGCGAGACGGCGCGCGACGTCGACGCCCTTGAGCAGGCGCTTGGCCGCATGTCGGCTGCGAACCCGTCCCGCGCCGTGGCACGTCGATCCCCACGTTTCTTCCATCGCCCGCGGCTGGCCTACCGCCAGAAACGAGTACCGGCCCATGTCCCCCGGCACGAGCACTGGCTGTCCGACGTCGCGATAGCGTTCCGGAACGTCGGGATGGCCGGCCGGAAACGCGCGCGTGGCGCCCTTCCGGTGCACGCACACGTCGATGTCCGCGCCCTCGAATCGATGCCGCTCGATCTTCGCGATGTTGTGCGCCACGTCGTACACCATGTGCATGCCCATCTCCTCGGCGGAGCGATGGAAGACGTGCTCGAAGGATCGGCGTACCCAGTACGCGATGTACTGGCGGTTCGCCCAGGCGAAGTTCGCCGCCGCCGCCATCGCGGCCAGGTAGCGCCGTCCTTCGTCCGACCGGATGGGCGCGCACGCGAGCTGTCTGTCAGGCAACTCGATGTCATAGCGTGCGGCGGCCACCTCCATGACGTCGAGGTAGTCCTGACACACCTGGTGCCCGAAGCCGCGCGAGCCGCAGTGGAAGAAGACGACCACCTGTCCCGGCGCGCTGATCCCGAAACGCGCCGCCACGGCGGCGTCGTACACCGTGTCGACCACCTGCACCTCGAGGAAGTGGTTGCCCGCGCCGAGCGTCCCGAGTTGCGCCGAGCCGCGCTGCCGCGCGCGGGCGCTGATGGCGGAGGGGTCGGCGCCCTCCATGCAGCCGCCGCTCTCCGTTACTTCCAGGTCGTCGGGCCAGCCATATCCCCGCTCGACGATCCACGCGGCGCCGCGAACCATGACGGCGTCGAGTTCATCGTCGCCGAGGACCAGCGATCCTTTCTCGCCCAACCCCGCGGGCACGTCTCGAAAGAGTTGGTTCACGACGTCGACGATTCGCGGCGCGACGTCGCGCTCGGTGAGGTTCGTCGCGAGCAGGCGCGTTCCACAGTTGATGTCGAACCCGACGCCGCCCGGCGAGACCACGCCGTCCTCGACGCGCATCGCCGCGACGCCGCCGATGGGAAAGCCGTAGCCCCAATGGATGTCCGGCATCGCCAGCGAGCGCCAGACGATGCCGGGCAGCGTCGCGACGTTCGCGGTCTGTTCGAGTGCCTGCTCTTCGAGGAGGATCGCGAGCAGCGCTTCGTCGGCGTAGATGCGGGCGGGCACGCGCATGCCCGGCTTGTAGTCGGCCGGCAGCTCCCACCGGTACGCATCGACGCGTTGCAGGACGTGGCGCCAGTCGGTCATGGCCGCAGTCTCCCGCTACAGGTCGAACAGCACGCGTGCGCGGAAGCCGCTGTCCTCCGGCACGACTTCGATCATGTGTCGCGTGACGCCCTTGACCATGCCGCCGACCTCGTGCCTCCCGCGATCGAGAGGCTCGCCATACGCGCGGGCGTGCACCGCGTCGCCGTGGATCTCGACATCAAATCGCCGGAACACGAGGCCTTCGGTCTCCGTCATGAACAGCAGTTCCAGCAGCCAGTTCGTCAGCAGCCGTTCGATATCTTGTCCCGAAGCCGTGATCTCCCGCACGTCGGACTCGCGCACGCCCTCGATGTTGACCATCAGGGCATACATCCCCTCGGCGGCGTGGGCGAACGTCTCTCCCAGCGTGCCGCCGTGGGCGATGATGCCCGCATCGGCCGTATGCTCGAGGATCTCGAAATGCGATCGCGGCAGACGTCATCCTCCCGAATCGCGACGGCGCGGCCGGCCTTCTGGACCTCACCCGTCGGCGCACACGAAGCGCCGCGGCGCCGCGCGCGGACGGTGAGCGCCGATAGACCCTGGAACTCTCCACCTGCCGGCGCTGATCTGCATCACGATGGATGACCTGGATTGGCGCGAAGCGACGAGGTGTACGATGAACGTACGCGCGGGAACCGTCGCGGAGCAATACCACACGCGATGAGAACCGCACGCGGGCCGTGAGGCAAATCGTGCGCACCCCGAGCGACGCACATCCGTTGGTGTCGCCGGCGCCCGCCGGGCGCGACGCTCGCCGGGAGTTCGGCCTCGCCGGGCTGCTTGCGACGCATGGCCAGCTGTTCTCAGAACAGCTGGGAATCGACCTCACGACGCGGCGGCCCCGAGCACTGTTCAAGTGGTTCCTCGCGTCAATGCTGTTCGGCGCCCGCATCACTGAATCGGTGGCGGTGCGGACCTATCGTGCGTTCGAGCGGCACGGACTCGTGACGCCTCGCGCCATCGCTGCTGCGGACTTCGACGAGCTACTCCAGATCATGGCCGAGGGCGGCTACGTCCGCTACGACGGAATCACCAGCCGCAAGGTCCAGGGCGCCGGCCGCAGGCTGCTCCAGGACTACCGCGGCGACCTCAACCGGCTGCACGACGCCGCATCGGACGCCGACGACGTCATCCATCGATTAATGGCGTTCAACGGCGTCGGCCCTGTGACCGCGGGCATCTTCCTGCGTGAATTGCGCGGCGTCTGGCCGAAGGCCGATCCGCCCGTCGGGCATCTCGCCCGGCTCGCCGCCGCCCACATCGGTATCGCCGACCCGCGCACTTCCTGGAAGCAGAATCCCCGGCCGGGATACGACTTCCGGCACTTCGAGGCGGCGTTGACGCGCCTCGGCAAGGACTACTGCCGCCGCGGCCGCTGCGCGGCATCCCCGATCCCGCATTGCGCCGGGTAACCGCGCCATGAGCCACCCGCGCATCGCGCCGCTATCTCCGAGCGACCGCAGTGATCCGTGTGCTCTCTCTATTTGCCTCCGCGCCCGGTCGGGATCCTGTCACTCATTCGCCGAGAACGCCGCCCTCCCGCAGCAATGAGAAAACATAACGCGCCGCCTTCCCGTCGCCGCCGACGGGCATCCCGCCACCATGACCTTCTCCCTCCGCAGAAAAGTCTTGACAAGCGGAGGATTCCGTCTTACGTTCGTCGCCAACGTGGAGAGGACACGAAGAAAGGAAGTGTTGGCGATGACCTCGAATGCATGGAACGTCTTGATCCGGCTCGCGAAACAGCGCCGTACGCTCGTCTTCGCGCTGATGGCCGTGGCGCTTGCGGCGACGATGACGGATGCGCGGCCGTCCGAAGCGAGTCCCGGGTCCAGCACGACCGCGATCGTGTCATTGGGCGACAGCTTCATTTCGGGCGAGGCCGGCCGCTGGCAAGGCAACAGCCTCAACATGTTCTTCACGCGCGACGGCACAGATCGCGCCGCGAGATGCACCTGGTGGGGCTGGTGCACCTACGATGCGACCCGCGTCTACGGTTCCTCGTACAGCAACGGGTGCCATCGATCCGATGTGGCGACCATCAAGAGCGCCGGCATCTCGGTCAACGAGAGGATCAATCTCGCGTGCTCTGGAGCGCAAACCGTCAACATCTGGCGGGCCTCGCAGGGTGGACAAAGCTTCAAGGGCGAGGCCCCGCAAGCGGACCAGTTGCTGACCGTTGCCCAGCAGAAGAACGTGAAGCTGGTCGTCCTGACCATCATGGCGAACGATCTTGGGTTCGCCGACCACGTGATCAACTGCGCGTCCCGCTGGGTGCTGGGCCTTGGCGAATGCAACCAGGCCGAACAGGCATCCATGCAGGCGGCGATGCCCGCCGCGCAGAATGGCCTTCGCAAGGCGATCGACGAGGTGCGGGCGGTGATGGCCGCCGCCGGATACAGTCCCTCGCAATGGCGGTTCGTCATTGCCGGATACTCGTCGCCGATTCCCGCCGCGACTGACGTTCGCTACTCAGGTTCGGACAGGTGGACGCTCGGTGGGTGCCCGTTCTACGACGGTGACTTCACCTGGGCGAAGAACACGGCCACGCCGTACATCGTCGACGGCATGCGGGCCATCGCGGCCGAGAAGGGTGTTCAGTTCCTCGACGTGCGCGATGCGCTCAATGGCCATGAGATCTGCAACCGAAGCTCGTCGCTCGTGGGGTCCAGCGGGCCGAACCCCGTGGTGCACGAATGGGTGCGCTGGGTCAACACCGGATGCTGCCAGGGCGATGCCCAGGAATCGGTGCACCCAAACGCGTTTGGAGAGCGAGCACTCGGCCGGTGCGTGGCGCTAATCTATGGGAAGGCGAGTGGCAACTGGTCGTGCCGAAATACGCCGGGCCAGAGCTACAACGCCATGACGCTGATCTCGACTCCCTGAGGTCCGACTTCAGCGACACGGCGGGGAAGCGTCCGGTACCGAACACCCGGATGCTTCCCCGCCAACTCACAACACCATTCCGCGGCGGAGTTCCCCTTTGCCGCGGCCCAGCGCCACCCGGGACGTGCCTGGCTTTCGCGACTTCGCCCGCGTGCGCGCGAATGCCTCCGTTACGGGCATGAATTTACGGTGTGCTGGTACACCTGAGCGACGAGGATCAAGTCGGCGAGTGTCATCTTGGCATCGATCTTCTGATCGTACCGGGTGGGCGCGGGCGGTGCGTACTGGTTGTACCATCCCGCGATCAGGATGAGATCGGCGAGCGTCGCCTTGCCGTCGTTGTTGACGTCAGCCCGCATGACCGCGCAATACACGTTCGGGTTCTTTCCGATCTGCGCCTCCTGGGCGTCCGAATAACCGTCGCCGTCCGAGTCCAATTCCGCGGTAACCGTCAGCGCCTGCGCGCGGACGAGCGGGCCGGATACGCCTTCAATCGCGCCGTCCGCGGCGCTCGCCTGGAGCGTCAGGCCGCCCGGCGACACGCCGCACACGACGTTGTACGCGGCGAGGTATCCGTCTGGGCGAATCCACGAAGTGGACGCAGCCGCCGCGAGCGTCGCGAAAGGTGACGACGCAACGTCCCATCCCGTCTGGTAGCCGACGAGCGGCGTGCCGTTGATGTCGGTGTAGGTCAAGAGCGCCCCAGCCCGCGTCGGATCGGCGATGCTGTCGCCCAGTTGACAACTCGGCGCATCGGCCAGGAGCGCGGTGTCGCCCGATACCATCGAGAGCGTGGCGTCGTGCGCGTGTCCCACGACCGTGATCGCCGTTGAATCGAACGTCACGGCCTCATTTTGAACGGTTGCCACCCGCGCGTCGCCGATGGAACGCGGACCCGTACCGGTGACCGAAAATACAACCATGTGGTCTGTGGCATCAGCGTACGTCGACGCAACGTCGTCACATGCGGGGGTGCACACGAGCCCGCGCCCGTTCAGCGTCACGGGCCACGTCGAACTTTCGGTCTCGGCCACGATGTACGTCGTGCCCGCGTACGGGATTGCGGATGTCAGCGCGGTCTGGCTGCCGCTTCGAGCCTGGAATGCGGCGAACTGCCCGAGGTACGGCGCGCGCGTCGCGGCGCTCGTCGTGAGCGCCGCGTGGAACGCGGCCGGCGTCACGGGCGTGACGGCCGTTGCCGCAGCCACGTTCCCGTTGAACACCCAGATGTTGACCGGCATGGCGAACGACACCCCGCGGTCGGACACCAGCGCCGCCATGGCGCACACGAGCGCCACAAACAAGAGAACGAAGTGTTTCATCGCCTCGCCGTCCGTGAGCATCGGCGTAACGTCTGCGACCACCGAGCGTCCGACATCATACGCCTGCGAGGAACCGCTGTCGAGTACGCCGGAGAGAAGCGCGTTGCGATCTCGCCGGTAGGACGCCGGCAATCCCTATCAGCCCGCGCCGCTGGTCCTGCCCGCACCGATCGGCCGGTGAGGGCCCTGGTATTCGACGCTCGCCCATGCGAGGGCGCCGCGTGGATCGGTCTTGTGTCGCCGTCAACTTGCGAAAACCGCAGTCGGCACTCCCTGTCCCCGGCGGCATCCTCCCTCCGATAATTCGGTGCACTGGGAACAGGATTGGCATGAGCGTCACACTCGAAACGCGGTCCGCGCGCCGCGCCACATCAGACGAGGTGGCGATTCGCGTGGCCGGTCTCAGCAAGCGATATGCGGCGGGCACGCTTGCGAACGATGGGATCAACCTCTCCGTGCCGAGGGGGAGCACGCTCGGGCTGCTCGGGCGCAACGGCGCCGGCAAGACGACGCTCGTCCGCCAGATCACTGGTGAGCTGCGTCCGACGGAGGGCTCGGTCCACGTCATGGGCGTCGACGTCGTCGCCGAGCACACCTCGGCGCGCGCCCTGATGGGCGTCGTGCCGCAGGAGGCGGAACCGTTCGACCACCTGCGCCCGGGCGAGCACCTGGCGTACTTCGGGCGCATGCGCGGCCTCTCGCGCGCGGCCGCGCGCCGACAGGCGTCGGAGCTGATCGAGACGCTCGGCTTGTCGCAGCACACCGGCCATCGTGCGAGCCAGCTGTCAGGCGGCCTCAAGCGAAAGCTGTTGGTCGGCGTGGCGCTCGTCGGCGACCCACCGGTGCTGGTGCTCGACGAGCCGACGACCGGCCTCGATCCGCACTCGCGCCGCGAAGTCTGGGCGCTGCTAAGGACGCTGCGCGGACGCGGCCACACCATCGTGATCACAACCCACTACATGGAGGAGGCCGAGGAACTGTGCGACGAGGTGGCGCTGATCAGCGCCGGCCGCATCTACATTCAGGGCACGGTGGAGGATCTTCGTGGCCGCTGCCGCAATCGCTTCAAGGCCACGTACGAGACGCCGAATGGTCGCGGGCTCGTTCACGGCGAGACGTCGGATGAAGTGCTGGCCGAGCTGGCGTCTAACGGCATCGAGACGTTCTCGCTGTCGAAGGCCAGCCTCGAGGACGTGTACCTGGAGCTGACCGCCGAGGCGCTGGAGGCCTGATGCGCAAGTTCGCGAGCGACGCGCTGGTGATCTTCGAGATCGAGATGCTGAAGGCGCGCGCGTGGTGGCCGTTCTACATGATGGCCGTCATCGTCTTCCCGATCGGCACACTCTACTTCGCGAAGTGGCTGATCCCGCCGGGCGCGGAGGACCTCGTCGGCACGCGGCTGATGACGGGCTCGCTGGTGTTCGCGCTCGGGCTGATGACCGTCAACAACCTGGCTCAAGTCATGCTCACCGAGCGTTTCAACAACACGCTGAAACTCGTGATCACGTCGCCGGTGCACCCGTTGTCGTATGCGGCGGGCATCGTTTCGTTCTCGCTTCTGCTCGGCATGCTGACGGGCGCCGCGGTTCTGAGCTTCGCGCCGGTGGTCGGCATCGACATCCACCTCAGTTGGTGGCTGGTGCCAGTTCTGGCGTTGACGTCGTTGTCGCTGACCGGCATCGCCGTGGTCATCGCGACGTGGTCGCCCAGCGCCGAGGTCGGCAACGTGATGGCGAACATGGCCGGCATCATGGTCACGATGCTGTCGCCGGTCTACTTCCCGATCGAGCGGCTGCCGCACTGGCTGCGCTGGGTCGCGCGCTTCTCGCCGTACACGCACGCGGGCGCCGCAGTAGACCGCATCCTTTCCGGACGAGGGGGCTTCGGAACGGAGGTCGCACTTCTGGCTGCCATCACGGCCGGCGGTCTGGCGGTGGGCGTCGCGGGCCTGCGCTGGCGCGAAAACTAGCGCGATCTCGTCGTTGTCCACGACTTCGGGCAGCGCGCGCGCCTCGGATCAAGCCGCGCCGGCGCGCAGGAACAGCAGCGGGCACGGCGCTCGCTCGAGCAGCGTCCGCACCACGACGGCCCGACCGGCGGAGATGCGGCCGCCCCACGCGGCGACGATCAGGTCGCAGTCCTCGTCCTCCGCGTAGGCCGCGATCTCCTTCCCCGGCTCGCCGAAGCGTAACGCGACGTCGGCCTGCACGTCCTTCGGACAGGGCGCGTGGGCAAAGCTGGTGCGCAGGAATTCGTCCACCCACGCCTCCATCTCGTACTGCGACTGATCCGCGTACACGGGCGCCGCGAGCGGGACGCGGCCAGCCACGTCGACGACGTGGAGCAGCAGAAGCCGCGCGTTCGTCCGGGCGGCGAGGGCCGACCCGTGGCCGATGGACTGCGCGGCCTCGGCGCTTCCATCGAGCGGAACGAGGATCCGGCGGAGGTGGCGGATCCGGTGTCGCTGCGAGTGCGGGCTCAGTGCCGAGCGGACGACGAACACCGGGCACGGTGGACGTTCGAGCACACCCAACGTGACGTGACCCGCCGGCACGGCAAGGTCGCGCGTCTCGCCGTGGGAGGAGATGACGACCGCGATCGGGTTGAGCTCGAGCGCCGTACGGCGTATCTCCTCCACCACGTCGCCCGTCGCGCCGTGCACGGTGACGTGACCTCGCCAACGCGGCGGAACGCGCATCCGCCGAGCGACGGCCTCGTCCCCGAGAGGCTCGCGGCCGACGAACAGCGCGTGCAGCTCGGCGTCCATCAGGTCCGCCAGCGCGGCGGCGATCTCGAGCGGCCCTTCGGCCGAAGCCGAACCGTCGAGGGGAACGAGGACGCGGAGCTTGGTGTCAGAGGGCATCGGACGATCTCTCCTGCTGCGTCGCGGACCAGAAGGTCACGGCCGGATCGAACGTGAATGTCGCCGTCTGCTCCGGCTCGACGCGCCGGACTTCGCGATTCACCCGAACCGTGCACGGCGATCCGTCGACGCTGATCTCGATCACCGTGCCGCGGACCTTCACGCGGACGTGCCGGCCCTGCCACCGCAGGCCGAACGCGAGGCCCGTCAGCCCCGGCGGGAGGAACGGGTCGAAATCGATCCGCTCGCGCGAGAACTTGTACCCGGCCAGTCCAAACACGATCGCCTGCCAGAGGCCGCCCAGCGCAGCCACGTGCACGCCGCCGGCCGCGCCGCGGAAGCCGTCTCCGAGGTCGATGGCGATCGTCTGCTCCAGGTACTCACGGCATGCGTCGCCGTCGCGCAGCCACGCGGCCAGCAGCGCGTGCATCGGCGGGCTGAGCGAGCTTGCATGCGCGGTGAGCGGCTCGTAGTACGCGCAATTGCGACGTAACGATGCCTCGGTCCAGAGCTCGGGCAGAAGCACCGCCGCCATAAGGACATCGGGCTGCTTGACCGCCCGCGTGCGCTGCACGGCCTCCGCGCCGAGCGCGATGTCGATCGGTACGTGGGCTCGCCGGAACGGCGTGACGTCGACCGCGTCGAGCCCGAAGAAACCATCGAACTGAGCGTACAACCGATCCTCGGCGAAGGCCGTACACGCCAGACGTGACGCCAGGCGGCGCCACTCCTCAATCTCCCGGGCCGAAGCGCCCCACGGCGCGTTTGACGAGGCGCCGGACTCGTCGCCGCCGATGCCCTCGCCGAGCGTCGCCGCCGTTCGCAGCGTCCAGGCGGCCATGGCGTTCGTGAAGGCGTTGTTGTCCACACCGATGTGGAACTCGTCTGGACCGATGACGCGGCGAATGGTGAAATGCCCGTCTCCCGGCGTCACACGGCTCGCCCAGAAACGCGCGCACTCGATCACCAGCTCGGCGCCGTATTCTCGCATGAACGCATCATCGCCCGTCGCGCTCCAGTACCGCATAACGGCGTGGGGGATCGCCGCGGCGATGTGGTGCTCTTGCTCGCCGTTGTGAATTCGCAGCATCGTGCCGTCCGGCAGCATCGCCGCTGCTGGTGTCCGGTCCTCGCCGCTGTCCGTGGATTCCCACGCATGGAGAGCGCCCCGGTAGGCGAGCGCGCGCGCCCGCGCCCGCGCCGCGTCGAGCGTCCGGTACCGGTAGAGCAACACCGAGCGCGCGGCGTCGGGCCGCGTGACTGACAGCACCGGCAGGACGAACAGCTCTGTATCCCAGAAGATGTGCCCGTGATACGCCTCGCCGGACAGGTTGCGCGCCCCGATCGACGTGCGTCCGTCGTTCACGGCGGACGCCGACCACAGGTGGTACAGCGCAAAGCGTATCCCCGCCTGGAGCGCCGGATCTCCGTCCACGGCCACGTCGCAGTCGGTCCAACGCTGGCTCCATGCAGCACGATGCGTTTCCAGCGCGCGGGCCAGGGCGTCCGGCGCTCGCCGGTCCGTTGATTCGCCGCCGAATCGCGTCAGTGATTCAACGACGACTGGCTCGCCGGCCGAGGCGCGGGCGACCAGCGCGCCGTCCTCGACCGCAAGCGGGCCGCTCGCCTTGCGCTCGATGCGCACCACGGACAACCCGGGTACATCCGTGGTGCCGACGAGCCGCGCCACGCGACCTTCCAGCGTCCATCCCGTCTCCTGCGCCTCGGGCGCGACGCCCTCGAAGCGCAGCGACAGGTGTGCCGGCGTGTCGTCCCCGACGACCTCAATCGCAAGGCGATGCAAGTACAGCTCTGGTTCCGCCGCCGAGGCGGCCCGCAACGACTCGACGTGCCAGCGACGCCCGACTCCATCGACGAACGACCACGACCGCCGCATCTCGCCCGTGCGCAGGTCCAGCTCCCGCCGGTGTTCCAGTGTGTCGACGAAGGGCATCTGTACATGCTGGCCATCGATCGTCACGGTCACGAGAGAGGGGTCGTGGAGTGCCAGCAGAGTCTGCGCAGCCGGCGCGGCTGTCGGTACGTATACACCGGCGATCAGCACGACCGGGTTCGACGCGGGACCGCCTTCCTCGACCGACGCTCGCACACCGAATGCGCCGTTCGACACCGTGAACGCGCCCTCGACGCCGCGCTCTACGTGAGGGTCGAACCCCTCGCGGAGAAGGATCCACACGTCGTCGGCGGCGACACCTACGCGCGGCGGATCGTTGACTGCCATCGCAGGATCTCCAGGAAGGTGTCCGGGCCGCCGGCGACGTGGAGGACGCCGCGCGGCACGCCGTTCGGCTCGCGCCCGACCGACACGATGACCGCGCCGGCCGACGCCGCTGTCACCATCCGCTCGTCGCTGCCAGCGAACCCGCCCACGTCGCCGAATTCGTCACCGATCACGAGGATGTCGCTGGCCGCGATGCCGTGCGGACGGGCGAGGTTCGTCACGATCCACGCGACCGAATCGGACTTGTCCGTCAGGCCGATCTCCACGTACTTGCCGTCACTGGTAATCCGCGGATCGGGCAGCCCGGCCTCCCGCGCCACCCGCTCGGCCAGGCGCATGACGTCGACGATCTGCGCAAAGCCGGCGGCGCGGACGCGGGCCGCGGTCGCCTCGATCAGCGCACCGATACGCGCCTTCGGCGGGTCGCGCCACTGCGGCAGCGGTATCAGGTCGACCTTGCGGCGATTCAGCCGGTCGTACACGATCGACGTTCGCAATCCGCGATCGGCCAGACGGCGCCGCAGATCGTCCGCGGCGTGCGTCAGCGCGTGCTCTTCGGCCACGCTCGCGCTCCGGCGATAGGCGGCGACGCGAGTGCCCGTATCGTCGTACGCGAACACCTCCGAACCGCGATTCGTGCACACGTGCAGGTGGCGGCGCGCCTCTGGCGTGATCGACAGCAACGACTGCCGCTCGAGGTTGTCGACGTTCGTCCCGGTCACCGGGCAGAGCCAGACACCGCGGCTGAGGAGCGCGTCGAGCGCACCATTCAGTTCGGGCACCCCCGCCGCCCGATCGGGCACGGCAGTGCCGTCCCAGTCGAAGATGAGTAGCTCGTACCGTCGATGGAGCGCATCGGGAAGATGCGGCGCCTGCGTTCCGCCCGCAGCCCGCATCATCCCGCGCGCAGACGATCCGCCCGTCACGACGGGCACCATGCTTGGAGCATGACTTCATCGTACGTCCGCGCGTTCGATCCAGGCACCGCCGAACGGGTGATGCGACGAACCGGTCGACGGAGCGTCGCGCGCTACTGGACGGCGCGGTTGTAGCGGGCGATCGCGCGGTTGGCGTCGTGGGCGGCGCGGCGAAGTGCCTCTTGAGGAGTCTCGCCACCGACGAGGATCTGCTCGAACGCATTCTCCACTGCCTCGCGCACCTGCGTGAACGGGCCGATCACGGCGCCCGCGGTCGCGGCGTTCTGCGGCGAACGAAGCACCTGGTCGCGCGCGGCGGTGAACTGCGGGAAGTCGCGATGCAACGTCGCGGCGGGCTCCATGTCCCACGACGAGACGCGCACCGGAAAGTAGCCCGTATCGACGTGCCACTGCGCCTGCACCTGCGGCAGCGTGGCGAACTTCAGGAACTCCCACGCCCCCCGCTGCTCGACGTCCGGGCGCTCCTTCATGATCCACGCGGCCGCGCCTCCGAGGACGATGCCGCCCTCCTGGGCCGAAGCGAGTGACGGCATCGGCGCGGCGCCGAACTTGGCCGACGCGGGGCCGAGCGCAGTCAGGATCGTCCGCATGGACGCCGTGGATTCGATCGCCATCGTGCTCTTGCCCGTGATGACCGCGAGGAACGCCTGCAGACCCTGACGGCCGACGTTCGTCGCGAGCCCGGAACGAACCATATCCTGCCACCAGGCGAGGATCGCCCGCCCCTCCGGGCTGTCGAAGACCACCGAGGTCGCCAGACCGTCGCGGCCGTTGCCGTTGTCCGCGTACAGCGCTCCCTGCTTCGCCAGCATCTGCTCGAACTTCCACGCGTCGATGCTGAGCGCGATGCCGTTCCGCGTGACGGTGCCGCTGGCGTCCCTCGTCAGCAGCTTCTCCGAGTCCGCGCGCAACTCCTCGAGCGTGGCCGGCGGCCTGTCGGGGTCGAGGCCCGCCGCTTTGAACGCCTCTTTGTCGTAGTAGAGCACCAGGCCGGACAGGTTGAACGGCATGGCGCGCAACTTGCCGTCGAGCGTGTAGTAGGCGAGCGCGCGCGGCTCGAAATCGGAGAGGTCGATCGGCGGCGCGTAACCCTGGGAGGCGCCCGAAGCGGCCAGGTCGCGGTCGATGAAGTCCTGCGGCGGCGCTGTCGCGTCGCTGTCCACCATGAAACGCACCTCGATGTCGTCGAGCTGGATCATCGCTGGCATCGCGCCCGTGCCGAACGACGCGACGAGTTTCTTGAGTGAGTCGGGGTAACCACCCTGGTAGATTGGCACGACCTTCCAGGTGCTCTGTGACGCGTTGAACCCGTCGGCAATCTTCTGGAGCGCGTCATTGTTGACGCCGGTCATCGAATGCCAGAACCGCACCTCGACCCGCCCGCCGACATAGTGCAGACCGCGGTCCGTGCAGCCGCCGAATCCGGCAGCCGCCACGATCAGCGCCAGCAGCGCGAATCGTCGCATATCAGCCTTTCACCGCGCCGGCCGTGAGTCCGCGCACGAGGAAGCGCTGGAACGCGATCACCAGGAACAGCATCGGCAGCAGCGCGATGACGGTTCCGGCGAGCACGACATTCGTGCGCTGCACCTCCTGGTCGGTGAGCGTGGCGATACCGATCTGTACGGTGCGCATGTTCGGGTCGTTCGTAACCAGGAGCGGCCACAGATACTGGTTCCAGGCCTGCAGAAAGCTGAACACGGCCAGCGTCGCCAACGCCGCCCGTGACAGTGGAATGACGACCCGCAGCAGGAACCGCAGGTCGCCGTAGCCGTCGATGTCGGCGGCGTCCTTCAGCTCCCGCGGCAGCGTCATGAAGTGCTGGCGGAGGAGGAACGTGCCGAAGGCCGTCGCCAGCATGGGCACGGTGAGCCCCTGGTACGTGTCCAGCCAGTCCAGCCTCTGGATGATCTGGAAGTTCGGGATGATCGAGGCCTCCCACGGCACCATCATCGTCGACAGGAAGACGAAGAAGATCGCCGTGCGAAACGGGAAGCGCATGAATGAGAACGCGTACGCGGCGAGCGTCGACGTGGCGAGCTGCCCGGTCGTGATGATCGATGCCATGATCAGGCTGTTCAGCATGTAGCGGGGCATCGGGATGTCGGTCCAGGCTGACCGGTAGTTCGACCAGCTCGGGTGTTGGGGCCAGAAGTCCGGCGGATAGGTGAGCAGCTTGTCGATCGATTGAAGGCTGTCGACGCCGGTCATGTACAGCGGAAACAGGATTACCGCGGCCGAGGCGATCAGCAGCGCGTACATCGGCACGCTCAAGAGTGCGCGGATCGCCAGCCGCCCGAGTCTCTGCGTGAGGCTCATCGGTAGAACACCCAGCGCTGCGCCGCAAGGAACTGGACGCCCGTCAGCAGCAGCACGATCACGAAGAGCACCACCGCCTGCGCCGAGGCGAGGCCCACGTTGTAGTGCAGGAACGCCTCACGGTAGATCGAGTAGACGATGACCGTCGTCGAGTTGAGCGGCCCTCCCTTCGTAAGGATGTCGATCTGCCCGAACGATTCGAACGCGAAGATCACGCCGACGACCGACACGAACAGCAGCGTCGGTGACAGCGCAGGCAGCGTCACGTGGACGAACTGCTCCCAGGGCCCCGCGCCGTCGACGCGCGCGCTCTCGTACAGCTCCTCCGGAATGTTCTGGAGCCCGGCCAGGATGACAATCGTCGCCAGGCCGACGTTCATCCAGACCGTCGTCATCGCGATCGAGATGAGCGCGCGGTCCGGATCGGTGAGCCAGTTCTGCGCGCCGATACCGCCCTTACCGATCACGTAGTTCAGCACGCCCACGCCGGGGTTCAGCAGCAGCAGCCACATCACCGACGACACCGCCACCGACGAAGCGACAGTCGACGTGTACACGGTGCGGAAGAAGAGGATCCCCGGAAGCCGCCGATGCACGAGCAACGCCAGGTAGAGTCCGACCGCGGTCGATCCGATGACTGTGTACAGCGCGAACTGGCCCGTCACGAACAGGCTGTGGCGGAAGTCGGACGACGTCAGCACGTCGCGATACTGTGCCAACCCGACCCAGACCTCGTGCCGGCCGAACGGATCCGTCGCGTGGAACCCCAGGTACACCGATCGCACCAGCGGGTAGAACACGAACACGCTGAACAGGACGATCGACGGCAAGACGAACGGCGATGCCGCCGCGAGCCCTCGCAGCGAGCGTGCCATTCCGTGGCGGCGCCGCGGTAACGCTCCCGCCGGGGCCGTCACGCCAGCCGCCTTGCGGTCGCCGCATCGAACAGGAGAACGTGTTCGGGCAGCACGCTGAACCGCCGCGTCTCCCCCGGCGTCGGCGGGTCCTCGACGGGCAGTCGCGCCACGATGCCCCGTCCATCGACGAGCAGTGTGGCGTGGATCTCGCTGCCCAGCGACTCGACGACGTCGACCGTCGCCGCGAACGCCGCGGAAACGCGCCGCTCGCCCAGCGTCTCCGCGGCGTCGATGTGCTCGGGCCGCACGCCCACGACAACCTCCGCCGCGTCGTTGCGTCGCACCGTCTCGCCCAGCTCGTCGAACAGAGCGAAGGTGATCGCGGGCGTCTGAACCGAGACCACGCCGTCCGCCGCGCTGACCGGTCCGCGGAAGAACGACATGGCCGGGCTGCCGATGAATTCCGCCACGAAGAGGTTGGCGGGACGGGCGTACACGTCGGCCGCCGTGCCGACCTGCTGAAGCACGCCGCGATCCATTACGGCGATCCGCTGGCCCATCGTCATCGCCTCGACCTGGTCGTGCGTCACGTACAGGACCGTCGACGCGAGGCGACGATGCAGGTGGATCAACTCGATACGGGTCTGGGCGCGCAACTTCGCATCGAGGTTCGACAGCGGCTCGTCCATGAGGAACGCCTTCGGCCGCCGCACGATCGCACGCGCCAGCGCGACGCGCTGACGCTGCCCGCCGGACAATTGACCGGGCCTGCGTTTCAGCAATTCCGACAGTCCGAGGACGCCAGCCGTCTCGCGGACGGTCGTGTCGATCGTCTTGCGCGCTATCTTCCGCATGCGCAGGCCGAACGCGATGTTGTCGTAGACGCTCATGTGCGGGTACAGGGCGTAGTTCTGGAACACCATCGCGATGTCGCGCTGCCGGGGCAGCAGATCGGTGACGTTCCGGTCGCCAATGTACACGTCGCCCGCCGTCGCTTCTTCGAGGCCGGCGAGGATGCGCAGCGCGGTCGTCTTACCGCAGCCTGACGGTCCGAGGAGCACGACGAACTCGCCGTCGGCGACATCGAGCGAGAAGTCGGACAGCGCCAGCGTGTCGCCGAATGTCTTCGTGACACGTTCGAAGCGCACGCTCATCGTGGTCTCCCTTCCACGAGCCCGCGGCTCACGCTCAGTGCCAACAGGATACCGCCCGGGACGGGCTACGCGGACCCGCACGTCCGGGTCATGCCGCGTTACTGTGCGGCCGGCTCGGGGAGTCCCGTATCACGCCGCGCCGCGACCGCACGAGGATGAGTGCGCTCCCCGCCTGCGCCGCGGCCCACGAGCCGGCCGCGCAGGCCGTCGCCGTGATCCAGTCGATCGGATCCGCGACTTGCAGCGCAAGCGCGCCCCGCAGCCCCGGCAGGTACATCGCGATGAGGAGGAAGGCGAACGAGATGGCGCTCGCGCCCCACAGCGGCAGCCTCGACACGCGGCGCAGGAAGCGTTGGGGAGAATCGAGGCCGGCCAGGAACGCCTGGCCGACGAGGCTCATCGCAAGCGTCAGGAAGACGAGCGTCTGTCCGTGGGGCTCGGTCTCGCCAATTGCCCTGCTGGTGAGCAACGCGGCCAGCCCGGCGAGCGACGCGGTCAGGGAACGCCAGGCGATCTCCTGCCACTGCGCGACGCTCAACAGCTCCCGCGACGGCTCGCTGTCCTGCGGGCCGGCCTCACCCCCTGTGGCCAGCGCCAGCGCTGGAAAGACGTGGACCACCAGGTTTAGCCACAGGATCTGGAGCGGCGAAAGGGGCAGCGGCCGGTCCGTCACCAGCGCCAGGGTAATCAGTGTGATCGTGCCGAAGCTGGCCGTCAGCAGGTATACGATGGCATTGCGCAGGTTGCGGATGATGTCGCGCCCTTCGCGGATGCCGTCGACGAGCGACAGCAGCCGGCCGTCGGACAGGACGATGTCCGCCGCCTCCACCGCCACATCGCTCGCGCCCGGTCCGACGGCCACGCCGACGTCGGCCGTGCGAAGCGCCGACGCGTCGTTGACTCCATCGCCGGTCATGGCGACGACCTCGCCGCGCTGTTGGAGTGCGCGGACCAGTGACTCCTTCTGCGCATACGTCGCTCGGGCGACCACGGCGACGTCGTCGAGTCGGGTGAGATCGAGGTCCGTGCCCAGCATCGACACGCCTCCGGGTCCGAGGATGCCGGCGTCGCGCGCGATGTTCTCCGCCGTGGCGACGTGATCGCCCGTGGCGAGGATCAAACGCACGCCGGCCCGCTGGCACGCTTCGACCGATGCCGCCGCGTCTGACCGCAGAGGGTCCTCCAGCACGATGGCACCGAGCACGGCCGGCGCTACGTCACCGTGCTGCTCGGCCACCGTGAAGATTCGCATACCTTTCTCGGAGGCCCCATGGATCCTCGCGGCCAGCGCCGGGTCCACCGCCCCCCCGCTCAACGGCGCCACGCGCTCGAAGGCGCCTTTGATCGCGACGAGCGTGCCGCCGTCGGGCGCGCGATGGGTGGTGCGCATCATCCCGCTCGCCGAGGTGAACGGCTCGGTCGCGAGGCGCGGGTACGCCGCGCGCAGGGCCTCGCCACCGCCGGTGAGCCCGGCCGCCGCGAGCACGATCGCGCCTTCCGACGGATCACCGTGAAGGTGCCAGCCCCGCTCCTCGTCGTATTCCACGACGGCGTCGTTGCAGAGCGCGGCGACGAGCAGCAGGCGCTCGACGGCCTGTGCACCACCGGCTTCCGACGCTGCCTCGAACGTGGTGCTGACGGCGCTGTCCGTCGTCTCGACGGAGACGCGAAATTCGCGGCCGTCCGCCAGGTAGACGCCGCGCACACGCATCCGGTTCTCCGTGAGCGTGCCCGTCTTGTCGCTCACGATGACGCTCGTCGAGCCGAGCGCCTCCACGGCGTCGAGGCGCCGCACCAGCACGCGCGTCCTCGCGAGCCGCCGCACCGCGATGGCGAGCGACGCCGTCGCGACGGCGGGCAGACCCTCGGGTATGGCGCCGACAGCGAGCGAGATCGCCATCTCGAGCACCAGCCGAAACTCGCGCCCCTGCACCAGTCCCACGGCCACGAGCATCGCGCAGAGCCCGAGGAAGACGAACACGAGCCGGTTGCCGAGCACGTCGAGCCGCTCTTCGAGCACGGTCGCGCGCCGGCCGGTCTGCTGCATGGCGGCGAACATGCCGCCGAGCACCGTCCGCGGCCCGGTGGCGAAGACGACCGCGAGCGCGCTGCCCGTGGCCACGGTCGTGCCCGCATATAGCACCGTCGGCGCGGTCGGATCCAATGTGTTGCTGTTCCCCTCGACCGACTTCGGGACCGTCGCCGACTCGCCCGTGAGGATGGACTCCATGACGAGCAGGCCGCGGGCTTCCAGCACTCGCGCCTCGGCCGCCACGACGTCGCCCTCGGCGGCGACGATCAGGTCGCCGGGGACGACCTCGGACGCGAGGATGTCCTCGTGCAGGCCGTCGCGCACCACCTCGGCGCGGCGTGCGGAGAGTTCGTGCAGCGCAGCGATCTCGTTCTCTGAACGGAACTCGTTCAGGAAGCCGAACAGCCCCGACGCGACGATGGTGATGCCGATCGCCGCCGAGTTCAGCCACTCGCCGAGCAGCATCGAGAGTATCGTCGCGGCGATGAGCAGGACGATGATCTTGTTGGTGAACTGCCGCAGCAGCGTGGTCGGCCACGAGGGACGTGCGATCGGCGCGGGCTCGTTCGGGCCAACGGCCGCGAGCCGCGCCGCCGCCTCGGCCGCGGTCAGGCCGGAGGACGCGTCCCCGCCCAGCAGGGACACCACCGCATCGGCGCTCAACGTCGCGACGTCAATCGCGCGCAATTCGTCCGATGACGCCGCCGCAAACGCGGAAGATGGCGTTCCCCTAGACATACGCCTCCCGGCTCCCGATCTTGGGAGCATGCCGGTCATTGTAGTCAGATGGTACGCCGTCGCATCGGGCCGAAAGTCACGTTCCGACGGTATCGATGTTGCCACCGACAAGTGTTAGCGTACGCTCTATCACGCGCGTAGCACCTGGTAACAGGACGCGCATGCGGCGGCTAATCGATCTCCCGGCGCCGCTCGAGCACCTCGCGACAGCCGCCGTCCTTCACCTCGTACACGCGGGTCGCGACGCGGTCGAGGATGCCGGGGTCGTGGCTCGCGCAGACGATCGTCCCCTCGTACTTCTCCAGCGCCTCGATGAGCTTGCGCCGCGTCGTGCGATCGAGGTGGTTCGTCGGCTCGTCGAGCAGCAGGACGTTCGTCGGCTGGATGAGGAACTTGGCGAGCGCCACGCGGCTTCGCTCGCCGCCGGAGAGCACGCCGATCTTCTTGAACACGTCGTCGCCGCGAAAGAGGAACTGCCCGAGCACCGTACGCAGCCGCACTTCAGGCTCCGACGGTGCGACGGAGCGCACCTCGTCGAGCACGGTGCTTGTCTGGTCCAGCACCTCGTCCTGGTGCTGGTCGTAGTACTGCCTGCGCGCCCGCTCCGCCCATTCGACGCGTCCGTGCGTCGGCTGGATGATTCCCGCCGCGATGCGGAGCAGTGTGCTCTTGCCGCTTCCGTTCGGACCGATGAGCACGACCTTCTGCCCGCGCTCGACGTGCAGGTTCACGTCGATCAGTACGACGTTCTCATCGTACGCGTGTCCGATCTCCTCCAGCAGGAGCACGTCTCGCTCGGTGCGGCCGTGCGCCGTGAGCTGGAAGTGAACCTCCGACTCCTTGCGTGTTCGCTCGATGCGCTCGACACGGGCTACTGCCTTCTCGCGGCTTTTCACCGCGGTGGCCTTCGTCGCTTTGGCGCGAAATCGCTCGATGAAGCGTTCCTGCTTCGCGAGCTCGCGGTCCTGGCGCGCAACGGCCCGGTCCTGCTGCTGCAGCCGCTCCGCCTTCTGGCGCTGGTACTCCGTGTAGTTGCCCGTGTACCGCTCGACGATACCGTCGCGCAGATCGAGGATGCAGGTGGCCACGCGGTCCAGGAAGTCGGCGTCGTGCGTGACGATCAGCACCGTGCCACGGTACTTCGCCAGCTCCTCCGCCAGGAACGCGCGCGCGGCGACGTCGAGGTGGTTCGTCGGCTCGTCCAGCAGGACGTGATCCGGGCGCCGGACGAGGATCTTGGCGAGCGCGATGCGCATCTGCCAGCCGCCGCTGAAATCGCCGCAGAGCTTCTGCCGGTCGTCCGGCACGAACCCCAGTCCGTCGAGCACGCGGCCGATGTGCATGTCGATGCGGTAGCCGTCGAGCGCCTCGAACCGCTCGAACAGCGCCCCCTGCTCGGCGATCAGCCCGTCGATGTCGCCGTCGCCGCGGTCGATGCGGCCGGCGATCTCGTGAAGTTCCCGGTCGACGGCGCGCGCCTCCGGGAATGCCGTCCACATCTCGTCGATCAGCGGACGCGCCGGGTCGTGGCCCGCTTCCTGGCGTAGGAAGCCGAGGCTGCCGCCGCGATGGCCGGCGCTGCCCGCATCCGGTGTGTCGTCGCCGGCGAGCAAGCGGAGGATCGTCGACTTGCCGGCGCCGTTGGGGCCGACGAGACCGGCGCGCTCGCCCGCGCTCACGATGAACGTGACATCACTCAGCACGTCGAGGTTGCCGAAGGACTTCGCTACGTGTTCCGCAAAGAGCATCGGGAAAGGATAGCGTGTCGGGTGTCAGGGCCTACGTTGGAGCGGGAGATGAACGGCGGGTATCGGAAAACGGGAGGAAACGGCCGCGGTCCGTACTACAATGGCGGCTGAGGAGTCCATCCGGAGCGTGAGTTGAACATGAGCGACGCGATGACGCGGTTTCCGATGCGGCTCGACGCGATGTGGCGGCCGCTGTTGGCGCTCTTCGGCGGGACGCAGGGCGCCTCGTATGTCGATGTCGGCAAGAACGACGTGCGGTTCGGCTTCGGCGTGATCTTCCACGAGACGGTGGCGCGGGTGGACATCGCGTCGGTGCGGGAGGCGCGGTGGCCGCTGCTGGCCGGCATCGGATGGCGGATGACGCTCGACCGGCGCATCGGCCTCATCGGCGCCCGCTCGGGCGTCGTCGAGGTGCGGCTGCGCGAGCCGCGGCAGGTGCGCTTCGGCCTCTTCCGGCTGCCGTGGCGGTTCGAAGCGATCTGCGTCTCGCTCCAAGACCCGGCGGGATTCGTCGCCGCGCTGGCGACCGACGGCCACTCAAGCGAGTCAAACGGCTGACGCCGTACGTCCGCGAGGCGCCGGACCGGCGGCGTCGCCGATGCTCGCTTATGTCACATTATTTTCGGCCGCTATACCTGTCTCCCATTGACAGATAGCACATCCGTTCTATACTGAGGTCAGCCCTTCCGCCCGCTTCCCGGGCAGCCCGGTTCACCTCTTCGGGCCGAGGGTACATCTCCCGAACGGAGCCGGCTCGTGCGCCTGGCCTGTGTCACCGTCCCCAACTTCCGCATCGCCCTCGAACGGCGGCGCGCGCCCGAACTCGCCGGCTGCCCCGCCGCCATCGGCGAGCCGCCGCCCGGCGCGAACGAGATCATCGACTGCTCGCCCGAGGCGGCGGCGCGCGGCGTCCGCACCGGCATGCCGCTGCGCGACGCGCGCACGATCGTGTCCGACATGGTGCTGCTGCCGCCCGATCCCGTCTTCTACAGCCGCGCCTTCGAGGCCCTGCTCGACGCGATCGAGGGCGCGGAGCCGCACGTCGAGCCCGGCGAGCCGGGCACCGCCTTCGCCGCGATCGATCCGCACGCGGACGATGACGCGCAATCGCGCGCCGCCGGGCGCCTGGTGCGCGCAGTGCGGGCCGGCAGCGGCGTCGATGCGAGCGCGGGAGCTGGCGAGGGCAAGTTCGTCGCCTGGGCGGCGGCGACGGTGAGCGCGCCGGGCGAGGCCGCTGTCGTGCCCGCGGGCCGCGAGCAGGCCTTTCTCGCGCCGCTCAGCACATCGTTCCTGCCGGTCTCGTACGAGGCGCACCGCAAGCTGGCGCTGTATGGCCTGCACACCATCGGCGACGTCGCGGCGCTGCCCATCGGCTCGATGCAGGCGCAGTTCGGCGGCGAGGGGCGCCGGTTGTACGAGCTGGCGCGCGGCATCGATACCACGCCGTTCCTGCCACGCGCGCGCGTCGAGCCGGTCGCCGGCACGCTGTCGATGCCCGCGCCGACGGTGAACAGCGGCGCGTTGCTCATCGCCGCGCGGCAGCTCGCCGGACGGCTGCTGCAGCGGCCGGCGATGCGCTACCGGCAGGTGCGGCAGCTGCGGCTGCGTCTGGTGCTGCTCGATGGCGGCAGCTGGGAGCGCACGCTGACTTTCCGCGAGCCGCTGGGCGACGAGGCGGGCATCGTCTTCGTGCTGCGCAAGTTGATCGAGCCGTTGCAGCTCGCCGGGCCGGTCGAGGAGATGGTGCTGGAGTTCATCGGCCTGACATCGGAGACGGGGAAGCAGCGCAGCCTCCTGTTCGCGGAGCAGGCGCGGCGGCGCGCGCAGCTGCTGGCGGCGCTGCGGCAGCTGAAGGCGCGCTTCGGTGGCGAGTCGCAGGTGGCGCGCGTGGTGGAGGTGGAGCCGTGGTCAAGGATCCCGGAGCGCCGGTACGCGCTCATCGACTACGACCTCTAGCGTCGCCGTCGCGCCTGCAGGTGCAGGCCGATGAGCGCGGCCGCCCGCACGCGGTGCTGGTCGAAGGCGTCGTGCGCGCCGTGACGGCGATCCAGGACCGCTGGCGGATCGACGACGAGTGGTGGCGGGAGACGCCGGTCTCGCGCATGTACTACCAGCTCCGGCTGGAGGGCGATCGCGTGGTGACGGTGTACCGGGACTTGCCGGAGGGGGCGTGGTGGATGCAACGGTACTAGCGGCCCACCACTACCGCGCCGAGCTGCACCTGCACTCCTGCTGGTCGCTGCTCGATGGCGCGTCGAGCGTCGACGAGCTGATCCTGCGCGCGCGCGATCTCGGCTACACCGCCCTCGCGCTGACCGACCACGACGGGCTCTACGGATCAATGGAGTTCGCGCAGGCGGCGAAGGCGTTCGGCATCCGCGCCATCACCGGCGCCGAGGTGACGCTCGCCAACGGCCATCACCTGACGCTGCTCGCCGCCACCGTCGAGGGCTACAACAATCTCTGTCGCCTGCTCTCCACCGCCCACCTGGGCAGCGTACGCAAGCAGCCGCGGCTGCCGCTCGACGTGCTGGCGCGGCACACCCGCGGGCTGATCGCGCTCTCCGGCTGCAAGCGCGGCGAGGTGCCCGCCCTCGTCGCGGCTGGCGACATGGCCGCCGCCGAGGCGGCACTGCTGCGTTATGTCGATTGGTTCGGCCCCGAAAACTTCTACATCGAGTTGCAGCAGAACCTCGTGCACGGCGACAGCGAGCGCTGCCGCCGCCTCGCCGGCCTCGCCCGCGAGCACGGCCTGCGCTGCGTCGCGACGAACGACGTCCACTACCACGAACGCGCGCGCCATCGCCTGCAGGACGTCATGGTGGCGATCCGGCATCGCAGCACGCTCGAGGCGTCGCATCGCGAGCGGCGCGAAAACTCCGAGTACTACCTCAAACCGCCCGCCGAGATGGAAGAGCTCTTCGCCGAGTGGCCAGAGGCGCTCGACGAGGGCGCACGTATCGCCGAGCGCTGCACGTTCGATCTGGCGTCCGACCTCGACTACCGCTTCCCCGACTACGCGACGCCTGACGGCTCGACGGCCGACGAGTACCTGGAGACGGTGTGCCGGCAGGCGGCGCGCGAGCGCTATGGCCTCATCGGCGGCGGCATTCCGCCGGCCGTCGATGAGCGGCTGTGCGAGGAGCTGCGGCTCGTGCGCAAACACGGGCTTTCCGGCTTCTTCCTCATCTACCGCGAACTGCTCGAGCTGAGCCGCCAGGTGGCGGCCGAGGTGCGTGGCCCACACAGCGCGCGCAGTCAATCCGGATTGCCGCCCGGCCGCGGCCGCGGCTCGTCGGTCAGCTCGATCCTCTGCTACCTGATCGGCCTCTCGCACGTCGATCCGATCAAGCACAACCTCTTCCTCGGCCGCTTCCTGAGCGACGAGATCTCATCCGTCCCCGACATCGACCTCGACTTCCCGCGCGACATCCGCGAGCAACTCATCCTGCGCGTGTACGAGAAGTTCGGCCGTGAGCACGCCGCGCTCGTCGCCAGTTTCCCGACGTACCGGCTGCGCAGCGCGATCCGCGATGTCGGCAAGGCGCTGGGCATCGCTGAAAGCGAGTTGGACCGGCTGGCCAAGCGCGCTGGGTGGGGCAGCGGCGGCGACATCGCGGCCGAGATGGCGAGGTACCCCGAGTACGCCGGCAAGGTCGACGCGCCGATCTGGCGCGACCTGATCGAGCTTTCGGAACAAATCTCGCGCTTCCCGCGCCACCTCAGCCAGCATGTCGGCGGCATGGTGATCTCCACGAAGCCGATCGTCGAGCTGGTGCCCGTCGAGCAGGCGGCGATGGCCGGGCGCTACATCTGCCAGTGGGACAAGGATTCGGTCGATGACGCCCGCTTCATCAAGATCGACTTCCTCGCTCTCGGCATGCTGTCACTCGTCGAGGAGTGCAGCGACCTGATCGCCGAGCAGCACGGCCACATCGAGGACCTCAGCCGCATCGATTTCAGCGACGCGGAGGTCTACGACATGGTCTGCGAGGCCGACACCGTCGGCGTCTTTCAGATCGAGAGCCGCGCGCAGATGCAGATGCTGCCGCGCACGCGCCCGCGCTCGATCGAGGACCTGACGGTGCAGGTGGCGATCATCCGTCCGGGGCCGATCGTCGGCGGCGCCGTCAACCCGTACGTGCGGCACCGGCAGGCGCAGCTCGCCGACCCGGCGTTCAAGCCGCCGTTCGACCATCCGAGCCTGGAGCCAGTGCTGGGCGAGACGCTCGGCGTGATCCTCTACCAGGAGCAGGTGTTGCAGGCGGCGATCGCCGTCGCCGGCTTCAGCGAGGGGCAGGCGGAGGCGCTGCGCCGCGCCATGAGCCGCAAGCGTTCGCGCGAGAACATGAACCGCTTTCTGGAGATGTTCATCGAGGGAGCGCGCGCCAATGGCGTCAGCGACGAGGTCGCGCGGAAGGTCTTCGAGAAGATCGTGGCGTTCGCCGAGTTCGGCTTCCCTAAAAGCCACTCGGCCGCGTTCGCGTTTCTCGCGTTCCAGTCGGCGTGGCTGCGCCGCTACTACACCGTCGAGTTCACCTGCGCGCTGCTCAACGCCCAGCCGATGGGCTTTTATCCCCCGCACGTCCTGACACACGACGCGAAGCGCCACGGCGTCACCGTGCTCTCGCCCGACATCAACCACAGCAGCGCCGCCTGCACCGTCGAGGAGGGTGCCCTGCGCATCGGCTTCGGCTACGTCAAGAGCATCGGCGCCGATGTCGCGCGGGCCATCGCGGGCGAGCGCGGGCGCAACGGCGCGTTCGCCTCGCTTGCCGACTTCGTGCGCCGCATGGGGAGCATCCCGGACTGCGGCCTGCGGCAAGAGGCGATCGAGCACCTGGTGCAGGTCGGCGCGTTCGACGCATTCGGCATGAACCGGCGCGAGCTGCTGTGGCAGACCGGGCTGTTGTACCGGCCGCCGAACGCCCAGCTCGCGCTGGCGCTGCCGGTCGCGCAGGATTGCGTGCCTCTCGGCGACATGAGCACGTGGGAGCGGATGACCGCGGACTACCGGCTGCTCTCGCTCTCGCCCGGCTATCACCCGATGCAGCTCATCCGCCCGCATCTCGGGGAGTCGCTGCCTTCGCTGCGCCACCTGCAGGCGATGCCGGATGGCATGCGGCTGCGCGTGCCGGGCATGGTCGTCTGCCGCCAGCAGCCGGGGACGGCCAAGGGGTTCGTGTTCTTGTTGCTCGAGGACGAGTTCGGGATGATCAACGTCATCGTGCCGCCGTGGCTGCACGAGCGGCAGCGCGCCCTTGTGCGGGGCGAGGCGTTCGTCATCATCGATGGAGAATTGCAGCGCAAGGAGGGCACGCTCAACGTGCTGGCGGAGCGCTTCGCCGTGCTGCCGGTGCCGCAGGCGATGCAGGCGCCGGTGTCGCACAATTTCGGGTGAGCGAGTCGGGTCACGCGAACCGTAGCGCGAGCAAAGGAGAGCTTCATGAAGGCGCCCACGAACATCGAGATCCACCCCCTGACGGCGGACCGCTGGCGCGATCTGTCCGCGCTGTTCCGGAGCGATCGCGTCACCGACGACTGTTGGTGCATGTGGTTCCGCGAGACAACGGCCGAGTTCCGCGCGAATCAGGGCACGAAGAACCGCGACGCGTTCCGCCGCATCGTCAACGACGGACCGCCGCCCGGCGTGCTCGCGTACGTCGATCGCCGGCCTGCCGGCTGGTGCGCGGTCGCGCCGCGCGAGGCGTACGGGCGGCTGGAGCGCTCTCGCACGCTGGCGCGGGTCGATGACGCCCCGGTCTGGTCGATCACGTGCTTCTTCATCGCCGCCGCATACCGCGGCCGTGGCATCGCCCGGGCGCTGCTCGACGGCGCGGCATCGCTGGCGGCGGAGCACGGCGCGCGCATGATCGAGGCGTACCCGGTCGATACCGATGGCCGCCGCATCCGCGACGACGAGGCGTACCACGGTGTCGCAGAACTCTTCGGCGCGGCGGGTTTCACCGAGGTCGCCCGCCGGAACGACCGTCGTCCGATCATGCGCCGCGCCGTCTCCCGGCGGGGCCGCGCCCGGACGTCCCGTGGCTGATCTCGGACGAGCCCGTGCGGCGATATCCTGACCGCAATGCCGCGTACGATCATCCACGCCGACCTGGACGCCTTCTTCGCGTCCGTCGAGCAGCTCGACGATCCGGAGCTGCGCGGCCAGCCGGTGGTCGTCGGCGGCCCGCCGGAGAGCCGCGGCGTGGTCGCCGCGGCATCGTACGAGGCGCGCCGCTTCGGCGTGCACTCCGCCATGCCGATGAGCCGCGCCCTGCGCATCTGCCCCAACGCAGTCCGTGTGTCGCCGCGTTTCGATCGCTACATGGAGCTGTCTCGCAGAGTGATGGCAATCTTCCGCGCTTTGACGCCACTCGTCGAGCCGCTATCGCTCGACGAGGCGTTCCTCGACGTCAGCACACACGCGATCGACGCCGCGACCGCCGAGCGCATGGCGCGGGACCTCAAGCGACAGGTGAAGGAAGCGACCGGCCTCACCGTGTCGATCGGTCTGGGCGCGAGCAAGAGCATCGCGAAGATCGCGTCCGATCTCGGTAAGCCCGACGGACTCCTCATCGTGCCATCGGGCCACGAGGCGGCATTCCTGGCGCCGTTGCCCGTTCGCGCCCTCTGGGGCATCGGGCCGAAGACCGAAACCGTGCTCGGCCGGTTCGGCGTGCGCACGATCGGCGACATGGCGCGGCTCGACGATGCCGCGACCGAGCGGTTGCTCGGCTCGCGCGGCCGCCACCTCCGCGACGTCGCCCGCGGCATCGACGGTGCTCCCGTCGTGACGGAGCACGAGCGAAAATCGGTGGGCGCCGAGACCACGTTCGCAGAGGATCTGCCGGATGGCCCAGAACTGCGCGCCGCCCTCGACCGGGTGGCCGGTCAGGTTGCGCAGCGCCTGGTCCGCGCCGGCGTGCGAGCGCACACGGTGGCGATCAAGCTTCGGTACGCCGACTTTCGCACGATCACGCGCCAATCAAGCCTCGCGATGCCGATCGATGCGGCCGAAGCGATCGCGAACGTCGCGTCTCGCCTTCTGGCCGAGGTGGCGAGACCGGGCGACCGCTTCCGGTTGCTGGGCGTCCAGTGTTCCAGGCTGGCGGGCGAAACTCGGGTCGAACAGGGCGTCCTGTGGGATGCCGGGGATTCGCCGCGCGAGGCCCCTCAGCGGCCACACTGATTCGTCAGCTCGCGGCGGCGACGCGCCGCTCCGCGATCTCGGCGTACTCCGGCACGCTCTCGATGAGCAGCCATTCCCGGCCGTGCTTCGCAGCCGCGACGCCGAGCGTGCCCGCGCCGCCGAACGGATCGAGCAGCAGCTCGCCTGGGTGCGATGCC
The DNA here is from genome assembly GCA_964371095.1 of uncultured Dehalococcoidia bacterium. Taxonomy (GTDB): domain Bacteria; phylum Chloroflexota; class Dehalococcoidia; order DSTF01; family JACRBR01; genus CAYJMJ01. The sequence continues at coordinate 12,895 of CAYJMJ010000011.1, read as the reverse complement.
AGGAGCACCGCCCGCTCCAGCAGCGCCAGCGGCTTCTGCGACGGGTGCTTGCCTGCCGCCCGCTCCTTCTTCGACGTCACCGGGAAGTCCCACATGTTGCGCATCTGCTTGCCGCCGTTCATCTCCTTGGCGTCCCAGTAGTTGAACGTCCATCCCGTCGCACGTGCCGGCGTCTCGTTTACCGCCCAGATGATCTGCTCGGTGCTCTCGGTGAGCGTCCGCGCGGTGATGTTCGGCTGTGCGTTCGGTTTGAACCACACCACCGAGTTCAGGATGCGCCGGTCGAGCACGTGCTGCAGGATGAAGCCGAGCTGGTAGATGTTGTGGTAGGTGCCGAACACGAGGATGTTTCCGTTCGGCTTGACGACGCGGCAGACTTCGCGCAGCCACGCGACGTTGAACGCGAAGAAGTCGTCCTTCGTGAACGCGTCCCACGTTTCGTCCATCGTCACGTGCGACGAGAACGCCCAGCCGAGCCCGTTCTTGCTCTTGCGGCCGCTGCCGGAGCCGATGTTGAACGGTGGGTCCACGATGCAGTGGTCGATGCAGCCGTCCGGCCACGCTCGCATCTCGTCGAGACAGTCGCCCGTGATGATGCGGTTCGGCCGCGGCCCGCCGCGGGCGAGTTTGAGGGGAGTCTTTACTTCCCGCCGCGGTCGCCGGGCGGGAGCGGTGATCGGTTCAAGCATGTCCGTATTAGATCAGGGCGCTGATCGGCGGGCTATCGGGGAATACCCCTAATCGTATCATCACCTCGGAGCGCCAGTAGCCACCCCGGATTACAATGCCGACATGGAACAGCAACCCGGCACGCTCGCTGAGTTCATCGCCGCGATCCGCAGCGGGCTGGTTTGCGACCGCTGCGGGAAGTACGTCGGCAGCCTGGCCGAGCGCCGCTACATGCCGCCGCCCTACCCGATCGCCCTCGGCAAGATCACGGCCGACGAGGAGGTCGAGGCGCTCGTCGGATTCGAATGGCACATGTTGAACCGGATGCGCGGCGGCAACTTCACCATCCGCCATCCGCAGGTTGACGGCGCGTGCGCCACGTTCCGCGAGTGGGTCGAGAGCAACGACGAGTACGACGATGACGACGACATCGACGATGTCGAATAGCCCGTCCTGACTGGCGGCAGACGTGGCTCCGGCCCGGCGCGCGCCCCCGGGCCGGACTTGACCCTGGCAGATCGGCTTACAGGCATGAAGAACGTCAATATCCCATCCCGCAAGCTATAGAAGGCTAAGCGGAGGCGTTGTACAATGAGAGCCGGAGAGGTGTATGAACGCCCCGGACGTCAAGGATGACCACACGGCCCCGCCGTCCCGCGAGGTGCGCATGGGCGATTCGGAGTGCCCTCGCTGCCGGAAGTACTTCACGGCCAGCTACTGGAGCGGCGGTGTGATGGTCCAGGCACGGTGTCTGAGTTGCGACCTCAAGTGGCCGCTGCCGGATGTCGTCTGACGCCTCGGCGGCGTCTCTACCCCACTGAACCGGCTAATGCACGAGAACATTCCCACAGTCTATAGAACTACGGGCAGCATATTCAGGTGATTGATGGTTAAGGCACGAGAACGAGAAACGCTGCGCGTCCTCCCGGTTGAGGACGAGACGGATGAGGTTGTGGAGCGGCTTCCGGCCGTTCCGGCCAAGCCCGTGGTCGAAGAGCCGCTCGGCGAAACGCCTGATTCCGTCGAGCTCTACCTCAACGAGATCGCGCGTTACAAGCTCCTCCGCCCGGACGAGGAAGTCTCGCTGGCGAAGGAGATCGAGAACGGACGGATCCTCGATGAGCTGAGCGACGCGTACATGGAGGAGCACCTCACCGCTCCGACGACGGAGCAGCTCACCCAGCGGCTCCTGCGCCAGGTGCGCGACGCATTGGCGCTGGTGCGCCGCTCTCGCGCGCTCAAGGGCTTCCCCCAGAAGGGCCACGGGGACCAGCTCTTCTTTGAACCGCTGCGCGAAGGCATCCAGGACCACCTGGACGAGGCGTTCGAGGAGCAGATCGCCACGTCGACGAAGCGCGACGTCGCGCAGGTCCGGCCGGTGCTCATCTCGCTCGCGGTGGCGCAGCGCATCTTCCCGGCCGAGATCCGCGACACGTTGAACCTGGCGCTTCACGACCTTGACGAGCCCGTGGTCATGCCGGAGAAACCGGTACCGGCCAGGGGCAAGAAGGTGCCGAGCCCCCGTGCGCTCAAGGAGTACAAGGAGGCGGAAGCCGCAGCTAAGAAGCAGATCAAAGAGTCCGCGGCGCGTATTCGCAGCCTCGCGCCGCACGTGGCCGCCGCCCGGGAGCACGCGCAGCGGGCCGAAGAGCACATGGTGAACGCCAACCTTCGCCTCGTCGTCAGCGTGGCGAAGAAGTACGCGGGCCGCGGCATGCCCCTCATGGACCTCATCCAGGAGGGCAACGGCGGGCTCATGCGCGCCGTCGAGAAGTTCGAGCACCGGCGCGGCTTCCGCTTCAGCACGTACGCCACGTGGTGGATCCGTCAGGCCGTCGGCCGGGCGATCGCCGACAAGGGCCGGACGATTCGACTGCCGATTCACATCACGGAGCTGATCTCGAAGTACTCTCAGGCACGGGAGCGGCTCTTCCAGCGCCTCGGCCGCGAGCCCAAGACGTCGGAACTCTCGAAATTGATGGGCATGCCGCCGGACAAGGTGCGCGAAGCCGCCCGCGCCCTGCGCCAGTCCGTCGTCTCGCTCGAGACGCCCGTCGGCGAGGAGGAAGAGGGTACGCTCGGCAGCGTCCTCGAGGACGTCATGGCGCCGTCTCCGGAGGATGAAGCCGCGCGCCAGCTGCTGCGTGAGCGCGTCCGCAATGCCCTTGATGTGCTGACGCCGCGCGAGCGCACGGTCATCGAGCTGCGATTCGGGATCAAAGACGGCCGTCCGCGCACGCTCGACATCGTCGGCAATGAACTCGGTGTGACCCGCGAGCGCGCCCGCCAGATCGAGGCGCAGGCGCTGGAGAAGCTGCGGCGCTCCAACGGCAACTTGCGCGGCGAAGGCGATTTCTGACGCTCAACGTCCGGTCGTCTACCGCGGCGACGGATTCGTAGTGCACCGTGGCGCGGAAGCGTGGCGGCAGCGCGCCAGCCTGCCAAGATGGTCCATTCGTACCACCCTCGACGCTTGCAGCATCGATAGGATGAAGATGCGGAGTGGCGTCGACGAAGCTGGTTGACAGAACATATGTCCCGTCCGCCGGTGTCGGCCCGCTATACTTGTGAGACGCGCAGGCCTTTCGCGCGGCCGATCGCGTCTCGGTTCGGTTCAGCCTGTATGCAGGAGTGGCCCGCAGGCCGGGGAGACGCGCTTAACGATGGTACTTGACAAACTTCGCAGCTTCGGCACGCCTGTTGACGACGCTCGAACCCCGCGGCGAAGCACCGGCAGCGACCCCCTCACCTTCCGCGAGCTACTCGAACAGAACCGCCGAAAATGGGGCGACAAGATCGCGTTCCAGCAGAAAGTGCGCGGCGAATGGCAGCGCATCTCTCACGCCGACGTCTACCGGCGCAGCTACGATGTCGCCGCCGGACTCGTGGCGATGGGCGTCGAGCCCGGCGACCGGATCGGGCTGATCGCCGAGAACGGCATCGACTGGATTCTCGCCTACTACGGCACGGTGCTCACCGGCGCCGTCTCCGTGCCGATCTACTACGAACTCAAGCCGCCGGAGATCGCGGGCATGATCGAGCGCACGGAGGCGCAGGTGCTGATCGCATCGCCGAAAGTGCTCGCGAAGCTCGGCGACGGCGTCGTTTCCCGCATGCGGACCGCGATCGTGATCGGCGCCGCGCAACTCCGCGACGGCGTCCCGAGCGACCTGCTCCGCGGCGCTCATCCGGAAGTCCTGCAACTCACCGATGTCGCCGGACGTGCCACGCCCGACAGCCGCCGAAAGCTCGGCGCGACGGAGGTCCGGCCCGACGACCTGGCGTCCATCGTGTTCACATCGGGCACGACGGGCGGCAGCAAGGGCGTGATGCTGACGCACCGGAACTTCATGTCCAACCTCCGGGGCCTCCACCTCGCCGTGCCGTTCAACGAGCGCGACCGCGTGCTGATGGTGCTGCCGATGCACCACGCGTTCCCGTTCATCGTCACGATCGCGACGCCCTGGGTTGGCGGTGAGATCACATTCGAGAACGACCTGCGGCGTCTTCGCGACCGCATGGCCGAGATGAAGCCGACGGTGTTCATCGGCATGCCGGCACTGTTCGACATCATGTACCGGAACATCGTCCACAGCATCGAGGTGCAGGGACGGATGGAGAGCTTCGAGCGGGCCCTGCGCATCGCCGAAGCGACGAAACAGCGGACGGGCGTCAACATCGGCCGGATCGTGTTCCGCGAGATTCACAAGCGTCTCGGCAGCAGTCTTCGGTTCATGGTCAGCGGCGGCGCGGCGCTGAACCCCGAGATCGGGCGCAGCTTCGCGCGGATCGGCCTCGCGGTCCTTCAGGGCTGGGGGCTCACGGAATCATCGCCGGCACTGACGATCCAGCGCTGGAATCCCCGCAAGTTCTACACATCCAGCTACTTCGAGGACCACTTCGGTACGGTGGGCCCGGCGCTCGACGGCGTCGAGATCGGCCTCATCGACGTGCCCGAGAAGGAGCTGTACGTGCACCTCCACGGTGAGGGCGAGCTGGTCGCGCGCGGAGACAACATCACACCCGGCTACTGGCGCGCCGAAGAGGAAACACGCGCGATCAAGGTCGACGGCTGGCTCCGCACCGGCGACGTCGGATACATCGATGACGAGGGTAACGTGTGGATCACGGGTCGGAGTAAGTACGTCATCGTGCTCGACTCGGGCGAGAAGGTGCACCCGGACGAAATCGAGGAGATCATCACCGGTGGTCCGGTCATCGAGGACATCGTCGTCGCCGGTCGCAAGGTGCGTGGCAAGACTCAGGTGTCCGCCGTCATCTATCCGAACCGCGACGAGGTTCTGTCCCGCCTTGGCGGCACCCCTCCGACCGAGGAGGCCGTCCGCGCCGTCGTGAAGGCGGCGCTCGACGCGTGCCTCGTGGACGTCGCGGCGTACAAGCGGCCGACCGATTTCGTTCTGACCGACACGCCGCTGCCGCGGACGCTGGGACTGCGGAAGATCATGCGCGGCCAGGTGGCCGAGATCCAGAACTTCGATCCGCGGACCTGGGAGCAGTCCTGGACCGAGCATCTGGAGGCAACGGCGCCACCCGCCTCAGACGAGCCCGAAGAGGCGCTGGTCTCCGCCTGAGCCGTCGCCCGGCGCCGCCGGGATCACCGGAGAAGACGAGAGGGCTCCCGCCAGTGGGAGCCCTCTCGTCGTATCACATGCACACGCGGCGCGTTACGTAGCGATGAACAACGGCGCCAGCACCAGCGTGATCGTCGCGAGGAGCTTGATCAACACATGCAGCGACGGGCCCGCGGTGTCCTTGAACGGGTCGCCGATCGTGTCACCAACGACCGCCGCCTTGTGCGCTTCGCTTCCCTTGCCGAGGACGTTGCCCTGCTCGTCCTTCAGCCCGCCTGACTCGATGAACTTCTTGGCGTTGTCCCAGGCGCCGCCGCCGTTGTTCAGCACCGTCGCCATGAGGATGCCGCCGATCGTCCCGACGATCAGCAGACCCGCGACAGCCAGCCAGCCGGACGCGTCCTCGTACGTCGTGCCGGCCACCACCACGGAGTCGTGGCGCGTGAAGCGGAAGATCAGGCCGACCGCCACCGGCATTCCGACGGCGAGGATGCCCGGGAGAATCATCTGGCGGAGCGCCGCCTTCGCGGTGATATCGACGGCGGCCGCGTAGTCCGGCCTGGACGTCCCCGCCATGATGCCCGGATCGGCGCGGAACTGGCGGCGAACCTCTTCGATGATGGAGCCCGCTGCGCTGCCCACAGCGCGGATGGCGAGCGAGCTGAACAGGAACACGAGCATCACGCCCATCAGCCCGCCGACGAATACGTCGACCTTTGCGAGGTCAACCGGCAGCTCCGCCGTCAGCGGCGCGCCCAGCCGCTCCTTCACCTTGTCCAGGTAGGCGGAGAACAGCAGGAACGCCGCAAGACCGGCCGAGGCGACGGCGTACCCCTTGGTCAGCGCCTTCGTCGTGTTCCCAACCGCGTCGAGTTTGTCGGTGATCTCCCGCGCGCTCTCCGGTGCGCCGGACATCTCGGTGATGCCGCCGGCGTTGTCCGTGATCGGGCCGAACGTGTCCATGCTGAGGATGTATGCCGCCGACATCAGCATGCCCATCGTCGCCACAGCCGTCCCGAAGATGCCGGTGGTGAACGATGGCACCGCCGCGCTGGCGGTCGAGATGTCGGCCTGCGAGCCGAGCGCGAAGGCGCTGACAAGCGCCAGACCGATGGTGATCGCCGTGAGCGCCGTCGTCTCGAACCCAACGGCCGTTCCGATGATGACGTTCGTCGCCGGACCGGTGCGCGATGCGCGGGCGATCTCCTGAACCGGCCGCCACGAGCCGGCCGTGTAGTACTGCGTGATGTACACGAACGCGATGCCGGTCGCGATGCCGACCAGGCCGCAGAAGAAGAACCAGTACCACGAGTCGCCCAGCATCACCTTCGTCGCGATGAAGAGACCGATGACGGAGAGGACCGAGACCACGTAGTAGCCGAAGTTGAGCGGCGTCATCGGATCCTGTTTGCTCTTCGGGCTGCCATCCGTGAAGAACGGCACGCTCGTCAGGCCGACGATGGTGGCGATGATGCCGAACGAGCGCAGCACCAGCGGGAACATGATCCACTCGATGTTGCCCGTGACCTTGAAGATGGCCACGCCCAGGATCATCGCGCCGATGTTCTCGGCCGACATCGATTCGAACAGGTCCGCGCCACGGCCGGCGCAGTCGCCGACGTTGTCGCCCACGAGGTCCGCCACGACGGCGGCGTTGCGCGGGTCATCCTCCGGGATGCCCGCCTCGACCTTGCCAACGAGGTCGGCACCGACGTCGGCCGCCTTCGTGTAGATACCGCCGCCCAGCTGTGCGAAGAGCGCCACGAAGCTGGCGCCGAAGCCGAATCCGACGATCAGGAACGGCGCAATCTCGGCCGGGTTGCCGAGCAGGCGGCTGTACGTCAGGAAGATGCCCGACACGCCGAGCAGGCTCAGCGCCACGACCAGGAAGCCCGAGACGGCGCCGCCGCGCAGCGACACGGTAACGGCGTCCTTCAGGCTCTTCTGCGCCGCCGCCGCCGTACGCAGGTTCGAGCGCACCGCGATGAACATGCCGATATATCCGGCCAGCGCCGAGCACGCCGCCCCGACAAGGAAGGCGACGCCGGTCATGATGCCTTCCTTCCACTGGCCAACCGAGATCGTGTTCTTGTCGAAGTCGACCTGGCCATTGGAGATGATGATCGGGTGGACGCCGTTCGAGATGGCGCCGACCAGCACGGCGACGCCCACGGACGTCAGCAGCGCGAGAATCGCGATCGTCCGGTACTGGCGTGACAGGAATGCCATCGCGCCCTCGAAGATCATGTCGGCGATCTCCTGCATCGCAGGGGTGCCGGTGTCCCTCCGAAGGACGTCGTAAGCAAGCCACAGGGCGAACAGCACGGCCGCCGCCCCGGTGACCGGCACCATCCATACCAGTGTCATGGCGTCTCCTCCCACTCGGCCGGTTGGCGCGAGTTACGTCATTCCCGGACACACAAACGGAGGCGCCACGGCACCTCCGTCAAAGCGCGGCAAGTCTAACGTGCACCCTACCCATGATCAAGATGACCCGCGGGTCTCGCGGAGTCCTCAATTCCGTTGACACTCGATATGGCGGGTTGTATTCTCGTGTCGCTGTAAACCTGACGTGAACGTAAGAGTCTCCCGCGCCGCCAGCCCCCGCGGCCGCAACGAGGTGCCCCATGACGCAGGCCGCCGGCTCCGTGATTACCGACGAGATGCGCGCCGCGATCGGCGTCGAAGGCCCTGCGACCGTCTTGGAAGTCGAGAAGACGAACTGCCGCATGTTCGCGCGCTCGGTCGGCCACACCGATCCCATCTTCTACGACGAGGAGGCGGCGAAGGCGCGCGGTTACCGCGGCATCGTCGCGCCGCCGGGCTTCCTCGGCACGCCGGTGTTCCGCCCGGGCGGCGCAGGCGCCGTCCCCGGCGAGATCGGCGGGCGCTCCTTCAGCGTCCCATACAAGCGCATTCTCAACGGCGGCACGGAGTACGAGTACCTGCCGGATCCGCCTGACGGCGACGTGATCTGCGCTGGCGACACGATCACCGCGCGCACCAAGATCAGCGGCTTCGAGGAAGCGACCGGCAGCCTCGGCCCGATGCTGATCACGACGCGCGAGACGACCTACACTAACCAGCACGGCAAGGTCGTCGCCAGGATGTACGGGACGCTCATCCAGTACTGATCACGACCGAGAAGGGGCGCACGATGGCTCAGGTCTACTTCGAGGACGTTCACGAGGGCGACGAGATCCCCCAGCTGAAGAAGAACTGCTCCACGCAGCAGCTGGTCCTGTGGGCCGCTGGCTCGGGCGACTTCTACCAGATCCACTACGACAAGGATTTCGCGCAGGCGACCGGCCTCAAAGGGTTGATCGTCCACGGCGCGCTCAAGAACGCGTTCCTCGGCCAGCTGCTCCACGACTGGGTCGGCGAGCTGGGCCAGATCCGGCGCTTCGGCTGCTCGTATCGAGGCATGGACGAGCCGAACCAGGACATCCTCTGCCGCGGCGTTGTCAAACGGACGTACAGCGATGGCGGCCGGCATTTCGTCGAGCTGGACATCTGGACGGAGAAGCCCGACGGCAAGAAGACGTCGCCCGGCACCGCGCTCGTCACGCTGCCCGGAAAGAACTAGCATCAGGCACCGGCGCCTGCACGGGCGCCGCGAGAAGAGAGGTTGTCTTGGCCGACGAATTCGAGATCACAGACGACATGCGTGCCCAGTTCGGGGTCGACAGCGAGCCGTGGACGTACGAGGTCACGACGACGAGCGTCCGCATGTACGCGCGTGGCATCGGCTCCGAGGATCCTATCCACTACGACGTGGACTTCGCGAAGTCGCAGGGCTTCCGCAGCATCGTCGCGCCGCTCGGCTATCTCGGCACGCCGGTGTACGTTCCGGGGCAGAACGATCCCACGTTCGGCTTCCCGCGACGAGCGGGCGGTCCGCGCCTGAACATCCCGTTCAAGGGACTGCTTGACGGCGGCACCGAGACGGAGTACCTCGACGTGATCTGCGCGGGCGACGTGCTCGTCGAGACCTCGCACCTCGCCGACCTCAACCTCCGCGACAGCTCGCGCGGCAAGATGCTCTTCATCACCAACGAGTCGGTCTACCGGAACAAGGCGACCGGGCAGGTCGTCGCGAAGCAGCGCCTGACGAGCATCCACTACTAGCGTCTATCCGGACGCCGCGGCGCCCGCGTTCGAGAGGAAGATCCAGATGGCAGACCAGTTGTATTTCGAGGACGTGTCCGTCGGCCAGGAGGTCGCGCCGATCAAGATCTCGCCGGACAAGCAGCAGCTCGTGAAGTTCGCGGCCGGGTCCGGCGACTTCAACCCGTTGCACTTCGACGAGAACTTCCCGCTGCTCAAGCCGATGGGCCTGACGGAGAACATCGTTCACGGCCGCTTCAAGTATGCCCAGGTAGGGCGCGCCGTCTTCGCGTTCGCGGGCTACAAGGGCCGCGTGAAGAAGTTCGGCGTCAGCTACCGGGGCATGGACATGCTGAACAAAGAGATCACGGCCGGCGGCGTCGTCACGGCGAAGCGCCAGGAGGGCGGCGAGAATCTCGTGGACTTGGACGTGTGGACGCAGGACGCCAGCGGCAAGAAGACGACGCCCGGAACAGCGACAGTGGCACTGCCGTCGCGAAGCTGAGCGCGGGAGGCCCGCCTCTCGACGCCGCGGGGCGCCTGACCCAGGCATCGGACACTTGGCCTCGGATTTCCAGGAGACGAACCTATGGGCGCTCTCGAAGGTAAGGTCGCCGTCGTCACCGGCTCGGGCCGGGGCATCGGCCGTGGCATCGCGCTCCTCTTTGCGCGCGAGGGCGCGCGCGTCGTCGTCAACGATCCCGGCGTCAACACCGACGGCAGCGGCCACGACAATGGCCCGGCTGACCAGGTGGTGGCTGAGATCAAGGCAGCGGGCGGCACGGCGGTCGCGAATTACGATTCGGTCGCCCAGGCCGAGGGCGGCGAGCGCATCATCACGACTGCGGTCGATGCGCTCGGCCACATCGACATTCTGGTCAACAACGCCGGCATCCTGCGCGATCGCATGATCTTCAACATGTCCGAGCAGGAGTGGGACGACGTGATCGCCGTGCACCTCAAGGGCCACTTCAACTGCACGAAGCCGGCGTCGATCCTGATGCGCCAGCAGCGCTACGGCCGCATCGTCAACTTCTCGTCGACGTCCGGCATCATCGGTAACCCCGGCCAGGCCAACTACGGTGCGGCAAAGAGCGGCGTCGCGGGCTTCACCCGCGTCGTCGCCAAGGATCTCGGCCGTTACGGCGTCACGTGCAACGCCATCGCGCCGGGCGCGCTGACTCGCATGACGCAGGCGGTGCCGGACGCCGCACGAGAGCTGCGCGCGCGGGCCGGCATCACCGGTGCCGCAGCGAACCGCCCCCCCGCCGTTCCGCAGCTCCGCGACCCCGAATACATCGCGCCGATGGTGGCGTACCTCTGCACCGACGACGCATGGAACATCAACGGGCAGATCTTCCACGTCGCCGGCGGCAACGTCGGACTCGCGCACCACCCGACGCCCATGCGCACGCTCTGGAAGCCCGCGATGTGGACGCTCGATGAGCTGGCCGTCGCCGTGCCGCACCAGCTGATGACGGGCATTCCCAACCCGGCGCCGCCGCCGCCCGACCTCGCCGTGCCCGGCCGCACCGTGGATACCGCCGCAGGAGGTGCATCGTAATGGGACGCTTCGACGGACGCACGGCGATCGTGACCGGCGGCGGGCGCGGCATCGGGCGCGGCGTCGCGCTGCTGCTCGCGCGCGAGGGCGCCAACGTCGTCGTGAACGACTACGGCGTGAAGGTTGACGGCTCGCAACCCGACTCCGGACCCGCCGCCGAGGTGGTCGACGAGATCCGCGCGGCAGGCGGCAAGGCCGTGCCGAACTTCGATACCGTGGCCACCGTCGAGGGCGGCGAAAACCTGATCAAGACGGCGCTCGACAACTTCGGGCGGCTCGACATCCTGGTGAACGTGGCAGGCATCCTGCGCGACCGGATGATCTTCAACATGGCCGAGCAGGAGTGGGACGACGTCATCGCCGTGCACCTGAAGGGCCATTTCTGCACGACGAAGCCCGCTTCGATCCTGATGCGCCAGCAGAGGTACGGGCGCATCATCAACTTCTCGTCGATCTCCGGCCTGGGCGGGCTTCCGGGCCAATGCAACTACGGCGCGGCGAAGGCGGGCATCGCCGGGTTCACGCGCGTGGTCGCGCGCGACCTCGGGCGATACGGCGTTACGTGCAACGCGATCTCGCCGGGCGCCGCTACGCGCATGACCGCGACAATCCCGCAGAATACGGGCGCGCTCCGGGCGAAGGCCGGCACGGCACCCGTAGTGGCCGAGCCGCGTCAGTCGTCCGTGCCGCCGATGCGTGAGCCCGAGTACGTCGCGCCCATGACCGTATTCCTGGCGTGCGACGAGGCCTGGAACATCAACGGCAAGATCTTCTACGTCGCCGGCGGCCGCATATCGCTCGCGCACGAAGAGACGCCGATCCGGCAGATCACGAAGAACGGCATGTGGACGATCGACGAGCTTCGCGAGCTCGTGCCACAGAACCTGATGTACGGCCTCGTAAACCCGGCGCCGCCTCCGCCCGACCTCTCACTCCCGGGGCGGCCGGTCGCCGCGCCCGCGTGAGCCGTCCCGCCCACGGCATTCGCGCGCGGCTGATCGTCGCGACGTACGAGCAGGTGGGGCACCCGATCGGCTGACGGGGGGCCGCCTGCTACCGGCCGTGGCATCGGCAATTCCCCTATGGCCGCCGCGCCTCGTCATGTGCGAAGATCGCACTATGAGTACGTCCCCCGCCGTCGCGACTCCGCCGGCCGCCGAAGAACTGCTCGCCCGCTACCTCGACGTCCTCGCGGCGGAGCGCAACCTTTCACGCTTCACCGTCCGCAACTACGCCACCGACCTGCGGCACCTGTTCGCCTACCTCGACGACCGCGGCGTCTTGGCGCTCGATATCACGCGCGCGGTGTTCCGAGGCTACCTCGCGTCGCTGATGGACGCCGGCGTCGCTCGCGCGAGCATCACGCGGCGCGTCAGTACCGCGCGCTCCTTTTATCGCTGGCTGCGGCTGAACAACGTCATGACCGACGACCCGCTGGCCAGCGTCCGCGGCCCGAAGCAGGCGCGGCGCCTGCCCCATGTGCTGACCCTTGAGCACGTCACCCACCTCATCGCAGCCGCCGACGACGACACGCCCGCGGGACTGCGCGACCGCGCGCTGCTCGAGCTGATGTATGCCTGCGGCATCCGCGTGAGCGAGGCGTCGACGCTCGACGTGCCGGCGGTCGACCTCGAGCAGCGGGCCATGGTCGTGACCGGCAAGGGCAACAAGCAGCGTTTCGTCGTAATGGGCGAACCCGCGCGCCACGCGGTCGAGCGCTATCTTCGAGAAGGACGCGGCGCGCTGGCCGGGGGGCGGCGCCGGCATGGCGCAGAGGCTGGAAGCAAGAAGGTGGAGGCTGGAGCGAGCGCTGAATCCAGCCTCCAGCCTCCAGACTCCAGCCTCGCGCCGAACGCGCCGACGAGCGCCGGCCGCGCCCTCTTCCTCAACCGCAGCGGCGGCCGGCTGTCGCAGCGCGCCATCCAGCTCATCGTGCGCAAGTACGCGCTCGCCGCGGGCATCG
>CAYJMJ010000010.1:8534-69570 GCA_964371095.1 uncultured Dehalococcoidia bacterium | reverse complement strand
CGTGCCGCCCGCGTGTTGCCACGCCGACGGCCTCGCTATACTCCGCCGGACTCAGCGAACAGACGAAGGAGCAGCGATGGCTGTCAAGTGGAGCAGGGTTTCCTCGTACATCGAAAACGGATTCGCGGCGCAGGGCCGGGTCGAGCGGGCGAGCATCGTCGATGCGGCGTATGACGACGCGGCCGACGACGACGTCGTCGACACACTGGACGCGCTGGGCTCGCGGGTGTTCAGCAGCGTCGCCGAAGCGAAGCAGTTCCTCGCCTCGCAGGGGCTCGTCGAAGACTAGCGATCAGTTCCACCGCAACAGCAGCTGGTACAGCCGGAAGAGCAGCCGGGTGCTGTCGAGTGCCAGCACCTCCGGGCGCTGATTGAGCTTCGGCTGGACGTGCTCGAACAGCCGGAGTTCGTCGAAGTGGGCGTTCGGCCGATCGCCGGCGGCCGCCTTGAGGCGGCGTGACTCCGTGTACGGAATGACCGGATCGCCGCGATCGTGGATGATGAACAGCTCGGCCTTCACGCGCTGGATGCTCGTCTTCGGCGAGAGGTAGTCGAGCTCGGCGATGGCCTCGGACGGCAGGCCGGCGATCAGGTCCTCCACTCGCGCCGGATCTTTGTTCGAGAGGAAGTCGTAGGCACTGCGGCCCACCGGACTGAGGCCGGTGACCTGCTCCGGCGTCAGCGGATCTCCGTCCACGAATTCCTGGCCCAACAGCCCCTGATCGTTGGCGTTGCTGATGCGATCGATGATCTGCTCGGCCGTCACGTGCTCGGCGTTCTCGTGAGGCACCCACGACTCGTTGACGCCGTCGTAGCGGATGCGGTGCGTGGTGATCGCGCCGAATGTCTGCAACGCGTCGAAATAGCCGCCGAACGAGACGATGTGATCGACCTCATCCGCGATGCGCGGATCCGCGGCCGCGACGAGCGCGAGCGAGCCGCCGACGCTCGCCCCGAAGAAGCCGACGCGGGCCGGGTTCACTTCGGGCAGCGATTGCACGTACTCGAACTCGGCGACGAGCGCGTCGATCTCCTCCGGCTCAATGCGCAGCTCGTCGAGTCGATCGGAGAAGGGCACGAGCATGACCACGCCGGAACGCGCGGCGTCTTCGGCGATGCGGACGAGGCGCGCGTCGCTGAGGGGCAGCGGCGGTGAGCCCATCGAGAAGACCACGCCCTGGTGACGGGAGCCGTGCGCCGGAACGTAGAGGTCGGCTTCGATCGAGCGCGGTCCGTTGCGGCTCTGGTAGCTGATGTTGACGTGCTCTTTCCGCGGAGCGGAGGAGATGAGCATCACGGGCCTGACGTAGGGCACCTGCAAGATCATATCGGGGAGATAGATCGAGGCCTCGACCGCGACTCGGCCGTACCGGTTGACGCTGATAAGCGCGGGCGTGCCGCCCAACAGCGCGAGCGAACACAGCAGGGGCCAGGTGCGGATGAAGAGGCGGCGAGCGCGCGCGCGGGCGTGGTTCATGTGATCGGCAGTCTAATCAGCCGCCGTCGAAGGGGACACCGAGCGCCCGATATAATCCTGCTGCATGCGTGTTCTTGCCGTGCTTCGAGAGATCGCCATGGGCGTCGTTGTGATCGCGCTGTTCGGCGCGAACCTCGCGTTTTACGGCGGCGTCCTCATCGGTGAGGACGCTATCAACGTCCAGAAGGCGGCGGCGGCGCGCGGCGTCGGGCCAAAGGTGGACTCGACGTTGAGTCCTTCGGAGCGGGCGGAGGTGGATGACAGCGCTTCGCTTCCGGGCATGTTCGTGGCGAGCCAAGGGCGCCAGCACCTGGCGCCTTACCCGCAGAACCGCCGTGTTCCGTTTTGCGATCCGGCACGCATTTCCGACGATTGCTACGCCTCGAACCCGCCGACGTCCGGCCTGCACCTGCCCGTCCAGGGCACGGTCCGCCTGGCAGACGGGCACCTGCTGAAGATCCCGCCCGACCCGGACGTCTACGACTTCCCGGTGCCGCGTGAGGTCATTCCGCACGTCGAAGAGCACGCGGGCGTGTATGTGGGATACAACTGCTCGAGCGAGCCCTGCCGCTCGACGGTCGAACGGCTGAAGGACCTCGTTGTGCAGGAGAACTCGCTGGGTGCCAAGGTGATCATGTCGCCCGACCTTGACCTGGACGACGACACGATCGGGTTGGCGGCGTGGACGCGCGTCGACACGTTCGAGGCGGGCGACTATACCGATGATCGGGTGCGGCGCTTCATCAAGGCGTACAGCTGCCGGTTCGATCCCGAAGGATTCTGCGTCGCGCCTTCGCTCAACTGAGCGCGCCGGGCCTGTTCGGGCCGAGATGCTGACATTCCGTTGCCGGCGCGGCTGCGATGTACTCTGTGGATCTGTTCTGGAGGGGGGACGCGATGGCTGACTGGTTCGACCACATCGATGAAGAGCGGAAACAGTTCATCGAACGGCAGCACTGCTTCTTCGTCGCGACGGCGCCCGCCGATTCGGCCGATGGTTACCCGAACGTGTCGCCGAAGGGTCGCAACCTGCTACGGGTGCTCGGGCCGAACCTCGTCGGCTACCTGGATTACCCCGGCAGTGGCAATGAGACGGCGAAGCACACCGAGGAGAACGGCCGCGTCACGCTGATGCTGTGCAGCTTTGACGCGACAGCCGGCATCGTGCGGATCTACGGCCGCGGGCGGCGGGTCGACCTCGACCATCCGGATGTCGCTCGGTACCAGGATGCCTTCGGTGCTGACCTGCACCCGTACGTCAGGCAGGCGTTCTTCGTCGACATCGAGAAGGTGATGACGTCGTGCGGCTATGCGGTGCCGCGCATGGTGTTCCTGGGTGAGCGGGAGACGCTCGACAAGTGGTGCGAGCGCAAGCTCGAGCCACGGGAGATGGTGGGTGGCATGCCGCAGCCGGGGATGCTGCGGGCGCGAACCCAGGGCGGGTAAACGTTGCCGCCAGCTTGTGAATAATTGCCCAAACGGGGTCCATGACTCAGAATGAGGCCATGACGCAGGACACGATCCCGCTGGTTGGCCAGGAGCCGGACATCGACACCGAGGTGGAGCAGAACATCCTGCTCACGGGCGTCGACACTGTGATGAACTGGGCGCGCAGCTCGTCGCTGTGGCCGACGATGTTCGGCCTGGCTTGCTGCGCGATGGAAATGATCGCGACGGCGACGCCGCGCTACGACATCGCGCGGTTCGGGGCGGAGATCTTCCGCGCCTCGCCACGGCAGTCGGACCTGATGATCGTGTCGGGCACGTGTACGTGGAAGATGGCGCCGGCGATCCGTCGCATCTGGTTGCAGATGCCCGAGCCAAAGTGGGCGATCTCGATGGGCGGCTGCGCGATCATGGGTGGGCCGTTCGCGTACGGGTACAGCGTCGTGCCGGGGGTCAACCTCCTCATCCCGGTGGACGTATACGTGCCGGGGTGCCCGCCGCGGCCGGAGTCGCTGCTCACCGGGCTCATCATGCTTCAGAACAAGATTATGGATGCGAAGGTGACCGGGCAGCGCGAACGCCCGGAGCCCGACGGCGATTTCAGCCGCTTCCTCCCGGAAGGCGACCCGATCCGGCTCGAGCTCG
Organism: uncultured Dehalococcoidia bacterium; assembly: GCA_964371095.1. Taxonomy (GTDB): domain Bacteria; phylum Chloroflexota; class Dehalococcoidia; order DSTF01; family JACRBR01; genus CAYJMJ01. Next base: position 66,002 of record CAYJMJ010000010.1, on the reverse strand, counting down.
AGTCCCTCTTCCCGCCGTTCCCGCCGTTCACATCGACGGAGCAGGTGCTGTAGGCAGTTCGTAGTTGGTGGTTTGTGGCTCGTGGTCGGCGGTGGCCCGGGCGGCGCCGGATACTACCGACCGGCTTTCTCCTCCACGCGACTATGGCTTCGTGTTCCGGTCTCGTGGTTTCGGCCGAGCGAGATGCTTCACCTCGTTCGGCATGACGGGGCGCGGTGCTGGCCGGGCAGAACGGGCGGCATCGGCGATAGCGTTCGAGTCGCGCTTCGAGACCACGAACTACCAACCACCAACTACGAACTACGAGTGCACCCACACCGGCATGCCGATCTCGGCGAAGGAGAAGATCGCGGCCTCTGCTCCGGTGCGGATGCATCCGTTTGAGACGCGGCCGGTGGATGCGTCGACGACGGTCCCGGACTTGTCCTTGAGGAACGAGTGGAAGCCGTTCGCCTTGTCCGGATCGAAGCCCACCCAGTGGCTGATGTAGGTGTTGTACGGCGCGTCGAACGCCAGATCTTCGGCCTTGTTGTAGACGTGGAAGAGCCCGGTCTGGGTCGACGCGTAGACGCCGGTATCGATCTGGGCGCCGACGGCCACCGGGCCGACCTCGCGCACGACGGATTCGCCGTCCATCAAGCGGACGATGAACTTCGTGACATCCACCTCGATCCAGCGGCCCTCGGTCGGGGCGAGGCTGGGGTCGGCGGCGGGGGTCTCGGCGGCGACCGTTGCATCGGGCGTTACCTCGGCCGTCGGGGCGCCCGGGAGGCCGGTCGCGGTGGCGGGCGGCGTCGCCGGCTTGCCGCCGAAGAGGGTAACGGCGGCCGTACTGGAGGCGAGTGGTTCGACGGTGACGCCTCCGGACTCCGCGCTCGAGCGCGAGCCACACGACATAACGAACGCTGCCAGCAGCGCTGTGGCGATCAGGAAGATGAGCGGACGATGCATCAATCACGCTTCATGGGGAGCGCGGATCTCCGGCGAGGCGAGGATGACCTCCGCGACCGCTCCCGGCTCGGATCGTAGCAGGGCGCGGTCCCTGCGCGCCATTCGCAGTGCGACGATGCCGTGGCGCGGCGCGAACAGCCACGCAACGAAGAAGGTAATCGTGGCGACGAGCACGATCACGCCGCCGGCCGACGTCTCCATGTGGTAGCCGGTGTACAGGCCCACTACGGAGGCGCTGGTGCCCATGATCGCGGCGAGAACGATTGTCGGCACGAGCCGATCCGTGAAGAGGCGTGCGGTCGCGGCCGGCGTGATGAGCAGCGAGATGACGAGGATGTTGCCTACGGCCTTGAACGAGACGACGACGGTGAGCGCGGTCAGCGTGAGCAACAGCACGTCCAGCGCGACGACGGGCAATCCCATGGCGCGCGCGCCGGCTGGATCGAAGGAGGCCATGACGAAGAGCCGTCGCAGCGCCACGATCACGCCGATCACGGCCGTGCCGACAAGGACCGTGAGCGCGACGTCTATCGCCTGCGCACCGAGCGCGTCGCCGAAGAGGATTCCCTCGAGCTCATCGGCGCTGACAGTGCGTCGTGTGAGGATGACGACGCCCAGGGCGAACGCGGCCGTAAAGATTACGCCGATCGAGGTGTTGTCGCGGACGCGCTCGTTTGCGGTGAGCAGGCCCATGATTGCCGCCGTGACGAGGCCGGCGATCAGCGCGCCGAGCAGCAAATTAGCGCCGAGCAGGAACGCCGTGACGACGCCGGGGAAGATCGCGTGAGCCAGCGCATCGCCAAGGAACCCGATGCCGCGCAAGACGATGAACGTGCCGACGGCTCCGGCGATGATCGCAACCGCGATCACGTCGACCAGGGCGCGGGCGAACGCGGGGTCGCGCAGCGGGTCAACCAGCGTGTGCATGGTGCTCACCGCCCTCCGCCGCGTGGTGCTCGAACTGGTCGGCCGGGAATGGCTCCGCGGTGCGCCGCAGGACGATCATCGAGCCGCCGTGGATGTGCGTGTGGGTGGCCTGGAGCACGACCTTGCCTTCGGCGCGCCACTCCTCGAACAACTCCAGGATGCGGTCGTGCGTCTCCGCGTCGATGCCGGTCATCGGCTCGTCGAGTAGGATGACGTCCGGTTCCTGTGCGACGGCGCGGGCGATGAAGGTGCGTCGCTGCTGGCCGCCTGACAGCTCCGCGATCTGGCGGCCGGCCAGGCTCGCGATGCCGAGGCGATCGAGGGCATCGCGGGTGATTCGCGCGTCTTCGGTGGTCGATCGGCGGAGCCAGCCGCGGCGGGGATAACGACCCATCATCACCACGTCCCATACGGAGACGGGGAACGCCCAGTCGACCTCCTCTCGCTGCGGGACGTAGGCAACGTGACGGCGCATGCGGTCGATCGGCTCGTCGAAGAGCCGGATCTCGCCGCCGGCGATCGGCACGAGTCCGGCTATCGCCTTGAGCAGCGTGCTCTTGCCGGACCCGTTCGGCCCGACGATGCTGACGACCTGGCTCCGTGGTATGTCGGCCTGGACGTGAGCAAGCACGACATGGCGGCCGTAGGCGATCGTCACGTCGCGCAATACGAGGCACGACGGATGCGCGGGCGATCTGCGGCCGTCGGTGGCCGGTACGTCGAACGCGGTGTCAGTCAACGGCCGCAGGCTCCTTTTTCAACAGGCGGCAGGCGTGGCAGCGGCCGTACACCTCGAGCCAGTGGCCCTCGATCTCGTATTCGGTGGCGCGTGCGAGCTCGCGGACGAGCGCTGAGACGTCGCAGCGGGTGAAATCCTCGACGCGGCCGCAGTCGCGGCACACCAGATGGTGGTGGTGGCCGCGCGTGCTGAGGCGATAGTGCAGCGTGCCATCATCGAGCAGGACGCGGCAGACGATGTTGAGATCGAGCAGGAGTTTCATGGTGCGGAACACCGTCGCGCGTCCGACGTTGCGCGTGGCGCGCAGCACGTCCTCGACGGTGAAGTGGGCAGGCTGCGCCAGCACGGCGTCGAGCACGCGGCGGCGGCTACCGGTCAGACGATGCCCCCGCATCTCCAGGCGCTCGACGATGAGATCGATATCCGACATTGGCCGCCTCCGCAGTGATACCGGGTCTCACCCTAGTTGAGACGAAGTATCAATGTCAAGCCGCCATCGTCACCGATCGGCCCCGGCAGACGGAGCGTCTAACCGCCGGGCTGCCCGCCGGGCACGACCTCCTGGACGGTGATCTCCGTGGCAACGAGGGCGTCCTTGCGGTCGTTGAGACGTCCGATGGCGACGATGCGGTCGGACACGCGGATCGAGTTGAGGGTCGTCTTGCCGCCGCCCGCGATGCGAATGACGGTGAATGCATCGACGGTGATTCTCGTCACCGGTGCGCCGGAGAGCCGATCGATCTGGATCGTGCGCGTCGAGGCGTTGACGCTGCCAACGATGCCGGTCACCTCATCGTTCGCGGTCTGAGGCGACGTAGCCGTGGCGGGCGTGGTCGGTTGTGTCTTCGGCGCGGTCGCGCTGGCCGCTGCCGTCGGTGCGATGCGCGCCGAGGTCGGCGTCGCGCCAGAGCTGGGGTCGCCGCGGCAGGCGGAGGAAGCGGTCGCGAGCGCCAATGCGGCGATCAGGATGGCTGCGCGCATGGCCGCCAGCGTAACGGATCTAACAGCGCGGGGCGAACGTCAGGCTTTGCGTTCTGCCTCGACGGGCCGTACGAGCGCGACGGGTACCTTCGCCTGCAACATGCGATCGGCTGTGCTCCCGAGCGCGGCGCGTGCCAGCCCGCGGCGGGCGTGCGTCGTCATAACGATCAGGTCGACCGACTGTTTCTCGGAGACGTCCATGAGTCCGTCGGCGACGGCGCCGCGGACGATAAACGCGTCGACTGGCACACCCTTGACCTCGGACTCCTTGCGCGTGAGATACGCTTTGGCGCCAGCCTCCAACTCCTCATCGATCTGGGGGATGTAGGCGTCGGGAAGGCTGTACGGATATGTCTGCACGGCCCAGCCGACGACGCGCACGAGCGTCAGGCGCGCGCCGAGGGCGGAGGCAAGCGTCGTGGCAACGGGCAGCGCGGACTCGGACAGCGCCGATCCATCGAGCGGCACGAGGATGTGCTTGAGGGATACGTCGGCGGTCGGCCGCTGAAGCGCGTGGGGACCGACGACGACGAGCGGCAGCATGGCCTCGCGCAGGAGGTGGCCGGCGGTGCTGCCGTAGACCCAACGGCCGACGCCCGAGCGGCCGTGCGTGCCGATCACGAGCAGGCGCGCTCGCGTGTCCTCCGCCGCCTTGAGGATCTGCTCAGACGCATCGCCCGCAACGACGCGCGTCTCGACCTTGAGGCCCGGTCCGAGCCGTGCGCGGATCTTGTCCAGGTATTCGCTGTAGTAGGCGTTCGCCTTCTGCTCTATCTCGAGAGCCATGGAGGGGAAGTCGGACGCGATCTCGGTCTCGCCGCCCTCCCAGGCCGTGATGAGCACGATGCGCTCGTCCAGCGCCCTCGCGAACGCCGCGCCGTAGGCGAGCGCACCCTCGGCCAGTGGCGAGCCGTCGAGCGGGATCAGGATCGGGCCGTTGTCGCGCATGACTCCTCCTTGCACCGAAACGAGTGTACCGCCGAGGGCCGTGCGACGGGACGGTGAGCCGTAACCCGATCCGATGCCGTTCGGCACGTACCCGGCCGGTACTACCTGCGCCCGATGCGGAACGAATCCACGATCGACCACCCGGCCGGCACTGCGAGCGACGCCGCGACGACCTTGGCCAGGTCGCCCGCGACGAACGGCCAGAGTCCGTAGTCAAGCGCCGTGCTCCATGAGATCGACTTGTCCACGATGGCGAACTGCTGGTGGAGCCAGATGACGCCGGGCACGTAGAGCACGGCATTCCCCAGGAGCATCGGCAGCACGATCCAGCGGGACCGATCCCACCCGCGCTCGGCGAACCAGCCGACGAGGAATGCCGCGACGACGAATCCGAACAGGTAGCCGCCCGAGGGCGTCGCGATGCCGCCGGCGATGCCGCCGTGACCGCCGGCGAAGACGGGCATGCCGGCCGCGCCTTCCGCGAGGTAGGCGATCATCGTGGCGGCGGCCAACCGGCTGCCGTAGAGTGCGCCGATCAAAAGGACTGCAAACGTCTGGCCGGTGATAGGCACGGTGCTGAACGAGAACTGGTGACTGAAGCGCGCGGATATCGCCATCAGCGCGGAACCCCCCGCCACGAGCGCGATGTTCGACATCCACGAGTCGGGAATCAGCCGTGCGGACAGGGTGTTGCTGCGCAGGGCGCTCATGGTGCTCATCGATCCTCCCCAGGAACTACGCGGACGCCGCGTGCGCGTGTCCTCGCGCATGATTCGGGTCCGGAGGGCGAGCGTCAAGGCGTGAACGAGGCAGGATGGCGGCGTTCTGGCAGCACCGATGCGTTCCGCGGTGCGGCGCGCCTGCGCTCTGCAGATGGACGGGCTGGATCTGAGCCTTCGCGTCACGCTTCCGGCCGGATGCGTCCGAAAGGGCTCCCGGTTCCGCTTGCGCTACAATACGCGCGAGTTGGAGAGAGGTGTGGTTGGCGTGGTCCCCGCATGAACTGGCTGCCCGGCCCCGAGACGCGGGCGGCGGTCCTTAAGCACCCATTTGTCCTGGCAGGGCTAGCGGTCGTGGTTCTCCTCGGCCTGGTAGCGGCAGCGCTCGTCGTCGTGGACAGCGTGCGCGGCGGAAGCGGAGCGGGGACGCCCGCCGTCGCCGTGCAGGCCGTTACGACGACCACCACCACGCCGGGGCCGCTCGCGAAGACCGCTGCCGCGGGCGGCGTCACCGGCACGACGAACAAGGTCGCGGCCGTGCGGCAGGCGCCGGGAGCGCGCACGCCCGTGCTGGGCACGCTCGACATCGGCAACGACGTCGTTATCGACGGCCGGTCGGCCGACACAACATGGTATCGGATCATCTTCCCACCGGATTCCGAGTTGCACGGTTGGGTTTCTGCTGATCTGCTGGACGTGGTCGGCGACCCGTCGACGCTCGTCGTGGCGACCGCCGAGCCGGTAGCGGCCGTCGATTTGCCGACCGAGGCGCCGTACGCCTTGACGGCGGCAGCGAGCCAGCGGACGCCGACGCCGGACACATCGCTCACTCCTACGCCGACGGTGGACGATCAGCTGCCGGATCTCGTCATTGACCACACCGTGACGATGGTGGAGGGCAAGCTCTTCGTCACGGTCGTCAACCAGGGCCAGGGGGCCGCACACGGGAACATCGTCGTCGGCGTGTTCACGCCGGATGGTTCGAGTCTGATCGCCGGAGCGACGCTGCCGGATTTCGAGCTGCTGCCGGGACGAAGCATCGATATCGGCACCGGTTACCACGTGACCGAGAGCCAGACGGTGCTGCTGATCGTCGACCCGAACGGCGAGGTCAAGGAAACGGACGACACCAACAACCAGGTGACGGTTGCTGTGAGCGTCGGCAACGGTGAAGCCACGGCGTCGCCCATTACATCGGATGTGCCGCCCCCTCCGGTCGAGGACACGCCGGAGCCCTAACGCGCAGAGCCTTTTGGAACTCCTTCGGCCGTGGCGCTACAATGGGCCGACTCCAACCCGTGACAGTTGCATATGCTCCGCGCGGACGCGGAATGCCGGATAACGATGGCACCTTCGTTGAGGTCCGATCTGCAGGGGAGCCCTGAGCAGCCGGCGCATCGGGCGGGGCGACGCGTCGCCACCGATGCGCCGGCGCGCGTGGTCAAGATCGAGCGGACGGCTCGACGAGGGCTGTCGCGGGGTCATGTAATCATCACTTCGGGCAGGCGTTCATAGAGATAGGCTGGCGGAATGAGCGTCGTCGAAGAGATCAAGCAGCGCGTTGACATCGTCGACCTGGTTTCGCAATACGTGACGCTGAAGCGGGCCGGTCGCGATTACATGGCGCCCTGCCCGTTTCACGCCGAACGAACGCCGTCGTTCCACGTAAGCCCGGCGCGGCAGAGCTGGCACTGCTTTGGCGCCTGCGGGACGGGGGGAGACATCTTCGCGTTCATCATGAAGAAAGAAGACTGCGAGTTCCGCGGCGCGCTGCGCATCCTGGCGGAGCGCGCCGGCGTCGAACTCGAGTCGCGACGAGACCCGCAGGAAGACGCCCGCCGCGCGCGCATGTTTGAAGTCAATGAGGCCGCCGCGGCCTATTTCCACGCCCAACTCCTTGACACGGCGGTCGCGCAAGCGGCGACGGCGCGCGACTACATCGCCGAACGAGGGCTGGCGGCCAAGTCCGTCGAGGTGTTCCACCTGGGATATGCGCCCAACGCGTGGGGATCGTTGACCGACTTCCTGGGCACGCGGGGCTTCTCCCCAGGAGAGATCGCGGAAGCCGGTCTGGCCGTCGAGGGTGAGCACGGCGTCCACGACAGGTTCCGCCACCGCCTGATGTTCCCAATCCGGGACGATCGGGGCCGCGTAGCTGGGTTCGGCGGCCGTTTGCTACCGGGCGAGGCGCTTGGCGCAGGCGAGCACCCGGCAAAGTACGTGAACTCGTCGCAGTCGCCGATCTTTGATAAGGGAGCGATCCTCTTCGGGCTCGACCTTGCGAAGGACGCGATCCGGAACGCGGGGCGGGCGGTGATTGTCGAGGGGTACATGGACGCGATCGCGGCCCACGAGCACGGGTTCGCCAACGTGGTGGCGTCGATGGGCACGGCGCTCACAGAGCGGCAGGTGATGCTGCTCAAGCGGTATACCCACAACCTCGTGCTGGCGCTCGACGCGGACGCCGCCGGCGCCGAGGGCATGCTGCGCGGTCACGACGTTCTTGACAACGTGCTGCCGCACGAGATGGTGGCGGTGACGAACTGGCGCGGCATCGTCCGGATGCAGGAGACGCTCGCCGCAGATATCCGCGTGCTCGTGATGCCGCCGGGGCGCGACCCGGACGAGGTCATCCGGGTCAGCCCGGAGTTCTGGGTCGAGCTGGTCGAAGGGGCCGTGCCGTTCCTCGACTTCCAATTCGATGCGGTGGCCGCGAAACACGACCTCGCGGCGCCGAGAGAGCGGTCAGCCGCTTCGGCGGAGCTGCTACCGATGGTGGCGGCGATCCCGGACCGGGTGCTGCAGTCGCACTACCTGCAACGCCTGGCGCGGCTGGTGCAGGTGGACGAGGCCACGTTGCGGCTCGAGATGCGGCAGCGGCCGCGGCCGCGGGCGGTGGCTCCGGCGTCGGAAGAAGGGGCGCCGGAGCGGCGTCAACAAACGCCCCGTGAGCGACCCGAGGAGTTTTGTCTGGCTTTGCTTTTCCGCTATCCTGTGGCGCGCGCCGATGGGATGGCGATCGAGCCCGATCTCTTCGGACGCAGCGAAAATCGCGCGCTGTTCGAGACATGGGTCGGTTGGGCGGATACTGGGGAGCCGTTCGAGACGTCGCTCACTCCGGACTTACGTCCACAGTACGAGCGCATCATCAACCTTGCTCTTCCCGCATACGACGACGACACCGTAGTCAAAGCCCTGCACTCCGCGGTGTGGGGTATCGAGCAGCAGCGATTGCGGCTCGCGAAACGGGCGAGCGCCGCCGTGTTCGCGGACATGCCGGTGGCGGACGCCGCGTCCGTGGCCGAGCGCGCGCAGGCTGCCTGGCAGACGGGCGCCGCTGATGTTGTGCACGACGCCGACGACGAGGCCGATCCCGCAGCGGCCTTCCTCGGCGACATGGAAGCCGGGCTAAGGGTTCATCAACGGTTACTGAAGCAGCACAATGCCGAGCGCCCCGCCCGGTGAGGTGGTGAATGAGCAGTAAGTACCGGGACCAGTCTTCCGCCACGATGAGCGGCGACGCGGTGGAACCCCAAGGCGGCGTGCTCGTCGAGGGCGACGACGCGTCCAGCGACGTATTCACTCGGCTCGCCGACAGCGTTGCGGTGCTCGGCGCGAACCGCAACGGCGCGATCGCGGCCGATCCCTGGGCCGCCGGCCCCGAGCGAGTTGAAATCGACGACGAGGAGACCGAGAAAGAGGCGCTTCCGCTCGAGGAGCAAGAAGGCGTCGACGATCCGGTCCGCATGTACCTGCGCGAGATCGGCAAGGTGTACCTCCTGTCGGGCGCCGACGAGAAGCGGCTCGCGCGGCAGATGGAGGAAGCCAAGCATATCGACGCGATCGAGAAGCGCTGGCTTGCCGAAAAGCGCCGCCTCCCCTCCGGCCAGGAGATCCTCCTCACCCTCATCGAGCAGTATCACGCGGCACAGAAGTGCGTGAAGTTCATCAGCAAGGACATCGGGCTCAAGGCGTCGGCGGTGTCCGACCTGATCGCCAACCAGACGTGGCGCAACACGGTCGACGCGGAGATGGACTTCGAACTGGCGGGACGGCTGGCGGCTCACATGCACGTCGAGCAGCTCGACGCCGAGCAGTCGATCGTGAAGCTCTCGATCATCACACACATCCTGCAGCCGGAGCACGTCACGACGATCGCCGGGTATTACGGGAGCGAGAAGGATCTGCTGCCGCCGCCGTGGGACCGCCTGACGAAGCGGTGTAAGGAAGACGAGACGCTCCGCGATTACTTCAACACGGTCAAGCGTGACGGCTTCCGGGCCGAGAAGCAGCTCACCGAGGCTAACCTCCGGCTCGTCGTCAGCGTCGCGAAGAAGTACATCGGCCGCGGCATGTCGCTGCTCGACCTGATCCAGGAGGGCAACATCGGGCTGATCCGCGCAGTCGAGAAGTTCGACTACCGCAAGGGCTACAAGTTCAGCACGTACGCGACGTGGTGGATCCGGCAGGCGATCACGCGGGCGATCGCAGACCAGGCGCGGACCATCCGCATTCCCGTGCACATGGTTGAGACGATCAACCGGCTCGTGCGCGTCTCGCGCCGGCTCGTGCAGGAGTACGGACGCGAGCCCACGAGCGACGAGATCGCGCGCGGCATGACGGATCCCCGGCAGGGGCCGCCGGTGACACCCGAGAAGGTCCGCGAGATCATCAAGGTGTCGCAGGAGCCGGTGTCGCTCGAGACGCCGATCGGTGAGGAGGAGGACAGCCACCTCGGCGACTTCCTGCCGGACGAGTCGGCGCTCGCGCCGGCCGACGCGGCGTCGCACCAGCTGCTCAAAGAGCAGGTAATGGATGTGCTCAACAGCCTCACCTCCCGCGAGCGGAAGGTGCTGGAGTTGCGGTTCGGCCTCGAGGACGGGCGCAGCCGCACGCTCGAGGAAGTCGGCCGCGAATTCGCCGTCACGCGCGAGCGCATCCGCCAGATCGAAGCGAAGGCGCTGCGCAAGTTGCGGCATCCGTCGCGGAGCAAGAAGCTGAAGGACTACCTGGAGTAGGTTAGTTTGTAGTTCGCAGCGAGTGGTCGACGGGGCGCGCCAGTGGCGCGCCTGTTCTGTGTTCGGCTTTCACTCATCGGAGTTCCCATGCCACTGTACGAGTACTATTGCTCCCGCTGCGCTGCCAAGTTCGAGTTGCTGCGGCCGATGAGGTGCGCCGACGATTCAGCGACCTGTCCGGAGGGTCACCGCGGTGGCCCGCGCATGCTGTCCGTGTTCGCGCGAGTGTCGCGAGAAGGCCCGGCCGTCGACTTCGCCCCGACGCCGTCGGGTGGAGGCTGCGCCTGCGGCGGTGGTGGTTGCGGCTGCGGTCACTAATCGCTGCCGCTCAATGTGGTGCGCGGTCTCGACCGAGGAAGACTCCTCGCTGCGCTCGGAATGACAGCGGACGTGCTCTCGCGTCGGAACGTTCCGTTCGTGGTTCAGCCGCCTGCGACGTCTTTGAACTCGAACGCCGACTTCACGGCCCGGCTGGCGCCGTGGTCGTGCATCCCCAGGAACGCGCGCCGGTAGTCTTCGAGCGCGTAGCGATGCGTGACGAAGGGCGACAGGTCGAGGCCGCGGCGCACGAGCTCGAAGTAGATCTCCATCGCGTGACGGCGCTCGCCCTCGAAATCCTCGATGCCGAACGCGTTGGAGCCGGCGAGCGACAGCTCCTTGAAGTAGTACGGCGTCCACTCGAAGCGGCGCGGAGCTTCGACGCCGCTGACGACGATCGTCGCACGCGGCGACGTGATGCGCATCGACGTCTCGATCGTCGAAGGCGAGCCGACGGTTTCGTAGACCGTGCCCGCGCCGTGCATCAGCCACGGCAGGCCCTTCCACGGCCGGTGGAGCCTGGCGCGGGCAAGCTGCGCGACGCGCTCGATGAGTGCCTCCGGCTGCGACGGCAACACATCGGCCGCGCCGACGTCGCGCGCAAGCCGGGCCTGGTGTTCGTGACGGGCGACCGCCCACACCGTCGTCTTCGGGTGCAGGTGGCGCAGCATCGCGACGGTCATCAGACCGAGCGTGCCGCACCCGTAGACAAGCGCCGGTTCGCCGCTCCGGGGCGGGTGGCGCAAGACGGCATGGAGTTGCACGGAGAAGGGGTCGGCGAGGACGGCCTGCTCGTCGGTCAGGGCGTCCGGCACCGGGATGCACTGCGACGCGTGGGCGGCGAACCGCGGCGCGAACACGCCATTCGCCGCGGCGCAGTTGCCGATGTGGATCGCGGGCGGGAGGCGTCCCTCGGTGAAGTGGCGGCAGAACTGGTAGTCGCCGACCGCGCACGAGACGCAGGGCGGATCGATGCCGCGCGACCCACACGACAACTAGGGATTGAGCACGACGCGCTGGCCGGGCACAAGCGACGCGACGGCCGGGCCGACGCGTTCAATCGTGCCGACCGCCTCGTGGCCAAGCACGTGGGGAAACGACAGCAGCGCCGTCAGCGGGTTATCGCGATCGCCGTGGAGGAAAGCCTGCTTCGCGTCGCTGCCGCAGATCCCGGCGATTCGCGTGCGGACGACGACCCAATCGTCGCCGTGGAGCGCAGGGTCCGCCACGTCTTCGAGCCGGAACGACGACCACGGTCCAAAGTAGCCGGATGGCGTCACGGCGCCGGCGATCTTGCTCAGGGCCAGCCGCGGCAGACTGTAGCGGAAGACGAGCGCCTTCATCGCAGCATGAGTACGCGATCCGAGTCGAACGTGAAAGCGGCGTTTAGCCGCACTTGTTGTATCCGCAACTGCGGCAGACGAGGCAACCCTCGGCGAAGACGAGGATGGATCCGCAGTCGGGACAGCCGAGGCCGGTGCTGGTCGCCTCGTTGCTGACGTACGGCGTGGTGTGCTCCGATTCGGCTTGCACGGCGGGCGGCGCCGGTGCGCTCGGTGGCGTGGATATTCCGGCACCGCGTTTCGGGCGGCGGCCAGACTTCGCGGCCGACGCGGTCGGCGGCTCGGCCGGCGCGCTCGGAGCGAGAAAGCGCAGCTCGAGCCAGCGGAAGATATAGTCGACCAGCGACGACGCCACGGGGATCTTCGGGTTGCCGGTCAGGCCAGCCGGCTCGAAGTGGACGCCGCGGAACTTGGCGACCAGGTTCTCGAGTGGCACGCCGTACTGTAGCGCGATCGACGTCAGCATCGCGACGGCGTCCATGAGGCCGCGAATCGTCGAGCCCTCCTTCGAGATGTTGACGAAGATCTCGCCGGGCGCGCCCTCCTCGTACAGGCCGGCCGTGACGTAGCCCTCCTGGTCGCCGACGCGGAACTTGTGCGTGATCGAGCGGCGCTCGTCGGGCAGGTGGCGCCGGTACGGCCGGCCGGCCGCCCTCGGCTCGGTGGACGCGAGCGGTTCCGGGTGCGCGCCATCGGGCAGGAGTTCGGCGAAGCCAAGCGCGATCTCCGCGGCGACGGACTCGGCCTGCTCGGGCCCGCGAACCGTGCTGTGGGAGAGCACCTGACGATGGCGCGAGCCGTCGCGGTACACGGTGATGCCCTTGCAGCCCTCGCGGAAGGCGAGCAGGTACGCGTGCTCGACGTCTTCGACCGTGGCTTCGTTGCGGAAGTTGATCGTCTTGCTGACGGCATTGTCAGTGTGGCGCTGGAACGCCGCCTGCATCTTGACGTGCCACTCGGGCGCGATGTCGTGTGACGTGACGAAGACGCGCCGGGCCCACGCGGGCACGTCGTCGCGCGCAGCGATCGATCCGCCTTCCGCGAGATAGCGGGCGAGATCGTCGGTGTAGAAACCGGCGCTCTCGGCGATGGAACGGAACGTGCGGTTGACCTCCGGCAGCTGCGTGACCTTCGACGGATCCTTGCGATCGAGGTGGTGTTGCCGCATGAACGCCAGCGCGAACGCGGGCTCGATACCGCCGGAGCAGTCGGCGATGATGCTCAGCGTGCCCGTCGGGGCGACGGTGGTGCGCGTGGCGTTCCGGTAGCGGGGTCCGCCGCGCGGATCGCCTGACGCGGGGTCGTACACGGACCCGCTCCACGCGGGGAACACGCCGCGCTCCGTCGCGAGTTGGGTCGAGGCACGGTCCGCGTGGTCGCGGATGAACGACATTACGCGCCCGCCGAGCGCGACCGCTTCGTCTGAGTCGTAGTTCATGCCGAGCGCGAACAGCAGGTCGGCCCACCCCATGACGCCGAGGCCGATCTTGCGCGTCTTCCGGGTCATCTCATCGATCTCGGCGATCGGGTAGCTGTTCTGGTCGATGACATCGTCCAGGAAGCGTACGCACAGCGGGATCGCCGCGGCGAGCGCGTCCCAATCGACCTCGGCCGGCGGCGGCGCGCCGCCGCGGGCGTGGCCGTTGCGTGGCTTCGTTGCGCCCGCGGGTTTCACGAACCGCGAGACGTTGAGCGAGCCGAGGTTGCACGATTCGTACGGCAGGAGCGGCTGCTCGCCGCAAGGATTTGTGGCCTCGATTCGTCCGAGCTGCGGCGTCGGGTTGTCGCGATTGATCCGGTCGAGGAAGACGATGCCGGGGTCGCCGTTGCGCCACGCGTTTTCGACGATCTGCCGGAACACGGCGCGCGCCTGCCGATTGCCGGCCGCCGAGCCGGTGCGCGGGTTGACCAGCGCGTACTCTTCATTACGCTCGACGGCCTGCATGAATCGCTCCGTCACGGCGACGCTGATGTTGAAGTTCTGGAGCGCCGTCATGTTCGCCTTGACGTTGATGAACGCCTCGATATCCGGGTGCTCCACGTTCAGGATCGCCATGTTGGCGCCGCGGCGCGTTCCGCCCTGCTTGATCGACTCGGTGGCCGCGTCGTACACGCGCATGAATGAGACGGGGCCGCTCGCGATGCCACCGGTGCTCGCGACGATGTCGCCGGCCGGGCGCAGGCGGCTGAACGCGAAGCCCGTGCCGCCGCCGCTCTGGTGTATCAGCGCGGTGTTCTTGAGCGTGTCGAAGATGCCGACCATCGAGTCCTCGACGGGGAGGACGAAGCAGGCGGAGAGTTGCTGCAGCGGCCGGCCCGCGTTGCCGAGCGTCGGCGAGTTGGGGAGGAATCGCAACGAGGTGACCAGATCGTAGAACTGCGCCTCGTACGCGGCGATCGCGGTCTCCGCCTGCGAGGGTGCGACGTACTTCGCCTCGGCGAGCGCGATGTTGTGCGCGACGCGCCGGAACAGCTGCTCCGGTGTCTCGGTGAGACGGCCGGCACCGTTTCGCGCGAGGTAGCGACGCTCGAGCACGACGCGCGCGTTGTCGGAAAGATCGACGGCGGGAGTTGTGGCCCCCGGCGAGGGTCGCTTCGTCGCCGGCGTCCGCCGCGGCGCGGGCGTCGGGGGCTCGGCCGCAGGAGCGGACCGATGGATGGCGCGTCCTTTCCCGGTGCGGGCGTTGCGCGATCCCGCGGTGCTCAACCAGGCGGGCGGCTTCGGGCGTTCATCCTTCGCCATGGCGCACAGTATACCAGAACGTCTGTGCGACTGATGTGTTTCGTACCACGTTTGTGGCGCCGACGGCGTCGCACGGACACTCCAAGTGCCGCGTCGCGCGCGGACGGCGAGGCGGCGTGATCGTAAGCGCCCGATCGCGCAGGATGAGCCGCGAGATCAGAATGACGGAGTGACAAGGACGTAACGTGATCGCCATCATCGCCAAGTTGACCGTGAAGGAAGGGAAGGAAGAGGAATTCAAGGCCGCGGGCGCCGAGATGGTCGCCGCCGTCAAGGCGAACGAGGCGGGCCGGACGCTACAGTACACGCTCGCTCAGAGCACGAAGGTGCCGGCCGAGTTCTACTTCATCGAGGCGTACGCCGACGCCGATGCGCTGTCCGAGCACGGCAAGACGCCGCACATGGGGGCGTTCGGCGGGAAGATCGGCGGCATGCTCGCGGGCAGGCCAGAGATCACGAAGCTGGAGCCCGTCGCGACGATCTGATCGCGTCGCGGACTAGCGGAAGATCTGCATCGCTCCGCGGCGCTCGTCGATGGGCGCCGCGAGCAGACGGCAGACCTGTGAGACGTGCAGCAGATCGTGCCACGCAAGGTGGTGGATCAGGTTGGCGACCGTGACGCGGCCCGCAGTCGAGTGCACGCCGCTTCGCGATAGCGCCGGGGGCGGCAGGCCACGCAGCCACGCGACCGCGTCAGCGCGCCGGCTCGCGAAGTCGTCGAGCAAGGTCGCGACGGGCAGCAGTCGCAATCCGGAGCGCTCCAGCACCTCGGCCTCGTCGACGTTGGGAATCGGCGGCTCGTCGAGTTCCATGATCGGTCGCACGCGGTCGAGCAGGGCCGGTCCGTTGAGCGACAGGAGATGCGCGAGCACGTCCTTCGGCGACCATCCCTCGTCGCCCGCGGCGGACACGGCGGTCTCCGGTAGGCCGCCGAGCAGGGCGCGCAGCGTCGTCGGCGTCGAGGCGAGCACGTCGAGCGCGGCGGGCAGCGTCGGAGCGGGCGCGTTCATCAGGCGTAGAAGACCGAGCTGTAGACGCTGTAGATGTGCGCGAGGCCGTGCAGGATGACCATGCGCATCATCAGATCGCCCAGTGGCACGTTCTTGTGACCCGCGGCGGTGCCGAGCTTCAGCAGGAAGTCATCGGGCACACCGCGCACGTAATCGATGACCGCGGCGTAGGCGGTCGCCACCTCTTCGGCCAGCTCCGTGGGCGTCCGGCCGGCGCGCGCGCCCACGAGGCCCGCGTTCATGGTGTCGACGTTGGCGGTGCCGCCCATTGCGTCGGTGCCGGCGGGCGCGTTGGCGAGCGCGTTGATGAACATCGGTATGACCGTGCCGACGCCGGCGACGTGCGCGAGCACCTGGCTGCCGGTCCAGCCATCCTGGTCGACGGCGCGGGTCCAGTCGTCGTCGCTGAGGACCGCTGCGATACGCCGCGACTCGCGGATGAGGGTCTCCAGACCGGTGATCAGCTCGTCTTTCGTCGCCATGCGCTTCCTCCGTGGTGTCCCGTGTCGCGGCCGTTGGGCGCCCGATGCAGCGGATCTTAGGACGCGGGGCGCGCTGAGTACAGTCCGCCGGGACCGGGTCGCATCGTTGCCGGGTGTTTTGGGGCTTTGATATGATTCCACGACCTGGAAGCGGGACCATGTCAACAAGCAGCGTATTAGTCCTCAACCAGAACTACGAGCCGCTGAACGTGTGCAATGCCCGGCGCGCGTTCATCCTCGTGCTTCGCGGCAAGGCCGAGGTGCTGGAGCACGGCCTTGGCCACCTGCGGTCGGCCACGATGGCCTATCCGCTCCCGTCCGTCATCCGCCTCATCTACCTCATCAAGCGCCCGCGCCCGCAGATGCGGCTGTCCCGGCGGGAGGTGTTCAACCGCGACCGGCACACGTGCCAGTACTGTGGCCGCCATGGCCAGCGGGACCTGACGCTCGACCATGTGCTGCCGCGGCATCGCGGCGGACGTCACACGTGGGAGAACCTCGTGACGGCGTGCAAGTCGTGCAACCATCGCAAGGCCGGCCGGACGCCGCAGGAGGCGAAGATGCTCCTCGCCAAGGAGCCGTATCAGCCTCGTGTCACCAACTACTACGTCGTGTACCCCTACCTGAACAGCCAGGAGGGCTGGCGCAAGTTCGTCCCGGGCTGGGAGGCCGCCGCCGAGGGGTTCGCGTAGGACGCGCCCGCCGCTCGAAGTGAACAGCGGCGTCCCCCTACATCGCAGCCGTTGCGCCGCCATCGACGAGGATCGTCTGACCGCTGACCTGGCGCGCCTGCGCGGACGCGAGAAACACGATCATCGCCGCGACGTCCTCTGGCTCGCCGAGGCGCCGCGTGGGAATGCGCCGGGCGCGCTCCGCACGCACGTCGTCGAAGGTGCGCCCCTCGGCCTTCGCCTGCGCCTCGAACAATGGGCGCACGCGGTCCGTCACGGTCAGTCCGGGTCCGACGTTGTTCACCGTGATGCCGTGCGGTCCCAGCTCGCGGGAGAGCGTCTTGGCGAGTCCCGTGGTCCCGAGGCGGATCGAGTTTGACAGGATCAGTCCCTCGATCGGCTCTCGGACCGCCGTCGACGTGATGTTGATGATGCGGCCCTGAGACGATCGGCGCAGGTGCGGCAGCGCCTCGCGCACCATCCAGACGACGCTCATGAAGTTGGTGTCGAACGCCTTGCGCCACGCGGCGTCGTCGTGCCGCTCGAATGCGCCGAGCGGCGGTCCGCCCGCGTTGTTGACGAGGATGTCGATGCCGCCGAACGCCTCGGCCGCGCGCGCGACGAGGCGGCT
Organism: uncultured Dehalococcoidia bacterium; assembly: GCA_964371095.1. GTDB lineage: Bacteria > Chloroflexota > Dehalococcoidia > DSTF01 > JACRBR01 > CAYJMJ01. Next base: position 48,521 of record CAYJMJ010000010.1, on the reverse strand, counting down.
GACGTCGGACGCAATCGACATGTCGCACGGCACGGCGAGCACGTTCGCTCCGGTTTGCTCGTCGCCGCTTGCGCCGCGGATCGCCGCGGCGGCCGCCGCGAGCGCGGTCTCGTTGCGGGCGGCCATGACGACGCGACAGCCCTCGGCAGCGAGCAGCTGCGCCGTCGCACGGCCGATGCCCTGGCTCGCGCCGCCAACGATCGCGACGCGGTCGCGCAGTCCGAGGTCCATGTGACTCTCCCTTCCGATTACGGCTGGTCGGGACCGATGATCTCACGCAGAGCGGCGGCCTCCTCGGGCGTTGCGGGGCGCGGGCGCCCCTGCGCGTCGTCCTGCGTCACGGGAACCGCCTTCCACGACGTGACACCCGCGCCCTTCGTCAGCGTCAGCTTGAGGATCAGCGAGACGCGCGGCACCGGTATGTTCGCGCGGTCGACGTCATCGAGAGCGAAGATGAAGTTGCCGAGCCCATGGGCGACGAGTTGGCCGCCGCGCAGATCGATTGGCTGCACGACGTGGGCGTGGGCGCCGATGTAGGCGTCGGCGCCCGCCGTGAGGGCCGCTGCGGCGAGTGCGCGCTGCGTGGCGTTCGGCGTCGTGCGGTACTCGTCGCCGGCGTGGCCCGCGACAATGACGAAATCGGCCACGTGCTTCGCCGCGGCGACGTCGGCCGCGATTGCGTCCGCGCTGCCGATGGCCACGCCGGGCGTTTCCGGACCCGCCTGCCACGCGCGTATTGAGAAACCGCCGCCCTCGTCGGGCGTGGCGACGTAGCCAAGGAATGCGACGCGCAGTCCGTTCGCCTCGACGACGGCAGGCGTCCGGGCTTCGGACGCGTTCGCGCCCGCGCCAATGTGCCGGACGCCCGCAGCGTCGAGCGCGGCGATCGTGTCGAGCAAGCCGATCGCGCCGAAGTCGAGCGTGTGGTTGTTGGCGAGCGTGACGACGGTGAAGCGCGCGCCCGCCAGCCCGGAGGCGAACCTCGGAGGTGTCCGGAAGTTGTAGCCCTTCGGCCACGGCTCGCCGCGGTCGGTGAGCGCACCCTCGAGGTTTGCCAGCCCGACGTCACCGTCCATGAGCGGCGCGATCAGCGCGAACGGGTGGTCCGTCCCGTTCGCCACCATCTCATCGACGATGCCGCGCGCGAGGCTGAGGTCACCGACCGCGTTGATCGTAATCGAGGCGCCAGGCTGTGGCGTTGAGGTCGGGGTTGCCGTGGGTTCGGCCGCACTCGTTGCGGAGGTGCCCGCCGTCGCGGCCCTTACCGGCGAATCCGCGGGCGTCGGAATGGAATCCGGCGCACCGGCGGGTGACGCGCAGGCGGCGATGGTGAGGCCGAGCAGCAGCAGCGCAATCCATCGTGCGCGGCGCGCCATCACAGCGGACGCTCCATGGTCAGGGCGTCGACGGCATACCCGAGCGACGCGAGGAACGCGCGGCTCACCTCGTCGCCGGCGGGAAGGGTCACGCGGACGCGGGTGCAGTCTCGCGCGGCGAGGACGGCCTGCGCGTGCTCGACCAGCGCCCGGCCGACGCCGGACCGCCTGCGCTCAGGTGCGACGGCCACCCGGAACATCTGTGCGACCTCCTCGCCACCGCGCGCGCCGTCGACCGAGAACCAGACCCAGCCGGCGACGTCAGCGACGTCGAGCGCGACGATCACGTAGTGTCCGCGTCGTACCGCTTCTTCGATCGCCAGTCCTGCCGTCAGCGCGACGAGTGAACTCCCGCCGGCCTCGCGCTCGATGCGCTCGATGGCGTCGAAATGCTGCGGCGCGGCGTCGACGAAGGTGAGTGCGCGGAGATCCATATCGCGATTCTACCAGTGGCGCGGCGGTGTGTGGCTCGCCCCGTGCCGATGTGATCGCATGTCCGCGCGACCGCCGATGCCGACGGTAGCGATAGCGAAGGTTCTCGGGCGAAAAAGGTGCTTCGCGCTGGGTCTGTACGACGGGCCAGGAGAACCCGAGGCCAGCGGCCACCTGGAGACGCGCTAGGAGACTTTCGTGACGCGCGCGGAGATGATGTTCGGAATGGCGGAAAGCCCCTCGACGATTTCCTCCGTGATTGGGTCATCGACGCCGACGGCCATCAATGCTTTGCCGCGCACCGCGGTGCGTCCCACGCGCATGAAGCTGATATTGACGTCGTGCTGGCCAAGGAACGTGCCGACCAGTCCGATCATGCCCGGCTGATCCTGGTTCTCGCACAGCAGCAGCCAGCCGTCGCCGGGCGGAATGTCCACCCAGAAGTCATTGATGGCAACGATGTGCGGGCCGTCGTGCGCGACGGTGCCGGTCACGTCGGTGTCTCCCGCGCTCGTGTGGATGTGGACGCGGATGAGGTTCGCGTAGACGTCCTCCTGCGGGCCCTTACGCTCGATGATCTTCATCCCGCGGTTCTCGGCGATGAGCGCGGCATTGACGATCGTCACGTTCTCCTCGGAGATCGGTGCCATCAATCCCTTGACGACGGCCGCCTTGAGCGGCGTTGTGTCGTGCTGCGCGATCTCGCCCAGGTACTCGATCTCGATGTTGGCCAGTTGCCCGGCGGCGAGCTGCGTGGCGAGCGACGCGACTTTCTCGGCGACCGGAATGTACGGAGCGATCACGGTCATCGTTTCCGCCGCGATCATCGGTGCGTTGACGGCGTACTGGGCGGGCTCGCCGCGCAGGATCGCCAGGATCTGCCGCGCGACGTCGACGGCGACGCGCTCCTGCGCCTCGGCCGTTGACGCGCCCAGGTGCGGCGTGACGATGATCCGGTCGTGATGGAGCACAGGGCTTGCCATGTCGGGCGGCTCCTGCGGAAAGACGTCGATCGCGGCGCCCGCGATCTTGCCCGCGTCGACCGCCGCGACGAGTGCCTCCATGTCGATGAGATCGCCGCGAGCCGTGTTGATCAGCCGCAGCGCCGGCCTGGCCAGCGCCAGCTCCCGGGCGCCGATCAGGTGCCTGGTCTGGGCCGTTAGCACCGTGTGAAGCGAGAGGAAGTCGGCGCGGGCAAGCACGTCATCGAGCGTCGGCGCCAGCTCGACACCGAGCATGGCGGCGCGCTCCGGCGACACGAACGGGTCGTTCGCGACGACGGTCATGTCCAGGCCCTTGCCTCGCCGCGCCACCTCCGAACCTACCTGTCCGAGGCCGATCACGCCGAGCGTCTTGCCACGGAGTTCGACGCCGATGAACTTCGAGCGTTTCCACTCGCCCCTCTTCAGCGAGGCGTTGGCCTCCGGGATGTGGCGCGCGAGGGCGAGCATCAGCCCGATCGCGTGCTCGGCGGCGGAGATCGTGTTGCCGAGCGGCGCGTTGACGACGATCACGCCTCGCTCTGTCGCGGCGTTGAGGTCGATGTTGTCGACGCCGACGCCCGCGCGGCCGACGGCCTGCAGCTTCTTGCCGGCGGCGAAGACCTCGGCCGTCACCTTCGTCTCGCTCCGCACGACGAGTGCGCGATAGGCAGGGATGATGCTGATCAGTTCGTCACGGGAGAGCCCGGTGCGCACGTCGACTTCGGCCGCCTGCCTGAGAATGTCGATGCCGTCCTGGGCGATGGGGTCAGCGACGAGGATCTTCTTCATACGCTCCAAGGGTATCGGCGCGCGCGGTTACGGGATAGCGAACCGCGACAAGCGGCCGAAATGGCAGGGACGCGGTCGCAGCCGCGTCCCTGGAGGTCGGTCGTGTCTCCCGGTCAGCGGACGGCGGCGCCGGCCGGTGTGAAACCGACGCGCGGGAGCGCGAGCTTCAGCGCGTCGAGGCACGCCTGCAGATCCGCTTCGTTCACGAAGCCCAGGTGGCCGATGCGGAAGATCTTGCCGGTCAGCGGACCCTGGCCGCCTGCGAGCACGGTGTTGTACTCCGTGCGCATCAGCTTGTTCAGCGCCGCGCCATCGACGCCCTCCGGCACGATGACGGCCGTGACGGTGTTCGAGGCGACGCGCTCGTCGGCGAGGATCTTGAGCCCGAGAGCCTTCACGCCATCGCGCGTGAACTTCCCGAGGCGCGCGTGACGGGCCTGGATGTTCGCGAGACCTTCGGCGAGGAGCTTCTTGAGCGCCAGGTCCATCGCGAAGTACACGGACACGGCCGGCGTCCACGGCGTCTGACCCTTTTCGAGGTAGCTCTTCGCCTTCTTGTAGTCGAAGTAGTAGCGCGGGATGCGCGCGGTCTCGACGGCGGCCCAGGCGCGCTTGCTCACTGCCACCATCGACATGCCGGGCGGCACCATCCAGCCCTTTTGCGAGCCGGTGAACACCACATCGAGGTCCCACGCGTCGATCGGCAGGGGCACGGAGCCGAGGCTGCTGATGGCGTCGACGAGGATCAAGATCTCGGGGCGCACGCCGCGGATCGCCTTGGCGATGGCGCCCAAGTCGTTCGTCACCGCGGTCGACGTCTCGTTGTGAGTGACGAGGACGGCCTTGTACGAGGCGTCCTTCTTGAGCGCCTCGGCGACGGCTGCGGGGTCGGCTGCGGTGCCCTGCTCGAACGACAGCTTCTCGACGGTCACACCGTAGGTGGTGGCGATATCGGCGAACCGGTCGCCAAAGACGCCGATCGAGACGCCGAGCACGCGGTCGCCGGGGGAGAGCGTGTTGACGACGGCCGCCTCGATTGCGCCGGTGCCGGCCGAGGTCATGGTCAGGACGTCGTTCTTGGTCTCGAACATCGTCTGGAGGCCGGTGGTGATGCGCCCCATGATGTCCGCGAACTCGGGGCCGCGGTGGTTGATCATCTGGCGCGACATCGCCTGCAGGACGTCGTCCGGACAGGGCGTTGGGCCGGGAATTCGAAGGTTCACAGACACGGTTGGGCTCCTTCCGGGAGGGTCGGGGGCCGATTGTGTCCGCCCTCACTAATGTGGGGTCATGATAGGCGAGGCCGTGTGCCCGATCAAGAATGTATAGACAGGACCGCGAGACGTATAGATGTAGCCATTAGGCCGACGAGAGCGTGGGTCACGCCGCCTTTCGCAGGCCCGGTTCGGCCGCCGCAACCCCTCGGCGGCCGATCCGCGAGAACGGGTAGCTCTGGCCGACGAAGTTGCGGAGAGTCGGCAGCGCCCGCGCCGCGTCGCGTGTCACGACGGTGGAATAGGCAAGGAATAGTGCGATGTTGGCGCCTGCGATGAAGGGGATGATCGGCGCTTCGACCCATCGTCCGGACCAGGCGTGCACCGGCGGCGCGATCACGAACATATTGGCGAAGAGCGTCAGCGACGCCGGGACGTAGATCCAGATCCACCGCCGATCGACGACGGCGACGGGGAGAAGCAGCGCCAGTACCGGGAAGAGGTACCGCTCGTGGATCGACATCGGCAGCATGTAGAAGGCGAAGGCCAGGTACGCGCCGGCGATCAGCAGGCCGCGGAGATCGCGGTGCACCGACGTGTATCCCGCCGCGATCGCCGCGGCGGACGCGGAGAGCAGCAGGCCGAGCAATCGATACGAGACGAAGGGCAGCGCGGCGACGACGGCACCTCGCGGCTCGACGGCGGCCGCGCGATCGACGAACCACCAGGTGTTCCAGGCGGAGACGGAGAGCCGCCCGTAGTCGGAGCTGAAGAGCGCGCCGTATGCCCGCGTGAGGAGCAGTGCATCGCCGTGCAACATCCACGGCAGCAGGACGAGTCCGAGCGTCACCGCTGCCGCGCCGCCGCCCCGGAAGAGCGAGCGCGCACCGTTGTTCTGCAGCGTGAAGAACGCGAGCACGGGCAGGATCATCACCGGTTGCGGCTTGACGGCCATGCCGAGCGCCCAGACCACCCATGCGGCGGTGGTCTTGCCGCGCGCGAGCAGCAGCATCGACCCGAGCATGGCGACGCTGATCGCCGCGTCGGTCTGGGCCCAGACGGCGCTGTCGTACAGGACCGCCGGCTGGAATGCGATGACCGCCGCGGCGGCCAGCGCGAGGCGCTCTCGGCGGCCGATGCGCGCGTGCCGCTCATCGAACGGCGGAAGCGCTGAGGCCGGCGCTCGTTCCGCGAGGGCGGCGGTGGCGTGGTAGGCCACCACGATCAGCGCGAGATCGGCGGCGATCGACGGGGCCTTGACGAGCAGGTGCAGACGCGTATCGCCGGCGCGGTAGGCGCCGCCGATCGCGTCATAGATGATCGACAAGAGCCAGAGCGTCCACTGGTACCCGACGTAATTCGCCTCGCTGGTGCGGAAGATGTTGAGGATGCCGTGGTCGTGGATGGCGAACATCCACGAGGTCCAGAACCGCTCGTCCAGGTAATCGTTGGGCAGGTATGCGTACGCGGGCGCGAGCGCGAGCCGCACCACGAGGGCGGTGGCGAGGATGGCCGCCAGCGCGAGCCCGGGTGTCCAGCGGTCCGGTAGCTTCGGCATGCTCATGCTGCCCCTGACCTGCGTGCGCCGTTACAGACTTGTTGTCGGCAGGCGCGAGTTGGCAGTTGAACGGAGTGAGGGCGCCGGGAGTGATGACGGTAAGGGGCACGCCGTACGGCGTGCCCCTTACATCGCGTATGAACTGCCCCGCTTCAGCAGGAACCGCCCAGGCACGGTGAGACGCGGTCGAATGCATCTGCCAGCGCCTGCCGGAAGACGACGGCGCCGGTGATCATGGCCGCGACCGCCACCAGGCTGATGATCAACCCGTATTCCGCCAGCGTCTGCCCGTCTTCGTCGTCGAGTCTCGTTCCGATGCCTTGCAAAGCGATGAGCAGGCGCACGGCCACTCCCGTAAGCATCGCGTTCCCCCCGGTTGCACGTCGGTGGATTGCGGATGCGCGAGAAGGGCGCCACGGCGTCGCCGCGGCGCCCTTCTGCACACTCAGTCCGCTGATCCGGCGGGCCCTAGCAGGAACCGCCAAGACAGGTCGTCGCACCCTCGAAGGCGCCGACGATCGCGCCCCGGAACGCCACAACGGCCGCCACGACCACCGCGACCGCGATGACGGCCATGATCAGGCCGTACTCAGCCAGCGTCTGGCCTTCCTCGTCCTTCACACTCGACTCGATGCTCTGAAGAGCCGCGAGCACACGCAGAGCCAGGTTCTTGATCATTCCTCTATCCCCCTTGTGGTCAGCTACGTTTCCCGGCGAGGGCAACCGGGACTGGCTTGCCGACGACGCCCCCGATTCGCGGAGACGGTGCCCGACCCTCGACTGCGGGCGACCAGCGAGCGTGTCCCGGCGCCTTGGCCCCGGGGGCATCACGCTGTCAATTACACAATCGGAAGAGCGCAGTACGACTTTAGGGGTTTCGCCTAGGATTCTTAAGGGATTTATTACATTTGAGTAGGGGGAGGGGCGACCGGCCACAAACCGCGTAACGAAGGGCGCGTCGCGGTCCGAGCCGTCGCTCGCATGGCGTGTTCATCAGGTTGGTGGGCGATGCAGGACTCGAACCTGCGACCTTCTCGGTGTAAGCGAGACGCTCTAACCAGCTGAGCTAATCGCCCCGGCGGCGCGGCTCATCGTATCAGGGTCTCGAAGTGGGTACCAAGCGTGCCGGCGGCCGGCGAAACGCCGCCCCAGGTGGCTCGGTCGCGAGACTCAATTCGTGTTGCCGGCATACCGACTATCCAGTTGATGAATTTCGCGACAACGCGGGTGTACGAGGCCGCCCTGCGAACCGCAGCGGCTCTCGGGCCGGAGCGCACGCTGTCCACGAGGATGCATGCGAGAGCCGAGTCGTTCCTCGGTGGGGCGAACATCCCGTGGGAGCGCAACTTCCTCTTCGTGCGGCCGGCGATCGCGGTTCTCGTTGCCGTGGCTTCCTTCTTGCCGGGTTCGCGGATGCCGGGACGCGACGGAGTGCTGGTGGCATGCGGCGCAGCCGTGCTGCTGAATCTCGTGATGGTCCCGATCGTAGTCCGGCGACGCATGTACCTGATGCGCGTCATCTCGCTCCTCGGCGACAACGGCGTCGTCATCGGCGGATCGCTGTACGTGTTCATGAAGATGGGACAGGTCGGGTACGAATCCGACCTCTGGATGCTGTACGTCTGCCTCATCGTGACGAACACGCTGTATTATGGCCCCATCGGCTCCGCGCTGTTTTCGCTGCTGTGGACGTCGCTGTTCGTCTTCGAGTCGACCTGGTTCTATCCCCGCGGCAGCTACACGTCGGACCATTTGGCGATGCGGTTGGTGTTCTTTGCGCTCACGAGCCTGGTGTCGTTCTCGCTCGCGGCCGAACTGCGCAAGCGCTCGGAGCGGCTGGAGCACAAGACGCGGCAAACGCTCTCGATGCTGGCGACGATCGTCGAAGCGCGCGACACGGACGCCGGGCTGCACCTGCAGCACATTCAGCGTTACTCGCTGGCGCTTGCGCTGCGACTGGGTCTCGAGGAGGCGGCCGCTCGCGAGGTGGCGTACGCGGCGATGATCCACGACGTCGGCAAGGCGCAGGTGCCGGACGCGATCCTCAAGAAGCCCGGCCCGCTGACCATCGAGGAGCGGACCGAAATCGAGAAGCACACGCTGTGGGCCGATGCGCTGCTGGCCGAAAGCGACGAATTCGCGGCCGCTCGCCAGGTCGCTCGCTGGCACCACGAGCACTTCGATGGTACGGGCTATCCCGACGGCCTGGCGGAGGAGGACATTCCCCTTGCCGCGCGGATCGTCGCGGTGGCCGACGTGTACGACGCGCTCGTGAGCGAGCGTCCGTACAAGCGCGCCTGGCCGGACCAGGAAGCGATCGCGGAGATCATCCGCCTGCGAGGCACGCACCTGGATCCGGAGGTCGTCGATGCGTTCGTGCATCTGTACAACACGAACGTTCTGCGCGACCTCGATGACCAGATGTGCGAGGACGGCTCCGCGGACGTTGGCGACCTGGCCGCGTGACGCCGTGCCGGGCGGTTGATCTCCGTGCTTCCCGTCCCTAGACTCCGTGGCACGACACAGGAGCAGGAGAGTCCGGCTATGGACAAAGACGAGGTCCTGAAGGAAGTCGAAGCGGGCTTCGGCGAGTTGCTCGCCATCGTCCAGGCGCTCGACGAGCGGGCGATGAGCCGCGTGTGCGACGGCACGTGGACCGCGAAGGAGATCCTCGCGCACATCGCCGGCTGGCACCGGACGATGACCGGCGCGTTGGAGCGGATGGCACGCGGCGAGCGTCCGACGCCGGAGGGCGTCGATTACGGCGACGCCGATGCATGGAACGCCGGATTCGCGGCCGGTGCGCGCGCGCAGCAGGGTGCGACGATCGTCGCCGTTCTCCAGCAGTCGTTTGCGAACTATCTGCGGGCCGCTCAGGCGTTGCCGGCGGACCGCTTCGGCGAGGGCAAGACCGTCAACCGTCTGCTCGAAGGGAGTGGCTACGGTCATTACCGGGAGCACCTGCCGGCGCTCCAGAGGCTCCGCAGCGCCGAGTAGCACGTCGCCCGCCGGGCAATGCTGGTCGGAACGGTTTCGCCTCCGCAGGGGCCGCGATACACTCGCGGAATGATCCAGAAGGTCCACCACGTGGGCATCGTCGTGCGCGACATGGAGCAGGCGATGCGGTTTTACCGCGACACGCTCGGTCTCCACGTGCACAAGCAGGCAACAATCCAGGAGCAGGGGGTGAAGGCGGCGTTGCTGACCCTCGGCGACAGCGAGATCGAGCTGTTGCAGCCGGTCGTCCCGGATACGGGTGTGGCGCGTTACCTGGAGCGGAAAGGCGAGGGGTTGCACCACGTCTGCTTCCAGGTCGACGACATCGATCACGATCTCGACGCGCTGAAGAAGCGCGGGACCGAGATGATCGACCTGGAGACGCGCATCGGCCTCGCCGGCCGCATCTGCTTCCTGCACCCGAGCGCGATGGACGGCGCCCTCGTGGAGCTGTGCCAGCCGCTCGATGACGCGTCCGGGCCGACGATCGCGGGAGACGCGTGATGGCGGACCTGACGCTCGATCACGTCGTGATCGCCGTGCGCGACCTCGATGCGGCGACCGCGGACTACACGGCGCTGTTCGGCCATTCGCCATCGTGGCGCGGCCAGCACGCGGCGTACGGCACCCGCAACACGCTCTTCCGCATCGACAATACGTATGTCGAACTGCTCAGCCTCGCCAGTCATGACGGCGATCCGCGCTGGTCCGGCCCTCTGGCGCATTTTCTTGACGCGCAGGGTGACGGCGTCTACGCGCTCGCCCTCGGGACCGCGGACGTCGATGCGACGACGCGCGAGATGCGCGACCGCGGCCTGGTGGTGGTGGATCCGGCAGACGGCGAAGGTGTGGACGTCGACACCGGCGCGCGAAGGTCCTGGCGCAACGCGTGGGTGTCGACCAGTTCTTCGAACGGAGTCCGCATCCTCCTCATCGAGCATCGGTCGCCGGCCGATGCGCTCCCGGTCGCGCCGATGGCCGGTGGCGGTGCAGGATGTGTGCGGCGGATGGACCACGCGGTCATCCTGTCGGCGGACATGGAGGCCTCGCGGAAGCTATGGAGCGACGTGCTAGGAGCGCGGCTGGCGCTGGACCGCACGTTCCCGGAGCGCAACAGGCGCATCCTCTTCTATCGGCTCGGTGACATAACAATCGAGATCAGCGGCGGCGCGCAACAGGCCGAGGAGGGCATCGGCAAGCCGGATCGCATCTTCGGGCTTGCGTGGGGTGTCGGCAACCTCGGCGCGGCGTGCGCGCGTCTCGCGGCCGCGGGCATCGAGGTCTCCGGTCCACGGCAGGGCATCAAGCCGGGCACGCTCGTCGCCACGGTGAAGGGCGCGCAGGCGCATGGCGTTGCCACGCTGCTCATCGAGCACACGCCGGCGTCGTTCACGCCGGAGGCACGCCTGCCGCAGGGCGAGGCATTCGACCACGCTCCGCAGGCGCGGGCGTTCACGGCGACCGGCCTCGATCACGTGGTCGTCTCGACCATCGACCTGGAGGCGACGGCGGCGAAGTGGACATCGACGTTCGGGTTGCAGGCGAGCGTCGCCGAACAGCCGGAAGGCTCGAACTTTCGTGTCGCCAAGCTTCCCGCGGGCAACGCGTTCGTCGAGCTGGTGCAGCCGCTGACCCAAGACCACCGCATCGCGGCGACGATGGCCGAGCGTGGCCCGGGGATGTACTCGATCTCGGTCGAGGTCGACCGGCTCGACGCCGCGGTGGCGGACCTGCGGGCGAAGGGCGTGCAGGTGTCCGATCCGGAACCGGGCATCTGGCGCGGCACGCGCGTCGCACGCGTCAACAAGGCGGCCGCGAACGGCGTCTCGATCCAGCTGATCGAGCGCGCGTACGCTGGCCTCAGCGCGCGTCAAGAATCCTAAACACCGGGAACCGATCGGCGACGGCCGCGAACTCGCCAATGCTCGACTGCGGGGTCAGCGGGACGAAATGCCGGCGTCCGCTCCTCGCCCGTGCAACATACGCCTTCAGCACGGGCGCGCGCTCCGCGGCTGGGACCTCCTCCAGGTGGACGCGGCGCTTGCGGCCGTGGCGGATCACCGCCTCGCCGCCGGCGGCGCGCACGTTGTGCACCCACGCCGACCGCTCGCCGAGCATCGACACCAGGTAGTCGACGCCGTCGTGCCGCGCGACGCCCAACACCGTCCTGAACGTGCGGCCGCTGCGCCGTCCGCGCGTTTCGAGACTCACCTGCCACGAGGGCGGCCCGCCAGCCGCGGCGTACCACTCCGACACGCGGTTGGCGATGCGGCCAGCTTGCGTGGGCTTGCCGTCGCGGTAGAACACCGACTTCGGCACGACCATCGGCACGACGATCCACGCCGCAACGATGACGATCACGGGCACCAGGACGATGAGCCACATTGCCGACCTCCGCCTTGCGCCGCCGCGGCGCGGATCACGATGGTAGTGCCCGGCACGCCGTGCCGTTAGGGCCATTTGACAGGGCCTGGCGCGTGCGTGTTTCCATAACAGGGGGCGTTGCCTATAATCCCCACGCTATGCCTGAAGACAAGATTCGCGTCCTCATCGCCAAGCCTGGCCTCGATGGCCACGACCGCGGCGCGAAGGTCGTGGCGCGCGCGTTGCGCGACGCCGGCATGGAGGTCATCTACACCGGCATCCGCCAGACGCCGGAGATGATCGCCGAGGCGGCGTTACAGGAAGACGTCGACGTCATCGGGCTGAGTATCCTCTCGGGCGCGCACATGGAGCTGTTTCCGCGCGTCGTCAAGGCGCTGCGCGAACGGGAGATCGCTCCGGATGAAGTGCTGCTGTTCGCGGGCGGCATCATCCCGGACGCCGACATCGAGCTGCTGAAGCAGACCGGCTTTCAGGCCATCTTCGGCCCCGGCACGTCGACCGAGGACATCATCAAGTTCGTGCGCGAGTGGGCCGCGAAGCGTCCGGCTCGCGCCACGTAGCGGCATGCCCAGCGTCGACGACCTCGTCGAGCGGCTCCTCGCCGGCAACCGCCGCGCGCTATCGCGGCTGCTGACCGTGATCGAGAACGATGCACCGGAGGGCAGGCGGGCGCTGCGTCTGCTGTACCCGCGTTCGGGCCGAGCGCACACCATCGGACTCACCGGATCCGCCGGTTCTGGCAAGAGCACGCTTAGCGGCGCCATCGCGCGGGAGGTGCGACGCCGCGGGCGCACGCTCGGCATCGTCGCGATCGACCCGACGAGCCCGTTCAGCCAGGGCGCCATCCTCGGCGACCGCATCCGTATGCAGGATCTCACGTCGGACCCCGAGGTATTCCTGCGAAGCATGGCGACGCGCGGCAACATGGGCGGGCTCGCGCCGGCGACGGCGGGCGTCGTGACCGCGCTCGACGCGTTCGGGAAGGACGCGGTCGTGATCGAAACCGTCGGCGCCGGCCAGGATGAGGTCGACGTGGCGGTGATGGCGGATACGACGGTCGTCGTGTTGACGCCGGGCGCGGGCGACGACGTGCAGGCGATGAAGGCCGGCATCATGGAGATCGCCGACATCCTCGTCGTCAACAAGTGCGACCTGCCGAACGCCGACTTGCTCGCCCGGCAGGTCGCCTCAATCATCGATGCCTCGCCGTCGCCGCGGCGCACGCCGATACTGAAGACCGCAGGGGCGCGCGAGGAAGGCATCGGCGCGCTCGTCGACGCGATCGAGGAGCACCGGGCGTACATCGAGACGTCGCAGGTGCGCGAGCGGCACCGGCGGGAGCAGGCGCGGCACCAGGTGTTGACGCTCGCGCGCCAGCAGCTCATCGATCGCATCGTCGCCGAGCACGGCACGGACGGGCGGCTCGACGAGCTTGTCGAGCGGGTGGCGCGGCGGGAGCTGGACCCGCATTCGGCGGCGGACGAGCTGATCGGGCCGTAGGCCCGCCCTACCCCCAGGACCTTCCTGGAAGGGAAGCGAGATCGTCGGGCGAGGGCGGCGGCGGAAGACGACGCGGTCGGCATCGGCCGGGGAAGATTCTTCGCTGCGCTCAGAATGACAGGCCAACTTCCGCACGCGTTTGGCCCGTGGCGACACCTCTGGAGCGACTGCTCCTGGCACGATTCGTGCTAACGGTTGTCGACGGACTTCACGAGATCGAGCGCGCGGCCGAGCGTGTCGGGCCGCTCCGGCAGCGTGTGTCCCTCGGGCGCGAGACGCAGCGTCGTGACGCCGGCGTCGCGGTAGGCGCGGATGCGGTCGCGCACCATCTGTTCGGTGCCCAGCAGGTTGACGCCGCGCACGATCTCCTCGGGCACGAACTCGGCCGCTTCCTTGCGCCTGCCTTCGAGCCAGAGCCGTTGGACGGCGCGCGCTTCCTCTTCGAAGCCGGCACGGCGGAACGCGGCGTTGTAGAAGTTGTGCTCCTTCGAACCCATAGCGCCGAGCGTGAAGGCGATCCCCGGCCGATGGTGCGCGATGAGGCGGCCGACGTCGTCGGAGAACGCCACGGCGCCACCGGCCTGCAGGTCGATGTCGGCGAGCGATCGTCCCGCCTTCGCCGCGCCACGGGCGATGTGCTCGAAGAAGACGTCCGCGTGGCCGGGCATGAACGACGTGCCGATCCAGCCGTCGGCGATCTCGCCGGTCAGCTCGTCCCAGTTCTCGTCACCGGCCATGCCGCCGATGGCGGTCTTCATCTGCGGGCCTCCGTTCGCCACGTCAGCGGTTGTTGAAGCGGAGGATATCCGGTGCCGCCCGCCGCCACCAACATCGCGGCACGGGAGGGCCGCGACCACAACGTGCGGGCGTCACAACGCATCCGAGGACGCCGGATTCGGGCATCACGTTGTTGGTAAATGAATCTGGTGGGATTTCGTTTTGTCATTTTTTTGTTTGTGCGCGCTGCCTCCCCCGGTTCGCAAGTGCCGAGCCGGACGGATGAGGGCGCGACATGGGCGAACGTAGCGCGATCGACGCCGGATCTCCGAGCGCGGATGGCACCCGGGGGCCCTCACCCCCGGCCCCTCTCCCTCAAGGGGAGAGGGGAGACGCGATGCCGTGGCGCCGGCGGATGCGGCGGATCCGCCCCTAGGCGAGGTGTTTGATCGTCGGCGCGGGGCGACCGGCCGGTCGCCCCTACGGCTTGCGCAGCAGTTGGCGCAGGACGAACGGCAGGATGCCGCCGTGGTTGTAGTAGTCGACCTCGACCGGCGTGTCGATGCGGCAGATCGCGGTGAACGACTTCGCCTTGCCGCCGTCGGCGGTCGCGCGAACGCTGAGGCGCTTGCCGGGCGCCAGACCCTCGGCGACGCCGTCGATCGCGTAGGTTTCGGTGCCGGTGAGGCCGAGCGACGCGGCGTCCTCGCCGGGCTGGAACTGCAGCGGCAACACGCCCATGCCGATGAGGTTGCTGCGGTGGATGCGCTCGAAGCTCTTCGCGATCACCGCGCGCACGCCGAGCAGCAGCGTGCCCTTGGCCGCCCAGTCGCGCGATGAGCCCGTACCGTACTCCGCGCCGGCGATCACGATCAGCGGCACGCCCTCGGCGCGGTACTTCTCCGAGGCGTCGAAGATCGTCATCTGTAGGCCGTCCGGCAGGTGCTTCGTGACGCCGCCCTCGGTGCCCGGGGCGAGCAGGTTGCGCAGCCGGATGTTGGCGAACGTGCCGCGGAGCATGACTTCGTGGTTGCCGCGCCGCGCGCCGTAGGAGTTGAAGTCCTCGGGCGCGACCTCGTGGCGCACGAGGTAGGCGCCCGCCGGGCTGGTCTTCGGTATCGATCCGGCGGGGGAGATATGGTCGGTCGTGACGGAGTCGCCCAGCATCGCGAGCACGCGCGCGCCGCGCACGTCGCCGGGCGGCGACGGTTCAAGTTGCATGCCGTCGAAGTACGGCGGCGCCTTCACGTAGGTCGAGTCGACGTCCCATGCGAAGAGCTCGCCACGGGGGATGTCGAGATTGCGCCAGGCCTCGTCGCCTTCGAAGACGTACTCGTACTTGGCCCGGTACATCTCCGACTTGATGGCGGTGCGCTCGGCATCGCGCACCTGCGCCTGCGTCGGCCAGATATCGCGGAGGTAGACGGGCGCGCCGTCACGGCCGACGCCGAGCGCCTCGGTCGCGAAGTCGATGTCCATCGTGCCGGCGAGCGCGTACGCGACCACCAGCGGCGGCGAGGCCAGGTAATTGGCGCGGACCTCCTGCTGGATGCGGCCCTCGAAGTTTCGGTTGCCTGAGAGCACCGAGGCGACGACGAGGTTGCCGTCGCGGATCGCCTGAGAGACGGGCTCGGGCAGCGGGCCGGAGTTGCCGATGCAGGTCGTGCAGCCGTACCCCACGAGATAGAAGCCGAGCTGCTCCAGGTACGGCGTCACGCCGGCGGCATCCAGGTAGTCGGTCACGACCTTCGAGCCGGGCGCAAGGCTCGTCTTCACCCACGGCTTCGCATTCAGCCCACGCTGAGCGGCGTTGCGCGCGAGCAGACCGGCGGCGAGCATCACCGCCGGGTTCGACGTGTTGGTGCAGCTCGTGATCGCGGCGATGACGACCGTGCCGTGGCCGATGTTGACGGCGCTCCCGTTCAACTTGACTGCCACGCTCGACGCGGGATCGCCCTTCGACGCGGCGACCAGCTCCATCCCGGCAGTGCGCCAGGCCTCCTTCGCGCCCGAGAGCAACACGCGATCCTGCGGACGCCGTGGCCCGGCGATGCACGGCACAACATCGCCGAGATCGAGGTGCAGCGTGCTCGAGAACAGCGGCTCCGGCGCATCGTCGGTCCGGAACAGCCCCTGGGCCCGCGTGTACGCCTCGACGAGTGCGACGAGCGCCTCCGGGCGGCCCGAGAGCCGCAAGTAGGCGAGGGTCTCGGCGTCGCACGGGAAGAAGCCCATCGTCGCACCGTACTCGGGCGCCATGTTGGCGATGGTCGCGCGGTCCGGCAGCGGCAGACCCGTGAGGCCGCTGCCGTAGAACTCGACGAACTTGCCGACGACGCCCTTCGCGCGCAGCATCTGCACGACGGTGAGGACGAGGTCGGTGGCGGTCGCGCCCTCGCGCAGCTGGCCGGTGAGCTTGAAGCCGATCACCTCGGGCGTGAGCATCGGCATGGGCTGGCCGAGCATGGCCGCCTCGGCCTCGATGCCGCCGACGCCCCAGCCGAGCACGCCGAGGCCGTTGATCATCGTCGTGTGGGAGTCGGTGCCGACGACGGTGTCGGGATACACGATGGTCGCGCCGTCCTGCTCCTTCTCGAACACGACGCTCGCCAGGTACTCCAGGTTCACCTGGTGGACGATGCCGGTGTCCGGCGGCACGACGCGGAAATTATCGAACGACTCCTGCCCCCAGCGCAGCAGCGCGTATCGCTCGCGGTTGCGCTCGAGCTCCAGGCGGGCGTTGAAGGCGAATGCGTCGGACGAGCCGAACCGGTCGACCTGGACCGAGTGGTCGATCACGAGGTCGGACTGCTGCAGCGGGTTGATGCGGCGCGGATCTCCTCCGAGCGCCTTGATGGCGTCGCGCATCGCTGCCAGGTCGACGACGCACGGCACGCCGGTGAAGTCCTGCAGCAGCACGCGCGCAGGCCGGAATGCCACCTCCCGATCGGAGGGCGAAGCCGGGTCCCATGCGGCGAGGGCCGCTACGTCGTCCTTCGTGACGCTGCGCCCGTCTTCGTTCCGGAGCAGGTTCTCGAGGAGGATCTTCAGCGAGAACGGCAGGCGTGCGACGTGGCCGACGCCGGCCTTTTCGAGCGCGCCGAGCCGGTAGTACGCGAGCGAGCGCGATCCGACGCTGAGCGTCGCGCGGCTGGCGAAGCTGTCGATGGCGGCCATGCGGGAGACTCCTTCCAGTGCCGGCCGGCGCCGCCGGCCGAGGGTGATGGCGCGCCGAGCAGCATGAACCTGAGTTGAAGGCGTGCTGACTCATTGTAGAACGCTGGATCGTTATGTGGTGGCCGGGCGAGCACGTTGGCCGGTCCGAGTGCGCACGACGTACGTGCCGCAGAGCTTGTCGTGCCAGGTCTGTTTGCGGCGATCCCTGATCATCCAGATATAACCTAATCCGAGCGCAAGCCGACTCAGGGTTGAAAGGATGACAAGCGCGAAACCGATTCTGATTCCGGGTGCCTTGCCCGAGTCATCGATCACGCGCAGCCCGAGGGCACGGCGTCCGAGCGTGCCGCCCAACCCATTCCCCACCGAGAAATAGGTCACGGTCGCAGTCAAATTGACGAGGGCGGCAGCAGTCGTTCCCGCGGCGACGAGGACCACGATCATCGGCAAGAAGAGCGCCGCGAGCAGCAGCAGAGTATCGATGAAGTACGCCGTGAGTCGGGCCCAGAACCCCCCGTACGCTAATTGTCGCACGCTGGTGAGCTGGTACCCGCAATACCTGCAGAATGTCCACCGCGGATCGACCGAACCCGCGTCGCCACCCGGATCGCGGCCACAGTTTGCGCAGTAGTACCACGATGTGTCTGTGTCTGGTCGTGAGGCAACGTCCGCAGTCACGCGCACATCTCCCAATTGAGCGCAATCATAGCCGCCTCCGATCCGAGGGCGCAATTCAAGACGTGGGGCTTGCAACATGCCGCGCGCAGGAGCATGATGCACACGTGAACCTGATAACACGTTAGTTGTTGCATGAAATGAGGAGCATGGTTGCCAGACGGACCGACCTTCGGGCATTGAAGCCGGAACCGGACGAGGCGAAATGGGGCTTCCTGACGAATTACGCCGTGCTGCTGGCGTACGTCGTGCTGCACCCTGAGTCGACGGTGCGGGCCATCTCGCAGGGCATCCGGATCACCGAGCGAGCGGCGCTTTCCATCCTGCGCGACCTGGACGACGAGGAGATCGTCTACCGCCATCGCGCGGGGCGGCGCAACACCTACTCGGTCGATTTCGAGCGGCTGGCCGCGGTGAAGCGCGGCGGCGAGTCGTCGGCCCAGGCGCCGAGGCTGTTCGTGAACGGCATCGTCAACATGCTGTTCGAGATGGCGACGCAGCACGGCATCGATGTCGCGCGATCGACGGAGCCGCGTCACACGCACGAGCGCGACCTGCAGCCGCGAACGGGCACGTGGGGGTTCTTCACGAATCACATGCTGGTCCTGCTGGCGATCGCACGTGATCCATCGCGCACTGTGCGCGAGCTTGCCGTGACGGCTGGAATCACCGAGCGGGCTGTCGTGGGCATCATCAACCAGATGGAGGCCGCGAGCATCATTCGGCGGTGGCGGGAAGGGCGGCGCACGAGGTACTCGATCGACTTCGACGGGTTCCGCGCGTTCCGCGGCTGGTCGTACGGCGAATGGTCGATCGCCCCGCGCCTCGTCGAAGCCGCGATCGTGGCGATCGAGGGACTGGGCCGAGGCGAATGATCACGCGGTGAACGCCGCCGCGAGCACGGCGGCCGCCGCGCACGGATCGTCGGCGCCGCACACTGCACTAATCACCGCCGCAGCATCAGCGCCAGCCGCGACGACGCTCGCGACGTTGTCCCGTGAAATGCCGCCGATCGCGACGACCGGCACGCGCACAGCCGCCTTGACCTCGCGCAGGCGGCCGAGGCTTGCCGGCCGCGTCACATCCTTCGACGATGTGGCGAAGATGGCGCCCACGGCAACGTAGTCCGCGCCCGCCGCTTCGGCCGCGCGCGCTTCGTCGATGGTGTTGGCGGAGATGCCGATGATCATCGCCGGCCCGACGATCGGGCGGACGAGGTCGATGGGCAGATCGCGCTGGCCGAGGTGCACGCCGTCCGCGCCGACGGCCAGCGCGAAATCGGCGTGGTCGTTCCCGATGAACAGCGCGTCATGCTCGCGGCACAGCGCCGCGATGGCGCGAGCGTCGTTGATCTGGTCGCCCTTGTCCCGGCGCTTGTCGCGCCACTGGATCGTGCGAGCGCCGCCATCGAGAGCCATGCGCGCGACGTCGATGGGCGAACGTCCACGGCAGGCGGCCGGGTCGACGATCACGTAGAGGCCGCGAATCCGCGCGTGCTCCAATGACGTACACTCCTTCTTGACGCGACAGTCAGATCATACCGGCGTCGATCGCGAAGGAGCAGCGGTTGTGAAGGCACGTGACGCGCTGCTGCTCCTGCTTCTGAGCGGCATCTGGGGCGCCGCATTCCTGTTCATCCGTGTCGTTGTCAGAGACGTGCCGCCATCGACGGTGGTGGCGGGCCGGCTCGTGATCGCCGCGATCGTCGTGGCGCCGCTGGCGGCGCGCAACGGCGGCGTGCTGCCGCGACGCGACCTTCGCGGGCCAGTGCTGTTCCTGGCGCTGTTCAACAACGTCATCCCATTCACGCTGATCACGATCGCCGAAAAGCACATCACCGGCGGCCTTGCGGCCACGCTGGTCGCGACGATGCCGCTGTTCACCGTGCTGTTCGCGTACGGCGCGGGCGCCGAGCGGCCGAATGTCGAGCGCGTCGCCGGCCTGCTCGTCGGGTTCGCGGGCGCGGCGGTCGTCGTCGGACCGGACGTTGGCGATCTAACAAGCTCGAATGCGCTGGGCGATCTGATGGTCGTCGTGGCGGCACTGTGTTACGCACTCTCGACCGTCGTCGCGCGGCAGACGGCGCGCGGCGAGCCGCTCTCGCTCGCGAGTGGCCAGATGATCTTCGGCGCGATGATCGCGCTGCCAGTGGCGTTCGTCGTCGACGGGGTGCCGCACGGGGGGATTTCGGGCGAGGCGGCGCTCGCGTGGGTCGGGCTCGGCACCCTCTGCTCGGGACTGGCGTACGTCATCTTCTTCTCGCTCGTGCAGCGTTCGAGCGCGACGCAGGTGTCGCTGGTCAGCTACCTGATCCCGATCGTAGCGGCCGTTCTCGGCTGGGCGGCGCTCGGCGAGACGATCGGCGTGAACCTGTTCGTCGGACTGGTGCTGATCGTGATGGGGGTCGCGGGCGTCAACGGCGGCGTTCGTTGGAGCTGGGAGCGCGTGCACGGCGCCGGACATGCCGGGGCCGGCACCGGCGCGCCGGCATCTGGCGGCTGATCTAGTCGAGGGGCTCCGCCAACAGGGAAGCGGCGGCCGCGTCAAGGAGCCAGGTGACGTCCGAGTGAAGCCGGAGCCATGTGGCCGGCACCCGGGCGCCCTGGGGCCCGCGCAGTGCCGCGCGCACGATCGGGGCCTTTCGCTGCCCCTGGGCGAGCACGAGGATTCGCCGGGATTCGAGGAGATCGGCCACACCGAGCGTCATGCCCGAAGCCGGCACACGGTCGAGCGAGCCGAACGCCTCGGCGTGCGCCTCGCGCGAGGCGGCGGTGAGTGCGACGCCACGCGCACGGCCATCCCGGGCGGACCCGGGCTCGTTGAAGGCGACGTGCCCGTTGACGCCAATGCCGAGCACGCAGAGGTCAAGGCCGCCCGCGATCCGGATCTGCTCCGCGAAGGCGAGGATGTGGGAATCCGGGTCCGTGGCGGAGGCGTCCGGGCAGCGAAGCGCGCGGAATGGGACGTTCAGGTACCGGCCGAAGAATGCCCTGTTGGTGCCGGGTGCATCGGTGGCGACGCCGGAGAACTCATCGACGGCGAACGCCGTGGCCCGCGAGAAGTCGGCCATCCGCGCTGCCGTGCGGCGCTCGATCTCGTGGTACGTGTTGATGGGCGTGGCGCCCGTCGGCAGCCCGAGCAGCGCTTCCGGCTTCTCGGCGACCGAATGGCAGATGATGTCGGCGGCCCGCACCGCAAGCGCTGCCTCGTCAGGTTCCACTTCAACGCGCATCGCTCATGCTAGCAGCGCGGCGCCGTTCGCCGTACGGCCGCCGCAGGGCCGGTGGCCCGTACCACTTCCCGGCGTGTCAAGGTCGGCGGTCGCCGCTGGAATGTGCAATCCTGTGGGGGGCGAAATGGCGATTTGAATCGCCTTGACACCCGATTAGGCCGATGCTAGATTCCCCGGTGGGTCAGAGATTCACCATTTACGGCAGACGAAACTGAGCCTTTTTCTTGGCTCGCCGAACTTCTGAGGGCGCATGCTGGGCATCGCACTGCTCTTCCAAGGTTATGTCGGTAAGGACTACGAGGAGCTGATCTTCGTGTTG
Source organism: uncultured Dehalococcoidia bacterium (assembly GCA_964371095.1). Lineage (GTDB taxonomy): Bacteria > Chloroflexota > Dehalococcoidia > DSTF01 > JACRBR01 > CAYJMJ01. The sequence continues at coordinate 27,167 of CAYJMJ010000010.1, read as the reverse complement.
ATCACGATGATCATCTCGTTCGGCATCATGGTTGCGCTCGGCGCTTGGTGGTCTCGGTAGACCAGGGAGGTCCTGCATGGCGGTGTCGGAGCAGCCCAAGGGTCGCGGACTCGGCGACCTTCTGTACGACAAGCTGTTCCACAATTACATCTGGAGTTCGGTGTTCCGTTCCGGGTACCCGAACACGCCCCGCAACCAGATGCTCGCCATCGCAACGAACGTCTTCCTGCACCTCCACCCCACGCGGATCCACAAGACGCATGTCAAGATCACGCACACGTACTGCCTGGGCGGCCTGAGCTTCTTCATGTTCCTCGGGCTCACGGTGACGGGCGTAATGCTCATGTTCTACTACGTCCCCGCGGTGAACCTCGCGTATCAGAACGTCGCTGATCTGGAGACGAACGTGCGGTTCGGCATGTTGATCCGCAACCTGCACCGCTGGATGGCGCACGCGATGGTGATCACCGTGCTGCTGCACATGATGCGGGTCTTCTACATGGGCGCCTACAAGCCGCCGCGCGAATTCAACTGGGTCGTCGGCGTCATTCTGCTGGTGCTTACGCTCTTGCTGTCGTTCACGGGCTATCTGCTGCCGTGGGACCAACTCGCGCTGTGGGCGATCACGGTGGGAACGAACATCGCGGGCGCGGCGCCGATCCTCGGCGGGCAGTCTCGATTCGTCCTGATCGGCGGATTCGAGGTGGGTCCGGGCGCCCTGATCCGGTTCTACACGCTGCATGTCATCGCGCTACCGCTGCTGGCGGCCATCTTCATGTCCGTGCACTTCTGGCGCATCCGGCGTGATGGCGGCCTGGCTCGCCCGCTGTAATTGGAGGTAGACGGTCGATGGCGGTAGCTACTCAGGCCACCGGCGCGCGGGAGTCCGTACGCCTAAAGCGTGAGCGCGATCAGGAACTCCTGGTCTGGCCGGACCTTGTCTTCATCGAGTTCATCGCGGCGGTGGTGTTCACGATCACGTTCGTGATCCTCTCGGCCGTGGTGAACGCGCCCCTGCTGAACCAGGCGAACTCGAACATCACGCCGAACCCCTCGAAGGCGCCGTGGTACTTCATGAACCTGCAGGAGCTGCTCCTGCACATGGACAAGGGCCTGGCGGGAGTGATCGTTCCGACGGTGCTGCTCGTCGGGCTGATGGTGATCCCGTACATCGATCGCGACAACGAAGGGCAGGGCGGCTGGTTCGCGACGCCGAACGCGATTCGCATCACGGTGTTCAGCTTCATCTATTCCTCGGTCTGGATCACCTGGCTGATCCTCTGGGACAACAGCAGCCATGTCGAGGTCTACCGGCGCCTGCCGACGCTCTGGGGCAGTAACACCCGCTGGCAGTGGCTCGGCGACAAGCGGCCGTTCGACAGCTGGCCCGGCGGCGACGTGTTCACCGCGATCTGGGACTTCGTGTTCCTGCGGAACCGGCTGGCCATTCGCGACCAGTGGCACTGGAGCCTGCCGGTGCCGTTCCAGCCCGGCACCGGCCACCACGACGGCTATCTCGATTGGCCGAAGGACTTCACGCAAGTGCCGATGCCGCTCAACGGCACGTGGTTGTGGTACTGGAACAAGCCCACGTGGATGCCCGGCTGGATGCAGCACGTCTACTGGTACGACTCAGACGTCAACATCCCGGCGATCACCGCCGAGTACGTCGTGCCTGTCATCGCCATGGTGGGGTTGCCGGCGCTGATGATCCTGATCCTGAACAAGCTCGGCTGGGCGAAGACGACGCGCGACGCGATGATCTCGCTCTTCACCGGCTTTATCCTCGTGTACGTGGCGCTGACGATCATCGGCGTCGCGTTCCGCGGGCGGGGCCAGCAGCTTGTGCCGCCGACGAGCGTGCCCAACCTCGAGAAGGATCCGAGCATCATGCGCGAGTCACCGCCCGGGCAGCGCTATGGGCTCTACGATCCGGGAAGCGGAAGCTATGCCTGACGAGACCACCGAAGAACAAGCCATCGAAGCGACCGCCAAGGCGAAACCGGCCGTCGTGGCGGGCAACCCGGTCGCCAAAGGCGGGGGACTGGTCGCCGCGGGCGCCGGCGTCCCCGCCGTTGTCGTCGTGCCGCCAGCCGGGCCCTCGCTGCCGCCGATCTCGCGCCGCAAGGTGCTCCTCATCGGCTTCTGGGCGGGCATGGGCGCCATGCTGCTCGGCATCGTTTCAACGATCCTGACGATCCTCTATCCGCGAGGCATCACGGGGTTCGGCAGCAAGATCTTCGTCGGCACGATCGATGCGCTGGAGCCGGGCAAGAGGGTGCATAACCTCGAGGCGAAAACTTGGCTCGTGCGGTTCGACGCCGAACAGGCGCGCCGCAACCCGGGGGCGAAGGAAGGCGCGGTGATCGCGCTCTACCACAAGTGCGTTCACCTGGGGTGCACGGTTCCGTACCGCGAGGACTTCTCGTTCGAGGATCCGCGTAACAACGAGACGTATCCAGGCTGGTTCCTCTGTCCGTGCCACGGCTCCACGTACAGCGACGCCGGCGTACGCGTCTTCGGCCCGGCGCCCCGCTCGATGGATACGTTTCCGCTGACGATTGACGGCGGCAAGATGACGGTCGATACGGGCAAGGTCGTTACCGGCACGTCCGACAACGCGTCGCGCGCCGTACTGCCAGGCTAGGCCGGGAAAGAAGCACGGATGAACACGAGCAAGCAGATCAACATCATGGTTCTGCTCGTCTTTGCGTCGGTGATCGCGACGGCCGCGTACACCCTGTGGGATCCCAGCCGGGCCAGTGAGGCGAAAGACACCCAGCTGGAACGGACCGTCGATCGAGGCGCTTACCTCTACAGCCAGAACTGCCGCACATGCCACGGTGACAAGGGCGAGGGCGGGCAGGCTTCGAACCGACTGCCGCAGGCGCTCCAACTCGACCGCGCCGACCTCCAGGGCCGGGACTTCAAGACCGGCGAACTGGTCAAGTCAAACCACGATGCGGCGTACAAACTCATCGTCAACACGCTCACGTGCGGTCGCGTCGGCAAGTTCATGCCGGCGTGGAGCATCGCCCAGGGCGGCACGTTGAATGACGAGCAGATCAGGCAACTAGCGACGTTCATCACAGAGGGCACCGGCTGGGACACCGCCAAGGAGTACGCCATCGACGGCTACGAGGCGTTTCACATCCCCGGCGACAGGAGCGACGGCATCGTGCTCGTCGATGCGATCTCGGCGGCCGACACGACGATGCACCTGAACAACGTCGTTCCGCTCGGCAAGGGGTCGCGCATTCAGATCGATGACGAGATCATGGTGCTCAACGACAACCCGAACAAGGATGCGGGCACGGTCTCCGTCGACCGCCATCTGGGTACGACGAAGGCCGCCGGGCACGACCAACATGCCATCGTGCTCAAGGTGCCCGTGCCCCCGGACCCGCCCTCGATGACGGGCTCGACCGGCCCGGTATGCGGCCAGTACGCGCCGGCCCCGACCGCGACGCCGGCTGCGGGAGGGACGCCGGCCGCGGGCGCGCCCGCTGGAACGACCGAACTCAAGTTGATAGCCAAGAACCTTCTCTTCGACGTGGCGACCCTCACCGGCGTTGCGGGCAAAGAGCTGACGGTTACGTTTGACAACCAGGACGTCGCGGTGCCGCACAACATCCACTTCTTCCAGGGCGCCGATGCTACCGGCACCAGCGTCGGCGCGACCGAACTCGCCGCCGGTCCCGTGGTGCAGACGCTGAAGATCGGTCCGCTCGATGCCGGGAGCTACTACTACCAGTGCGACGTCCATCCGACCACGATGATCGGCGTGCTGACCGTGCAGTAGGCCGTCGCGGCTTGACGCACGGAAACCCGTCTATCTAGACTCATGCCGCGGGACGCGCGTGCGCGTCCCTCACACGTACGAGTGAGGCGGGAGGAACGGTGGCGAACCAGGTCGGCAAGCGATACCAGTGCACAAAGTGCAACACCGAGATGATCGTGACGAAGGGTGGCGACGGCTCGTTGTCGTGCTGCGGCCAGCCGATGCAGCAGAAGAGCTAGGAGCGAGACATGCCGAACCAGCTGGGCAAGCGATTCCACTGCGAGAAGTGTTCGACCGAGGTCCTCTGCATCAAGCCGGGCGCCGGTGAGGTCGAGTGTTGCGGCGTGCCGATGCAGTTGCAGCAGCCGAAGGTGCTACCCTCGGCCGACTGACCTGACCACGAACGCGACGATCCGATGCGGCCGCCTGGTGCGGCCGTTTCTGTTTTCAGGCGGCCGATGAACGACACTCTCTTCCGCAACGCCCGCATCACGACGATGGATCCCGCGGCCCCGTCGGCGGCGGCTCTCCTCGTTCGAGACGGACGCATCGCGTGGCTCGGCGTGCCGCCCGCCCCGGCCGCTTCGGGCGTCGAGACGTTTGACTGCGGCGGTGGCGTGCTCCTGCCCGCATTCATCGATGCGCATTGCCACGTGCTGGCGGCCGCGGCGGCGTTGCGGTCGATCGACTGCTCGCCGCGCGCGGTGCGATCCATCCGGGATATCCAGGCGCGGCTGCGCGAAGCCGCGGCCTTGGCCGGTGAAGGCACGTGGCTCCGTGCGACCGGTTACGACGAATCACGCCTCGATGAACGGCGGCATCCGACCTGCCGCGATATCGACGAGGCAGCGCCCAATGTTCCCGTGCGGCTTACGCACCGCAGCGGCCACGCCGTGGTGCTGAACACGCGGGCGATGCAGCTCGCGGGCATCGCCATGGACAGCGAGGAGCCGCCCGGCGGCTGTATCGATCGGTTTCAGGACACCGGCGAGCCGACCGGGCTGCTGCTCGAGATGAGCGACGTCGTGGATCGCGTCGTGCCACGGCTGCCGTACGCCGAACTGGCGGCGGGCGTGGCGGAGGTCGCTTCGCGATTCCTGGCGGCAGGCGTCACCGCCGTGTGCGACGCGTCGCACACGAACGGCGCATCCGAATGGCAGTTGTTCGCGCAATTGCAGGACGACGGCCATCTGCGGCTGCGCGTGTCGCTGATGGAGGCTCACGCGCGCGCCGGGGACATGCCAGCGGCGCCGCAGAAGCAACTCTCCCGCGGCCACGTGAAGATCATGCTGAGCGAGGCCGGCGGCGCCCTCTGGCCGGAGGAGGGCGAGCTTCGACGCATCGTGGGCGACCTGCACGCCGCGGGGCGCGACGTCGCGATCCATGCCATCGAAGAACGCGCGGTGGCGGCGGCGGTCGATGCGATCGCGGCGGCGAACGAAGGGGTGCGGCGGCGCGAGCATCGGCATCGGATCGAGCACGCCGCGCTCGTGCCGGCGGGCGCTGCCGCTCGCATGGCGCGCGCGGGAGTTACCGTCGTCACGCAGCCGGGCTTCCTGCACGAGCACGGCGACCGTTACCTGCGCGACGTTCCGATCGAGAAGCATTCGGGGCTGTATCCGATCGGCGACTTCGTGCGTGAGGGCGTGCACGTGGCCGCGAGCAGCGATGCTCCGATCGGCAGCATCGACGTGCTCGGCGCGATGCGGAGTGCTATCGAGCGGCGGACGGCAGCCGGCGCCGCGGTGGCACCGGAGCAGGCCGTGAGCTTCGAGCAGGCAGCGGCGATGTGGACCACGGAGGCGGCCCGGGCGGCGCGCCTGCCCGAGCGCGGCCAGTTGCGGCGTGGTGCGCCGGCGGACCTCGTCCTGGTGGCGGGAGGTCTGGAGCGGATCGAGGCTACGTTCGTCGCGGGCGAGCAGGTGTATCGTGCCAGCGCCTAGTGCGGCGACGGATTGCGCGACGGATTGGGAGTCGGCGCCTTCCTCAGGATCTCGTCCTCCTGCGGCCGCGCAGCGTCGCGGCGCCGCACCGGCAGTGCGACGTGCCTGCCGGCGATCTTTGGGTGCGGCTGCATCGCCACCTCGACGCCGAAGACGTCGCGGATCAGCTCCACGGTGAGCACCTCGTCGGTCGGGCCGCTGGCGACGATCTTGCCGCCGCTCATGGCGATGATGCGCTGGCAGTACATCGCGGCGAGCCAGAGGTCGTGGAGCGAGACGACGATCGTGACACCGTGTTCGGTGAGGCGGGACAGCAGGTCGAGCAGCTCGAACTGGTGCGCCATGTCGAGAAATGCGGTCGGCTCGTCGAGCAGGAGGATGTCGGGCTGCTGGGCGAGCGCGAGCGCCGTCCATGCGCGGCGCATCTCGCCGTGCGACAACTGCTTGAGCAGGCGGCCGCGCATGTCGGTCAGATTCATCGCGTCGAGCGCCCACTCGACGGCCTCGCGGTCAGCCTTCGTGTCGCGGTGGAGCATTGTCTGGTACGGGAAGCGGCCGCGGTAGGCCAGCTCCTCGATGGTCAGGTCCGGAATGGCATCGATGGGCTGGCCGAGGAAGGCGAGCTTCTTCGCCACCTCGCGGCCGGGCAGGCGGTGCAGCACTTCGCCGTCGAGCAGGACGACGCCGCGCTGCGGCTTCAGCACGCGTGCGAGCGTGCGCAGCAGCGTCGACTTGCCGGAGCCGTTGCGGCCGACGATGCCCGTCATCTTGAACTCCTCGATGACGAGGTCGGCGTCGACGATGCGGAAGGCGGAGCCGTAGCCGGCGGTGAGGTTGCGGGCTTCGAGCCTCATGTCTTTGACCGTACCAGATACAGCAGGAACGGCGCGCCGATGATCGCCGTGACGATGCCGAGCGGGATCTCGGCGGGCACCTTGACGATTCGCGCGAGCAGGTCGGCGTAGGCGACGAGCGCGGCGCCGAGGATGGCCGACATCGGGATGACGCTGCGGTGGTCGTCGCCGACGAGGGAGCGGGCGATGTGCGGAATGACGAGGCCGACGAACGCCACCATGCCGGCAACGCTGACGGCCGCGCCGGCGAGGAGGGCAGCCGTCGCGACGGCGAACAGGCGCGCGCGCTCGACGCCGAGGCCGAGCGACTGCGCCGCCTCGTCGCCAAGGGCGAGGATGTTCATGCCGCGCGTCAGCAGCAACGAGATGGCGAGGCCGGCCACGGCGTAGGGCCACATGACCTTCAGGTCGACCCAGCCGCGGCCGAAGAGGCCGCCCGCGAGCCACGCGAGGGCTCCTTGCGTCGTGAGGTTCGACGTGACGATGACCATCGTCGTGCCGGCGGTGAGGAGCGAGGCGACGGCGACGCCGGAGAGGGCGAGGCGCACTGGCGAGATGCCGCCGCGCCACGAGAGCAGATAGACCATCGCAGCGCCGACCATCGAGCCGCCGAAGGCGGTCGGGGCGATGAAGGCGTGCGGCACGTCGGGCTGGATGCGCAGCAGGAGCGCCGCGGCGAGACCGCCGCCGGCGGTTAGGCCGAGGATGTGCGGGTCGGCGAGCGGGTTGCGCGTCACGCCCTGCAGCAGCGCGCCGGACACGGCCAGGCTCGCGCCCACGAGCACGGCCAGGACGACGCGCGGCAGCCGCAGGTCCCAGACGATCGTGTGGTCGATCGGGTTGCCGCGGTTGAGGAGGCCGTCGAGCACCTCGCTCGGGGCGAGGTTGACGGCTCCGACGGCGACGCCGAGCACCATCGCCAGAGCGAGGAGCGCGATCGCACCACCCCAGATCAGCGCGAGGCGCGCCGCCCTGATGGACGGTCGCGCCTCGGACTGTTGCGGTGCGGCTACGGTCATGGACTGGTCCCCGTGGGGTAGAGCAGCTTGGCGAGCTGGTCGAGCGCGTCGCCGACGCGCGGGCCCGGCGCCTGGAGGAACAGTTCGGCGCTGATCTCGCTCACGCGCTTGTTCTTGACGGCCGGGATGGCGGACCACGCCGGGTCAGCCGCGAGCGTTTCGGTGATCGTCTTGCCGCCGGGAGGGCCGGCCGTGATGGCGAGGATCACGTCGGGCGACGACGCGAGGATCGTTTCGAGCGACAGCTTCGTGTAGCCGGGGAACTGGCCGACGTCCGGCTGTCCCTTCGCGACGTTGTCGGCGCCGAGTTGCAGCACGAGGTCGCCGACGTACGATTCCGGCTTCGCGGCGTAGAAGTCCTGCGGGGCGCCGTTGAGCACGAGCACCTTCGGCTTGGTCGCGCCTTCCTTGCCCTTGAGGTCGGCGAGCTTCGATTGCAGGGCCGTGACCAGCTTGGCGGCTTCGGCAGGGCGGTTCAGCGCCTTGCCGATGAGGTCGAGGCCGGTCAGGACGTCGGCGAAGTTGGACGCGCCGACGTAGAGCACCGGAATGTTGAGCGATTGGAGGCTCTGCGCCAGCTGGGCCTGCAGCACGCTGTCGGCAACGATCAGGTCCGGCTTTTCCGCCGCGATGAGTTCGAGGTTCGGCTGATACGACGAGCCGATGTCCTTGGCCGCCGCCGCGGCGGGCAATTTGGCGGATGCCGGGCGCGTCTTGCTCGTGGCGCCGACGGCGTAGACGAATTCGACGGTCGTCGGGCTGATCGCGGCGACGGACTGCGGCTGCGCCGGGATCGTGACGCTGCGCTTGAGCATGTCGGTGACCGTGAGTGGATACGTGGTCGCCTGCGGCGCGGCCGACGTCGCCGTAGGGGCGGGCTTCGCCGACGCCGTCGGGGTCTTGTCGTTCTTGCTGTCGCCGCCGCAGGCCGCGGCCGCGATCAGGATCGCCGGCAGCGCCATCGCCGCCAGCAACTGGAACCGTCGTTTCATCTCTCCTCCGATAACTTCGCCGGCACGGCCGGCATCCTGATTGGAGCGTATCGAGGCGGTCGGAGGCGAGGAAGTGCCGAACGTTACATGCGGGTGGGGCTGGCGGCGAAAGCTGTGCAAACCTCGGGCGCTGTTGCGAGGTTTACGGGGCTGACGGGGAGCCCACGTCAATTGACAGGATTGTTATGTTCCGGATACACTTCGGCTCGTACAGGCGAAGAGGCGCAGCAGTAGGTCCAGGCGCGATCTGAGCGAGCCGGTGTTGGTGTGAGACCGGCGGTCAGCGGGGGCCGAACTCAGCGCGGAGCCGCCGGGGTGAGACGAGCAGTCGAGCTTCGGCCGGGTCGCGACCGTTATTTCGCTCCGAGAGGGTCGCCCATGGCGGCCAAGAAGGGTGGCACCGCGGGCCAGACAACCCGTCCCTTTGTGGGTCGGGTTTTTTTGATCCGCGGCGCAAGGCGTATGGAGCACATGCCGAACATCGTCGCTTCTTTCCTGGAGGTTTGTCCGGTCCCGGCGGCCCGCTTCGGGCGGAGTCGCCGCGACCGCGTCGTATCGCCTCTCCCGCACCCGGTACTGCGCCGCTCCACGGCGCTCGAGTTACTACCGGGCATCCTGCTTTAGCGTCCCGCAACCGCATCGCGGCGCCGCGGGACGACCGAACACAAGCATCCCCCAGTTGGGAGATCCAGGAGAAGCATCGACATGGCAAAGCTCAAGGGCGCGGAAATCATCATGGAGTGCCTCCGCAAGGAGGGAGTCGAGATCATCTTCGGCTACCCCGGCGGCGCCAACCTGCCCATGTACGACGCGCTGAAGAAGTACCCCGACATCAAGCACGTCCTCGTGCGGCACGAGCAGGCGGCTGCGCACGCCGCCGACGCGTACGCGCGCGTCTCCGGCAAGACGGGCGTCTGCTGGGCGACGTCGGGCCCGGGCGCGACGAATCTCGTGACGGGTATCGCGAACGCGTGGATGGACTCGGTGCCGATCGTCTGCATTACGGGGCAAGTCGTCTCGTGGCTGCTGGGGCGCGACGGCTTCCAGGAAGCGGACATCACCGGCATCACCATCCCAATCACGAAGCACAACGTGCTCGTGCTGGACGTCGAAGACATCGCACCGGCGATCGCGGAGGCGTTCCACATCGCGTCCACGGGGCGTCCGGGACCGGTCCTGATCGACATCCCGCGCGACGTGCAGCAGGCGATGTGCGAGTTCTCGTATCCCGAGAAGGTCGAGCTGGCCGGATACCAGCCGACGGTGACCGGGCACCCGCAGCAGGTGAAGAAGGCGGCGCAGCTCATCGATGAGGCGGAGAAGCCGCTCATCCTGGCGGGGCACGGCGTCGTCTCGTCTCGCGCCGCCGATGAGCTGAAGCAGCTCGCCGAGACCGCGCAGATCCCGGTAGTGACGACGCTCCTCGGTCTGGGCGGATTCCCGGGCACGCACGAACTGTTCATGGGCATGCCGGGCATGCACGGGATGTACTGGAACAACCTGGCGATCCAGGAAGCGGACCTGCTCGTTGCCATCGGCATGCGGTTCGACGACCGCGTGACGGGCGCACTGAAGGACTTCGCGCCGAACGCGAAGATCATTCACGTCGACGTCGATCCGGCCGAGATCGGCAAGAACGTTCGGACGACGATACCGATCGTCGGCGACGCGCGCACCGTGCTGCAGCAGCTCATCCCGCACGTGAAGCCGAAGCGGCACGACGCATGGCGTGCGTGGATCGCGGACTTGCGCGCGAAGCACCCGTCGATCGCGATCCCGGAAACAGAGGGCATCGCGCCCCAGTACGTGATCAAGAAGATCTACGAGCTGTCCGGGCCAAAGGCGTACTATGCGACCGGCGTCGGCCAGCACCAGATGTGGGCGGCGCAGCACTTCTGGAGTGACAATCCCTACTCGTTCGTGACCTCGGGCGGGCTCGGCACCATGGGCTTCGAGGTTCCCGCCGCCATCGGTGTGCAGTTCGCGCGGCCGAAGGACACCGTCTGGGCGTTCTGCGGCGACGGCGGCTTCCAGATGACGATGGAGGAACTGGCGCTTTGCACGGAGTACGAACTGCCGGTGAAGTTCGCCATCATCAACAACAACTACCTGGGTATGGTCCGCCAGTGGCAGGATCTCATCTACGGGGGCAACAAGCAGTCCGTGCGCATGTTCCAGCCGGACTTCGTGAAGCTGGCGGAGGCGATGGGCATCACGGGCATCAGGGTCAGTGACAAGGCGCAGGTCGAGTCTTCGATCGAAGCGGCGCTACGGCACCCGGGCGCCGTCGTGATCGATTTCCAGGTGGAAGAGGCGGAAAACTGTTTCCCGATGGTGCCGCCCGGCGCCACGCTTGCTGAAACGATGGATCAGCCACCTGTCAAGCAGCCGGAGTACGCCCGATGAGCGCACGACTACACACTATCGTCGCCCTGGTCGAGAACCGGCCGGGCGTGCTGAACAAGATCGCCAGCAAGTGGCGGCAGCGCGGCTTCAATATCGAGAGCCTGACGGTCGGGCACAGCGAGGTGGCCGGGCTGTCGCGGATGACGTTCACCGTGGACGGCGCGGCGCACGACATCGAGCAGGTGACGAAGCAGCTCTACAAGGTGATCGAGGTCGTGAAGCTCACCGACGTGAGCGACGCGCAGGTCGTGGCGCGGGAGCTGGCGCTGGTCAAAGTGGCGGCATCCAAGGAAACGCGCAGCGCGATCATCGAGATCGTCGACGTGTTCCGCGCCAAGATCGTCGATGTGGCACCCGATTCGGTGGTCGTGGAGGCCACGGGGATGGAGGACAAGATCGACGCGCTCGTCGGCATGCTCACGCCGTACGGCATCAAGGAACTAGTGCGCACCGGCCGGGTGGCAATGGTGCGCGGAGCGTCGTCGACCGTCGCGGCGCCGTCGGCGGACGGGGCCGGGCACCGATACCGCTCGGCGGGCGAGGGCAAGCCGAAGGTCGGGAGCCTGATCTAGATGTTGGAGGTTGGAGGGTGCTGGCGGAGATGGAGCGGGGACACCGCACGGACAGGTCCCCGGTCGGAAATGAGATCGATGTGGCGCTCGCAGCGCCGTTTCGGAAACTGCGGCCGGGGATTCGGCGGAGCTGAAGCTCCGCGGGTACTGGTGTAGATCGATGAACGGCCCTGCGATCCGCGAATTGGGCCAAGGCCGTCAGCGTCCCTTTAGATAGCCGGAAGAACCGCGCGAGCGGGGCACGAGACAGGAACAATACGCATGCCACAGATGTATTACGACAAGGACGCCGACCTCTCGCTTCTCAAGGGCAAGACGATCGGCGTGGTGGGATTCGGCAGCCAGGGGCACGCACACGCGCTGAACCTCAAGGACAGCGGCTGCGACGTGCTCGTCGGCCTGTATCCGGGCTCGAAGTCGTGGAAAGCGGCCGAGGCTGCGGGCCTGCGCGTCGGTTCCGTCGGCGAGGTGGCGGAGCAGTCGGACATCATCATGATCCTGACGCCGGACCAGGTGGCGAAGGACGTGTACTACGGCCACATCGTGCAGGGGCTGAAGCCGGGAAACATGGTGATGTGGGCGCACGGGTTCAACGTGCACTACGACCAGGTGCAGGCGCCGCCGGACGTCGACGTGGCGATGGTAGCTCCGAAGGGTCCGGGCCACCTCGTACGCCGCGTATACACCGAGGGAGGGGGCGTGCCGGCGCTCTTCGCCGTCCACCAGAACGCCACCGAGAACGCGCGGCAGATCGCGCTGGCGTACGCCAAGGGCATCGGAGCGACGCGCAGCGGCGTGCTGGAAACGACGTTCAAAGAGGAAACCGAGACCGATCTTTTCGGCGAGCAGTCCGTGCTGTGCGGCGGCACGACCGCGCTGGTGAAGGCGGCGTTCGAGACGCTGTGCGAGGCCGGCTACCAGCCGGAGCTGGCGTACTTCGAGTGCATGCACGAGCTGAAGCTGATCGTCGACCTGATGTACGAGGGCGGCATGGAATACATGCGCTACTCGATCAGCGACACGGCCGAGTACGGCGACTACACGCGCGGGCCAGTCGTCGTCGACGCGCACGTGAAGGACAACATGCGGCGAGTGCTCGGGCAGATCCAGGACGGCACCTTCGCGAAGGAGTGGATCCTGGAGAACCAGGCGGGCCGGCCGAGCTTCAACGCGCTAAGGCGCATCAACGCGGCGCACCCCATCGAGAGGGTCGGCGCGGAGCTGCGAGGCATGATGGCCTGGCTGAAGAAGAGCCGGTAGTGGGTAGTTCGTAGTTCGTAGTTCGTAGTGAAGAGGTTCACAGTTCACAGGTCACGGTGGCGGGCGAACGTGAGAGGGTGAACTGGCGACTGTGAACGAGGAGTGGGGTATGCCGGTTGGTGGTCGCGTCGCGCCGTTGGAGCGCGGGTCGTCGCTCGAAGGGGCGGACGGCTCGATGATCGCGCGCGCCGCCGCGGCGGGTCTCCTGTTGCTCACACTTCGCCGGCCCTCGTCCGCGCAGGCGGTCGGAGGGCGACAGCGCAAGTCAACGAGCGACAGCCGCGATGGCTGACCACCAGGAGGACGCACGATGGAACAGGTAATCATCTTCGACACGACGCTGCGGGACGGCGAGCAGTCGCCCGGCGTGGCGCTGACGACGGCGGACAAGATCGAGATCGCGCGTGAACTCGAGAAGCTGGGCGTGGACATCATCGAGGCGGGCTTCCCGAAGACGTCGCCCGGCGACTTCGAAGCGGTGCAGACGATCGCGCGCGAGGTGCGGGGCTGCCAGATCGCCGGCCTGGCCCACGCCAACATGGGCGCGGTCGATGCGTGCTGGGAAGCCGTGAAGGTAGGTGCGCAGCCGCGGATCCACGTGTTCCTCTCCAGCTCCGATATTCACATCATGCACCAGCTCGTCAAGGACAAGGAGACGGTGCTGGAGATGGCGCGGACGATGGTCGCCCGCGCGGCGGGCTACTGCCCGGACGTGGAGTTCAGTCCGATGGACGCGACCCGCAGCGATCGCGAGTACGTGTACACGATGCTCGAGCAGGTCATCGCGGCCGGTGCGACGACGGTCAACATCCCGGACACGGTCGGGTACGCGATTCCTGACGAGTTCGCGCAGTTCATCCGTGACATCCGCGAGCACGTGCCGAACATCCACAAGGCGCGGATCTCGGTGCACTGTCACAACGACCTGGGGATGGCCGTGGCGAACTCGCTGGCCGCGATACAGGCCGGCGCGCGCCAGGTCGAGACGTGCGTCAACGGCATCGGCGAACGGGCGGGGAACGCCGCGCTGGAAGAGGTCGTGATGGCGATCAAGACCCGGCGCGATCTGCTCGGCGTGGACACCAGGATCCGGACGCAGGAGCTGTACCGGGCCAGCCGGCTGGTGTCCGACCTTACCGGGATGAGCATTCAGCCGAACAAGGCGATCGTCGGCGCCAACTCATTCCGCCACCAATCGGGCATCCACCAGGACGGCATCCTGAAGATGCGCGAGACGTACGAAATCATGGACGCGAAGGACATCGGCTGGCCGTCCGGCGGCGCCGAGATCGTGCTGGGCAAGGTATCGGGCCGGCACGGATTCAAGGCCCGCCTGGAGCAGCTCGGCTATGAGCTGACCGAGGAGGAGCTGTCGCGCGCCTTCATGGCGTTCAAGGAGCTTGCGGACAAGAAGGCCGAGATCGACGACCGCGACCTGGAGGCGCTCGTCGCCGACAAGCTGCGGACGACGGCCGAGATCTACCGCCTCGACTTCGTCCAGGTGTCGTGCGGCGACCACGCCGCGCCCACGGCCACGGTGCGGGTCATCGAGCCCGACGGCACGGTGCGCGCCGATGCGGCGATCGGCACCGGGCCGGTAGACGCCGTGTATCGGGCGATCAACCGGATCATCGACATCCCGAACGAGCTGACGGAGTTTTCGGTCAAGAGCGTGACCGAGGGCATCGACGCGCAGGGCGAGGTGACGATTCGGGTTGAAGGCAATGGGCGGAGCTACGTCGGGCGCGGCGCGGACACGGACATCATCGTCGCCTCGGCGAAGGCGTATATGAATGCGCTGAACCGGATGCTCTCGGTGGAGCGCCGGCGGGACTCGGAAGTCCGCACCAACCCGTAACGCACGGCGACGCAGCGGCGTGCGCATGGAGGGCGTCACGCGCCCTCGATGCGTGCGCCCGTCGAAGGGAACAGGTGAACATGGCACAAACGCTTGCCGAGAAGATATGGGCCGCCCACCTCGTGCGGCACGAGGAGGGGAAGCCCGACCTCCTGTACATCGACCTGCATCTGGTACACGAGGTGACGTCGGCTCAGGCGTTCGAGGGGTTGCGGCTGGCGGGGCGCACGGTGCGGCGGCCGGACCTCACGCTGGCGACGCCTGATCACAACGTGCCGACGCGCGATCGCGACAAGCCGTGGCCCGATCCGCTCTCGACGAAGCAGGTCGAGACCCTGCGAGCGAATTGCAGCGAGTTCGGCGTGTCGATGTTCGACGTACGGGACGCGCGCCAGGGCATCGTGCACATCATCGGGCCCGAGCAGGGGCTGACGCAGCCCGGGATGACGATCGTCTGCGGCGACAGCCACACGTCGACGCACGGGGCGTTCGGTGCGCTGGCGTTCGGCATCGGCACGTCCGAGGTGGAGCACGTGCTGGCAACGCAGACGCTCGCGCAGGCGACGCCGCGAACGATGTCGGTCGCCGTGAACGGCGAACTGCATCCCGGTGTCACCGCGAAGGACGTGATCCTGGCGATCATCAACAAGATCGGCGTGTCGGGCGGCATCGGCCACATCATCGAGTACGGCGGCGATGCGATCCGGGCGTTGTCGATGGAAGGCCGGATGACGGTCTGCAACATGTCGATCGAGGCGGGTGCGCGCGCGGGGCTGGTCGCGCCGGACGACACGACGTTTGCGTACGTCGAGGGCCGCCCGCATGCGCCGACAGGCGCCGCATGGGAGCAGGCGCTCGACCACTGGCGCTCTCTGCCGACCGACGAGGGAGCGGCGTTCGACGCGACGGTGGATCTGGATGCCGGCGACATCGACCCGTGCGTGACGTGGGGGACGACGCCGGCGCAGAGCGTCTCCGTGAAGGGGCGCGTGCCCGATCCCGGCAGCTTCGCGGACCCGCGGGCGCGGGAGCTGGCGGAGCGCTCGCTGACGTACATGGACCTGCGGCCGGGCACGGCGATCGAGGACATCAGGCTCGACCGCGTGTTCCTCGGCTCGTGCACGAACGGGCGGATCGAGGACCTGCGGGCGGCCGCGGCGGTCGTGCGCGGCCAGCGCGTGGCGTCGAGCGTGCGCGCGATGGTCGTGCCGGGCTCGGGCCTCGTCAAGGCGCAGGCGGAACAGGAGGGGCTGGATCGCGTGTTCATCGACGCGGGATTCGAGTGGCGCGACGCCGGCTGCTCGATGTGCCTGGGCATGAACCCTGATTTTCTGTTGCCGGGCGAGCGCTGCGCCTCGACGTCGAATCGCAACTTCGAGGGACGGCAGGGGCCCGGCGGGCGCACGCACCTCGTCAGTCCGCAGATGGCCGCGGCAGCCGCGATCGCGGGGCACTTCGTCGATATTCGCGAGTGGAGGCAGGACTGATGGAGCCGGTACGCAGAGTGCACGGGAAGGTGCTGCCGCTTCCGCGCGCGGACGTCGACACGGACCAGATCATCCCGGCGAAGTACCTGAAGCGCATCGAGCGGACGGGATTCGGCGAGTTCGCGTTCGACGCGTGGCGCAAGGACCCGTCGTTCGTGGTCAACGACCGCCGATATGACGGAGCGCAGATCCTGGTGACGGGGCCGAACTTCGGTTGCGGGTCGTCGCGCGAGCACGCGCCGTGGGCGCTGCAGCAGATGGGGCTGAAGGTGATCATCGCGCCGTCGTTCGCGGACATCTTCCGCAACAACTGCGCGAAGATCGGCCTGCTCACCGTCGTCCTGCCGCAGGACAGCATCGACCGGCTGATCGCCCGGGCGGAGGATTCGCCGGGCTGGGAGATGGAGGTCGACCTCGAGACGCAGACCGTGACGCTCGGCAACGGGAAGTCGCGGCAGTTCGACATCGATCCGTTCGTGAAGCGCTGCCTGCTCAACGGGCTCGACGACATCAGCCTGACGCTGCAGGAGGGCGACGCCATCGACGCGTTCGAGGCGCGGCGGCCGGAGTTCCTTCCAAGCGCGAGCGCGCCGTAGCGCGCCACAACGGACGACAGACAACAGACAACAAATCGAAGCGAACAGAGAGCCGCAAGCAGAGAGCAGAGCCCGTGACGGGCTCTGCTCTTCCGATTCAGACTCTGCTCTCTGTTGTCTGCTATCTGTTCTGCGAGGCCGTCAGGCTGAGCTGTCCCAGCCCTGTAGCGTCGCCGTCAGGTCGATGTCCTTGCCGTCGCGGCGGACTTTGACCGACACCTTGTCGCCGACCTGTTTGGAATCGACGTAGTTCGCCAGGTCGTCGAACGTCTTCATTTGCTGGCCGTCGATCTCGACGATCACGTCGCCGACGCCGTTGGCCGATGACTTCAGCCCGGCCCCGTCCGCGGAGCTGCCGTTCTGGACGGACATCACGGCGACGCCGTAGTCGATGCCGAGCTTCTTCGCTTCATCGACCGTCAGCGTGCGACCGGAGATGCCGAGGCGCGGGTGGGCGATGGTCTCGCCGTTGGTGAGTTGCGTCATGAAGCGCTTGGGCGTGTTGATCGGCACGGCGTAGGCGATACCGGCGAACGAGTTGCCGCCGGGGTTCTCGATGGCGGTGTTGATGCCGATAACCTGGCCCTTCACATCGATAAGGGCGCCGCCGGAGTTGCCGGGGTTGACGGCGGCGTCGGTCTGGATGAGGCCGCGGATGGGACGGCCGTCGCTGCTCGAGGGGAGCGTGCGGCCGAGGCCGCTGATGACGCCGGTCGTGAACGTGCCGTCGAGCCCGAACGGATTGCCAATGGCGGCGACGACGGAGCCGACCTTGACCGCCGAGGAATCGCCGAGCTGCGCCGGCTTCAGCTCGCTCAGCCCTGACTCGACCTTGATAAGCGCGACGTCGTCGCCGGGATCCTTGCCGACGACGTCGGCGCTCACCGTCGTCTGGTCGGCGAACGTGACCGTGACGCTCGTCGAGCCCTTGACGACGTGGTAGTTCGTGAGGATGTGGCCTTCGGTGTCGAGGATGATGCCGGAGCCGAGGCCCTGCTGCTGGTTCTGGAACGGGTTGTTGCCGGCTTCGCCCGTCGTGATGCGGACGACCGACGGGCGGACGGACTCGTACAGCGCCGTGAAGTCCGACTGGGCGGTGAGTTCCTTCGCGCCGGCGTTTCCGGTCGAGTTGGCGCCGGCGGCCGCCGGGATGGCGCCGTTGCCGATGTTCGTGGTCGCCGCGGTGTTCGAGTTGCCATTGTCGTCGCGCGCCCACGTGATGCCGCCGACGATTGCCGCACCGAGCGCCATGCTCAGCACGACGCTCGCAAATGTGCCGCCGAATCGCTTCATGTCCAACCTCTCCCATCGCCCGGCCGGCGCCCGGCGCCTCGTTCGGCCGCCAGCGACGTGCGCACGGGCCTCGGTTCAGTATGCGGCGCGGCGCGGCGCGGTGTTACTTCGAACATGTTACGGACGGCGCGCCGGGCGCTTGATTGACGGCGTTGCATTTCGCCTTCTCCGCGTTCCGTTGATTGTCCTGAACCTGGCGGCGGTACCGCCGGGAATTCGTTTTGTCAGTTTTCCATTGACGCGCGCCGTGACGGCTCGTCACTTCAAACCAGCTCGCGGCGGCGGACCCGCGGGCACCGGGTATCGTAGCGCGGGGCGGGCGGAAGTCCGAATGGGGGTGACACAAGACCGGTTGGGGCGGGGGGCGGACGCGGCTGAAGCTACGCCCCTACGTTCTCGGCCGGGGGTGCGGACCGCCCGTTGCCTCATTCGCGCCATGATGGGCGTGGCGCGGCCGGGGGATTAAGCAGCTCTGCGCGGCGAGCCTTCGACCGGGGGCGGCTGTGCCGCGCGCTTCGCGTCCTGCGTGGGCATTGCGCCGGACGCACAGCCGGGGGCGGCTGTGCCCCGCG
>CAYJMJ010000010.1:5953-8434 GCA_964371095.1 uncultured Dehalococcoidia bacterium | reverse complement strand
CGCACGCGGCGGAGGGGCGGCAAGGCAATGGTTCGAGGCGCTCATGCCGCATGGTACGAATGCCCCTCAGCCTGGCGCCGCGCGTGCTGTACCGTGAGCCGCAGAGAAAAGGAGGAACGCCATGTGGGTGTTCTACGGCCTGCTTCCCACGCTCATCGTCCTGTTCATCATCGGCGGCGGTGTCGCGCTGCTCATCCGCCGCGGCAGCGACGGGTGGAACGTTCAGTTTTCGAGCGTGCTGCTTGCGTATGTCGCCACGGCGATGCTGGTCGGCGTGTTCCTCGTCGCGGCGGGCGCGGGACTCCTGCTCAAGGCCGGCTTCGCAGAGGCCGGGGATCGCGACTTCAGCTACGACGTCCAGCCGTACCCGGTGTACGAGCCATACCCCGCGTATGCTCCGGGCGAGGCCGTGCCGTCCAAGCCGGGCCTATCGGGTGAACCAACGCGCACCGTCGATCCGTCGGACAACGCCATCCGGGACGACATCGCGACGGGGATCTCGCTCACGTTCGCGGGCGCGGTGTTGTTCGCGGTGCACGCGTTCGGCGCGGTGGTGCTGCGACGGCGCGAGGCGCACGGAGCACAGCTCATCACGCGCGCGTACAACCTCGTCGGGCTCGCGGTGGCGACGCTCGGGTTCATGGGGACGGGCGCGCAGGCGCTCAACGACGTGGTGCGCCGCTACGTCGTCGGCGGCGACACCGTCGAGGCGTGGCAGATCCGGCATCCCGGCGAGCCGCTCGCAACGGCTGTCGTGCTGTTTCCCCTGGTCCTCTGGTTCGGATGGCGCGTGTGGCAAGAGATGGGCGCCGCGCCAGCGCACGAGCACGCGCCCGATGCTGTCAGCGCGGCCTGAATCAGGCGGCTGACTGCCGGTGGCTCTGTCCGGCCCGGGCCGTCCCTGTCTTCGGGTGTGTCGGTCCGGCTGCGCCGGACGCACAGCCGGGGGCGGCTGTGCCCCGCGCTTCGCGCCGCGCCGCGCCGGCACCGATGGCAGGAGGCGGAGGCGTCAGCCCCAGCGGGGGAGGAAGTCGGGGGCGATGCCGAGGGCGGTCTTGCCGATGAGTTCGAGCGCGACGTCGTTCGTCATCGGGTGGAAGGCGCCGGGGCGCACATCGCGGTAGTAGCGCTGCAACGGGTACCGGCGGAAGATGCCGGGCGCGCCGACGACGGTCATCGCCTGGTCGACGATGCGGACGGCGGCGTTCGTCGCGTGGTACTTCGTCATGACGATGCGGGCGAGGTCGTCGCGGCCGCGGAGGCCGCCGGCCATCCATTGCCGCGCGGTGTCGCGGACGAGGGCGCGCGCCGCGGTCAGCTCAACCTCCATCTCGGCGACGCGGAACTGGACGCCCGGGAAGTGACCGATCGGCCGCTCGAAGAGCACCGGCTTGCGCGTCTTCGCCCACCCGACGGCGAAGTTGCGGGCGGCGATGGCGATGCCGAGGTAGATGGAGGCGACGCTGCAATCGAACCACGCGAGGATGATGTTGGCGCCGACATCGGTGTCGCCGGGCTGGCGCATGCCGACGCAGGCGGCCTCGGGCACCCAGGCATCGGTGAGCGCCATGTCGTGGCTCGCGGTGGCGCGCATCGACATGGCGTCCCATGTCTCGATGATCTCGATGCCGGGCGTGGCGCGCGGGACGACGAAGAGGCCGATGACCGGGTTGCCGTCGCCGTCGGTGGTCGATGTGTTGACGGCGAAGAGGTCGATGATCGGCGAGAGCGACGTGAACGTCTTGCGGCCGTTGAGGACGAAGCCCTTGAGGCCGTCTCGCTCCTGGCGGATCGCGGTGGTGGACGGGTAGCCCCAGTTGCCGCCGATCTCGGCCTCGGTGAAGCCGCCCCCGATGATCAGGTGCTGCTGGGCGAGCATGCCGGCCATGAGCTTGGCGCGCATGTCGCCGCTGTCCATGGTCTCCATCATCGATCCGACGGCGAAGAGGTGCATGTTGATGGCGAGCGCGGTGGAGGCGCAGCCCTGTGCGAGGCGCTCCTGCGCGAGGCAGAAGTCGAGCAGCGTGCCGCCGAGGCCGCCCAGCTCCTCGGCGATGGTGAGCGAGGTGTAATTGGCGGCCTTGAGCTTTTCGAAGTTCTCGAAGGGGAAGGAGTTGTCGCGGTCGTGCTCGTCGGCGCGGGTGGCGAAGTCGTCGGCGAGCGTGCCGGCGAGGTCGACGAGGCGCTGGGTGCGTTGGGCTGCGGGGGTCGGGGGCATGGGTGTGGCTCCGTGCGGCTGGTGACGGTTCGGGCAGACATCAGTGTACAGGCGACCTAACCCCCGGCCCCTTCCCTATGAGGGAAGGGGAGCTCAGTGCAACGTTGGTAGTGAATCCGCGTGCGTGGTGCGTGGGTCGGGGATTAGGCGGGGCTGGTAGCGTTGGCGCAATGGAGATCGACTGCGCACGTCGTTGGGTCTGTTGCTCGCACGTCAACCGGAGATTCGGCGGAGCTGAAGCTCCGCGAGTACTGGTGTGGATC
>CAYJMJ010000010.1:3215-5853 GCA_964371095.1 uncultured Dehalococcoidia bacterium | reverse complement strand
GGTCGGCGGCGTTGCCGTTGCGAACTTGACGGGCGGATGCGCGGCGGACTCAAGCCGGCGAAGCTGGCTCAGGAGTGGCAGGCCGAACGGCACATACACGACGACGGCTCGCAGGCGTAGCATCGTTCTGACTTGCGCGTCTCGGGCGAAGGCCCCGGCGCTGCCAGCCGGGAGGTGCCCATGTTCGCGACCGTCTCGAACCGCTTCAACACGTTCCTGCTCGTGCTGCTCGTCCTGATGGCGTGCGCGATCATCGCCATGCTCGCCACGCGGTCGTCGGCGGGCCCGCTCGACCCGCCGGGGCCGCCTTCTTCGACGCTGCCCCTGGTAGAGCCGCGGATACCGATCTCGTCGCTGCCGTACACCATATCTTCGGGAGGTTCCTACTACGTCACCAAGGATCTGTCCAGCACGACCGGCGGGATAACGATATCGACCGAATACGTCGTGCTCGACCTCAACGGCTTCAGCCTTACGGGGACGGCGGGCTTCAGTGGCATCGACGGCGCTAGCTCGTCCCACCAGGTCACGGTCAGGAACGGGCGGGTGCATTTCTGGGGGACCGGAATTTCCCTGGCCGGAGACGACAACGAAGCCGACGACGTGGTTGTCAGCAGCAATGCAGTGAATGGCCTGCTCATCGGTGACCGTGGTGTGGTCCGGCGCGCGCGAGCGGTGGGCAATGCGGGAACGGGAATCGGAGCGTTTGGCGCCGGCGATCGCATCTCGGTGTTCGACTCAGAGGCGGATTACAACTCGGGTGATGGCATCAGCGCCGTGCAGGGTGCCTCGAAGATTGAAGGGACCACCGTGCTGTTCAATGCCGGACACGGCATTAGCGTGACCGGCGACAGCGTTGTGATTGGCAACACACTTCAAGGGAACAACAGTGGCGGACCGGCCGGGGAACACGGCATCTACGTCGGCGGCAACTTCAACCGCATCGGGGGGAATAGCGTGCGCGCGACGGCCAGCGGCGACGGTATTCATGTGGCGGGCGACGGCAACTACGTCAACAACAATGTCGGTGCGGCAAACGGCAGCGTCGGCATCCACGTCGCCGGTACCGGCGACCTGAACCGTATCGAGGGCAACTACGCCGCCGGCAACACCAGTTACGGCGTTTCGATTGAAGGATGGGCTAACACGGTCTTCCGCAACAGCTCCCTCACCAACGGGGGGGTGGCATACTTCATCGGGGGCACCACCGACATGGGGCCCCTCCAGTTGGCGGCGACGGCCACGAGCCCCTGGGCGAACATCTACGGCGGCAACTAGGCCAGGTCTCGACGCGCCGGTTCGGGCCGCGTCAAATGCGGTCGGCATGCTCGGGTCCTGTTGGCCGCAGCACCTAACCCCCAGCCCCTTCCCTGAAGGGAAGGGGAGCGATGGGAAGACGGGGATGGCGCTAATTTCGGAGCGCTGCCCGCCGCGTTAGATCCGGTCGGTGTTCCAGAAGTGGAGTGGGGTTTCGGGGAAGAGGGCGTCGAGGCGGTTGCGGAGAGGGGCGTTGGGGCGCGGGCGGGCGACGCGGCCGGGGAGGCGTTGGCCGAGGAGGGCGTCGAGGGTGGCGCTCGCATCGAGATCGACGTCGGCGGTGTTGGTGTTGCGGAGCGCGACGGAGCGGGCGCGCACGTCGAGGACGGCGGACTCGTCGATCGTGTTGAGGCGCAGGCGGAACGGCGGGCCGGGGTGGCCGGCGGCGCGCGTCGAGAGCCACGGCAGCAGGGCGCGCAGGATTTCGTCGAGCGAGATCACGCGGATCATCATCGGGTAGCGGACGTCGGTCGTTGAGCGCGTCGACGGCAGCGTGGCGAGTGCGACCGTCAGTTGATGGCCGTCGGGCGCGGTGGTGACGAGCGGCTCGTCGTGCGCGAGCGCGAGGCGGCCGGCCGCTGCAACGAGCGGCGCGACGGCGTCCTCGTGGCCGCGACGGTGTTCCAACTCCATGATCTCGTGCCCGTAGGTGCGGCAGCGCGTGCGGATGTAGGCGGTCGGCCGGCCGTGCCGTTCGGCGACGAACGCGGCGCCGTCGGCCTCGGCGAGCCAGCGCTGGGCGTCGCGCCACGATCGCCGCGTGCGGGCGATGGCGCCGGTCGTGCCGGAGGTGGCGGTGCGATAGAGGGCCAGCAGCCGGGGAACGTCGGCGTCGGTCGCCGGACGCACGTCGTACAGCGACGACGCGGCCGCGCGGGCCGCTTCGGCGGCATCGGCAGTGAAGAACGGCTCACGGACGATGCGGTAGCCGAGGCGCTCGTAGAACCCGGGGATGCCGGTGAAGAGGAACGAGACGGCGATGCCCTCGCGCCGCATCTGCTCGATGGCGTCGGCGAGGAGCGCGGAGGCGATGCCGCTGTGACGTGCGTCGGGGTGGGTGGCGACGGAGCCGATGCCGCCAGCGGCGACCGGCACGCCCCGGACGAGCATGCGTCGCGCGAAGATGCGCACGTATCCGAGCACGCGGCCGTCGTCGACGGCGAGGCGGGCGTGGCGCAGGCGGAACGTCGCATCGGCCTCGGTCTGGTTGACGAAGAGCGGGCGCGGGGCCTCGGGGAAGCACTGCTCTATGAGGTCGTAGATGGCCGGCAGGTCGGCGGTGCGGGCGGCGCGGAGTCGAAGGCTCACGGCGGGGAGGGTA
>CAYJMJ010000010.1:0-3115 GCA_964371095.1 uncultured Dehalococcoidia bacterium | reverse complement strand
ATTCGACCTGGCGGGTGATGCCTGCTGGCGGTTACAGCCAGTCGCCGGGCCGCGGACGTCGCGCATAGCGTGACGCTGCGGTGCGGCTTTTTTGTCGCCCGCGGCGACGGACCGAGAACCTAGAACTTAGGACCTAGAACCTGACCGCGATGACAAAGATCGAGACGGCCACCGGAAGCATCCACGACATCGTCGAGCGGGTGCTGGACGGCGAGCGGCTGTCAGCCGAGGACGGCTACCGGCTGATCGGGGCGGACGGCGCGGAGCTGGCGGCGATCATGGCTGCTGCCTCGGAGCTGAACCGCCGCGGGCACGGGACGACCGTCACGTATTCGCGGAAGGTGTTCATTCCGCTGACCAACCTCTGCCGGCAGAAGTGCGGCTACTGTACGTTCGCGCGCGGACCGCACGATCCCATCGCGCACACGATGACGCCGGACGAGGTGCTCGCCGTCGCGCGCGCGGGGCAGCGGCAGGGCTGCAAGGAAGCGCTGTTCTCGCTCGGCGAGCGGCCGGAGGAGATCTACGACGTCGTCCGCGGTGACCTCGCGCGGTACGGGCACCGGACGATGTCGTCGTACGTGCGCGAGATGTGCGAGCGGGTGCTGCGGGAGACGGGGCTGCAACCGCACGTCAACCAGGGGATCATGGAGCGCGACGAGATCGTCTCGCTGCGCGAGGTCAGCGCGTCGATGGGGATGATGCTCGAGACGACGTCGCTGCGGCTGCACGAGCGCGGCCAGGCGCACTGGAACTGCCCCGGCAAAGTGCCCGAGGAGCGGCTGCGGACAATGCGCATCGCAGGCGAGGAGCGCGTCGCGTGGACGACGGGCATCCTGATCGGCATCGGCGAGACGCGGGAGGATCGGGTCGATTCGCTGCTGGCGATCCGCGAACTGCACGAGCGCTACGGCCACATCCAGGAAGTGATCGTGCAGAACTTCCGGGTGAAGGAAGACATCGCGATGCGACACAAGGACGAGCCGAGCGTGTTCGAGATGCTGCGGACGATCGCGACGGCGCGGCTGATCCTCGGGCCGGAGATGAACATCCAGGCGCCGCCGAACCTGACCCCGGACGCGCACGGCGCGTACCTGCTGGCCGGCATCAACGATTGGGGCGGCATCTCGCCGGTGACGAAGGACCACATCAACCCGGAGCGGCCGTGGCCGAACCTGGTGGAGTTGAAGGAGACGTGCGCGGAAGCGGGCTTCGAGCTGCGGGAGCGGCTCGGGGTGTACCCGGAGTACGTGCGTGAAGACGAAGGACGAGCGGGATTCATCCCCGACGCGATCCGGCCGGCCATCGAGCGGCTGGCGGACGGCGACGGGCTTGTGAGGCGAGAGGAAGAGCGATGGTAGCGCGGGGCGAGAACAGAGGGCAGAGAGCAGAGAGCAGATCGGCAGACGACAGCAAACAGCAAACAGCAAACAGCAAAGAGCGACGAGACGACAGACAACAGACAACAGACAACAGAGCGTCGCGAGCAGAGAGCACAGAGCAGAGAGCAGACGGCACGAAGACAGCAAACAGCAAACAGCAAACAGCACAGGGACCGCAGGCGGCAGCGCTCAGAGCGCCTTGGAATCGGGTGGCGCTGCCGGTCGAGCGGGAGATCGCGGGGATTCTCGACAAGGCGCTGGACGGGGAGGACATCAGCGTCGACGAGGGGACGGCGCTGTTCGACGTGCGGGGGCCTGCGCTGACGGCGCTGATGCTTGCGGCCGACGAGCTGCGGCGGCGGACGGTCGGCGACGTCGTGACGTACGTGATCAACCGCAACATCAACTTCACGAACGTGTGCATCAAGCACTGCGGGTTCTGCGCGTTCAGCCGCGACCATCGGGAAGAGCAGGCGTACTTCCTGCCGATGGAGGAGGTCGTGCGGCGCGCGCAGGAGGCGTGGGACCTCGGCGCGCGCGAGATCTGCGTGCAGGCGGGGCTGCCGCCGAAGATGGAGGGCGACTATTACCTCGAGCTGACGAAGGCGATCAAGCGGCAGCTGCCCGACATGCACATCCACGGCTTCTCGCCGGAGGAAGTGCTGTACGGCGCGGTGCGATCACGCTGCTCGATCGAGGAGTACCTGCGGGCGCTGCGGGCGGCGGGCGTCGACAGCCTGCCGGGCACGTCGGCGGAGATCCTGGACCAGGAGGTGCGCGATCGCATCTCGGCCGGGCGGATCACGCGCGACCAGTGGGTCGAGGTGATCACGACCGCGCATCGCGTGGGGTTCCCGACGACGTCGACGATCATGTACGGGCACGTCGAGACGTCGCGGCAGAAGGCGGCGCACATCGGGCTGCTGCGGGACATTCAGAAGGAGACGGGCGGGTTCACGGAGTTCGTGCCGCTGAGCTTCATCGCGTCGGAATCGCCGATGTACGCGAAGAAGCTCGTCGATGGGCTGCGCGGCGGCGCGACGGGCGCGGAAGTGATGAAGATGTACGCGGTGTCGCGGCTGATGCTCAACAACTGGATCCCGAACCTGCAGGCGTCGTGGGTGAAGGAGGGACCGAAGCTCGCGCAGATGGCGCTCGACGCCGGCTGTAACGACTTCATGGGCACGCTGATCAACGAGAGCATCTCGACGTCGGCGGGGGCGATCTACGGGCAGCGGATGGCGCCGCGGGAGATGCGGGCGCTGATCCGCGAGATGGGCCGCATACCGGCGGAGCGCAACACGCTGTACGGCATCGTGCGGGAGTTCGGGCCGGACGAGGACGACCACTACGACCCGCTCGACCTGGCGGACGGCGCCGACGCGCGGTTCGGCTCGTACGTGGCGCTGACGCAGTCGCCGGACTTCAAGTTCGCGGACAAGTACCGGCGCGCGGAGCCGGCGAAGGCGTAGGGCTTGCGTCGGAACGTTTTCGAATCGTCTAATTGATGAGGCAGCGCGTGGGCGATAGCATGCCGTCATGACTACCGTACGTACGAGACCAAGCCACAGGCGCACACGCGCCAAGAGCCCGGTCACTTCGAGTGAGCGACGGCCCGTCTGCGCGTTCTGCCGCCAGAACAGCGACCAGGTGAAGTTCGTCCTCGTCGATCAGGTCAGCCGGTACAACGTCTGCGAGAACTGCATCGACGAGTGCGCGAGGGTGATCGCCTG
>CAYJMJ010000009.1:0-71217 GCA_964371095.1 uncultured Dehalococcoidia bacterium | reverse complement strand
CGATGAAGGCCGAGGAGATCTTCGCCACCCTCATGGGCGATGAAGTGGCGCCGCGGAAGAAGTGGATCACCGGCCACGCGACCCAGGTCAAGAATCTGGACATCTAGTTCGTGGTTGGTAGTGAGTAGTTCGTAGAGGCCCCACTCCGGGGCCTTTTGTCTGCCAGCTACAACCAACCCATGCGGAGGAAGAACGATGACGGTCCTCGTTGTTGGAGCGAGCGGCGCCACCGGCCGGCTGCTCGTGAGGCAACTGCTGGATCGCGGCCTGAACGTGAAGGCGATCGTGCGATCGCCTGACGGGTTGCCCGACGACGTCAGGGGCCACGGTGGCATGTCCGTGATCCACGCGAGCGTTCTCGATCTCAGCGACGATGAGATGGCCCGGCACGTCAGCGGGTGTGACGCGCTGGCTTCGTGTCTGGGGCATAACCTGAACCTCAAGGGCATCTTCGGCCGGCCACGCAGGCTGGTGACCGATGCCACGCGCCGGCTCTGCGGGGCCATCAACGCGAACAATCCCGGGCGGCCGGTGAGGTTCGTGCTCATGAACACCGCCGGCAACAGCAACCGCGATATCCCGGAACGGGTTTCGTTTCCGCAGAAGTGCGTCCTCGGACTCATTCGCCTGCTGGTGCCCCCGCACGCTGACAATGAGAAAGCGGCTGACTATCTGCGCACCGAGGTGGGCCAGAAGAACGCGGCGATCGAGTGGGCGGCGGTCCGTCCGGACACCCTGATCGATGAGAGCGCGGTTTCGGGGTACGAGGTCTACCCTTCACCTACTCGAAGTGCGGTCTTCAATGCCGGCCGGACCAGCCGGATCAATGTGGCGCACTTCATGGCAGAGCTGATGACCGACGACGACACATGGGACACGTGGAACGGGAAGATGCCTGTTATCTACAACAGGTCGCCCTTGTAGAGGGCACGCGGCACCAAGGCTGAGGTTTGTAGTTTGTAGTGAGTAGTTCGTAGAGGCCCCCTCTCGGGGCCTTTCGTCTACCAACTACGAACTACTCACTACTGACTCCTGTCACCACCGCGCCTTGTGCTCTTCGATCCAGCCGAAGGCGCGGTCGACGGCGATCGGACGGCCGTCGTCGGGGACGACGGTGCCGGTGTAGTGGCCGAACATCTGGTGCACCTCCGACGAGAGGACGCCGGCCTTCGCCGTTGAGACGCGCTCGTAGAACGGCGTGAAGCGCAGGCTGACGCGCTTCGACCTTGCCCGGATCGTCCACGGCTTCATGAAGTTCGCCTCGTCGTAGACGAAGGGGATGTCCTCGCTCAGCTTGCTCAGGCGGCCATCGACGCAGATGCCGTTTTCGGTCATGCCGGTGCCGTCGGTCCACTTGCCGCCGAGGTTGAAGCCGAGCGTGCGTCCGTCCGGCAGGACGCTCGAAGAGGCGCCCCAGTTCCAGGCCGTGCGATTCTTCCAGATGCCTCGCCCGAAGTCGAGGCAGGCGAAGCCATCGCGGCGGCGGACGCGGATCCGCTCGTCGCCGAGCGCGATCGTGCCGCTCGCGCGCAGCGTGTTCTGCTTCGACGTGAACTGGAAGCGGTCGCGGCTCCACGGGATGACGACGTTCAGCGTCTCGTGGTCTCGCGGCTGCTCGACGAGCAGGTCCGCCGCGAGCGTGCCGTTCAGGAAGTCCGGCCATTGCACGGTGATGCGCGTGCCGCGGCGTTCGTTCTCGAGCGCGACGCGCACGCCGCCCTGCTCGAAGACGGTGCCGGCTCGCACCGTCTCGGGCAGCGCCAGCGCGCCCGGCGGCAGGATGGTGGAACGCTCGACGAAGCGGGAGGTCTCGAACTCCAGGAAGTAGGCGAAGGCGAGGACGAGGTGGTCGACATCGGCGATGGTGACGGAGAAGAGGAACTTGTCGGTGTGGATCGCCCAGTAGTTCCACTTCTTCTTGCGCGGCGCGTGGCCGGTGACGTTGCAGGTGTGCAGCGGATGCGTCGACCAGCCGACGGCGTCGGGGTTCAGCCGCCCGCGCTCATCGCAGAGCAGCACCGGCCCGGCGATCTCCGGCTCAGGCGTGGCGAGTGCGCGGCGGGGGCGTGTGGTCGTGCGGGCGGTCTTCGTTGGCATGTGATCCCTCGGCTGCAGCTACGTGGGTGTCGCCGCCGGGAGTGTAGGGGGTGGCGGCGGGAAGGGGGAGGATGCGAAGGGGCACCGGTCGTCAGATGTCAATCACGATTGTGTTCGCGATTCGGTCGTGCAGCGTCTGCCGTCGCGGGTCACGAACGGCCATGGCATATCCAACCCCAAGCGTGAGGACGGTCAATGCTTGGGCCTCCGTGCGGGTGAGCGAACTCGCGGTGCCCGGCGCGTAACCTGTGACGGCGTCGACCACCGCGAGGCCGGTCGCGCGCTTTCCGATCGTCCTCCCGCGCGCGTTTCCGATCAAGAGATAGGCGAGGGAAATCGTCACCACGATCGCGATGAACGAGACCGCGATCCAGAATGCCGCTGGCTGCGTTACTCGCCCGCGTATGTCTTTCGGCGCCAAGTCCGTCTCTATCCAGCCGACAAACAACAGCAGCGCCATCGTGGGGAAGCCCACCACTAGCGCGTCTAGGAATAGGGCAATCATGCGAACCCCAATCGTGGCGTAGGCCACGACGTCGGCCGAGGCGATGGCCGCACCGCAATGCCGGCACTTCTCACCGCCAGTCGGTAGTCGATCGGCGTACACGTCGACGACGCGGCAGTGCTGGCACCGATACGGTCGCGGGGGCAACTCCGGCCCTGTGATGAGCGCGATGGGGTCCGTCTCCCGCGCGGATGGCATGCGGCATTATAGACCCTATCGCTACGTATCTATCGATTGTTAACGGTCGCAATCGGCGTCGCGCCCGTGCTCTCGCCCCGCTCCATCCGTATACTCGATCCACCATGCCATTTGACCCGGCGTACGCATCGATCTTTCCGCGCACGGCGGCCGTCCACGACGGGCGGCTGAGCATCGGCGGGCGCGACGCGCAGGAGTTGACGCGCGAGTTCGGATCGCCGCTCTACGTCTTCGACGAGGCGGAGCTGCGCGCGACGTGCCACGAATACGTGCACGCGTTCACGTCGCGCCACGGCGACACGGAGGTGACGTACGCGTCGAAGGCGTACCTGAGCCGCTTCATGGCCTCGATCGCGCGCGACGCCGGCATCGGGCTGGACATCGTGTCAGGCGGCGAGCTGGCGGTGGCGCTGGCGGCGGGATTCCCGGCGGCGCGCTGCCACTTTCACGGCAACAACAAGGGAGAAGAGGAGCTACGCGAGGCGCTCGACGCCGGCGTCGGCCGCATCATCGTCGACAACTTCCACGAGCTGGAGCTGATCGATCGGCTGGCGCGCGCGATGGGCCGGGAGCAGCCGATCATCCTGCGCCTGTCACCCGGCGTCGATGCGCACACCCACGCCAAGACGACGACGGGCACGCTCGACACCAAGTTCGGCTTTCCGATCAGCACCGGCGCGGCCGAGGGCGCCGTCGCCGAGGCGCAGCGGCTGGGCGGCGTCGATCTCGTGGGGCTGCACTGCCACCTGGGGTCGCCGCTGTTCGACCTGTCCCCGTACGACGAGGCGAACCGCGTCATGCTCGGGTTCGCGGCCGAGATGGTGCGCAAGCACGGCCTCCACTTCCGCGAGTACAGCCCCGGCGGCGGATTCGCGGCCCAGTACCTGCGCGAGCAGCCGGCGCCACCGGTGGAGGCGTACGCCGAGGAGATCGTCTCGTCGTTCAAGCGGCGCTGCGCCGAGAACGGGCTCGCGTTGCCGCACCTGTTCGTCGAGCCGGGGCGGTCGCTCGTCGCGAGGGCGGGCGTCGCGCTGTACACCGTCGGCGCGCGCAAGGAGATCGAGGGGTTGCGCACGTGGGTGTCGGTTGACGGCGGCATGGCCGACAACATCCGCCCGGCGATCTACGATGCCCGCTACGAGGCCGTCGTCGTCAACCGCGCCGACGACGAGCCCGTGGAGACGGTGACGATCGCCGGCAAGTACTGCGAGTCGGGCGATATCCTCGTGAAGGACGCGCGGCTGCCGCGCACGCTGCCCGGCGACGTCATCGCGCTGCCGGCGTCGGGCGCGTACTGCCTGACGATGGCGAGCAACTACAACATGGCGCTCAAGCCCGCCGTCGTGGCGGTGAAGGATGGCGATGCGCGCCTGATCCGCCGCCGCGAGACGTACGCCGACCTGCTGGCGACCGACGTGTGGGCGGAGTGAGAACAGAAAGCAGAGAAAAGAAAGCAGAGAGCAGAGGACGGACATCGTGAGTGAGAAGCTGCGGGTGCTCATCACGTATGCGTTGGAGCCGGAGCTGATTGAGCGGATCCGGGCGGTCGATGCGGAGCGGATCGAGATCGAGCTGCTGGGGCAGGACCAGCGTCGGCTGCTGCGGGGGGCGAAGTACCCGAGCGAGCGCGAGCGGGAGGCCGTCGCCGAGGGGCTGCACGGCGCGTTCGCGCGGGCGGACGTCGTGTTCGGCTTCTGGGGCGCGGAGCTGAGCGCAGCGCTCTCGCACGCGGCGCCGGACGGCGCGGACCCCGGAAAGCTGACGCTCGGAGAAGTCGCGCCGCGCCTCAAGTGGATCCAGCTGACGAGCGCGGGCGCCGACCGGCTCCTCAACAGCGGCTTCATCGAGGCAGGCGTGACGGTTACGACGGCGAGCGGGCTGCACGCGACGCCGATCGGCGAGTTCGTGCTGACGTCGATGCTGATGTTCTCGAAGGGCGCGCCGACGTACATGCGGGCGCAGGCGCGGCACGAGTGGACGCGATTCCCGCCGCGCGAGCTGTTCGGCAAGACGGTCGGCGTCGTCGGCTTCGGTCACATCGGCGAGGAGGTGGGGCGGCTGGCGAAGGCGTTCGGCTGCCGCGTGATCGCCACGAAGCGGTCGGCGACGGAGCGATCGAGCGCGCCGAACGCCGACGAGATCATGCCGCCGGGCGAGCTGCATCGCCTGCTCGCGGCGAGCGACTTCGTCGTGCTGAGCATGCCGCTGACGCCGGACACGCGCGGCATGATCGGCGAGGCCGAGCTGCGGGCGATGAAGCCGACGGCGGTGCTGGTGAACATCGCGCGCGGGCCGGTGGTGGCGGAGGCGGCGCTGATCGATGCGCTGCTCGCGGGCCGCATCGCCGGCGCGGCGCTCGACGTGTTCGAGCAGGAGCCGCTGCCGCCGGAGAGCCTGTTCTGGGACATGGAGAACGTGATCGTGTCGCCGCACATCAGCGGCGGGACGGAGATCTACAACCAGCGCGTGGTCGAGATCTTCGCGCGCAACCTCGGCCGGTACCTGCGCCGCGAGCCGCTGGAGAACGTCGTGGACCCGGCGCGCGGGTACTGAGCGGCGGGGGCGCGCAATTGCGCTATCCTTCGGGCGTCATGCTCGTGCTCATGCGAAGGGCAGCGATCCTGTCGGCCTGCGTTCTTGTCGTCGCACTTGCGCCGATCGTGCACCGCGGCGGCGACTCCTCGCGCACGGCAGTGGGCGAAACGGCTTGCCTCAGCGCCGCGACTGCCGAGGCTGCGCGCGTCGGCACGCCCACGCCAGATCCCTCGAAATGGCGGAGCGTCATCGGGATTCGTGATGACGAGGCGCACTGCCGGCTGCGGCGAGCCCTCCTGACGAAAGCAGATGTCAGTGGTGCCGGGCGGGCGGACGGGTCCCGCGCCGACCGGGTCTCTTGGTCCAGCGTAGTTGACTGCCAAACGCCCATACCGGCGCCCTTGGCGGGGTTCACGGAGTCGGTCAAGAACGTAACGGGCCAGGCGTTCGACGGGTTCAATCAGTGGGTGTATGCATTCGGGACTGGCGGCGGTTCTGATCTGATGCGTGCGTTGAAGCGCAATTGCTCGATGTTGGTCGCGAGCGGTTCAGATGACCAACGCAGACGCGAACTCGTCGATGTTCTGCAACTTGGTGATGAATCAGTCGCGGTTCGCAACTCGTTCGGACTTACAGGCATCGGAGCGGTCTACGTTCGCCGAGGCGATCTTGTCGCGATCGTGAGCGTGCTGACCAACGAGAACCAGGCGACGGTCCTCTCGCAAGTCGGCGAACTGGCCGCGGCAAAGCTCGAGCTCGTTGGACCGATGCCGGAGCCGACGTACGCGACCGGCGAGGGGTGCGTTCCCTCGCCTATTCCGCAAGCGGCCGTGGCTGAGAAGCTACCAGGCGGGATGCTGACGCTCGATGACATGCCGGTCGGCTGGGTGCACGATCCCCCGGGCCCGTGCGGGCGGATAAACGAAGAGGCCGAATGCAAGAACTCGGACGACAGGCCACCGGAGCCGTTGGCGGAGACGACCACCGGGTTCCGTGGATCGCGTGAGGAGTACGTCGCGAACAAGGTGGAGGTCTATGAGGGGCGTGACGCGAGCACGCTCATCGAGGGAGTACGCCGAGCCCTGCCGGCTGAATGCCTCGCGTCGCTCGACGGCAGATCGTTTGGCCGGCACTGGGATCCGATCGATGTGCCTGCCCTGGGCGATGATGCGGTGGGGTGGCGCTTTACGACGCGAGGGCTTCCTACCGACGCCAACTACTACGTGATTCTCATTCGGCGCGGGCGGACCATCGCAACCGTAGCATTTCAGCCCGAGCGCGATCCGTTCGATCGCGCCGAGACGATACCGGTGGACTTCACGCGGCTCGCGAAGCGCGCGGACAGCAGACTCGAGTCCATACAGCAGCGCTTGTCCGGCGACTAGCCGCGGCCGCGATCTCTACCCCCGCCGGCCGCTGATCAGCACCAGTTCCTGGCGCATGACGCGCGGCGACGCGGGGTCGGGCCACATCTCCGCAGCGAGCGCCGCCTTGATCTCGGCTTCGCGTTCCGGGGCGATGCTGCCGGCCGTGATGCGCATCGTGGCGGCGTACGCCGCGTCGAGGCTGGCGAAGGTGAACTCGAACGACGTGCGGTCGGCGCTCGCCTCGATGCCGGCGTCGCGCAGCTGGCCGAGGAACTCCGTCGGGTCGGCGAGCGCTGCCGGTCCCACGCCGGGCGGCGGCTTCCGCGGCGCGAACCGGCCGAGGATCTGCTGCATGTGGACGAGGTCGTTGCGCTCCGGCGGACCGAACACCCCCGCCGAGAAGCGGCCGCCGCTCCGAAGCACGCGCGCGCACTCTCGCGCTGCGGCCGCGCGGTCCGGCACGAACATCAGGCACAGCGACGACGTCAGCACGTCGATCGAGGCGTCGAGCGACGGGATGGCCTGCGCGTTGCCCTCGCGGAACGCGATGTTCGTCACGCCGGCGTCGGCGGCGCGCGCGCTCGCCACGCGCAGCATTTCCGGGCTGAGGTCGACGGCGAGGACGCTGCCGGCCGGCGCGACCAACATCGCGGCCTTCAGCGCGACGGAGCCTGTGCCGGTGCCGAGGTCGAGCACAGCGTGGCCGGCGCGCAGCTCGGCCCGCGCGATCACGTGGTCGACGGCGGGAGCGAACCGCGGGTCTTCCTCGTCGTGGTACGTCGCGGCCATGCGGTCCCACGTGTCGCGCAGGAACGGAGCGGACGGTTGTGCGTCGGGCATCGGGGTCCTCCTGTCCGAAGCTGTCGCGCAACTAAAGCGCTGTTGTCGTTAACGCTCTGTCGTCTGTGGTCTGTCGTCTGTCGCACCGGTATCCGGCAGATACCCCCCGGCGTGCACAATCGCGCGTTGCAGCGACGGAACATCGACCTCTTGCACCGTAGCACGGGCGCGGTGCGCGAGCGCTACCGCGATGCCGGCGGCCTCGCCGGTGGCGAAGGACGGCGGGATCTCCTTCGTCGCGTGGTGGACGCGATGGTCGACGCTGATGCATCGGCCGACGGCGAGCAGGTTCGTGGCGTGTCGGGGCAGCAGGCTGCGGTACGGGATGTGGTAGAGCGCGCCGTACTTCGTCCAGTGTCCGGTCGTGGCGATCGTGTCGTCGAACACGTGGTTGACGTCATCGCGAGCGAGCGTATAGGCGCCGGTGAGCCGGCGCGACTCGGTGACGCCGAGCGTCAGTGCGACGTCGGTCAGGTAGGACTCCGCGAAGCCGGGCACCTGGGCGCGCAGCCGGGCGACCTCGTCCATCACCATGCGGCGGCACTCGACCTCGGCGAACGTCAGGTCGTCCGGGTCCGTGGCGTCGATGCGGCGCTCGATACGCTCAGCAGCGCCCCACGGCATCAGCACCTGACCGGGGTTCGTAGTCTTGAAGAAGTACCCGCCGCGCGCATCGAGCGCCGCGTCGACATCGCGCACGCCGGCCATGCGGAACCAGAGCCACGGGTGGATCCGCTCTGTCGACGAGGCCTCGCCGGCCATCGTGAACACGTCGCCGTCGCCGGTGGCGTCGATGACGTACGAGGCGCGCACGGCCTGGCGGCCGGCCTTCGACGTGAAGACGACGTGCGTGACGGCGCCGCCCTCGACGATGACGTCACTCGCCCATCGGTGGTACATGAGGCGTACCTTGGCCTCGGCGATCCACGAGTTGGCGACGAACTTGAACTCCTCCGGGTCGTACGCCACGGAGTAGCGGACGCGATGCGGTCCGGAGCCCCACACGAGGCCCCAGCGGCGGCACTTCTCGACAAGCGCCTCGTCGTAGCGGCCCCACTCGTCTTTCGACGGATAGAAGCAGGCGCCGCGCGCGTGGAGGCGGTCGACAAGCTCCTGGCACTGGCCGGCGATCACCTGTCGGCCGTCGCCGTCATCGAGCGTGAGCAGCAGGACGATCAGTCCACCCGACGCCAGCCCGCCGAGGTAGCCGTAGCGCTCGACGAGCACGACGTCGGCGCCCTGCCGCGCCGCCGCGATCGCCGCCGACATGCCGGCCGCTCCGCCGCCGACGACGAGCACGTCGCACGCGGCGACCACCGGCACGCGCTGCTCGGGCAAGGTCACGTAGTCAGGCATGCATCGATGGTACTTGGTTGGAGGAGAGAAGCGGGAGGGTCGAGGCGGGTGGGCAATGGGAGGTGAGAGGTGAGAGGTGAGAGGCGGGAAGCTAGGGCCGAGAAGCGGGAAGCTGGAAGCTGGAAGCGGGAGGCGAGAAGCGGATAGAGCGAGGCCTCGAACCTGTGCGTCAACCGGGTTAACATGAGCGTCTAGAAGCCGACGTCGGTCGCCAGCCGGGTTCAGGCTGCAACGTGGAAGCATCTCGACGGTTCGCCGATTGGGCCGGCACGAGGAACGCCTCCGGGCAAGCCGGCGGAACAGGTGGGTGCGCTGTGAACCGAGCACGATCCGGCCATGCTTTGTGGATGCCGATCGACATCGCGGCGGTTGGATTGCCGGCAGCGATCACGGCATGCCTGTTTATCGTCGGGGCTTACGGTGATCCCCTGGTTGCGGTGGCCGCGGCACTGATGCTCATCCCGTATCTCTTCGGATATGTCATGGTTGGCGGTATCTCCCGCCTCCTTCAGATCAGTTGCGGAATGGCGGTGGTCGGGCTCATCATGACGATCGCCGGCGCAGTCGGATTCGCGGTCGATCGCGACGCGAAGCGCCTCGTATACCTTGCCGCTCCGGGATTCGGCCTCTTCGTGTCATCGACCGCGGCTTGCATGGACAGCCGCGGGAGGTCATCTCTCTCCGCTCCGAGCAATGACGGCTGACCTGTTGTTCCCTCCGAAAGCGAACGCAGAGGCGCGAGTGCGGGCGGTCGATCGCCGTCGCCGGCAGGTGTTCCTGAGCAGGAGATCGGGTGCGCACGGGCTGGTAATAGGGGGATGGCCCGGTCGCGGTGCGCGCGGCGCGGGGCGTACCGTGGTGTACCTGAGGAAGAACCAGCCGCTCTGAGGAGGACGCATGAAGAAACTCGTAGTGCTGCTCGGCGTTGCCGCAGCCATCATCGGCGTCAAGAAGCTGCTCGGCGGCAAGGACGAGCCGTCGATGCCGGCGTACGGCCCCTCGGACTACACGGCGCAGACGCAGCACTAGCGCTCCGAGTTCTGATCTTGCAACGGGCGGCCCCGCAGGGAAGCGAGGCCGTCTTGCCGCGCCCGCGGCGCTCGCCGATCAGCGCCCCTGCGTGCCGCTTCCGAGCGCGCTCGCACCGGCCGCGGGCGGCGTGCCGAACAGCGGCGATGCCAGCGACGCCGGCACGATGACCTCGAGCGCGAGCGGCGCGATCTCGAAGGTCATCGGCGTCTCGCCGGCCGGCTCACCGTCGACCTGGACCGGCAGCCCGGGCGTCAGTATCTCCACCGTCTTCGCGGTCCGGTAGTCGATGTTCGGCGAGCGGTCGTGCCGGCCGAGAAACAGCCGGACGCCGTCGACGAGCAGGTGGAACGGCCCGCCGCGCCGCATCAGCGCGACGTCGAGCCAGCCGTCGTCGGCGAGAGCGCGGTGGGTGATGCGTGCAACGCCGCCGTACGAGCGCGTGTTTCCGATCAGCATCCAGTAGAGCGAGGTGTCGCGCGGCTCGCCGTCCACGCGCACTCGCACGGACCACGGACGCGTGCGCAACGCCGCGACGATGCCCGCCGCGACGTAGGCGACGCGGCCGGTCCAGCGTTTCGCGCGCGGTGGGACGCGGGGCACGATCTCGGCGTCCAGGCCGATGCCGGCCATGAGCAGGAAGTAGCGCGCATCGACGCGGCCGAGATCGATGCGCCGCCGCACGCCGCGCACGATGTCGCGTACCGCCTGCGCGGGGTCGTTGCTCGTGCCGATC
The DNA here is from genome assembly GCA_964371095.1 of uncultured Dehalococcoidia bacterium. Lineage (GTDB taxonomy): Bacteria > Chloroflexota > Dehalococcoidia > DSTF01 > JACRBR01 > CAYJMJ01. The sequence goes on along the minus strand of CAYJMJ010000009.1, from coordinate 60,554 downwards.
TCGCCCGCCCAGACGTTCGCCGTGCCGCCGCGGATCACGGCGAGCGCCACGGTCGAGTGAGCGATGCCATTGACGACCTCGTTGATCGTGCCGTCGCCGCCGTCGACGATGATGACGTCGATGCCGGAGGTGGCGGCATCGCGCGCGATCTGCGTGGCGTGGCCCTCGTGCGCCGTCTCGACGACCTCGACCTGCCAGCCGGCCGTGCGCGCCTCGTCGAGCGCGGCCTCGAGGCGGGCGCCGCTCAGGCTGCGGCGAGATGCGGGGTTACGGATGACGATGCATTTCGTCATGACAGTGCCGCAATACTACGCGTCCGAACCTGCGCCGACAATCACGCGGACGCTGAGAACCTCGATGACCGGCTCAATCGCCGGCCGACGCAGGCGTTGCAGTGAAGCTGCACGGCGCGGGCTGAACAGCCCGCGCTACGGACGGAACGGACCTGCTCAGGCGGCCTACAGCGTCGTCATGCCCTCGCGCGGGGCGCCGACGAGAATGGCCATGTTGCCGTCCGGGTTCTTGCCGTCGTGCATGAGCTGGTGGCATTCGCCGACGCCGTCGAACGGGAACACCCGCGACAGGCAGGGGTCGATCTTCTTGTCGATGACGAGCTGGTTGAAGGCGTTGGCCTGCTCGTCGTTGGCAAAGTGCGAGCCCTGCAGGCGCTTCTGCCGCATCCAGAGGTAGCGCAGGTCGACGTCGGCGTTGTAGCCGCTCGTGCCAGCGCAGATCACGACCATGCCGCCGTTGTCGGCGAGGAAGACCGACGTCGGTATGGTGTCCTGGCCGGGGTGCTCGAAGATGATGCGCGGATTGCGCCGCTCGCCGAGCGCCTCCCAGACGGCCTTGCCGAAGGCGCGCGCGCCGCGCACCCACTCGCCGTACTTCTCGTCGTCGGTCCAGTCGGGCATGCGGCCCCAGTGGCTGAACTGCTTGCGGTTGACGTATCCGGCCGCGCCGAGCTTCTTGCAGTACTCGCCCTTCTCGTCGTTCGACACGACCGCGATCGGGATGCCGCCGAACGCGCGCACGAGCTGGATCGCCATGGAGCCGAGGCCGCCGGCGCCGCCCCACACGAGCACCACGTCGTTGGGGCGCACGTTGTGCGGCGCCCAGTTCGTGAGCATGCGGTACGCCGTCGATCCGACGAGCGTCGGCGCGGCGGCAGCCTCCCACGACAGGTGCTTCGCCTTCGGCATCACCTGGTGCGCCCACGCCTTCGTGAACTGGGCGAAACTGCCCCAGTTCGTCTCGTACCCCCAGATCTGGAACGACGGCGCAAACATCGGATCGTCCACGGCCTTCACGTCCGGCGCCGCGGGGTCCCAGGCGCCGCAGTGGATCACGACCTCGTCGCCGACCTTGACGTTGGTCACTTCGTCGCCGATGGCGTAGACGATGCCGGAGCCGTCGCTGCCACCGATGTGAAAGCCGCTGTCATCGCCCTGCTGCGCGTGCACCTTGATCACGTCGACGGGGACGCCGAGCGCGGCCCAGACGTTGTTGAAGTTGATGCCGGCCGCCATCACGTACACGAGCACCTCGCGCGGGCCGATGGCAGGCGTCGGGACGACCTCTTGCTTGAAGGCGCCCTTCGGCGGGCCGAAGCGCTCGCGGCGGATCGTCATCGCGTGCATCTTCGCCGGCACGTGGCCGAGCGGCGGTGCTGTGCCGAGTTCGTACAGGTCCTTCGTGTCCGTCGTCATCTCGCTCCTCCGCCGCTGCCCGTGGCGCGACATGTGTGTCGCGGGGCCTGTTCGCATCTGCGGATACACTCCGCCCGGCCGATGATGCTAGAGCATAGCGGCTGCCCGCGGGACGCGCAGGAGCCATGGGACGGAGAATATTCGCGACCGTCCGCTAATTCGATCACGTGATTTGACTGCTGCCGTACCGGACGAAATCGCAGCCGCGACAGCCCCGTCCGGCGGGGCAGCAGGTTTCCTGCTGCGATTCCCGCACCGGCCGGGGCGCGTGTGCGTTGCCGCATATTGACATCGCTGATACGATCGCCATTGAATGCGAATCATTCCTGGGCGATAGCCGATGAAGGAGGTGTGCCGAGAGCGAAACCCGCCGTTCCGGGCCCGCGGGCCCATCTCGGTTACGGAGGGCCGGAGTGCCCTTGATTCGGAGGAGGGAGAATGAACGTAAGAAACCGCAGGTTTCTGCTGTTCACCGCGCTGATCTCGGCCACGCTCGTGCTGGCTGTGGCGTGCGGCGGTGGAACGAGCAGTAGCGACAAGACGGCGACCGCGGGCGCAGGCGGGGGCAAGACCCCGGCCGCGACGACCGGCGGCGACAAGGCGCCGGCCGACCAGCAGAAGATCACCGTCAACCTCGGTGCGGAACCGTTGTACTACGACCCGCACCGGTCGAACTTTGAGCAGGACATCGGCATACAGCGGATAATGTTCCGAGGTCTCTACAACCTCGAGGACGACGGCAAAGGCGGCGTCAAGGTCGTCGCCGCGATGGCCGACGGCGACCCGCAGATTTCCGGCACGACGTATACGGTCAAGATCAAGGCGGGCAACAAGTGGTCCGACGGGCAGCCCGTTACGGCCAAGGACTTCGTGTTCGGTCTGCAGCAAGCGTGCGACCCCGTGGTTGCCAGCCCGTACCAGTACATTCTGGGTGCCGGCTTGCTCGAACTGAAGGGTTGCGACGAGTCCTACACGAACGAGGACACGGCGAAGCAGGCGGAGCTCGCGGCTGCCATCGGCGCGACGGCTCCCGATGACAGTACGCTCGTGCTGCAGCTCGGGCGTGTCGTGCCGAACTTCAAGACCCTCATGTCGCTCTGGGTGACGTTCCCGGGCCGCAGCGACGTCGTGGCGAAGTTCGGCGACAAGTGGATCGAGCCGGCCAACATCGTCGTCAACGGTCCGTATACGCTCAAGGAAGTCGTTCCGAAGGACCACGCGACGCTGGTGCCGAACCCGAACTGGACCGGACAGAAGCCGACCATCCAGGAACTTACCGTCCGGTTCATTGATGACCTCACGGTCGCGTACCGCGGGTTCCAGACCGGAGAGATCCAGTCGACACAGATTGCGCCCACGGACGTGAAGACGGCTGAGGGCGACTCGTCGTTGAAGAGCCAGTTGCTCGTGTCACCGAGCGCGCGCATCACGGCTGTCGAGATCCAGATGAAGGACCCCGCGCTCAGCAAGTTCGAGGTGCGACTTGCCCTCTCGCGGGCGGTCGATCGCAAGACGCTGAACGACGTGGTCTTCGACGGCGTGTACACGCCGGCGACGTACTGGGTGGCGAAGGGCGTCGTTGGATTCCAGGGCGGCGATTCGTTCGACAACGTGATCGGCTTCGACAAGGCGGCTGCTCAGAAGGCGCTGTCCGACGCCGGTTACCCGAACGGGCAGGGTTTCCCTGATATGAAGATCCTCCTGACTGACACGGCGACGAACCGCAACCTCGCCGACTTCCTCATCAAGGCGTGGAAGGACAACTTGAACGTCACGGTGACGCCCGAGTTCGTCGACGGCAAGACGCGCTCGGCTCGCTTCAACAGTAAGGAGTTCCAGCTCCTCCCGGGTGGCTGGCAGAGCGACTACCCCGACACGGAGAACTTCCTGATCGGCCTGTTCGATACCGGCGGCGGCAACAACATGTACGAATGCTCCGACCCGGAGATCGATGCGGCATTCCAGGCGGCCTCAAGCGCCACGGATGACGCGACTCGTATCAAGAACTACCAGCAGGTCGAAAAGCTGGTGGTGACGAAGCTCTGTGGAGCGGCGCCGATCTACCAGAACGCGCGACCGTGGCTCATCAGCTCCAAGCTCGGCGGCGTGACGCCGAACGGCGTGCTGGACGCGGGCACGGCGGGCAACTGGTGCGTCGAGTGCTGGTTCGTGAAGAAGTAGCGCGGAGCGCCGCGCGGAAGCGGGAATGATCGCCGGCGGCGGAGGTCGATAGAACGGCCTCCGCCGCCGCAAACATATGGCCGGATATACGATTCGCCGCGTCTTGTGGGTCGTGCCGATCCTGTGGGCGGTTGCCACGATCACCTTCCTGCTCATGCACGCCGTTCCGGGCGGCCCCTTTACCGAAGACAAGGCGAGGCCCGCCGCGGCCAACGCGGCCATCAATCGTAGGTATCACCTCGATGATCCGCTATTGAAGCAGTACGGCCTGTACCTGTGGGATGTCTCTCACGGCGACCTCGGCATCTCGTTCCAGAACGACCGCGACGTCTCCACGATCATCAAGGACAACTTCTTCGTGACGGCCCAGCTCGGCACGCTCGCGCTGCTCCTCGCGACGGTCGTCGGGCTTTCGCTGGGTATCATGTCGGCGCTGAATCATAACGGGCCGCTCGACTACCTTGGCGTGGTCTTCGCCACGGTGTTCGCGAGCGTGCCGAACTTCATCCTCGGCTCATTCCTCGTCGTCATCTTCGCGATTCAGTTCGGCATCTTCGGGACGATCGGCTGGGGCGGACCACTGCACCTCCGCGACGTATTCGATCCCGCCGCGTACGACTGGCGTCGCATCGTGTTGCCCGTGGTCTCCGTGGGCGCGCTGCCCGCGTCGTACATCGCGCGCATCACTCGCTCGAGCGTGCTGGAGGTGATGCACCAGGACTACATCCGCACTGCCCGCGCCAAGGGACTGCGCGAGAGCTCCGTCGTCTTCCACCACACGATCAAGAACGCGATGATACCCGTGCTCACGGTGATCGGGCCGATCGCCGCGGCGCTCGTCACCGGTTCATTCATCGTCGAGACGATGTTCAACATCCCGGGACTTGGACGTGAGTCGATCGCCGCTGTCGTGCGCCGCGACTACGCGACGATCATGGGTACCACGCTGTTCTATACGCTCATCGTCACGTTGGCGAATCTGTTCATCGATCTGGCGTACGCGGTCGTCGACCCGAGGATTCGGTACAGCTAATGTCAGCAAGGGCGACACTACAGTCCACCGAAGGCCACTATGGCGGCGGAATCTTGCCCGGCCGCCAGCGCGGCCTCTGGTCGGACGCCTGGCGGCGCCTCGTCAAGAACAGGCTGGCGGTCGCCGCCATGGTCATGCTGATAACGATCGTGCTGCTCGGCTTCGTCGGCGCGTACCTTGGCCCCACCGGCCGATACGGCGCCGACGATCGCGATTACACTCCCGGGGCGAATCAGTCCGGCCCGACGATGGATCACTGGTTCGGCACGGACCAGCTCGGCCGTGATACGTTCGCTCGCACGCTCGAGGGCATCCGCATTTCTCTCCAGATTGGTCTGGGGACGCAGGCGATCGTGTTGTTCATCGGCCTCAGCGTCGGCGCGTCCGCCGCGCTCGGGGGCAAGCTGTCGGACAACGCCCTCATGCGGTTCACCGACGTCACGTACGCGTTCCCTGACCTGCTCGCGATTATTCTCGTGCGGTCCGTGCTCGCCGGGCGAGACATCCCAGTGCTCACGAATCCCAAGATGATGGTGATCGCCGCAATCGCGTTCGTAAGCTGGACGACCATCGCCCGTCTCGTCCGCGGCCAGATGCTTTCGCTCGCCGAGCGCGACTACGTGATCGCCGCGCGCGCACTCGGCGCCACGCGATCGCGCATCGTCCTGCAGCACATGCTGCCGAACACGCTCGGCCCCGTGATCGTGGCGGCGACGTTCGGCATCCCGTTCGCCATCTTCGCGGAGGCCGCGCTGGGGTTCATCGGACTCGGCATACCGCCGCCAGCTGCCAGCCTTGGCCTGCTGGTGTCGTCTGGCTATTCGACGATCCAGCGCAACGTCTGGAACGTGGTGTTCCCGGCCGGCGCCGTGGCCGTGCTCATGCTTTGCTTCACATTCATCGGCGACGGGCTGCGCGATGCGCTGGACCCGCGCACACGTTAACATCCTTCAATTCGCACGGCGTGCCTATATCGATGGCGGGTGAGGCGGTTGCCCGCACCTCCGTCGCTCCGTAGAGTGCGCTGGTGACGCACACGCAATCGTCGTTGCCGCCGAACCGTCTCCGCCGATGATCGAAGACGTCCTCAAGGCGGCGGTGCTCGGCATCCTGCAGGGCCTCACCGAGTTTCTGCCGGTCTCCTCGACCGGCCATCTCATCATCGCCGAGAAAGCGCTGGGGGTCTCGCAGGACCGCTACGGGCTCTCGTTCGACACGGCGCTGCACCTCGGCACGCTGCTGTCGCTGCTGGTCTTCTTCGGCATGACGTGGGTGCGGCTCTTCTTCGGCGGCCTGCGGACGATGCGGGAGCGCTCGTTCGGTGATCCGGAGGGTCGGCTGGCCTGGCTTATCGTGCTCGGCACCGTTCCGGCCGCCGTGCTCGGACTGCTGCTCGAGAAGCCGATCGAGCACGCGTTCCGGTCGCCCGTGCTGGTCGCCACGATGCTGATCGCGTTCAGCGCGGTCTTTCTCGCCGCGGAGGCCCTCGGACGGCGCCGCCGCGAGATGGGCGCGCTTACGTGGGTCGACGCCGCGATCATCGGCTTCGCGCAGGCGATCGCGCTGGTGCCGGGCGTCTCGCGCTCCGGATCGACGATCTGCGCCGGCCTGTTTCGCGACATGGATCGCAAGGAGGCCGCGACGTTCGCGTTCCTGCTGTCCGCGCCGGTGATCGCCGGAGCGGGCCTCAAGCAGCTGTACACGGTCGTGGGTGAGTTCGCCGACGGCACGCTCGGCGGCGACGACTTCGTCTTCTTCGTGACGGGCTTCGTGTGCGCGGCGATCGTCGGCTGGCTGAGCATCCGCTTCCTGCTCGCCTTCCTCACGACGAACTCGCTGCGCCCGTTCGTGTATTACCGGGTGGCGCTGGGCATTGTCGTTCTGGCCGTCGCCGGGGTGCAGGCGCTGGCCTGATCGCCGCGTACGGCGCTGATATCATGCGCCGTGCACGCGCTCATCGGACCGTCACCGTATTACTTCGTCGGCGCATCGATCCTGCTGATCCTGGCGCCGGGGCCGGACATGACGCTCGTGGCTCGCAACACGATCGCGCGCGGGCGGGCGTCCGGGCTGAAGACAGCCGGCGGAGCGCTGATCGGCCTCAGCGTGCACGTCGTGGCGGCGGTCGCCGGGCTCTCGGCGATACTCACCGGCTCGGCGGTCGCGTTCTCGGCGGTAAAGCTCGCCGGGGCGGCCTACCTGCTCGTACTCGGCGCGCGGACGCTGTTCGGCTCGGGCCGCGCTTCAGGTGGGGACGCGATGAACGCCGAGGCCGAGTTGTTCGGCGAATCCTCGCCGCGCCTCGTCGCCGCGACGTCGTCGCCGATGTTGCAGGGCGCGCTGTCCGCGGCGCTCAACCCGAAGCTGGCGGTGTTCTTCCTCACGTTCCTGCCGCAATTCGTCGATCCCGCGCACATGCCGCAGGCGAGCATGCTCGCGCACGGCGCCACGTTCGCGCTGATGGCTGCCGCGTGGCTGACGGTGTGGGTCCTGTTGCTCGACCGGTTGGGCGGTCTCCTCCGGCGGCCCGCCGTGCGGGCGTGGATGGAGCGCGCTACGGGCGCGGTCCTCGTCGGCATGGGCGTGCGGCTGGCGCTGGCGCGGCGCTAGCGCGCCGCGAGAACAGACGACACAGAGCAGAGAGCAGGTCGGCCGGAAGCGGTCGCCGATGTGCGGCACCGTCCCGGCCGGGGTCTGGTCTGTCGCGCAGGGCGCGCGTGCGCTAGGCGGATGGGCCGGCGGGCGGGCCGGGGGGCGCTTGGGGAGACGACGGCGGTGCCCCCGCCTCGCCGCCGCGGCGACGCTGGCGGCCGCCTCGCCGGCCGCGCCGCCGGCGTTTCGCCGCGCCGTCGCCGGGCGCACCCTCAACGGCCGCGGGGCCGGCTTCGATGCGCTCGGCCTCCCCGGCGGCGGGCGCGCCGGGCACTTCGACCGGCGCCGGCTGCCTCAGCGGCGCCTCTATCTCGCGCACCAGCTCCACCGGCCGCACGGTCACGCCGTACTGCAGCTGCAGGTCGGCGACGGGCATCTCGAGGATCTGGTGTTGCTCGGTGAGCCACAGGCGCACGGTCTTGCGCAGGACGTTGACGCTGTTGACCTTCGCTTCGCCGGCGGGCGTCGAGACCATGCTGCCGACCTTCGGCATCTGACCGCGCAGCTCGCGGTAGCCCTCGTGCTCGAACGTCAGGCAACAGTACAGCCGGCCGCACACGCCGGAGATCTTCTGAGGGTTCAGCGGCAGGTCCTGCTCTTTCGCCATCTTGATCGAGACGGAGGGAAACGACGTCTGCCACGACGCGCAGCAGAGCCGCTGGCCGCAGACGTCGTAGCCGTCGATCAGCTTCGCGCGGTCACGCTCGCCGACCTGCAGCATCTGCACCCGGGTGCCGAAGCGCGTCGAGAGGTCACGCACGAGCGGGCGGAAGTCCGCGCGGTCGGCAGCGGTGTAGTAAAAGGTGATCTGCGTGCCCTCGAGGTTGTACTCGCCCGACACGATCTGCAGGTCGATGCCGGAGTCCGCGACGGCGTGCTTCGCCTCGCGCAGCTCGGCGGCCGCGCGCTCCTTGAGGTGGTGCCACTGATCGAGGTCCTCCGGCGTGGCGACGCGGATGATCGCCTTGAGCGATTCCTTGATCTCGCTCGCCACCACCTGGTCGGGGGCGATGACGACGCGGCCGATCTCCTGCCCGTGGGACGTCTCGACGAGGACGTAGCTGCCGACGTCGACGTCGTACTCGCCGGCGTCGAAGTAGTAGACCTTGCCTGCTTCTTTGAATCGCACGCCGACCGGCACGCGCTGATGGTCGCTCATATCAGGTCAGGCCCTCCCGGACCGTGTCGTTCGTCACCGTCCGGCGAGGCGAGCGGCCACCGGGTTGGTTCGCAGCTCCGGGAGCGCCAGCATCATCACTTCCAGGGCCAGCGCCGGGCTCGCGTTGTCCACCAGCTGCCGGCGCGCATCGCCGATGGCGCGCAACGCCCGTACCGCGGCCGGTACGTCGCATTGTGCCGCGAGCGGTCGCAGGCTGTCCAATCGCTCGCGGTGGACGGCCTGTTTCTCCCGCCCGGCGGCGATCAGGAGGATGTCGCGCCACCACTCCTCCCACGCTTCCAGCACCGCCTGCACGGCCGCCCGGTCGCGCGTGTACCGGCCGCCCAGCTCGCCCGCGAACGCGAACCGCTCGTTGAGCGGCGCCGACGCCATCTCCTGCGCGGCGTCCAGTGCCGACCGCCGCTGCTCCACCACGCGCTCGTCGTTCAGGGCGAGCACCGCCCAGCCGAGACGCCCCCGCGAGAGGCGCGCCAGCTGCGCCGCGCGCTCTGGGTCGACGTCCCAGCGCGTCCGGAGCGCCCGCTCGATCGCGTCCTTCCGCAGCCCCGTGAACGCGATACGCCGGACGCGCGACCGGATCGTCGGCCGCAGCATCTCCTCGCGGTCGGTGACGAGGATGAACACGACGCCGTCGGGCGGCTCCTCGAGCGTCTTGAGCAGCGCGTTCTGCGTCGTCTCGTTCATCGCGTCGGCCGGCTCGATGATGATCACGCGGCACCTGCCCTCGTACGGGGCGCGGCTGACGACGTCCTCGATCCTCCGTACCTGGCAGATGCGGATGTCGCGCGAGCTGTCTTTCGCGTGGTCGTGCTGAGATTCCCTGCACAGACCGCCGACGGACACGATCTCGACGTCGGCGTGGCCGCCGCCGGCGATGCGCTCGCACGAGCGGCAACGGCCGCACGGCGGCTCCGTGCCGGTGCAGTTGAGGAGCTGGGCGAACTGCAGCGCGGCCATCGTCTTGCCTACGTGCGCCGGTCCGGCGAAGAGGTACGCGTGGGCCAGCCGCCCGTGCTTCACGGCGCCGGTAAGGGCGTCCACCACCTTTTCTTGGCCGACGATGGTCCAGGTCATGAGAAGTTTTCAGCTTTCAGCGTTCAGCCGTTCGATCCGCGCCCGGGCAGCCACCGCACGTACACGATCTCCGGGTCGCCCTCGTCGAGGTTCTCGACGTAGCCGCTGCGGGCGAATCCGAGTGCCTCGCAAACCTTCTGCATGACCACGTTCGACTCGTTCGTCGACGTGAACAGCCTGTCGCCGGGGCACACCGACTCGATGTGCCGGATGAGCGCCGTTGCGCCGCCGCGCCGCCTCCGCGACGGCTCGACGTACAGCAGAGCGATGTGCGGCTGCCCGAAGAACGAGCGATCGAACACCGCGAAGCCTTCGATGCCATCGCCGCCGCGCACGACGAAGCATTCGCCCGCATCGACCGCACGCTCCAGGAATCCACGCCGGCCCGGCGTGTCCTGCACGCGAGGGTCCATCGCCAGCACCCGCGGCAGCTCCGCGGCGGCAGCGATGTCGATGCTGAGGGGGCCGGCCCGCATGGTTCCTCGGCGGTCTGCCGCTGTTCTCGGCATTCGGGCGGCCTACCGGCCGACGGACAGACGCTCGGCCAGCCACGTGTCCAGCCCCGCTCGCCGCATCTTCTCCTGCGTCGCTGTGACGTCGTATTCGACCCGGTGCCACGTGATCCGGCCTGCGACGTCATCGTACAGCACGAACGACGCGCGCGGATCGCCGTCGCGGGGCTGCCCGCAACTGCCCGGGTTGACGATCAGCCGTCGATCGCCCAGCTCGGTCTCGGCGCCGTCGCCCGCCGCCCGGAACCGCGGCGTTCGCCCATGTTCGTCCTCCTCGACCCAGAACGGGAGGTGCGAGTGCCCGACGACGCTGTACGGCGTGGTCTGCAGTTCAAACTGGGCGAGCGCCTGCTCGCCGGACAGCAGGTACTCCCACACCGGATCGCGGAGGCTGCCGTGCACCAGCGTGAACGGCGGCGCGACCGCCGTCCGCGGCAGTCCGCCGAGGAACGCGCGCTCGGATGGCGAGAGCTGCTTCCCGGTCCATTCCGCCGCGTGTGCGGCAGCCCGGTTGAACTCCTCCGTTCCCATGCGGCCGCAGGCGGCGAGGTCGTGGTTGCCCGCCACGGCCGTCAACGGCCGCGCGCGGAGGGTGGCCAGTACGGCCGAAGGCTCCGGGCCGTAACCGACGATGTCGCCGGGGCACCACAGCGCGTCGATCGAGCCGCCGGCCTCGGCCCGCCGCAGCACCGCGTCGAGTGCATCGAGGTTGCTGTGGACGTCGGACACGATGGCGATGCGCATGCGCCATCCTAACATCGGCCCCGGCGCTGCCGGCGAGCGGGTAACCTTGTTCCTGTGGACGTCGGCGAGATCGGCGAATTCGGACTGATCGAGCGGCTGCGCCGGGCGCTGCCGCCGGCCGGCGATCGCGTCACGCTGGGCATCGGCGACGATGCGGCGGTCTGGCGCGCCGGGGACGCGTTCGCGCTCGCGACGACGGACACGCTCGTCGCTGGCGTGCACTTCCTGCCGGGGCGCGTGGACTGGCGCGACGTGGGATGGAAATCGCTCGCCGTGAACGTCAGCGACGTCGCGGCGATGGGTGGCGAGCCCGCGGTGGCCCTCGTCACGCTCTGCCTGCCGCCCGGGACTGACGTCGAGACCGTCGACGCGCTGTACGCCGGCATCGGCGAGTGCGCGCGGGCGTACGGGGTTGACGTCGCCGGCGGCGACGTCGTCTCCTCGCCGGTGCTCACGATCACGGTGGCGCTGTACGGGACGGCCGCCCGGGTGGACGGCGCGCCGGCCATCCTCCGCCGGGATGCAGCGGCCGCGGGTGACGCGATCGCCGTGACGGGACCCCTCGGCGGCTCGGCGGGCGGTCTGCGATGCCTGCGGGACAGCGCCGCGCGCTCGCCGTCGGATTCGGCACTGATCGCGCGCCACATGCGGCCGCGGCCTCGGGTCGATGCGGGGCGCGCGGCTGTCGCGGCCGGTATCGCCTGCGCCATCGACGTCAGCGACGGGGTGCTGCAGGATCTCGGGCACGTGTGCGAGGCGAGCGGCGTCGCGGCCGACGTGTGGATGCCGCGCATACCGATCGAAACCGCTCTCGTCGAGAAGTATCCCGATGACGCGGCGATGCTCGCGGCAACGGGCGGCGAGGATTACGAGCTGATCCTCGTAGCGCCGGAGGGCGTGCTGGCAGCGACGGGCGATGCGCTCGGGGCACCGCTCGCCATCATCGGCCGCGTGCGGGCAGGCCCGGGCGGCGTGAGGCTGCTCGATGCGAACGACCGCGAGATCGATGTCGCGGTGGCCGGGTGGGATCACTTGAAGCGCGCGGGCGGATCCGCGTGAGCGGCCTCGTGTTCGAGACGGCGACGCCGGGCGAGACGCGCCGCCTCGGCGAACGTATCGGCCGCCTGTTGCGCGCGAGCGATGTCGTGCTGCTGTCCGGCGATTTGGGCGCCGGCAAGACGGTGCTCGCGCAGGGCATCGGCCGCGGCCTGGGAGTCGTCGATCCGATCAAGAGTTCATCGTTCGTGATCATGAACGAGTACGACGGCGCGGCGCTCCGGCTGTACCACGCCGACCTGTACCGCCTGGAAGACCCCGAGCAGGTGGCCGAGCTGGCGCTCGAGGAGCTGGCCGCGGCCGGCGTGCTCGTCGTCGAATGGCCAGAGCGGGCGATGCGCGAGATGCCGCGCGAGTACCTTCAGTGCCGGCTCGACTACCAGGGCGCGCGGGGACGGCGGGTCGAGATTCGCGGCAGCGGTGAACGCTACACGGCGCTCATCCAGCACCTGAGCCGGCGTTCCCGGAAGCGTTAACAGTCGTTGTCGAACCGCCTACCGTCTCGCTAGCGAAGAAGAAATGCGGGTTTCGCCGCATGACCGCGAGCGACCGACGATGCGATACTGCATCGGGGTCCGGCGCGCCCTCCACCGAGAGGCCTGCACGATGAAGCTGCTCGTACCACTGGACCAATCTCCGCGCGATCGCATCGCGCTGACGCATGGCATCGAGATCGCGAAAGCGCAGGCCGCCTCGATGGTGTTCGCGCACGTCGTCGCGCTGCCGAGGTCGTTCAGCCCTGAGACGCTTCGGGAGGCGAAGGATTACCTGGCCGGCGTGAAGGTCGGGCTTCGGGGCGAAGATCTCGAAGCGGACTACGTCGTCCGTCACGGCGACCCCGCGACGGAGATCGTGCGACTTGCCGAGCAGCTTGAGGTCGACATGATCGTCATGGCGACGCGTGGCCGCCGGGGGTGGGACCGGCTCATTCTGGGGAGCGTCGCCGAAGCGGTGCTCGCGGCGTCCCAGCAGCCGGTCGTGCTCTTGAACGAGAACACGACGCGCGACCACCTGGACGGCCGCGTGCGGCTGCAGTCGCACTACGTGGCCGGCGTCGTCTGGAACAAGCAGGCCGCGGGAGAGTGGACCGAGGACCAGGCCGTGGCCGCACTCGAGTCCATCGCACTGACGGGACTCGATCGGGCGTTGCTCTTCTCTTCGTATCGCGCGCTTGCCCGGGACGGCGTGGCGACCGCGTGGCTCGATCTGCGATTCCAGGTCCAGACGTTACGCCAGTATCTGCCGGACGAGATCGCCGGATCAGAACTCGATCTCGCGGCGTGAGTTCGGCCGCGTCGCGCGGCTACTGCATGTGCACGACGGACACGCCCTGCGCCCACAGGCCTTCGAGGTTGTAGTAGCGGCGTTCCTCGGGCGCGAACAGGTGCACGATCGCATCGCCGAAGTCGATGAGGACCCAGCCGCTGTCGGGCGTGCCCTCGGTGCGCAGCGGGCGCGCGTCCGGGCGCAGGTCGCGGTCGAGTGAGTCGATGAGCGCGTTCATCTGGCGGGGGTTGGTGGCGGTCGCGATGACGAAGAAATCCGTGAACGACGACACTTTGCCGATGTCCATCAGCACGATGTCTTCCGCCTGGCGGTCGGAGAGCAGGTCAGCGATGCGCTGGGCGAGGTCGGCGGACTCCAGTAAGCGTCTCCGTGTGCGCCGGCACGGCGCCGGGGGCGCCGTCGTGGCAGGGCGAGTATACCATTGGCCGCCCCGCCGAAACGTACGCTAGGCTGGTTGAGGCGCCGGCGCTCGGCCCGAATGAACCCGCGGCGCCGGAAACGAACGATGACAGAGCGGCAGCGGGTCGTGGTGGCGATGAGCGGGGGCGTCGATTCGGCGGTCGCCGCCGGCCTCCTCGCGCGCGGCGGCTACGAGGTGATCGGCATCACCATGCGGCTGTGGACGCTCGAGGATGCGGGCGCGCCGGCCGGGAAGAAGCGCTGTTGCTCGGTCGAGGACGTCGACGACGCACGCCACGCCGCCGACGTCATCGGCATCCCCCACTACGTGCTCAACATGGAGCGCGAGTTCCAGGAACGCGTCGTCGACTACTTCGTCGCGGAGTACGGGCGCGGACGCACGCCGAATCCCTGCCTGGCGTGCAACGAGCACGTCAAGTTCCGGGCGCTGCTCGACCGCGCGATCGCGTTCGACGCCGACTTCCTCGCGACGGGCCACTACGCACGCATCGACCGTGCCGGCGATCGCTGCCGGCTGCTGCGCGGCGTCGATGATCAGAAGGACCAGTCGTACGTGCTGTACACGATGGGACAGGCCGAGCTGGCGCGCACGCTGTTTCCCGTCGGAGGGCACACCAAGCCGGAGATACGCACGCTGGCCCGCGAGATGGGGCTGCCGGTGGCCGACAAGCCGGACAGCGCCGACATCTGCTTCGTGCCGGACGGCGATTACAAAGCGTTCGTGCGCGCGCGCCTGCCGCGGGTCGCCGGCGTCACGCGCGACGGTGCCGGCAACGTCGTCGCGGAGCACGACGGGATCGCCGGCTTCACGATCGGCCAGAGGAAAGGGCTGGGCGCGGCGCTTGGCGAGCGGCGCTTCGTGACGGGCATCGATGCGGCGAGCAACGTGGTCACCATCGGTATCGAGGACGACCTGATGGCCGGCGGACTGATCGCGGAAGGCGTGAACTGGATCGCGGGACCGCCGGACGGTCCGCTGCGGGCCGCGGCGAAGATCCGCTATCGCACGCCAGCGGCCGATGCCACGGTCACCCCCCTCGAGGGCGGCGGCGCGCGCGTCATCTTCGACCGGCCGCAGCGGGCGATCACGCCGGGGCAGGCGGCCGTCTTCTACGCGGGCGACGAGGTCCTCGGCGGCGGCGCAATCCTTCGGGCCGAACGCTGACGGCCGGCGGACGGCGGGACAACCGGCGACAGACAACAGACAACAGACGGACACCGGCCAGCGGCCAGCGGCAAACGTCGCAGCGCCCGCTCTCCCCTTGCCCTATTCGCGCGGCCGTGACACTCTTGTTCCAACGTAGTGACTACAAGGAGGTATAGAGATGCAAGCCACCGCCTACGCCAAACTGCAACTCGAGCAGGCGTTCAACTTGATGAACGGCACGGCCCAGGGCATGGACGACGCGCAGTACAACTGGAAGCCCGACGGCACCTGCAATCCCGTCGGCAAGAACCACGTCCACGCGCTCACGGCCACCGACTTCTTCCTGAACTTCCTGGCGCAGGGGAAGGCGCCGCTCTGGCAGCCCGTCGCGGCCGCGACAGGCCTGCCGCGGAACTCGCTCGAGATCTGGAAGTTCGACGGCCAGATCCCGCTGGACGCCATCACCGCATACGGCCAGCAAGTCCAGAAGTCGGCACTGGACTACGTTGCCACGCTCAGCGACGCCGACCTGGACCGGGAGATCGATACGAAGTTCATCGGCACACAGACGGTCGCATTCCTGGTCCAACTGGCCGGCATGCACACGGTCGGTCACGCCGGCGACATCGCGGCGCTGAAGGGAATACAGGGGCTCAAGGGGCTGCCGTTCTGACGGACACGGGCGGGAGCCCAGGGGAAGCCACAGGGCTCCATTGGGGCGCTCCGCACGAGCCGAAACGGCGTCAACTGAAGTAGTATTGCGGGCGTTGCGCCCGTGATATGATGCTCCGGCACGCAGCCAAACGAGGATTCGCCGTGAACGCCCTGCCAGAGCTTTCCCTGCTGTTCGTCGCCACGTTCCGCGATTGGGTGATCATCTTCATGGGGATCGCGGTCGCGGCATTCTTCTTCGTCGCCCTGATCCTGACGATCGTGCTCGGCCTGCTCGCCCGCTCGCTGCTCAAGAAGACGTCGGCGTTGCTCGATGACAGCGTGAAGCCGCTGCTGGGTACCGCGCGCCAGACGGCCGACAACGTCAAGGGCACGACGGCGTACGTGTCCGAGGCCGCCGTGACGCCGATCATCAAGGCGTACGGCGTCGTCGCGGGCGTGCGCCGTGCCGCGGGCGTCATCGCCGGGCTGACGGGCGCCAGCACCGACAAGTCGCGCGACTAGCGACGTCCTGCATCATCGCTCGATTACGCACGGAGGCCCCCCATGGCAGAAGACGAAGCCACCATCGAGAGCGGCGCCGTCACCGCTGTTGCCGAGCGCCCGGAGGCGCCCGTCGCCGTCGCGGAGGCGCCGGCATCGCACGGACGCGGCAAGAAACGCAAGAAGGACGAGGTCGAGGAGCCCGAGTACGAGGTCGAGTTCCAGACGCCCTTCGGCAAACTCGAGTTCGAGCTGGAACCCGTGACGAACAAGGAGAAGCGCGACAAGCAGAAGCGCGAGAAGGCCGAGATCGAGGCGGCGAAGGCGGCCGAAAAGGCGTCGAAGCGGGCGGAGAAGCGTCTCGCCAGGGCGCCCGCCGCGGGCGGCCGCCGGGGAGGGTCGCTGCTCGTGGTGCTCGTCGCGTTCGCGATTATCGCCGCCGCCGTGGCGATCGCGATCTGGCTGTTCGCGACGCCCGGCGCCGAAGAGGCCGAGGAGGTGCCGCCGGAGTACCTGCAGCCGGGCATCGAGCCGGCGGCCGAGCCGCAGGGGTTCGCCGACAGGCTGCGGCAGCGCATCCGGCACGCCGTCCGGGCCGGCAGGAGCGCCTCGCGCGAGGCGCAACAGACGCAGGAGCGCCGATTTCAGGACCTGACGCGCGGCCGCTGATCGTGGCCGGAGCGATGATATACTCCCCTCGGAGAGGTGTCCGAGTGGTTGATGGTGCCGCTCTCGAAAAGCGGTAGGTGATGAGCCTCGCGGGTTCGAATCCCGCCCTCTCCGCCACCATGCCGACGCCGAACCTGGAACGCCCGGCGCTCCAGGTTCTTTTCATGGGGCTCACGCCCCGAGCCGTGCGGGGAGAGGTGCCGGAGTGGCCGATCGGGCACGACTGGAAATCGTGTGTGCGCGCAAGCGTACCGTGGGTTCGAATCCCACCCTCTCCGCCACCGTCTAACCGCCGCCGCGGCGCTGTCCTCCCGGAAGAGAGCATCGTTCACGCCTACGCTGCTGACCGGAAATGGTCCGGCGTTACGGTGACCATGGATTCGAAGGAGTTCGAATATGACGAAATACGCCATGGTCGTCGGGATTGTCGGCGTCCTGCTCGCCGCAGTGATCGTGGCTGTCGTCGTCAAACAGGGCGATGGCGAGTCGAACGGCCCGGAGGCAACCCCGACCCGTAGCGTGGCGGCCACGGTGATACCGGCCAGCCGCACGGCGAGCGCGGCGACCTCGGTGCCCACATCATCAGCATTGAACGGCGCCGCGAGCCTCGATCCGTGCGCGTTCGTCACGCGGAGCGAGGCGGAGGCAGCGTTTGGCCTTGCCGCCCAAGAACCGGCGGCAAAGGGCGCGGTCTGTCACTACGACACCGTCGAGAAGACCAAGTTCTTCGACCTCACCGTCCGGAAGGGCACGAGCAAAGACTTCGAGAACTCCAAGAACCTCTGTGGCAGCGGCACGGAGCCAGTTCCCGGTCTGGGCGGCAATTCCTGTTCCACGAACAACACGGTCGTGGTCCTGACGAGGGACGTCCTCATATACATCATCGCCGGCGGGAACTTCGACCAGGACAATCTCAAGGCGCTGGCTGAGACGGCCGCGGCTCGTGTCCCTTAGCAGGGTGTTGAGAAACTCGACGACCGACGATATCACCGGCTGGACAGTCGCGCCCTGAATCGACACGACGCGGGCCGAAAGCCCGCGCCACGGATCGAACGGACTCCTTCGACACCCTGCCAGATGTAGTTCCCAATGACGTTATTGACAGATCCGCGTGAGCGGCGGGACGAATCGGACGATGCGTTACCTCGGCTACCGGCGCCAGGATCGCACCCTCTCCGCCAGCGCTTACGCGCCGCCGCGCTCACCTCGCCGGGGAGTGTCGCGCATCCATCGCAGCCAGGGCGACGCCTCGACGCCGCTCGCCCAGCGGGCGCGGGTCTCGGCGATGCCGTCGGTGCTGCCGTTGCCGTACGCCAGCTCGTCGAGGAAGCGGATCAGGTCGCGGGCCGTTCCCTCGATCAGGTTGCACGCGGCGGGACGCCCCATCATTCCCTTGAACTGGCCGTGGCAGGCGTGGATCAGCGCGTCGATGGCGAGCATCTTCGCGCGCGGCGTGCGTGCCGCCGGCCACTGGTCGATGAAGCCGCGAAACATCGGGTAGGCCTGGCCGCCGTAGAGCTGCTTGCCCTGGTAGCTCTTGTGGTACTCACCCCACGTCGTCGACCACCCGCATTCGCAGACGAGCGGCTCGTCCTTCTGCCATGTACGCCAGTCGCTGCTCGCGCGCGACACGTCGTTGCGGCAGCGAGGGCACATCGCCTTGCCGGCGTGCGCCCGCGTCGCGATGCGGATGCCGTGGCACCGCGCGTACATCGCGTAGCCGACGTCGTCGATCAGCTCTTCGTCGACGATACCCTTCGCGTCGAGTGTGTAGAGCCGCCGGATCTTCTCCGGCTTGACGCGCCGGGCCCACTGGATCTCGTCCGCTCCCGCCATGGCGCACCTCCGAAGGCGATAAGAACGCCCCGCCTGCCTGACTTCGGCAGGGGGATCCCTGCCAGCGTCAGGCGACCGGGGCGAACCCGTTCACCTTCTTCGCTTGCCTCGATGGACGCATTCTGCGCGTTGTCCGAGTAAGCCGTCAAGCGCCGGACTCGGTGCCCCGCTGGTCACTCGGCCTGCTGCATTCGGCTCTTTGCCCTGCGCGTCCGGTGGCGCACAATCCCCGTACTCGCGCGCACCAGATGTGTGGAAGGGGCAAGGTATGGAACTCAAGAACACGGTCGCCATCGTCACCGGCGGCGCGCGCGGCATCGGCCGCGGCATCGCCTACGAGCTTGCGAAGGAAGGCGTGCGCATCGCCATAGCGGACCTGCCGGTCACGTCCGCCGACCGCGACGAGACGATCGCGGAGATCAAGCGCCTCGGCTCCGACGCGATCGCCATCGACGTCGACGTGCGCGACTTCGCCCAGTGCCAGGCGATGGTGCACTCGGCGATCGACAAATGGGGGCAGGTCGACATCCTCGTCAACAACGCCGGCGTCATCCGCATCGGGCCGGTCGTGGCGTTTGCCGAGGAAGACTGGGACCTCGTGATCGACGTCAACCTCAAGGGCACGTTCCTCTGCTCGAAGGCCGTCGCGGGCCACATGATGCAGCGGAAGACCGGCGCGATCATCAACCTGTCGTCGATCGCCGGGAAGCGCGGCAACCCGCTGACGTCCGCCTACAGCACGTCGAAGTTCGGCGTCATCGGCTTCACGCAGTCGCTGGCGCACGAGATGGCCGGATCGAACGTCACCGTCAACGCGATCTGTCCCGGCGAGGTGGACACGCACATGTGGCGCGACATCCTGGCGCCGGCGATCGGCGCGATGAGCGGCGTCTCGGGTCCGGAGGCGTTCGCCGCGTTCATCCAGCAGCGCGTGCCGCTGGGGCGCCCGCAGAGCGCCGCCGACATGGGCCAGGCCGTCGTCTTCCTCTGCAAGGCGGAGAACATCACCGGCATCGCGCTCAACGTCAACGGCGGCACGGAAATGCATTGACGGTCGTTGGTCGCTGGTGACTGGTGACTGGTGGTGCCGCCTCGCGGCCAGCCGGTTCGGCGCACATAATGAGCGCGACGCGGATCACGTGACTGGAGCGCGGAATGACGACGATCGGATTCATCGGCGGGACGGGCGAAGAGGGGATGGGGTTGGCGTACCGCTTCGCGAAGGCGGGCCACGCCTGCGTGATAGGCTCCCGCAACATCGAGAAGGCGCAGGGCACCGTCGCCGAGCTGCTCGAGAAGGACGCCGCGCTCGCGATCACCGCCGCGACCAACGCGGACGCGGCGGCGGCCGGCGAGATCGTCGTGGTGACGACGCCGTACGCCGCCCAGGCCGCGACGCTTCCGCCGCTGGCCGGCGCGCTCGCCGGCAAAATCGTCGTGAGCACCGTGGTGCCGATGGCGTTCGAGGGCGGACGCGCCTCGCTTCTGAGCGTGCCGGAGGGCTCGGCCGCGCAGCAGGAGGAGGCGCTGCTGCCGGGAGCGACGGTCGTCGCGGCGTTCCAGAACCTGAGTGCGAAGAAGCTGCTCAAGGGCGGCCCGCTCGAAGCCGACGTGGTCGTGTGCGCCGGCAACGCGGCCGCGAAACAGCGCATCATGGCGCTCGCGGCGGACATCGAGGGCGTGCGCGGCGTCGATGGCGGCGCGCTGGCCAACGCCCAGATGGTCGAAGGCATCACCGTGCTGCTGGTCAGCATCAACCGCAACTACAAGACGCAGGCCGGCATCCGCATCGCGGGGATCGCGTGAGCGGCGAGGTCCGCATCATCGGCCTCGGCGGCATCCCGGAGGTGCGGAAGGGCGACGACCTGCCGGCGCTGATCGTCGAGGCGGCGCGCGCCTCCGGCGCGTCCATCGAGGCGCGCGACGTGCTCGTCGTCACGCAGAAGATCGTGTCGAAGGCCGAGGGCCGGATCGTCGATCTTGCGAGCGTGACGCCGTCGCCGTTCGCGCAGCGGTACGCGGCCGCGTGGGACAAGGACGCGCGCCAGATCGAAGTGGTGCTCGGCGAGACGAAGCGCATCGTCCGCATGGAGCACGGCGTGCTGATCTGCGAGACGCGCCACGGCTTCGTCTGCGCGAACGCCGGCGTCGACGCGTCGAACGTCGAGAAGAGCGGCACGGTCTGCCTGCTGCCGGTCGACCCCGACGCGTCCGCCGCGCGCATCCGCGACCGCGTCCGGCAGGCGCTCGGCGTCGAGGTCGCGGTAATCGTCTCGGACACGTTCGGCCGCCCGTGGCGCGAGGGGCACGTGAACTTCGCGATCGGCGTCGCCGGCATCGCGCCGCTCATCGACTACGCCGGCCGGCGCGACCCGGCAGGCTACGAGCTGAAGGTGACGCAGATGGCCGTCGCCGACGAGCTGGCCGCCGCCGCCGAGCTGGTGCACGGCAAGCTGGCGCGCGTGCCCGTCGCCATCATCCGCGGCGCGGATTACACGTCGGACGAGGCCGCGGCCACGTCGCAGCTCATCCGCCCCGCGGAACGGGACATGTTCCGGTAGGCAGTCGGCGGCTTCGGCAGCGTCTGCTGGCGCGGCCACTCCGCTTTGCTGCTTGCTGTTTGCTCTTTGTTGTGCGGCGGCTCCGCCGCCGCTCACCCTCGTCTCGGCGCGAGGAGGCCATAGTCGCCGTCCTTGCGCTTGTAGAGCAGCGCGTAGTCGTTCGAGGCCGCATCCAGGAACAGGAAGAAGTCGTGGCCGATGAGGTCCATCTGGGCCAGCGCCTCTTCCTGTGACATCGGCTTCGCCTCGAAGTGCTTGGCGCGCACGACTTTCCCGAGCACGTACTCGTCGACGTCCGCGTCGGCAGGATCGAGCGTGGCCGGAGCGGCGTTGAGTGCCGCGGCCGCCGCCTCCTTGGTGACGCTGGCGTGATTCCGGTCGCGGAGCCGCTTCTTGTGCCGCCGCGCCTGCCGAGCCAGCACCTCCGCGGCGACGTCGAGGGCGACGCGGGGGTCGGCGCTGCGCTCCTCGGCCCGGAGGATCGAGGAGCCGGCGTAAATGGTGACCTGCACCGCGTACCGGTGCGCCGCCTGGCGCGTCTCCTCGTGCCCGACCTCGACGACGATGTCGTCGACGCGTGGGAGGAGGTGCTCGAGCCGCCCCAGGCGCTTCTCGGCGTGCTCGTGGAAGTCGTTGAAGGCCGACGTGTTGTGGGTGCGGATGGTCAGTTTCATAGCCGCGAGTGTAGCGAGCGCCTCGCGCGCCGGGCAATCGGGCAAGGGCGTAGGGGGCTGCGGCAAAGCCGCCCAGGTCCATCCGGTCGCAGGGCCGGGGGCGATCGCGTAGGATGGTTGCATGTCCGAAACGGAACGCGGCCATCGCTGGTTCGCTGCCATTTACGACAGGATGATGCAGGCCGGCGAGCGCCGCGTCGGGCCGCTGCGCCGCCGGCTGCTGGCCGGCCTGAAGGGCGACGTGCTCGAAATCGGCGCCGGTACGGGGGCGAACATCGCCCACTACGGCCCCGGAGCGCGCGTCATCGCGCTCGAGCCGGACCCCCATATGCTCAAGCGCGCGCAGGCGCGGCTCGCCGCGTCGAGCGTGCCGAACGTGGAGTTTCGGCAGGCGCCCGCCGAGGCGCTCCCGGTCGCGGACGCCTCGTTCGACGCCGTGGTCTCGACGCTCGTGCTCTGCACGGTCGACGACCTGGCGGCCTCGCTCGCCGAGATCCGCCGGGTGCTGCGCCCGGGCGGGCAGTTCGTGTTCATCGAGCACGTGCGCGCGGACGGCGCCCTCGGTCGCGTGCATGACGTCATTCAGCCGGCGTGGGGCTGGATCAGCGCGGGCTGCAACGTCAACCGCCGGACCGAGGCGGCGATCGAGGCGGCCGGCTTCGAGATGGTCGAACTGCAGCACCTGAAGACGGCGCCGTGGATGCCCGTGATCGCCGGCACCGCGCGCGTGACACAGGCTCGATGATCGAAGCCGTCATCGCGCGGACGCCGCGTCAGATCGACGATGCGTTCGCTGTCCGCATCGCCGTCTTCGTGGACGAGCAGGGGATCCCCCGCAGCGAGGAACTCGACGAACTCGACGCGGCCGCCGTGCACTGCGTCGCCTACGATGATGGTGTGCCGGTCGGCGCCGGCCGGCTGCTCCTCGACGCCGGCTACGCGAAGATCGGCCGCATGGCGGTGCTGGCGCCGCATCGGGGGAGGGGCGTTGGAGCGCACGTGCTCGATGTCCTCGAGCGCGAGGGCGCGGCGCGGGGCGTTCGCCACTTCAAGCTGAGCGCCCAACTCCACGCGCGCGGATTCTACGAGCGCCTCGGCTACGCGGCGGCTGGCGACGTCTACGACGAGGTCGGCATCCCCCACATTGCGATGGAAAAGCGAGTCTAGGCCGCGCCGGGTTCATTCCGTGGCCTCGCGGCCCTATACTGTGCGCTATCCGTCCGATGCTTGCGGATCGAGCAAACGAGGTGAGCATGACCGCGCAGGGCCACACCGGACCGCTGGCCGGCATCAAGGTGCTGGAGTTCTCCGAGATCATCGCCGCGCCGTTCGGCGGCATGATGCTCTCCGACATGGGCGCCGAGGTCATCAAGGTGGAGCCGCCCGCCGGCGACCCGTGGCGCGGCTACCAGCCCCTCGGCATGCGCGAGGGCCGCGGCTACATCTCGCTCAACCGCGGCAAGCGCGGCATCACGCTCGACCTGACGGCGCCCGAGGGCCGCGAGATCGCCCAGCGCCTGTCGGCGCAGTCCGACGTCGTGATCATCAACTACCGGCCCGATGTCGCCGCCAAGCTCGGCATCGACTACCCGACGCTCTCCGCGGCGAACCCGCGCCTCATCTACTGCGACAACACGGCATTCGGACGCCGCGGCCCGTTTTCGCACCGGCCAGGATACGACTTGATCGCCCAGGCCGTCACCGGCCTCATGTCGGTCGAGGGGAAGCAGGAGAACGGCGTGCCGCTCGTCAACACGCTGCCCTCGGCGGACCTCTCGACGGGCATCGCGATCGCCTGGGGCATCTGCGCGGCGCTGTACGCGCGCGAGCGCCGCGGCCACGGCCAGTGCATCAGCACCACGCTGATGGCGAGCGCGCTCGCGATCCAGAACACGCGCTTCATGTCGATCGAGGCGACCGACTCGGAGCAGCGTGCCGACGCACTCGCGCGGGTGCATGCGATGAGGCAGAACGGCGGCGCGTACAAAGAGCAGGTCGAAGTGATGGCGCGCGTGCGGCCCGTCGTCGGCAACATCTACTATCGCTGCTACAAGACCGCCGACGGATTCGTCGCCGTCGGCTGCCTCAGCAATCCGCTGCGGCGCAAGCTGCTCGGCGCGATCGGGCTCGACGACTGGCGCGTCGGCCGGCCGCCGGAGGACGCCGACCCCAACGACCCGGAGGTGCAGGCGTTCGGCGCGGATCTCGTCGCACGCGCCGAGGCGATCTTCATCGCCCGGACCACCGGCGAGTGGCTGCGCGTGCTCGACGGCGCAGGCGTGCCCGCGGGGCCCCTGAAGTTCACGGAGGAACTGCTCGAAGACCCGCAGGTGCTCGAGAACGACTTCGTCACGACGGTGGATCACCCGATCATGGGTCCGGTGCGCATGCACGGGCCGATGATCCAGATGAGCGAGACGCCGCTCGAGGTGCAGGGCCCGTCGCCGACGCTCGGCGAGCACACGGAGGACGTGCTCCGCGAGCTGGGCTACGACGAGGAGCGCATCGCCGCGCTGCGGGCCGCCGGCGTCCTCGGCCGGTCGGACTGACCGGGCACGCGCGCCGCGCCCGTGCCGCGGGAGCGACGCCGCGGCCCCTATCATCCGTGCTGCCGGTTGTGCGATGCTGTCAGTGGAACCACGGCAGGAGGAGCGACCATGACCGACCAGGCTCCCGAAGAGAAATGGCAGCATCTGGAGCGCATCGCGCTCGCGTTCCGCACGCTCGACGGCGAATGCACGAAATGCCGGGGCAAGCTGCAGCCCGACTGGCAGTTCTGCGCGCACTGCGACACCCGCCTCGCCACCGAATGCCCAGGCTGCGGCGTCCCGCTCCCGCCAGCCGGCGCGAAGCACTGCGGGCACTGCGGCATCGCGCTGGGGTAAGAGACCAAGTTGTGCATCGCGGGCGGTGAAGGGTCAGGAGCGTCTACGGCTGGGTGTTGCCTCGTTGATGTTCGAAACAAAGGAGCCGGCCGCCGAACCGGGTTGCGTGGGACGTGCAATAGTCGCGAACGGCGACGGACACCGACTTACCGCAGTTGGCGCAGACGTCTTCAGACTTCACCGATCCGCTGATCTCGCCTGCCGGGCGCTCAATAGCTAGCGCCGCGGGCGCTAGCCGCGGCGCCTCCTCCTCGATCTCGTCGCGCTCCAGCGACTCTTTCGCTTTGCTCCGCAGGAGCTTCGACGCCAATTCGTTTCGATCCCACAGGGCGACGTGGTTCTTCCGCGCAAGCTGTACGGCTTGCTTCGTGTAGTAGCTGTTCGAGACCACCATGGCCTCGCTGCAGTCGTACTGCCCCTTGGCGGCGACGGCTTCCTGCACGGCACGCACGCCCACATTCTTCGTCCACCGCTTCGCCTGAACCACCGTGCGAACACCGTTCTTCGACAGCACGAGATCGCCGCCGAAGTCGCCGGAGAACCGAGTCCGTACCACGCGATAGCCGAGGCGTGCGAACATCACATCGAGATACTCCTCGAAGACACGCCCGTCCATGCGGTCGATATCGAGCATGCCGGACCGCGTCAGACGGATGCGCCGGAATACGGCGTATGCCAGCTTTGCGGCGAACAACGCGCCAAGGAAGGCGGCCATAAGGGCAAGCGGCACCGCCATGATCGTCAAACCGTCGAAGACGATCCGAACGAACGTCCAGGTGTCAGGCGTGTTGGAGGAAGCCGCCAGCACCACGATTGCTACCCCACGTCGGTCAGCCGGTCACGCAGGGCCGCCACGAGCCCCTCGATGGGCACGCGGACCTGCGCCATGCTGTCGCGCTCACGGATCGTCACCGCCTGGTCCTCTTCGACGGTCTGGAAGTCGACCGTCACGCACAGCGGCGTGCCGATCTCGTCCTGCCGCCGGTAGCGCCGGCCGATGCTCTGCGCGTCGTCGTACTGGGTCATCCAGTGCTTGCGGAGGCGGGCGTGCACGTCGCGCGCGGTCGGCGTCAGCTTCTCGTTGCGGCTGAGCGGCAGTACCGCCACCTTGATGGGCGCGATGGCGGGGTGAAGGTGCAGCACGACGCGCTTCTCGCCCTTCTCGTCGGTCTCCTCGTCGTACGCATCGGCGAGGAACGCCAGCATGCAGCGGCCGACGCCGAGCGCCGGCTCGACGACATGCGGCACGATGTGCTCGCCGCGCTCCTCGTCGAAGTAGGTCAACGCCTTGCCGCTGTGCTTCGCGTGCTGCGTCAGGTCGAAATCGCCGCGATGCGCCACGCCTTCCAACTCGGCCCAGCCGATCGGGAACAGGTACTCGAAGTCCGACGTCGCCTGCGAATAGTGTGACAGCTCTTCTTTCTCGTGCGGGCGCACGCGCAGCCGCTCCATGTTCATCCCGAAGCGCTCGTACCAGCGCCGGCGCTCTTCGATCCACTCCCCGTGCAGGCGAACGGAGTCCTCGGGCCGGCAAAAGTACTCCATCTCCATCTGCTCGAGTTCGCGCACCCGGAAGATGAAGTTGCGCGGCGTGATCTCGTTGCGGAAGGACTTGCCGATCTGCGCGATGCCGAACGGAAGCTTCTTGCGCGTCGTTGCCTGCACGTTCTCGAAGTTGACGAAGATGCCCTGCGCGGTTTCCGGCCGCAGGTAGACCCGGGCCGCGTCATTCTCCACCGGCCCCAGGAAGGTTTGCAGCATGAGGTTGAACATGCGCGGCTCGGTGAACTGGCCGCGCTGGCCGCACGTCGGGCAGACGTCGGTGTCCAACTCGTCGGCTCGGAAACGGCCCTGGCAGTTGCGGCAGTCGACCATCGGGTCCGTGAATGTCTCGACGTGACCGCTCGCGCGCCAGACATCCGGGTGCATCAGGATCGAGGCGTCGATGCCGGCGATGTCGTCGCGCTCCTGCACCATCGCCCGCCACCAGGCGCGCTTGATGTTGTTCGTCATCTCGACGCCGAGCGGGCCGTAATCCCAGGCGCCCTGAAGGCCGCCGTAGATCTCGCTGCTCTGAAAGACGAATCCGCGCCGCTTGCACAGCGAGACCAGCGTTTCCATGTCGGTATTCGGCTTCAGTTCGGCGGTCTCGTCGCTCAAGGTGAACCTCCCGCCCTGGTTGGGCGATGACTCGCGGATGATGCGACAGGGTACCGGCCGCGCCGCCTAGAACCCACCCCGCGCGCGTTCGCCGTCGTTGACAGGCCGCACGCACGGCCATACGATGCCGCAGGGCGCGAACGAGGGAGGCGCAGTGAACGACGGCCAGGAACAGGGTCAGCTCAAGCTCGTCATCATCATCGCGTCCGACCCCGACGCCGAAAAGCTCACCCGGAAACTCGTCGAGCAGGGATACCCCGCGACGAAGGTCAGCAGCACCGGCGGCTTCCTCCGCAAGGGCAACGCCACGATTCTCTCCGGCGTCGAGGCCAACGAGGTCGACGGCATCATCGCGATGGTGCGCAGCGAGTGCTACGCCCGCACCGAGTACGTCCCGGTCCAGACGCTGCCGTTCTTCGGCGAGGGCTCCGTGCTCCAGGAGCCGATCGAGGTGCGCGTGGGCGGCGCGATCGTCTTCGTCGTCGATGTCGAGCGATTCGTGAAGACGTAGGAGCTGTCAGCTCTCAGCTCACAGCTATCAGCGCGGCGGCCGAAGAGCCCCCGTGGCGCGGGCTTTCAGCCCGCGTCGATGAGAACCTCCGCGCTGCCGCCATCCACTACACTCCCAACATGCACGCGAATGCCTCCCTCGCCGCCATGTGCCGCTGGCTCGACGAGCAGCTCGACGTCGCGCGGTACGCCGGCGAGCCGGAGTCGAACGGCCTGCTCTACCAGTCGCCCATCGGCGATGGCGTCTCGAAGTTCGCCGTCGCGGTCAACACGTCGCTGACGACGCTGCTGGGCGCGGCGCGGTGCGGCGCCAACCTGCTCGTCGTCCACCACACCTCGTGGCGTGAGATCGACCTCCACCTGCGCGACGAGAAGTTCGCCGCGCTCGAGGCGGCCAACGTGTCGCTCTATGGCGCGCACGCCGCGCTCGATTGCGCGCCGCGCATCGGCAACGGCTGGGTGCTCGCGGAGCTGCTCGGCGTCACGGTCGACGACACGTTCTCCGAGTACCACGGCGGCCACGCCGGCGTCATCGGCCGCTGCGACGGCTCGTTCGCGGAGCTGATCGCGCGTGCGCAGCAACAACTCGGCGTGCAGGTCGAGGCGCACCAGCACGCGAAGACGTTCGGCCGCGTGGCAATCATCACAGGTGCCGGCGGCGACACCGCGGACATCGATGCGGCCCGCCGCCTCGGCTGCGACACCTACGTCACCGGCGAGGGCAGCATGTTCACCCGGATGTTCGCCAAGGAGTGCGGCATCAATCTCCTGCTCGGCACGCACTACGCGACCGAGGCGCCGGGCATCCGCGCGCTCGGCGAGCGCCTCGCCGCCCACGCCGGCATCCCGTGGGAGTTCATCGACGAATCGCCGGACGTGTTCTAGCGCGCAGCGCGCTCAGAACAGAGAGCAGAGAGCAGAGCACAGATCCCCGACCGACGGCCATCGCAGGGTTAACCGACGTTGCCCGGCGGACAGCTGATGGCTGATAGCTACACCGCACGATCGCCCGGCACGGGGATCACCGCGCCGGTGATGCGCGCCGCCGCATCGGAGCAGAGGAACGCGGCCAGCTCGGCAATGTCCTGCGGCATGTTGCCGGTCGCGGCGTCTCTCGTGCCGCGCAGCGCCGCCATCGCTTCGTCGAACGTCACGCGCGGCGTCGGGCCCGGCGCGATGGCGTTGATCGTGATGCCGCGGCCGATCTCGCGCGGAGCGAGCGTGCGCGTCAGCCAGTGGCGCGCCGCCTTGCCGAGCGGGTAGTCGAGCGGCGCATCGGGCGGGCCGAATCGCCAGTCGTCGGCCATGTGCCCGCCGATGCTGATCACGCGGCCCCATCCGCGCGCCCGCATCCCCGGCAGCGTCGCGCGCAGCAGGTAGTACGTGGCCTCGATCTCGAGCGCGAGCACGCGGCGGAGGTGTTCGGGCTCAATCTCCGTCACGTCCTGGGGCTTCCACGGCCCGCCGGCGCTGTTGATGACGATGTCGATCTTTCCGAAGTGCGCTGCCGCTTCGCGCAGCATCGTATCGACGGAGGCCGCGTCGCCGACATCGCCGGCGACGAGCAGCGCGCGCCGCCCCATCGACTCGATCGCCGCGGCGGTCTCCGTGGCGCGGTCGCGCTTGCGATGGTAGTTCAGCGCCACGCCGGCGCCGTCGCGCGCCAGCGTCAGGGCGATCGCCCGGCCGATGCCGGCGCCGCCCGCGCCCGTAACCAGTGCCGCGCGCCCTTCAAGTGCCATGAACGAGGATAGGCGGAAACGCGCCGCGTCCGCTACAGTCAGGCCGTCGGACGGATGCGGCCCCGCGCCGCCGGAACGGGAAACTCGACTTCATGGCTGGATTCAAAGGCAACGTGGCGCTCATCACGGGCGGCACGCGCGGCATCGGCCGGGCGATTGCGCTCAAGTTCGCGGGCGAGGGCGCGGACGTGGCCATCAACTACTCCCGCAGCAAAGAGCACGCCGACGCCGCGGTGGCGGAGCTGCGCGCGCTCGGCGTCCGCGCCGAGGCCTACCAGTGCGACATCGGCCACCGTGATGACGTCTTCGCCATGGTGAAGGCGGTCGGGGAGCGGTTCGGCCGCATCGACATCCTCGTCAACAGCGCGGCGCGCGGGCTCGAGCGGCCGCGCGCGGCGATCGACTCGCTCCCCAAGCACCTGAAGCACACGATGGACGTCAACGTCTTCGGTCCCTGGTTCGCCGCGCAGGCCGCCGTGCCACTGATGACGGACGGCGGCGCCATCATCAACATGCTCAGCCCCGGTTCGGACCGATACCTCCCGAAGTACGCGCCTGTCGGCGTGTCGAAGGGCGCGCTCGAATCGCTGACCAAGTACCTGGCGGTGGAACTCGCGCCGCGCGGCATCCGCGTCAACGGCGTCTCCGCGGGGCTCGTCGAGGGGACCGACGGCGTGCGGATGCTGGACAGCGAGCTTGTCGGGGCGTACGAGGCGAAGGTGCCGGCTGGCCGGCACGTCCGCCCGGAAGACGTCGCCGACGCGGTCGCCTTCCTCGCGTCGCCTGCGGCGACGATGATCATCGGGCAGGTGCTGTTGATCGATGGCGGCTATTCGCTGCTCGGAACCGCCTGAGACCTTCGACCACCGCCGGGTCATCGGCTGTCGTCGTATGTCAGAGTGCCGCACCCGCACCGGTCAGCATCGTCCTCGGGAAAGACCCTTCGCTTCGCTCAGGGCGACAGTCGGGCCAGACTTCGGGCGCTCGCCTGCTACAGGATCTTCGAGAGGAACGACCGCGTCCGCTCGTGCTGCGGGTGGTCGAAGAACTCGGCGGGCGTGTTGGACTCGACGACGACGCCGCCGTCCATCAGCATGACGCGGTCGGCCGCCTCCCGCGCGAAGCCCATCTCGTGCGTAACGACGAGCATCGTCATACCGCCGCGCGCGAGCGCCTTCATCACTTCCAGTACCTCGCCCACCAGCTCCGGGTCCAGCGCCGAGGTCGCCTCGTCGAACAGCATCACCTTCGGATTCATCGCCAGCGCGCGTGCGATCGCGACGCGCTGCTGCTGGCCGCCGGAAAGCTGCGATGGGTACGCGTGCAGCTTGTCGCCGAGGCCCACCTGCTGCAGCAGCTCCGTCGCCCGCGTGCGTGCGGCCGCCTTCCCCAGGCGCTTGACGTGGATCGGCGCGCACGTCGCGTTGGCGAGCGCATCGAGGTGCGGGAAGAGGTTGAAGCGCTGGAACACCATTCCCACGTCGGCCCGCGCGAGCGACGCTTGCCGGTCGCTCAGCGCGCGCAACTTGCCGCTGCGCTCCTCGTATCCCACGAGCCGCCCGTCGACGAAGATCCGCCCGCGGTCCAGCTCGTCGAGATGGCTGATCAGGCGCAGCAGCGTGCTCTTGCCGGAGCCGCTCGGCCCCAGGATCACCACCACCTCGCCCCGCTGCACGTCGAACGTGACGCCCTTCAGCACTTCGACGCGGCCGAAGCGCTTGTGCACGTCCTCGATGCGCACCATGACGTCGTTCATCGGCGGTCTCCCGTCGTGCCGCCGTACCACTCGCCCGGCGGGTTGATGGCGCGGCCCAGGATCGCCATCAGACCCTTTCGCTCCTGTTCCGGCCGCAGGCGAGACTCCAGCTCCGCCTGCAGCACGCTGAATACCGACGTGAAGAACAGGTACCAGATGCCCGCGACCGTCACCAACTCCAGCGTCTTGTAGTTGCGCGCGTACTGACCGCGCACCACGAACAGCAGTTCCGGATACGACACCACGGACGCGAGCGACGAGTTCTTGAGCATCGAGATGAACTCGTTGCCGGTCGGCGGCACGATCACGCGCACCGCCTGCGGCAGGATGATGAGCCGCATGGCCTGGATGCGGGTCATGCCGAGCGCCTTCGACGCGTCCATCTGGCCCGACTCGATCGATTCGATGCCCGCGCGGACGATCTCCGCCATGTACGCGCCCTCGTTGAGCGCGAGGCCGATGAGCGCGGCCTCGAACGGGGAGAAGAGGAACCACCTGTGGTGGAACGCGAACGGCCCGACGTCGAAGTCGCCGGGGGCGAGCTGCGGCACCGCGACGAACCAGAACAGCAGTTGCAGCAGCAGCGGCGTGCCACGGAAGAACCAGACGTACATGCTGGCCGCCCACGACGCTATCGGAATCCGCAGGTTGCGCGCGACGGCCGCCAGGATCCCGAGCAGCACGCCAAACGCCTGCGCGAGCACCGAGATCACGAGCGTGCGCCGCGCCGCCTCGACGACGATGTCCTTGAACAGGTACTCGCGGACGATGCCGATGTCGAACGAAAGCAGGTGCGGACTCAGGTGTGCGAGCATGGTTCAGGTGAGGGAAGAGCCCCCGGGCTCGCCGGGGGCTCTTCGGTCCAATCCTTCGCTGGCGGCGCTACGGCAGCTTGCCGGCCTCCAGGTTCCACTTCTTCAGGATCTCGTCGTACTTGCCGCTCTTCTTGATCTCCGCGAACGCCTTGGTCAATGCCTCGTTCAGCGGCGTGCTCGCCTTCCGCACGGCGACGCCGTACGGCGCCGGCTCGATCTGGTTCGGCACGATTTCCAGCGCGCCTTTGCTCTGCTGCGCGGAGTACGCCGCCACCGGGAAGTCGGCCATCTCCGCATCGGCCTGGCCGGCCGCCAGCGCTTGCACGGCCTCGGGGTCCGTCCCGAACTTCAGCACCGTGATCCCGCCCTTGCCAGCGTCCTTGCACGTCTTGTCCTGACCGCCCGGTGCGTCCGCGGGACCGACGAGGAAGTCGACCTGCGTCGTTCCTTCCTGTACCGCCACCTTCTTGCCGCACAGGTCGTCGGCCGTCTTGATCGCCTTCGGGTTTCCTTTCCCGACGATGATCCCCGAGCCGGCGTTGAAGTACTCGACGAAGTCCACCGTCTTCTTCCGCTCGTCGCTCGCCGTCATCGCCGACATGATCACGTCGTAGCGCTTGGCGTCGAGCGCCGGGAGCAGTCCGTCGAAGCCGCCGTTGTTGAACTTCGCCTTCACGCCCAGCACGTCCGCCAGCGCGTTCGCGATATCGATGTCGAGGCCGACAGGCTCGTTCGTCTTCTCGTCCAGGAACTCGATCGGCGCGTAGGCGATGTCGGAGCCGATGTCGAGCGAGCCGTCCTTCAACTCGTCCACGCCGGAGATGTCGACCTTCGCGCCGGCGGCGGTGGCTGCCGCCTTCGTGGCCGCTGGCGTGCCCCCGGCCGGCTTCGCGCCCGCCGTGGCCGTCTTGTCTGCGTTGCTCGTGCCGCCACAGGCGGCGGCTGCCAGCAGGGCGATCCCCGCCAGCGCCAGGAGCGCGAGCTTGAGGATGCGGGGTGCGTGCGTCATGCGGTATTCCTCCTCCTGATCCGGCGACCACCGGCCGTAATCCGCAGCAATCATCCGTCGTGGCGTGGACAGCGTCAAATGGGAGGGCGTGTTGGTTGGAAGTTGGCGAATGCGCAAGTAGTTCGCATAGGCCATCCGTCGCCCGTTTACCTGACGTTCGGCCCGTCTGAACTCTCGGCCTCCGGCGATAGCATCCATGTATGCAGGATCGATGTGCCCAGCCCAGCCTGAAGCTCGTCCTCATCGACGACCATGACGGCGCCCGCGAGGCGCTCGTCCGGCGGCTCGGCGCGGACGGCCGCATCGATGTCGTCGGCGCCACGCCCGATCCGTCCGAGGGGCGCCGCCTGGTCCAGGAGCACCGGCCGGACGCCGCGCTCGTCGACACGCGCCGCAAGGACGAAGCCGGGGCGGCGGTGATCAGCGCGCTCGCCAGCCTGCCAGAGGAGGCCCGCCCGCTCGTCGTCGTACACACTTCGTTCTTCGACGCGGACGATTGGCGCCGCTCCCGCGACGCCGGCGCGCAGGAGTGGCTGCTCAAGCAGATCGACATCAACGTGCTCTTCGAGCGGCTGACCGCGGCGCTGCGCGAGCACCTGTCGCGGGCCTGCTGCGTGCGCCACGCCCACGCTGGCCGCTGACGCGGAATCCTCCCCGGGGCGTCGGCTGAACCATCCCGAGCGACGCTCCCGAGCCCCGGCCAATCTGTTGTTCGTTGTCTGTTGTTTGCCGTAGCCGCCGTTCCGGCCGCACCTCTGCTCTCTGCTTCCTGATCTCTGTTCTCTTCCACCCGCTGCCGATACCCTTGCTGCTGCGAGAGGAGCGCGTACATGCGTCCGAAAATCGGGGTCATCGGCGCCGGCGTCATGGGCACCGCCCACGGGAAGACCATCCACTTCTGCCTCAAGTCCGGCCTCATCGACGGCGAGTTCGTCGCGATCGCCGAGACCGATGCGGAACGCCGCGCGCAGTACGCACAGGTCTCCGGCGTGCGTCTCGCCACTGCCGACGCGGACGAGCTGATCGACTCACCCGATGTGAACACGGTGTACGTCTGTACGCCGACGTTCAATCACGTCGAGCTGGCGACGAAGGTGCTGGCGCGCGGCAAGGCGCTCTTCTGCGAGAAGCCGCTCGCCTTCAACGCCCACGACGCGGCGATCATCCGCGACGCCGCGAAGGCCGCCGGCGTCACGCACCAGGTCGGCCTGGTCATGCGCTTCTCGCCGGTGATCAGCGTCACGCGCGACCTGATCCGCGACCCGGCGTCCGGCCGCCCCATGACGTGCACCATGATCGACGACCAGTTCTTCCCGGTGCAGGGCCACTACGCGAGCACCTGGCGCGGCGACGCGCGCTACGTCGGCGCGGGCACGCTCCTCGAACACGCGATCCACGACGTCGACATCCTGATCTCGTACTTCGGCCGCGCGCGCCGCGTGTACGGCGTGACGCGCAACTTCTTCGGGCGCGAGGGCGTCGAGGATCTGAGCAGCGCGATCATCGAGTTCGAGGGCGGCGTCACCGTGAGCCACACGTCGATCTGGCACAACGTGCTGCACCGCGGCAGCAGCCGCCGCATGAACGTCACGTGCGAGAACGCGCAGTACAGCTGGGAGGACGACGACTACGCCGGCGCGATCCGCTGCGAGACCAACACCGCGGGCGCACGCACCGACATCCCGTCCGAGGAAGTGATCGCGCGCTTCATCGAAAGCGCCGGCGTCACCGATCCGCGCCTCCGCCAGACGATCATGCCGCACGACCTCGGTCAGGCGTACCTGCTCGAGGACTACACGTTCCTGAAGGCGGTGAGCGAGGACCGCCCGAGCTGGCTCGACTTCGACGTTGCGCTCTACGCGCACCAGGTCGTCGACGCCATCTATGAATCCGCGAAGCAGGGCCGCCCGGTCGACGTGCCGTAGCCGCGTCGCGGCGCCGCAGTGGCGACGAGAGTGCAGATGCCAGTAAGTGGCGACGTGTGGGCCATCATTGCCGAGCGGTACGAAGAGGCGTACGGCCCCAGGACGGGATCGCCCGGATGGCCCCGCGCCCAGCGCCTCGCCGCCCGCGTCGGTGGCCGGATCCTCGACCTCGCGTGCGGACCCGGGTTCGAGCTGGCGCTCTTCGCGCGCGGCGTCGGCATCGATAGCTCGCCGGGCATGCTCGCGGCCGCGCGCCGGCGCGCCGTCAACAGCGACCTGGTGCTCGGCGACGTGCGCGCGCTCCCGTTCCGTGCCGCGTCGTTCGCCGGGGCGTTCTCGTCGTTCGCGCTGATCCACCTCACGAAGAGCGAGCTGGCCGCAACGCTCGCGGATCTGCGCCATCTGCTCCGGCCCGGTGCGCCGGTCGAGGCGACGTTCTTCGCGGGCGAAGGCGAGAAGGACACCACGTTCTCGTTCCTGGACGACGACGCCGTCGCCCATTATTCGTACTATCAGCCTGGCGAGCTGGCCGCGCTCTTCGAGTCCGCTGGCTTTTCCGGCGTGACCGTCGATCGCGAGCTTCTCCACGAGCCGAAGATCACGATCGAATGCCTCT
This sequence comes from uncultured Dehalococcoidia bacterium, assembly GCA_964371095.1. Classification (GTDB taxonomy): domain Bacteria; phylum Chloroflexota; class Dehalococcoidia; order DSTF01; family JACRBR01; genus CAYJMJ01. Next base: position 25,246 of record CAYJMJ010000009.1, on the reverse strand, counting down.
GCGTCTCCGCGAGCACACCATTGACCGAATCGAGGTGACATGATGCCCGACTACGACCTGATCATCCGCCACGGGAACGTGATCGACGGCACTGGCGCGCCGGGCCGGTCCGCCGACGTCGCGATCACAGGCGACCGCATCGAGATCGTCGGCGCGGCGTCCGGGACGGCGCGGCGCGAGATCGATGCGCGCGGCCTCGCGGTGGCGCCCGGCTTCATCGACGTGCACACGCACGACGACGCGGCTGTCGTGCGCGACCCACGCGTCGACTTCAAGATCATGCAGGGCGTCACGACCGACGTCGCCGGAAACTGCGGCGCGGGCGTCGCCCCGGCGAACGACGCCTTTCGCCTCTACTACGCCGCCGGCTTCGCGCCCATCCTCGGCGAGTCGAGCCTGGCGTGGAGCACCACCGCGCAGTTCTTCGCCGCCGTCGACGAGGCGCACCCCGCGTGCAATGTCGCGGCGTACGTGCCGCACGGCGTCGTCCGCTACAACGTCGTCGGGCTCAACAAGGGCGCTCCGAGCGACGGCGAGCTGCAACGTATGCGCGAGCTGGTCGAGGAGGGGATGCAGGCCGGCGCCATCGGCATGTCCAGCGGCCTCGTCTACCTGCCCGGGAGCAACGCGGAGACGCCCGAGCTGATCGAGCTGGCGAAGGTCGTCGCGAAGCACGGCGGCATCTACACCAGCCACATTCGCAACGAGGCGGATGGCGTGCTCGCCGCCGTCGCCGAGGCGATCACGATCGGCGAGGCCGCGGGCTGCCCCGTGCAGATATCGCACCACAAGTCGGCCGGCCCGACCGCTCGCGGCCTGACGAAGCAGTCGCTCCGCTTCCTGGCCGAGGCGCGCGCCCGCGGCATCGACGTGACGGTCGACGTGTACCCCTACACGGCGTCGTCCTCGGCGCTGGCGGCGATGTTCCGCATCGGGCGCGAGCAGGTGTTCGAGGCGATCCCGTCGATCATCGCGAGCGTCAAGTACGAGCACGAGAAGTACGAGGGCAAGTACATCTCCGACATCGCCGCCGAGCTGGGCATGCCGATCGGCGACACGGTCCGCAAGCTGCTGCACGACGAGGAGAACTCGCCGAGCGTCATCATGTTCATCATGGACGAGGAGGACGTGCGCCGCGTCGTCGCCGACGAGCACGCCATGATCGGATCCGACGGCCTGCCTTCGGAGGGCAAGCCGCACCCGCGGCTCTACGGCACGATGGCGCGCACCATCCAGCGCTACGTGCGCGAGGAGGGCGTCATCACGCTCGAAGACGCCGTGCGCAAGATGACGTCGCTCCCGGCGCGCAAGCACCTGCTCACGGATCGCGGCGAGCTGCGCCCCGGCGCCTTCGCCGATCTCGTCGTGTTCAACCCCGAGACGATCGCGGACGTGGCGACCTACGCCGAGCCCCGGCAGTATCCCGCCGGCATCGAGTACGTCGTCGTCAACGGCGCCGTCGCCGTCGACCAGGGCCGCCAGACCGATGCGCGTGCCGGCCGCATGCTCCGCCGCGGGTGAGGCGCGCTTCGTAATCGTATCGGAGGCTGGCTACGCCCGGGACTCGTCCTTGAACTCGATGGTCTTGTGCGTGCCGTCGCAGAACGGCTTGTTGGCGGAATGGCCGCAGCGGCAGAGGGCGACTGTCTCGCCGGCGGGGAATTCCTTGCCGGTCGCGTCGACGATTTTCACGGCGCCTTTGACGAGGTAGGGGCCGTTGTCCCGTGGGGTGATGGTGGCGGGGTCTGACGACACGTTCGTCCTCCATTCGGATAAGGATGCGGCGTTCAGTGCGGTACTCTCACAACTAGCCAGCATGGAGCACGGAGTCAAGCGTGGCTTCGGACCGTGCATGCGGCGGGAAGGAATCCACCGTGGACGTTCCACCGATCGAGCGGCAGATCAAGCGCGAAGTGGGCGCCAACGCAGAGACGACCGCCTGGGGCAGCGTCGAGTGGGCTGTCCGCGAGGGCGACCCGCCGGGCGCGGAGCAGACGCTCGCGCTGGCGACCTGGGCGCCCGGACAGGGAAACGTCGAGCACACGCACCCGAACTGCGAGGAGATCGTCTGCGTGATCGAGGGCGTCATCGACCACACGCTCGGCGGCCAGAGCGCGCGCCTCGGCCCGGGCGACGTCATCGTCGTGCCGCGCGGCGCGCCGCACCACCTGGTCAACACGTGCGCTGAGCCCGTCCGCACGATTATCGTGTTCTCGTCGCCCAATCGCGAGTTCGTGCCGACGGAGTAACGTTCGGCGGGAACGCGTCAGCGAGCGCCGTCCAGGGTCGCGGCGCTACGTTCCAGGCTCTGCCTTCGGGTGCACGAGCAGCACGGGCACCGCGCCGGAGCGCACGACCTTCGCCGTCGTCGAGCCGAGCAGCGCCTGCGCGAGCGGGCCGCGGCTGTGCGTGGCCATCACGATCACGTCGACATGGTGCTGGGCGGCGACCGCGACGATCGCGTCGGCGGCGTGCTCCGAGATCTCTGTCTGGATCTGCACCCGCGCGCCCTTCGGCAGCCTCCCGGCGAGATCTTGCAGGTAGTCGTTGAGCTGCGCGCGGCGCCGCTCGACCGCCTGCCCCTTGGTCTCCGCGAACTTCGGCTCCGGCAGGTCGACGAGCACCGCGTTCGCCTGGGGGATGACCTCCGCCGGACGCTCGGTCGGCGGGTGCTGCCGCCGCCCCTGCGGCTCATCGGCGACGCCCAGGAAGGTGAATTCCGCCGTCGGCAGGTCCGCAATGATCGACAGCGTTGGAAGCGTCGCCTCGGAGAACTTCGATCCGTCGAACGTCGCCAGGATCCTCATTAGCCGCTCCTATCGCGCCACGTACCCGCCGTCCACCGGGATGATCGCCCCCGTCACGAACGAGGCCTCGTCGCTGGCGAGGAAGAGCGCCAGCGCGGCCACTTCCTCCGCCAGTCCCAGCCGTCCCATCGGCTCCAGCTGCGCGAATGCCGCGAGCGACGCTTCGTCCGGCGCCGCCCGCCGCACCATCGGCGTGTCGATGATGCCGGGGCACACCGCGTTCACGCGTATTCCCTGCGTTGCATACTCCAGTGCGGCCGTCCGCGTCAACTGCACGACGCCGCCCTTCGATGCGGCGTACGCCGGAACACCCGCGAATCCGACCAGCCCGGCCACCGAGGCCATGTTCACGATCGACCCGCCGCCAAGCCTGAGCATCTCCGGGATCGCGTAGCGGCAGCCCAGGAACACGCCCGTCAGGTTGATCGCGATGACGCGGTTCCACGTGTCCAGCGAGGCCTCGCCCGTCGGCTCGTTCATCTCGCCTTCGATGCCCGCGTTATTGAAGAGCACGTCGAGCCGCCCGTACGTGTCCACCGCCGCGGCGATCAGGTTCCGCACGTCGTCTTCCTTCGAGACGTCGGCGCGGATGAACGTCGCCGCGCCGCCATCGGCCTCGATCTCCCGGGCGACCGCCGCGCCGCTCTCCTCCTGCCAGTCCGACACGACGACGCTGGCGCCCTCGCGCGCGAACAGCAGCGCGCTCGCCCGGCCGATGCCGGAGCCGCCTCCCGTGACGATCGCCGTCTTGCCCGGGAGCCTGCCGGTCTGCGCGCGGACCGCCTCCGCCTCCTGCAATACCATCGTGCACCTCCGTGAGATGGCTCACGCCGGCTCCCGCGCCGGCTGTCTTCTGTTATGATCGCGCCGATGCGATTCGACACCATAGCCATTTCGAAGAATGGTCCGGTCGCCGAGCTCCGGCTGAGTCGCCCGGCGCGCCGCAACCCCATCGATCGGCCGTTCCTCGACGAACTCGATGCCGCCGCCGCCATGCTCCACGACGACGCCGCCGTGTCCGTCGTGTTGCTGAGCGCCGAAGGCGAGGCGTTCTCGGCCGGACAGGAACCGGGCGCTGCCGAGGCGGACGACGCGCCCGGGCGCGACGCCCTGCCGTTCCGCTGCCTGGAGACGATGGGGCAGCCGGTCATCGCCCTGGTCGAGGGCGACGCCCTCGGCGCCGGGCTCGAGTTGGCGCTCGCCTGCGACGTCCGCATCGCCGCCGATCACGCCACGTTCGCCCTCCCTGGCCTGGCTGCGGGATCGATGCCGCGGGGTGGCGGCACGCAGCGGCTGCCGCGCCTCATCGGCCGCGCGAAGGCGGCGGAGATGATCCTGCTCGGCGAGCCGGTCGATGCCGCGGCGGCGCTCTCCTGCGGTCTCGTCAACCACGTCGCGCCGGCGGCGGAGGCGCGCGCCGTCGCCGAGCGGTTGGCGCAGACGATGGCGTCGCGCGGCCCGCTCGCGCTCCGCTACGCGAAAGAGGCGATCAACCGCGGCCTCGACATGCCGCTCGAACAGGCGCTCCGCTACGAGACCGACCTCACGGTCATCCTCCAGACGACGCACGATCGCGCCGAAGGCGTCCGCGCCTTCCTCGAAAAACGCCCTCCGCGGTTCGAGGGGCGGTAGGGGGCGCCGGGGGTGCAACTCGAGGGCGTCTCTGCGCGGCGAGGGGCGAGATGGCACGTATGACGACGCAAGAGAACGCTCGGATGGCGCTCCTTGTCGCGGTCCTCGCGGCCGGCGCGCTCGCCGGTGCCTGGCTCGGGTCTGTTCACGGGGTTCCCGCAACGACGGTGAGCGTGATCCTATCGTCGGCGGCTCCGGGCGGTCATCCCGACCTGCAGACCCGCATCGCCGTGAGGAGCGGCAATCCGTTCGACCAAATTCAAGTACTTGGTCCACCCGGCAGCAGCGTCGCACAGGATGCCGATCTTCCCAATGACCTTGTCGTGGGTCGCCTTGACGCCGAAGCGACCACAAACGCGCTGACGCGGCCGGCCTGCGATCAGCACGTCGCGTTCACCGTGCCCATCCGCAAGGCGACGGCAAACCCTGACGACTCGTCGTACCCGCCGTTCCTCAAGAGGCTCGCGCCCGGCAAGCACCGGCTGCGGCTCATCGCGGACGTCTCACCGTCACCTCAAGTTCCGGTCGTCCTCAATTACTTGCTCGATGTCGACCCGGTGTCGAACGGGGTGGTGCTGCGGGTATTCGTCGGAGACCCTGACCACCCCGCGACTCAACTGAAGACGTGTGCCCCTGGAAAGAGCACGAACACGCTGTTCGGCATCACGCCAATCCACGTTCCACTGTTGACGGTACCAGCGGTCGTCGCCGACGCTCGCTTTCTTTTCACATTCGAGTTCAGTCGACCAGACGCCGCGGGAGTGCGTCATACCCGGAAGGTCTCCGTCATGAGTTCGATCAGCGCAGCAGATGGCCCGCCACGCCCGAGCCCCTCGCCTGTCGACGATGGTTCGCTTATGCCAGCTCCGGTTCGGACCCTGACAGCCCGCTGAGGAATCCGGAGCGCGATAGCCGTTCACCACGGCTGGGGAGGCGTCGGCGACCGTAATCTCGGACCTGCTCGCCGCGAATTGACGCTCCACTTTGCGGCTTCATATACTCCGGGACATCACGAAAACATCCCCGCACGCCAGCGTCGCCACAGGCGCCGATAGGAGTCCCATCATGGAAGACGTAGTCATCGTCAGCGGCGCCCGGACGCCCATCGGCCGGTTCCAGGGCGCGTACGCCAACCTGCCGGCCTCCGACCTCGGCGCGATCGTCATCAAGGCGGCCGTCGAGCGCGCCGGCATCAAGCCCGCCGACGTCGACCACGTGATCCTCGGCTGTGTCGGCCAGGTCGCCGAGGACGGCTACATCTCCCGCTTCGCCGCCGTGAAGGGCGGCATGCCTATCGAGACGCCCGCGGTGACGGTCAACCGTATCTGCGGCAGCGGGCTCGAGGCGATCAACACGGCCGCGCGCTATATCCAGACCGGCGACGCGAGCGTCGTCGTGGCGGGCGGCGCCGAGAACATGACGATGATGCCGTACTACCTGCGCAATGCCCGCGCCGGCTACCGCATGGGCAACGGCAGCATGGAGGACGGCATCCTCCACCTGCTCGGCGACCCCTTCAGCAAGACCCACATGGGCATCACGGCCGAGAACCTGGCCGAGAAGTACGAGGTCTCGCGCGAGGCGCAGGACGAGGTCGCCGTCCGCTCCCAGGAGCGCGCCGCCGCCGCTATCGCCGCAGGCCGCTTCAAGGACGAGATCGTGCCCGTGCAGGTGAAGCAGGGCAAGGAGACGGTGACCATCGAGCAAGACGAGCACCCCCGCATGACGAGCATGGAGGCGCTCGCGAAGCTCAAGCCGGCGTTCAAGGACGGCGGCATGGTCACGGCCGGCAACGCCAGCGGCATCAACGACGGCGCCGCCGCGCTCGTCGTGATGAGCGCCGCCCGCGCCCGGGAGCTGGGCGTGAAGCCGCGGCTCCGCCTCGTCGCCCGCGCCGAGGCCGGCGTCGAGCCGTCGATCATGGGCTCCGGCCCCATCCCGGCCGTGCAGAAGGCGCTCGCGAAGGCCGGGCTGACGATCGACCAGATCGACCTCATCGAACTGAACGAGGCGTTCGCCTCCGTCGCGGCGGCGTGCAGCACCGCGCTGCACCTCGATCCGGAGAAGGTGAATGTGAACGGCGGCGCAATCGCGCTCGGCCACCCGCTCGGCGCGACCGGCGCCGTCCTCGCGGTGAAACTGATGTACGAGATGGAACGGCGGAGCGCGAAGTACGGCCTCGTCAGCCTCTGCATCGGCGGCGGCCAGGGCATCGCCAGCATCTTCGAGCGGGTGTAACAGCCGCGTATACACAACGTAGCGCAGGCTACGCATCGAAACAGAACTCGAACGAAGCGCGTTAGCTACCTGTCGACGCCAGCACCTCGAAACGGCCCGTTTCGGCCCGAAACGGGCCTTCTGGTGCCCGGGAGCCTGTTAAATTCTCGGGAACCGGCCCGAGCCGAATCTGAGAGCCCTCTCGTCAGATTCGGAACCGGCCGCCCTTCAGGCGTCTTTGGGGGCTGTCAAGAGCCGTCAATCAGGGCGTTTCCCTACCGGATCGACCTTGATCTGCCCGGATCCGGGGTTATAATGCGCCCGCTTTGTGCCCCTTGTCCTGGAGGCGCTGGCACCCGCCAACGGCGGGCGTGATACGAATTTCGACCGGTGTCTTGCGGAGAAAAAGGGGGGCTGTCTGAGTTACCGTGGATTCGTGGCGGGCGCGAAAGCGACGATGATGGTGGCGGGTGCCGCCGCATCCGTCGGCCTCGCCTTTGTAAACGACCGAAGGCTGACGCCTGCCTTCGTCGAAGCTGCACCCGAGCTGCAGCCAGTCGCCGTATCGCCTTCGGGCGCCGTCGTCGGGCTGCAGACCACCGCGCGGGAGTTCATCGCCCGGCGGATCGCCCTCGCGACGCTGATCGGGGTCGGCATCCTGATGCTGGCCGCCTCGATCCCGGCCATGACGGCCGTCGCGAGCAGCCTGCGTGCGCCGGCGGCACCCGCGCCGGCGCTTGGCCCGGCGCTCGAGCAGCGTGCGGCCGCCGGCGTCGCCGGCAACTGGGAAGAGTCGTACAGCGTCGCCGCGCCGCCCGCGGGCGCCGTGGGCGCTGCCGTCATCGCCGCGGCGCAAGTCGAGCAGCAGAACGCCTTGAAGGCCATGCAGGCGATCGCCGATGAGCGTGCGGCTGCCGAGAGGGCGGCATCGCTCAAGCCGGTAGCCGTGCCGGCGCCGTACAGCATGCAGTCGGCTTCCGGCTTCGCGCCGGGCACCGTCGTGCGGGCGCGGATCACTATCTACGGTTGCACGGGCCCCGGTGGCGGCTTCTGCAACCACATGGCGAGCGGCGGCGTGGCCTTCGAGGGCGCGGCCGCGTGCAGCAACAACCTGCCGTTCGGCACGAAGCTGCGGATCGCGGGCGACCCGACCGGTCGCACCTACGAGTGCCTCGACCGCGGCATGCTGCCGGCGACGTGGGTCGACGTTTACTTCGAAAACACGAGCGACGGCATGGCATGGCAGAGCAGCCTCGGCACGACGTCGGCCGACATAACGATCGTCAACTAGCGCCAACCGGCGCATCGGGCAAAGCAGAAGGCCGGACATAACGTCCGGCCTTCTGCTTTCTCGCGTAGGACGCGACCGCGGACCTCCGGTGGCTGCGTTATCCTGCGCCCGTGCCGAAGCCCACCTCACGCAGCAGGCCTGCCCGCGCACCGCGGCCGCACGCGAACGTGGCGCGCATCCCCGAGATCATCGCGCGGCTCGACGAGGCGTACGGGCTGCCGGAGTGGCGGCCGCACCACGATCCGACGTCGGAGCTGGTGCTGACGATCCTCTCGCAGAACACATCCGACGCCAACTCCGGCCGCGCGTTCGCGCGCCTGCTGGCGGCGTTCCCGGCGTGGGAGGCCGTCATGGACGCGCCGCTCCCGAAACTGATCGAGGCGATCCAGCCGGGCGGGCTCGCGCCGACGAAGGCGCCGCGCATCCAGACCGCGCTGCGCGACATAAAGCAACGCAACGGCAGCTTCGATCTGGGATTCCTGGCGGAGTTGCCGCTCGACGACGCGCGGGCGTGGCTGCGCAGCATCCACGGCGTCGGCCCGAAGACGGTGGCGTGCGTCCTGATGTTCGCCCTGGGCCGCCCGGCAATGCCCGTCGACACGCACGTCTTCCGCGTGGCGACGCGCCTCGGCCTGATCCCGGAGCGGGCGGGACGGGCGGCGATGACCGCCGAGAAGGCCCACGACCTCCTCGAGGCTGTGGTGGCGCCGGAGGACTTCTATGCCTTCCACATCGGCCTGATCAAGCACGGCCGGCGCACCTGCGCGTCGCAGCGTCCGCGATGCGGTGACTGCGCGCTCGCGGACCTCTGCCCGAGCGCGGCGAAGTACCACCCGGAGCTGAAGCGCGCCGCAAGAGGCCCGCAGCCGACCGGGTGAGCCCACGCCTTGGCGAGGCCGGACGCTCTAGTTATGCGACATAACGCCGCCGCCTTGACTCCCTCAATCCGGCGATCGATAATGTTGACTAAGTCGATTCACTAAGCGATTTCAGCGTAGAACGGGAGACGGTCATGGTCACGGGTATCTCGCCCTCCGAGTTCGCGCAGGACAAGTCGAACGACCCCATCGTTAAGCCCGAAATCGACAACTTCGAGCGCGAGGCGCTCGCCTGGCGCGCCGGCGGCGGCCTCGGCGACGATTTCCGCCCCTTCCGCCTCCAGCACGGCACCTACGGCCAGCGCCAGGCGAACGTGCAGATGATGCGCATCAAGGTGCCGCACGGCACCCTGACCCCGGAGCAGCTCCACGCCATCGCCGAGTGCGCCGAGACGTACAGCCTGCGCAAACTGGGCCACGTCACCACCCGCCAGGCGATCCAGCTCCATTTCGTCAAGCTCGAAGACACGCCGAAGGTCATGCGCCGCCTCGCCGAGGTCGGTGTCACGACGCGCGAGGCGTGCGGCCACACCGTCCGCAACATCACCGCGGACCCGCTCAGCGGCATCGCCGACGACTGCGTGTTCGACATCACGCCGTACGCCGAGGCGGCGATGCGCTACTTCCTGCGCAACTCGGTCAACCAGAAGCTGCCGCGCAAGTTCAAGATCACCTACTCCGCCAGCCCCGAGGACCGCGGACTCATCCCGATGCACGACATCGGGCTCATGGCCGTGGAACGCGACGGGCAGCAGGGCTTCCGCGTCAGCGTCGGGGGCGGCCTCGGCGCCGCGCCGCGCGTCGCCGACGTGCTCGTCGACTTCATCCCCGTCCGCGAACAGCTGCGCACGACCGAGGCGGTGATCCGGGTGTGGGATCGCCTCGGCGAGCGGCGCAACAAGAACAAGGCGCGCATCAAGTTCCTCATCGCGAAGCTCGGCATCGATGAGTTCCGCCGCCTGTATGAGGCCGAGCTGGAGACGCTGCCGCCGGCGACGAGCCCGCAGTACCGCGAGCCGGACTTCACGATGCTCGAGGAGGCGCCGGCCGATGGATCCCACGCGTCGCGCCACGGCGGCGCCGACCCGCGACCGGCCTTCGACGCGTGGCGCCGGACGAACGCGCTCAAGCAGCGGCAATCTCCCTACCACACCGTGTACGTGCTGCTTCCGATCGGCGACGTGTCGGCGGAGCAGATGCACGCGCTGGCCGAGATCGCGCGGAAGTATGCCGGCGGCCACATTCGCACCACGGCGACGCAGAACTTCGTCCTGCGCTGGGTCCACGAAGACGACCTGGCGGCCGTGCACGGCGAGCTGGTCGACATCGGCCTGGCGGAGCCCGACGCCCTGACGATCTCGGACGTGGTCACCTGTCCCGGCGCGGACACGTGCTCGATCGGCGTGACCTCGTCGAAGGGGCTCGGCACGGAGCTGCGGTCACGGATCATGGCCGGCAACGGCACGTACCGCGACCCGCTCGTCAACGAGATCAAGATCAGGGTGAGCGGCTGCCCGAACTCCTGCGGCCAGCACCACGTCGCCGACATCGGCTTCTACGGCATGGCGATACGCAACGGTGAGCGCCAGCTTCCGGCGTTCCAGCTGCTGCTCGGCGGCAGCGCGCAGGGCGAGGGCCGACTCGCGGCGTTCACGATGAAGATCCCGGCGCGGCAGGCGCCCGATGCCTTCGAACGGCTGGTGGCCACCTACGTCCGTGAGCGCGCGGACGGCGAGCGGTTCGGCGCGTGGTCCGCCCGCGTCGGCACGGCGTACGTGCAGGAGATGCTGGCCGAGTTCAAGGCCGTGCCCGCGTTCAACCAGGATCCCATGGCGTACGTCGACTGGGGCCAGACGAAGCTCTTCACGCTCGACGACATGGGCGAAGGCGAGTGCGCCGTATGAGCGAGCACGCCAACGGTCGCGCGACCAGCGTAGCCGCGGCGCCGGCCGATCTCGATGCAGTGTCGTCGGCGCTCGAGGGGGCGTCGCCGCAGGAGATCCTGCGTTGGGCGGTCGAGCGGTACCAGCCCGGGCTCGCGCTCGCGTGCTCCTTCGGCGGCCCGAGCGGCATGGTGCTGCTCGACATGATCATGGCGATCGACCGGGGCGTCGACGTCTTCTATCTCGACACCGACTTCCTGTTCCCGGAGACCTACCGGCTGCGCGACGTCGCGGCCGCGCGCTATGGCTTTCAGCCAGCCGGCTACACGTCGCTGCTCACGCCGTCGCGGCAGGCGGCGCGCCACGGCGACGCGCTCTGGGCGCGCGACGCCGACGCGTGCTGCGCGATCCGGAAGGTCGAGCCCAACCGGCGTGCGCTCGCCGGAAGGCGCGCCTGGATCAGCGGCATCCGCCGCGACCAGGCGAAGACCCGCCGCGACGTCCGCATCGTCGAGTGGGACGACAAGTTTGGCCTCGTCAAGGTCAACCCCCTGGCGGCGTGGACCGAGTCGCAGGTCTGGACGTACATTCTCGAGAACGGCGTGCCGTACAACGAGCTGCACGATCGCGGCTACCCGAGTATCGGCTGCACCTACTGCACCAACCCCGTGAAGCCGGGCGACGATCCCCGCAGCGGCCGCTGGCAGGGCCAGGACAAGGTCGAGTGCGGGCTGCACGTGCCCGAGGGCCGGACCGGCCTCCCTCAGGGGGTTGCCGCGGACTGACCCGGGCGCATACCCTCCGATGCGCCCGCATCACGAAATGACGATGGCATCGCCGAACGACGGCACGGGAGCGCCGCCCCCGCCCGAGGCCGCGCCGGCGACCGGCCCGGCAGCATGACAGAGGAAGGAACGGGAGATTGGAACAGCAGGGATTCACGGTCTGGTTCACGGGGCTCTCGGGCGCGGGCAAGACGACCATCTCCGACGCTCTGGAGCCGCTGCTGCGTGAGCGCGGCGTCACGAAGCTCGAGAAGCTCGACGGCGACGTCGTGCGCACGCACCTGAGCAAGGGTCTCGGGTTCAGCAAGGAAGATCGCGACACGAACATCCGCCGCATCGGCTGGGTCGCCGAGGTGCTGACGCGCAACGGCGTCTGCGTCCTCGCGTCCGCCATCTCGCCGTATCGCGAGATCCGCGACGAGGTGCGCACGAACGTCGGCAATTTCGTCGAGGTGTTCGTAAAGTGCTCGATCCCCGAGCTGACGCGCCGCGACGTTAAGGGGCTGTACGAGAAGGCGCTGAAGGGTGAGATCGCGAACTTCACCGGCATTAGCGACCCGTACGAGGAGCCGCTCAACGCCGAGGTCGTCGTCGACACAGAGACCGAGGAGCTGGCCGAAAGCGTCGCCAAGGTCCTGCTTCGGCTGGAACAGAAGGGCTACGTCGCGGCCGCGGTGAAGGTGTAGCGAGGGCTGGTGGCTGAGAGGTCGGAAGTCGGAGGTCGGTGGTGTCCGGCCGACGCGCTCGTCTTGCCACCGTGGCGCGGGCTTTGCAGCCCGCACCGCGCTTGGGCGATGACACACGTGCTTGGAGTTCGCGTCGACCAGCGCCACTCTCACGCCATGGAGAACGCGCACTGCGCCCTGTAAGGATCCGCCTTTTCGATGCTCAGCGCCTCACCGAATGCCTGCAACGGAAAAAAGTGAAAATTGCGGTTCAAAGTCGTCTATCGCCCGCCCGCCGTCCTATCGATGGCGCTGTGGGTTGAGCGCTGGATCGGGTAGCGAAAGGGAGACACGGGCATGGCTGATGGAGTCGAACACGGCCTGATCGCGCCGCACGGCGGCAAGCTCAACCCGCGCGAGGTCACGGGCGACGCGGCCCGCGCCCTCGAAGAGCGAGCGCGGTCGCTGCCGCGGCGGCAGCTCAACTCGCGCGAGCGCTCCGACCTGGAGCTGCTCGCCAACGGCGGCTTCAGCCCGCTCGACGGGTTCATGACGGAGGCCCAGTACCGTGCCGCCGTCGATGGCATGCACCTGCCGGACGGGCTGCCGTGGTCCATCCCCGTCACGCTCAGCGTCTCCAAAGAGCAGGCCAACACGCTCAAGAGCGAGGTCGCGCTGACCGACGCCGATGGCGCGTTGCTCGCCGTCATGACCGTCGCCGACACCTACGACTATGACAAGCAGCACGAGGCGGAGAAGGTCTACCGGACGGCGGACGACAAGCACCCCGGCGTCGCCGCGCTCTACGCGCAGGACGACGTGCTGATCGGCGGGCCGGTCCAGGTGTTCCGCCGCCCGGCCAACGCCTCGTTCCCGGAGTACCGGCTCGACCCGGCGCAAACGCGCGCCGCCTTCGCCGAGCGTGGCTGGAAGCGCGTGGTCGGCTTTCAGACGCGGAACCCCGTCCACCGCGCCCACGAGTACATCCAGAAGGCCGCGCTCGAGATCACGGACGGCCTCCTCCTGCACCCGCTCGTCGGCGACACGAAGTCCGACGACATCCCGGCCGATGTGCGCATGCAGTGCTATCGGGTCTTGCTCGACAACTACTACCCGAAGGATCGGGTGCTGCTCTCGGTCCTCCCGGCCGCCATGCGTTACGCCGGTCCGCGCGAGGCGATCTTCCACGCCATCATGCGCAAGAACTACGGCTGTTCGCACTTCATCGTCGGGCGCGACCACGCCGGCGTCGGCAGCTACTACGGCACGTACGATGCGCAGCGCATCTTCGACGAGTTCGACCCGGTGCGTCTGGGCATCACGCCGCTCTTCTTCGAGCACACGTTCTTCTGCAAGCGGTGCGAGGGCATGGCGTCGAGCAAGACGTGCCCGCACGCTCCCGGGGAGCGCGTCTCGCTCTCCGGCACGCAGGTGCGCGAGTTCCTCTCCCAGGGCATCGAGCCTCCCCACGAGTTCTCGCGGCCCGAGGTGGCACGCGTGCTGATCGCCGCGGAGCGGGCGAAGGTCTCCTGATCCTGGACGCGCGGGCGCCGACGCCGGCGATGATACGGTATTGCAAGGCACGCCGCCGTCTCGCCGCGCCGGGCTTTGGTACGATCCCGACGACCGCATCTGCCCTCGCGCGGGCTCGTGACGCCGCGGCGCTGCCACAGGCGCGCGCCCGCTGAGCGCGGGCAGCGGTCACGGCGGCGACAGCATCGCCAGGCGCAACATGAAGCAACCCAATCTCAAGGACGTGCAGCCACAGTCGGCGGCGCCGCGTCCGCCCGAACCTGAGCTGGAAGACCTCCGCGACTTCTTCGAGCACGTCGCGGTCGGCCTCCACAGCCTGGCCGCCGATGGCACGATCCTGGACGTCAATCGCGCCGAACTCGACCTGCTCGGCTACGCGCGCGACGAGTACGTGGGTCACAACGCCGCCGAGTTCTTCGAGGACCGGGCCGTCGCCGAAGACATCCTCGCCCGCCTCGGACGCGGCGAGGCGGTGCGCGACTACGAGGCACGCGTCGTCGCCCGCGACGGCTCGGTGATCGACGTGCTCATCGATTCGAGCGTGCTCTGGCGAAGCGGCGAGTGGGCGCGGGCGCGCTGCCTCCTGCGGGACAACCGGCCGCGCAGGCGCGAGCAGGACGCCCTCGCCGAGCGAGAGCGCGCATACCGTCGCCTGCTCGAATCGCTGCCCGCGGCCTTCGTCTGGACGGGCGACGCAAACGGCAACGTGACGTACATCAACCAGCACTTCCTCGACTACGCCGGCCGCACCATCGAGGAGGTGCGTGACGGCCGATGGATCGCATCGGTCCACCCGGAGGACCGGCAGGAGACGGCCGACGGATGGATGACCATGCTCGGGAGCGGAAACCCTCACGAGTTCGTGCACCGCATCCTCGCGCACGACGGCGCGGCGCGCTGGTTCCTCACGCGCGCGGTGCCGCTGCGGGACGATGGCGGTGCGGTCACGTCATGGCTCGTGACGAGTACAGACATCGATGACCGAAAGCGCGCCGAGGAAGCGGCCCGTCTGAGCGAAGAGCGCTGGCGCACGCTCGCTGCGTCGCTGCCAGCCATCATCTCGACATGGTCCCCCCGGGGCCGCCCGCTCTACTTCAACCGGCGGTGGACCGAGTACACGGGCCTCGGGAGAGATGCCAGGTCGATCGAAGACGTGCGCTCGGTGTTCCATCCGCAGGAGGCGCCGGCCGTCGAGGCGCTCTGGCGGGACGCGCTGCGGACCGGCGAGGCATTCGCGGTCGAGATCCGCGTGCGCCGTCACGACGGCGTCTTCCGCTGGCACCTGGGAAGCGTGACGCCGGTCCGCGACAGGGCGGGAACGGTGAGGGCGTGGATCAGTACGGGCATCGACATCGACGATCGCAAGCAGGCCGAGCAGGCGCTGCTCGAAGGCGAACAGCGCTTCCGCCAGCTGGCTGATGCGATGCCGCAGATCGTCTGGACGGCGCGGCCGGACGGCTTCGTGGACTACGGCAACCGCCGCTGGCAGGAGTTCGCCGGCGGAGGCGTCGGCCGCGGCGGCGACGAAGCGTGGCTGTCCGTCGTGCATCCTGACGACGCGCAGAGAGCCCTCGAAGGGTGGTACGCCGCCGTCCGCGCGGGCACGCCGTACGAGATTGAGTATCGGTTCCGGGAACCGGCCAGCGGACAGTACCGCTGGTATCTGACCCGTGCGCTGCCGGTCCACGACGACGAGGGGCGCGTCGTGCGTTGGTTCGGCACGTCCACCGACATCAACGACCGCAAGGAGGCCGAGCAGGCGCTGCGGGCGAGCGTGGAGCGTTTCCACCAGCTCGCCGACGCGATGCCGCAGATCGTCTGGACGGCGGGCCCGGACGGTGTGGTCGACTACTTCAACCGGCGCTGGTACGAGTACACCGGCGTTTCCATCAACGGAGGCGAGTCGGGCGACTGGCTGGCGTACGTCCATCCGGACGACGCCCAGAAATCGCTCGAGGCCTGGAGTGCCAGCATGAACACCGGCGAGGCGTTCCAGTTCGAGGAGCGCCTGAGGGAGGGCGAGAGCGGGCGGTATCGCTGGCATCTCAGCCGGGCGCTCTCGATCCGCGGCGAGTCCGGCGAGGTCGTGCGCTGGTTCGGCACCTCGACCGACATCGAGGGGCTTATGCGCGCCGAACAGGCCCTGGTCGAAGAGAGTCGCGTCGTCGAAACGCTTCAGCGGATCGGCGCGGTGCTCACGGCCGAACTGGATCTGCACAAGGTGGTGCAGGCGGTGATCGAGTCCGCGACGGCGCTGACCGGCGCGTCGTTCGGCGTCTTCTTCTACTATCTCGTCGGGGACGGAGGCGAGACCGACACACGCTACGCGCTCGCCGGCATCGACCCGGAGACGTTCGGCGATATTCCGCTGCCGCGCGAGACGCAGCTCCTCGCGGCGAGCCTGAGCCGCGGGGAGACGGTCCGCTGCGACGACGTCACACAGGATCCGCGCTTCGGCCAGAACGCGCCGTTCCGCGGCTGGCCGGAGAGGCACCCGCCGCTCAGGAGCTATCTGTCCGTGCCGGTGGCCAGCCGCTCCGGCGGCGTGCTGGGCGCGCTGTTCTTCGGGCACGAGGAGGCGGGCAAGCTCGGCGAGCGCGAGGAGCGCATCGCCGCCGGCATCGCGGGCTGGGCGTCCGTCGCCGTCGACAACGCTCGCCTCTTCGCCGCGGCAGAGCGAACCGCCGAGGAACTCACGAAGGCCAACGCGGCGAAGGACGAATTCTTGGGCCTCGTCTCCCACGAGTTGAAGACGCCGATCACGACGATCTACGGCAACGCCGAGGTGCTGCGCCATCGCTTCGAGCGCCTCGACGAAGAGAGCCGCACGTCGGCGCTGCAGGACATCAGCAACGAGGCCGAGCGCCTGCACCGCATCATCGACAACCTGCTCGTGCTGGCGCGGCTCGAGCGTGGCCAGGCGATCAGTGCCGAGCCGCTGCTCGTCCGGCGTCTCGTCGATCCGATCGTGGCCGAGCACAGGCGCCGCTTTCCGCATCGCACGATCCGCATCGATGCGGACAAGGGATCGCTGCCCATCTCCGGGGAGCCGGTCTACGTCGAGCAGGTCGTGCGCAACCTGCTCAGCAACGCCGAGAAGTACAGCCCGCCGCACGAGCCGATCGAGGTCCGGATACGGAATGTGGGCGACCAACTCGAGGTCTCGGTGCTCGACCGGGGCGGAGGCTTTCCGCCCGAAGAAGCGGAGCTGCTCTTCACGCCGTTTTACCGCTCGCCCAGCACGTCCCACTACGCCGGCGGCGTGGGCGTCGGCCTCGCCGTGTGCAAGCGCCTCATCGAAGCCCAGGGGGGCGCGATGTGGGCGCGGTCACGCCAGGACGGCGGCTCAGACATCGGCTTCTCACTGCCCATCGCCGAATGACGTCGCGCGCTCTTGCGGCCGGACGTGTGCATTGCGGCGCCCGCGGTCTTACCGGGTGAGGAGCCTGCCGCCCACGGGCAGGCGCGGCCATGCGTTCGGATCCGGCGGCGCCGCGCAGCCGAGATCGGCGAGCGTGCGCCAGGGCCGGGCCTCCGGCCTCTGTAGGAACTGATTCAAGAGCCGCGCCGTCGCGCGTGCGTCGCCGAGCGCCGAATGCGCATCCTCGAGCGTCACGCCGAAGTGGCCGCACACGTCGGCGAGCTTGTACGAGCGCGGTGCGCTGCGCATGCGCCGCGCCAGCTCGATCGTGCACAGCTGGGCCGGAGCCGGAATGGGGTGCCCGATGCGATGGAACTCCGCCTCGACGAAGGCGAGGTCGAACCGCACGTTGTGGGCGACGAACACGCTGCCGGCCAGCCTCGCCACCACGTCGCCGGCGATGTCCGCGAACAGGGGCGCGCCCCGCACGTCGTCCGTCTCGATGCCGTGCACGTGCGTGGCGCCGACGTCGCGTTCCGGGTCGACGAGCGTCACGAACTCGTCGAGCACGTGTCCTCGCGCATCGACGCGGACCACCGCGATCTCGACGATGCGGTCGTTGGCGCGGGCGAAGAACCCCGTCGTCTCGACGTCGACGACGGCGAACGTGCACTCGGACAGCTGCGGGGCGTCGTCGGCGGTCGGGCGTCGCGTGGTGGCCACGACACAGCGTAAAGCATCCGATCGGACTCCGCTGCGCGGCCGCGGCCTCCGGCCGAACGTGCGGGTGCTGAGCCGGGCGGTCATGCTGGGCAACGCGGAGCATCTTCCACGGGGCACGCATTCGCTGCGCCCCGTGTGAACGTACGCCGGAATGACGGCGGATTCAGAGTGATTCGGAGAATCGCGCCGGGCAGCGGCTCGACAGGTGCCTTGACGCGTCATCGGCATCGTGGCAGAGGCGCCGGCAGGGCGCCCTTGCGCCGCCCCGGCGGCCTTCGCTAAGATTGTTGATGTAATCGGTTAACATTGCGGACTTCCCGCCAGGCAGACTCACATGCGTATCTCAACGAAGGGTGACTACGGCGTTCGCGCCCTCATCGAACTGTCCCACCACTACGGCGAAGGTCCGCTCCAGAGCGCCGAGATCGCCGCACGCCAGCGCATCCCGGAGCCGTACCTGGACCAGTTGCTTACCACGCTCCGCAAAGCGGGGTTTATCCGCAGCGTGCGGGGGCCCCAGGGCGGCCACGCGCTGATTCGCCGGCCCGAGGAGGTCCGCCTGAGCGACGTCATCCGGACGCTCGAAGGCTCGCTTTCCCCCGTGTCGCACCTGCACGACGAGGGCTACCAGTGCCGCGCCGCGCACGAGGTCTGGCACGCGGTGGAGGAAGCGACGCAGAAGATCCTCGACGGGGTGACGATCGGCGACCTCGCGGCGCGCGAGCTGGAATACGACAGGACGGGTGCCCGCTATGTCATCTGACACCGTGGCACGGCGAGAGGCGGGCATCGCCGAAAGCGTGCTCGACCTTATCGGCGGTACGCCGCTCGTGCGGCTGTCCCGCATCGCCCCGGAGGGCGGCGCGGAGATTCTGGGCAAGCTCGAGTCGCTCAACCCGGCGGGCAGCGTCAAAGATCGCATCGCCCTGGCGATGATCGAGGCGGCCGAGGACGACGGGCTGATCAAGCCGGGCGACACCATCGTCGAGCCGACGTCCGGCAACACCGGCATCGGGCTGGCCATGGTCGCGGCGGTGAAGGGCTACAAGCTCATCCTGACGATGCCGGAGGACATGAGCAGCGAGCGGCGCCGGCTGCTCACGCGCTTCGGCGCGCAGCTCGTGCTGACGCCGGCGATCGAGGGCATGACGGGCGCCGTGTTCGCGGCGCAGGAACTCATCGCCAAGAACAAGCGGTACTTCATGCCGCAGCAGTTCAACAACGCCGCCAACCCGGAGGCCCACCGGCGCACCACCGCACGCGAGATCCTGCGCGACACCGGCGGCCGGGTCGATGCGTTCGTGGCGGGTGTCGGCACCGGCGGCACGATCACCGGCGTCGGCGAAGTGCTGAAGGCGGAGGCGCCCGGCGTGCTCATCGCCGCCGTGGAGCCGGCGCGATCGCCGGTGCTCGCCGGCGGCAAGGCCGGACTGCACGGCATCCAGGGCATCGGCGCGAGCTTCGTGCCGGGCGTCCTCAACCGCGACGTCTACGACGAACTGATCGCGGTCAAGGACGACGACGCCTTCGCGATGACGGTCCGCCTGACGCGCGAGGAAGGGCTGCTCGTCGGCATCAGCACCGGCGCGAACGTCTGGGCGTCGTTGCAGGTGGCGAAGAAGCTCGGCGCGGGCAAACGCATCGTCACGATGCTCTGCGATACCGGCGAGCGCTACTTGAGTGTTAGCTTGTAGATGAGGCGATCGGGCGCCGCGGGCGCTCCTGCCGAGGAAATGAACATGGACCACGGACATCTGCACATCAATCGCGCGGCGCTCGCCGTCGATCCGTCGGCGCGCGCTGGATCGCCCGCTTCTCGCAGCACCGCCGCTACCCGAGGTTTCGCCATGCCGGCCGTCTCCGTCTACATACCGACGCCGTTTCGCAAGCTCACCGGCAATCGCCAGCACGTGCAGGCCGAGGGCCGCGACGTCGCCGAAGTGCTCGCCAACGTCGACAAGCAGTTTCCAGGCTTCCGCGGTCTCGTCTTCGGCAGCGGCGACGAGGTGCCGGCCCACATCAACATCTATGTGAACATGCAGGAGATCGGTTCGCTGCAGGGCATCCGCACCAAGCTCAACGAAGGCGACGAGGTCGCCGTGATCCCGGCGATGGCCGGCGGCTCCGGCGACGGCCCGGCGCCCGAGCGGCGGCGCATCGGCGCGCTGACCGCGGAGCAGGTGAACCGATACTCGCGGCACATCATCATGCCGCAGGTCGGGCCGAGCGGGCAGCGGAAGATCATGGAATCGAGCGTGCTGATCATCGGTGCCGGCGGCCTCGGCTCGCCGATCGCCGTGTACCTGGCGCTCGCCGGCATCGGCAAGATCGGCATCGTCGACTTCGACACGGTCGACATCAGCAACCTGCAGCGGCAGATCCTCCACCAGAACGACGACATCGGCAAGCTCAAGGCGATCTCCGCGAAAGAAACGATCAACGCCTACAACCCGGACGTCGAGGTCGTCACGCACGGGGTGCCGATCACGTCGGACAATGCGATGGAGATCATCGCGGGGTACGACTACGTCATCAACGGCGCCGACAACTTCGCCGCGCGCTACCTGGTCAACGACACCTGCCACTTCCTGCAGAAGCCGCTGATCGACGGCTCGATCCTGCTGTTCGACGGCCAGGTGACGGTCTACCTGCCTGGGAAGGGCTGCTACCGCTGCCTCTATCCGTCGCCGCCGCCGCCCGGCATGGTGCCGAGCTGCGCCGAGGCGGGCGTGCTCGGCGCGCTGTGCGGCACCGTCGGCACGATCCAGGCGACCGAGGTGCTGAAGGTGATCCTCGGCGTGGGCGACACGTTGAACGGCCGCCTGCTGCTGTACGACGCGCTCGCGATGGAGTTCCGCCAGGTGCGGATCCGCCGCGACCCGCACTGCGTGCTCTGCGGCGATGAGCCGACCGTGACCGAACTTATCGACTACGACGCGTTCTGCGGCGGCGCGTTCGGCCACACGAACGAGGAAGAGCAGAAGGCCGCTGACGCGGCGAAAGCCGCCCGCGAGCGCGCCCAGGTCTCGTAAGGGCGCAGCCTGCCGCAGACAACGTAGGGGCGCGGCCTGCTGCGCCCGCATCGAATCGGAGACGACGCCGGGCCTCGTGTGATGGCCCGGAAAGGCGACAGACGCGGACGGCGGAAGTCCGCCGCGATCGACAAGGAACGGAACGATGGCTGTAGAAGTGAAAGTGACGTCGGTGCTGCAGAAAGTCACCGGCGCCAAGGTCGTACACGGCGAAGGCGGCACCGTTGGAGAGCTGCTGCTGGACCTGGACAGCAAGTACCCGGGGTTCCAGCAGCAGATCATGCAGGACGGCCATCTGCACCGCTTCGTCAACATCTACCTGAATGACGAGGACATCCGGTACCTCGACAAGCTCGACACGCGGCTCAAGGACGGCGACTCGATCTCCATCCTGCCCGCGCTCGCAGGGGGATAACAGATCGTAGGGGCGCAGCCTGCTGCGCCCGCACCAACGCGCACCCGCCGCGCCCGCATGAAGGCGCAGCCGTTGCGTCCGGGACTTGTACAAATGCTCTACAGCAACCTGATCGATGCCATCGGCAACACGCCGCTCGTCGAGATGCCGCGGATGAGCCCGAAGGCGTCCGTGCGCCTCTTCGCGAAGCTCGAGGGGCAGAACCCGAGCGGCAGCGTCAAGGACCGCATCGCCAAGTACATGATCGAGGACGCGGAGCGCCGCGGCGTGCTCACGAAGGACCGCATCGTCCTCGAGCCGACGTCCGGCAACACCGGCATCTCACTCGCCATGATCTGCCGTATCAAGGGGTATCGGCTGAAGGTCGTCATTCCGGAGAGCGTCAGCGCCGAGCGCACCGAGCTGCTGACCGCCTTCGGCGCGGAGATCGTCTACTCCGACGGCGTCCGCGGCACGAACGGCTCGATCGAGGTCGCCAACCAGATCGCGGCCGAGGACCCCACGTACTTCATGCCGTACCAGTACGGCAACCCCATGAATCCCCTCGCGCACTACGAGACCACCGGCCCCGAGATCCTGCGCGACCTGCCTGAGGTCGACGTCTTCGTCGCCGGCATGGGCACGGGCGGCACGCTCACAGGCACGGGCCGCTACCTGAAAGAGAAGAAGCCGTCCGTGAAGGTCGTGGCCGCCGTGCCGCACCCGGGCGACCTGGTGCAGGGCCTGCGCAGCCTCGAAGAGGGGTTCATCCCGCCCGTGCTCGACGAGAGCATCCTCGACGGCAAGATCGTCGTCGACTCGCACACCTCGTTCGCCTCCGCGAAAGAGCTGACGCAGAAAGAGGGCATCTTCGCGGGCATCTCGGCGGGCGCGGTGGTGAAGACGGCGCAGCGCGTTGCCGAGCGGCTGGATGCCGGCAACGTCGTCTGCCTGTTTGCCGATGGCGGCTGGAAGTACCTGAGCACCCAGCTCTGGACCACCGACTACGCCGATCTCCCCCAGGACATCGAAGACAAGATCTGGTGGTGATGTTCGCGGTGCATTGGCCGCCCGCCTGGCGGTACCGTCGGGTGATACCATCCGGTCATGGTGCAGGCAGGTCCCGCTGAGAGTTCACCGAGGGTGACCTCGAAGATCCTGGGCATCAGCGCTCGTTCCGCGACTGGGGAGGCTCGTGGTGGCTGGGCCATTCTGGCCGCTGCTTTGGCTCTCGGTCTCGGTGGGGATCTCCTGCTCCGTGCCTGGCCCTGGGGCCTGAATGCGACAATCTGGCTCACGGGCTTGTGCGCGGTTGCTCTCGCTTTGCCGCGATTCGAGTCGCTCGGACTCCCCCGACCGAGAGGCACCAAGTGGCTCGCGGCAGCTGTCGGCTTTTCGCTCATGCTGGTGTGGCGATCGTCGCCCGTCCTTGAGAGTCTCAACGTGCTCGCGGTCTTCCTTTGCCTCGGGATGGTGGCATTCCGCACGGCCGCGAGCGGCCTCCGGTTGGCTGGCAGCACCGAGTACGCTGCGAATCTTGTTGTCTCGGCGGTTCAGGTGCTCGTCGGCATGGTCGTACTTCTTGCGCGGCATCTGGACTGGCGGTCGATAACCGCCCGTGAACGCTCAGACCGATTCGTTGCGCTTGGGCGGGGGCTCGCCATCGCCGCTGTGCCCATCCTGGTGTTCGGCGCACTGTTCGCGTCCGCCGACATCTTCTTCCGGGACCTGCTTCGTGATGCAGTGTTGCTGAGCCCCGGTGAGGCGCTCTCACACCTGATGCTCTGGGCACTGTTCGCTTGGTTGGCGGGCAGTTACCTCTGGGGTGCACTCCTCGCGGAACGCGAACCAGTCCCAGAAACGCCTCGGATAGGCTGGCTTCGGTTCGAGTTCATCGAGGCCGGCGTCGTCTTTGGGCTGATCGACGCCCTCTTCATGGTCTTCGTCGGCGTCCAGTTTCGCTATCTCTTCGGCGGTGCCGCTCGCGTGGAGTCGTCATCGTCGCTGACCTATGCAGAGTATGCGCGCCGCGGGTTCTTCGAGCTCGTGGCGGTTGCGGCGCTGGTCGTCCCGTTCCTGCTTTTCACCCATTGGCTCCTGCCCCGTGGATACGCACGGCTGCACCGTTTCTATGTTTGTCTCGCCGCCGTGCTGGTCGTGTTGGTGTTCGTTGTGATGGCATCGGCTCTCCAGCGGATGCGACTGTACCAGGAAGCATTCGGCTTGACCGAGCTCAGGCTTTACACCACAGCCTTTATGGTCTGGCTCTTCGCCGTGTTCGCGTGGCTCGCCTTCACTGTCCTCCGTGGCCGGCGCGACCGTTTCGCGTTCGGCGCCGTTATGGCCGGTCTTGCAGTTCTCGTCTGCCTCAACGGGCTCAACCCCGACGCCTTGATTGTCAGGCGCAACGCGGCGATCGCAGGCGACGACCGTCCTTTCGACAGCGAGTATGCCCTGAATCTCAGTCCCGATTCCGTGCCCTCACTCGTGGCGAACTTTGACGAGGTGCCGCCGCAGGAGCGCTGCACTGTAGGACGCGAACTTCGGCGTCGATACCTGAACTCAGACGGCGACTGGCGAACCTGGAATTGGGGTCGATACCGAGCGCACAGTGCGGTCTCGCCCAGCGGTGAGCTCGCCGCCGCGTGCGACGTAGGAAGCAGTGAATGACGATGGTGGCGGAGTGATCCCACCTTAGAATCGCGCGGCCCACACACGATATGTACTCAGGAAACTCCCGCACCCGTTTGTCACGTGGCCCGCAGGATTGACCTGGGGCAAGGGATCTGTTTCTTCGGCTCTTAGTAGGTGGTAGGAGAAGACGAGCAACGCCCGACCGACAATCGATCTAGAGATGTCGCCGACCCTGTTGTGAACGGGAATCGGCAAGTCATTTGCAGATCAACTCCGCATGCAAGGTTGGCAGGCGTTGGTAGGAACCGGCACAACAACCCAACTCCCGGATACGAAACGGGCCGCCCCGGTACTGGTCGGGACGGACCGTTGGCGAGACAAGGTCTGGTGGTAGGGGCGGCCCATTACGGCTGGGGTTGTCCTCCGGCCCGCGCTGGTACACTGCGCGAGGAGGCGCCCATGGATCCGCTGTCGCTCATCACTGTCGAGCAACACGTCGCCCATGGTCGGCCGTGCATCAAAGGGACGCGCATCCCGGTGAGCGTCGTGCTGGACTGTATCGCGGCCGGCATGTCCGACGCGGAGATCATCGCCGAATACCCCGCTCTGAACACCGACGCGATCCGCGCGGCCGCGTCATACGGCGCGCCCCGGAGGCAGGTACCGTGAGATTCCCGCGAGTCACCGTGAATCCCGATCAAATGGGGGGCGCGCCCTGCATACGGGGGCTGCGCATCCCCGTCGCCACCGTCGTCGGCATGGTCGCAGATGGGATGACCGACACTGAAATCATCGATGCGTTTCCCGATCTCGAAACGGAGGACATCCGCGAGGCGTTGCGCTACGCGGCCGAGGCCGTACGCGAGCGTGAGCTTCCGCTCACTGCACCGTGAGGTTCCTCATCGACAACGCCCTCTCGCCTGACGTGGCGCGGGGGCTGCGAGAACACGGCCACGATGCCGTGCACGTCCGCGAATACGACATGCGGGCGGCGGCGGATGAGGCAATCTTCGCGCGTGCGGCAGCGGAGCGCCGCGTCCTGGTGTCGGCAGACACTGATTTCGGCACGCTGCTTGCGCTCCGCACGGAACGGGAGCCTTCGGTCATCTTGTTCAGGCGCGCGTCAGTTCGCCGGCCGGCATCGCAACTGGCACTCATACTGGCAAACCTCCCGGCGATCGAGGCGGCATTGGAGGAGGGCTGCATCGCGGTCCTTGAGGGAGCGCGCATTCGGATCCGATACCTGCCGATCACGGACACGGCCTGACGCCCGGCAGTCCCGCTCCGAAATACTCCGGCACCCCACGTCTTGCCGCAGCATCCGCGGACCTATATGTTCGGCCGGTGACCATCTCTCCTTCCGAGCACAGCAGCGAGCCCGTCGTCGCACGCCTTCGATGCGAGCACCGCG
>CAYJMJ010000008.1:5112-74682 GCA_964371095.1 uncultured Dehalococcoidia bacterium | reverse complement strand
GCGACGCCGACGGCGACAGCGCCGGCTGTGGGGACGTTGAACAGCGTGGATCGGATCATCGCGACGCGGGGGGACAACCTGCTGCACCACGAGATCAACCTGCCGTCGATGATCGCGTACTGGTCGTGGGGGCAACACGGGACGGAGGACAACAAGTCGTTGCCGGCGGGGTCGGGGTCGGTGAACGCGTGGCTGGTGGTGGAGCGAGACGATTCGCAGCTGAACACGAACCTGAACGTGCGGGTGAACGTGCGAAACATCCGGTGCTACGTCTACCGGGCGTCGAGCGGGACGTGGACGCAGATCTACAGCGGGCTGCCGACGTGGATGGTGAGGACGGGGGATCCGGGGACGGCGGGGCCGTACTACGACATCGCGCCGGTGGTGGAGGCGGACGGGAGCTACTCGTTCGCGGTGCCGGCGGGCGTGGCGTTGCACATGGCGTCGCCGGCGCCGGGCGGCCTGGTGAGCGAGGCGAACGGGGTGCTGACGACGGTGGAGGCGCGGCTGATCGGACCGGACGCGGGGATCGCGAAGCTGGGGATGGAAGCGGGAGCGGACTACCGGGACCGGAGCGGAGGGAACATCGAGCAGGCGGGAGCGGGGCAGTTCGGACTGCTGACGGGGAGTTGGCGGGCGTTCAACATGCTGTCGACGACGCTGACGGACGCGCAGGTGCGGCTGACGCCGCCACCCATCAAGTAGGGCTGCCGGCGACGCGGGTTGGCCAGATGGGCGTCGCGGTATCGAGAGAAGACCGGCACGAGGGGAACCTCATGCCGGTCTTCCACGTTACCTGCGTCCGTCGGCGCTCACGCGCGACTTGCCCGGCCCGTTCACGTCGCCGGCGGTCAACGTCCCGCATGCATCTCGGATGAAGAACCCGGCTGGCGATCTGGCGAACGCGGCGCTCTCTGGAACAGCGCGTTCGTGACAGCATGCGCGGGATCGTCAACTATCCACCTCGGGCGAGGCTGGGCAGTTGCACGCATTGACCTCCTCCGGCCGCTCTGGCACGATGGCCAAGAAGTCCACCGCCACAATGACGCGCCGATCCCCGCGCAGACCAGCTCGGGCCCGCGCCGCCCGCGGCATCAGTAGGCGCGACACAAGCGATGGCGCCGCGGGAGCCGGACGCCGCGCTCGACACAGGGCCGCCATGGAGAGCCGATCCGATGGTCCCGACGCGCCGGAGACGCTCGAAGCGCCTGAGCTTCGACGCGTGGATCGCAGATTCGGGCGTGCACGGCGCACCGTCCTGGCTCTGGTAGCCGTGGCCGCGCTCGCGGTGATCGTCACGGCCATCATGATGATGCGAGACCAGGCGCGCGCGGGCTCGCAGGACGATGACACGGCCGCCGCGTCCGACGCCAATGCCGACCGCCCTGTCGAGGTTGCAACCGATGCCCCGTCCTCGGAGGTGGCAGCGGCCGAGACGGCTCCAACCGTCGGGCCAGGGTTGCCCTCGCCGACGCCTCTCGTGGCTGATATCGGGACCGGAACAGGCGAGGGCGGCGCCGAGCCAACGGCCGCGGTGCCGGACGACGAAGCGTTCTCCGGCGCACCGCCGGCCGCTGTCGAGATTACATCGCCGCCACCGGGCACGCGCGATAAACGGTTGTGGCCGTTTGCCATCGACAGCATCTGGAACATGCCGATCGGTTCGAACGCCGTGTACGTGCCGGCGGGTATCGGCGAGGCGTCGTCACTGAGCATTGACGAGGAGTACCTCGTGTTCCCAGCGCCGTCGGATCCGCTGCGGCCGTTCTTCACGAACGGCGTTTGGGGCGAGGGCCGCTGCACGACGACGACGTACCGGTACGACATACGCCTGCCCGATACGTTTGAGGTCGGCGATGCGACGGAACGCATCACTCCGAATGCCGTCGCGGCGATCCTCTCGGCGGACGGTCGCACGCTCAAGCAGATGAACCCGATCTCCCGCTGTGTCGAGGGCGGACCGCTCACCGCGGGCTGGATGGCGCCCGATGCGGACATCTACGGCGCGGGCGTGCTCGGCGGCCATGGCGGCTCCGGCATGTCGAGCATCGGGGGCTCCATCCGCAAGGGTGAGCTGACCGGCGCCGATCCGATCCGCCATGTGCTCAAGGTCAACCTGTGGGGCCGACGCTGGCTGTCGCAGGCAGGCGGCGGGTACCGCTGGCCGGCCGTAACCGCCGATTCGTTTTTCGACGACCCGGACAATCCAGGAGCCTACGACGGTCCCCTGCCGCAACTCCGCATGGGCGCGCTCCTCGCCATTCCGGGAGACATCGACATCTCCGCGTTGGGGCTACAGACGCCGGCTGGCCAGAAGCTCGCCTGGACCATGCAGAACTACGGCGCCTACGTCGTCGACGATACAGCATGGAACTCGCACGCCCTGGATGTCGAGGATGGCGTTGCCGGGGAGTTCAGGGACGCCTTCGGATACCGTATCGAGGCCACGGCGGGGCCGTGGTACGACGATATGATGAGGGTCTTCGGCCTGCTGGCGGTCGTCGACAACAACGGCCCCGCGAGCGTCGGCGGCGGAGGCTCACCCCGGCAGCCGCTGGCACCACCGATCGGAAACTGACGCGGCGCAGACTACCGGTTCCCGCGAGGCGATTGGAGGGCGATGGCCTCGCGATACGCGTCGCGCGTGCTTTCCGCGACCGTGGCTGCACGGAAGCGCGCCTCGGCGCGGCGGCGACCCTCGCGGCCGAAGCGATGGCGGGCGACAGGGTCGGCCAGCAGTTCCGCGATCGCGCGAGCCAAGGCCGAAGGGTCGGCCGGGGCGACGACGCGGCCCGTGACGCCGTCCTCGATCAGGTCCGGTATCCCGCCCACCATCGGTGCCACGGTCGCTCTGCCGGCGGCCATCGCCTGTTGCAGCAGCATTGGCGACGTTTCCTCGACGGACGACATTACGACGAGCGCCGCGGCCGCGTACTCATCGAACAGAGAAGCCTGCGTGATCACGCCGAGGAAGCGGACCGCGTCGCCAAGTCCGGCGCTCGCCGCGGCGGCACGCAGGGACGCGGCGTAACCGGCGTCGGCATCGGCGCCGGCGATCCGCAGCTCGACGGGCACGTGGCGGGTCCGCATCAGGCGGACCGCCTCCAGCAGGTCGTGGAGCCCCTTGCGGGGCTCGATTGCGCCTGCGAAGAAGATGCGGCCGGGCTGCTGAGCGTCGGGCACGTCGAAGAAGGCATCGTCGATCGGGTTGGCGATCGTGTGGAGCCGCGCGTGCGTTCGGCCCGCGATTGAGCGGGCTACGTAGGGGCTGATGACGATCAGGTCCTGCGCGCGGCGGAGCGTCGCCTTCTCGAAGGAGGCGTTGAACCGGCCGCGCACCCGCTTCGACAGCCGCTCTGTCCAGCGGCTCCGGCGGTCCGTGATGGCGGCTTCGCGCGCCAGCATGCCGTGCAGCGTGACAATCGTCGGCAGGCCCGCTGCCAATGCGCCGACAGCGAAGTAGTTCTGGCCCTGAACGTGGACGACGTCCGGCCTGATCTGCCGAAGACAGTGGGCGATCGCCGCGCGCTCGCTGCGATACATCGTGATTCGGCGCCACCGGCCAGAGTCCGCGACGACGTGGACCGGCGGGCCGCCGCTCGACTCGGCCCGGCGGCCCGGCGGGGTCGATGTGACAATGTGGAGGTCGATGTCATCGAGCCGGGCGAGGGCCGCGGCGAGTGCGGCCGCGACCGCCGCGATGCCGCCGGTGGCGATGCCGCCCACCGGATACGGTCCAACCATGGCGACCCTCATCGCTCGGGTCGTCCTGGTTTCGCGGCCGCGCTGGGCGGCAGCTGCGCGGCGAGGTCGCGCAGGCCGTCGGAAAGCGTCGTGTTCGGACTCCAGCCGAAGTCCGCGCGCAGCCGCGAGATGTCGGCCTGGAGGTTGGGCCGATCGACGGTCCGCAGCTTGCCCGCCGCTTGTTCGACGGCGATCGTGTGGCCGAGAATCGCCTCCAGCTCCGCCACGATCTCGGCGACGGATACGGCATGCGACGTGCCTACGTTGTACGTGCGGCAGGCCGGGTCCGTCGAACCCAGGAACAGGCGCAGCGCCCGAGAGACGTCGGTCACGTGCACGTAGTCACGCCGTGGAGTGACGTTCCCGAGCTCGAGTGCATCGCCGTGCTCGGCGAGCTGGCGCAGGATCTCCGGGATGACGTGAGGGTTCGTCTCGCCGCGTCCGTACACATTGAAGAGCCGTGCTATGACGCACGGCGTGCCGGTGGTTCGATGAAACGCGGACACCTGCTGCTCGCCGACGTGCTTGCTCAATCCGTAGACGTCCTGGGGGTCCGGCGGGATGTCCTCGCTATGCGGGCTCGATGAGATGCCGTAGACGGCGGCCGACGAGGCAAACACGAGACGGGACAGGCGAGCGCCGCGGCACGCCTCGAGCAGCGCCTGCAAGCCGACCACGTTGACGAGCATCGTGTCGACCGGGTGTGCGTCGCAATACGGGATGTAGTGAAGCGCCGCCAGGTGGATGACGGCGGCTGGTGCATGCTCCTGGACAACGGCTCTCAGGCGCAATTCGTCGCGGATATCGCCGTCGATGACGGTGAGCCCCGAAGCGGAATTCGGGCGAACGCCGGTGAAGAAGCTGTCGTAGACGACGACGGAGCGAGCTTCGGCCAGCAAGTCCGCCACGAGCGTGGCACCGACGAATCCGGCGCCACCCGTCACGAGGATAGGTCCATCGGCACCTGGATCGTCGGTCAACGCCAATGGACTCCGGACTCCTTCAAGGTGGGCGGAACTGACGCATCGGCTCCGGTGCGGACCCGCCGCCTCCGGCTCGCACCGTCTCGGAGGCGATGGGATTGTAGCGGATCAGCACGTGAAGGCTCGGCCGGCCAGTAGCGCGGTCGCACTTCAGCGAATTTCTCCGGTTCCGTGGCCCGGCACATAACGCCGGCGCAACAGATGCTACGATAATGGATGCCATGCACCTAACAGTCGTGCGACGTCGTCGCACGGGTCATGGTGCTACGTTCGCCGGGATTCTAGAGTCTGCTGGGTTGCGCCGTACCGTCGGCCGGCGTCGTCGTAATGCGGACCGCCGTGCCGCGTTAGGACTTGCGAACGACGATCCGGGACCCCGACATGACGGGAATGGCCGCGGGCCGGGCGTGGCGTACTTGACACCATGCCGGGCCATCGCCGGGCCGCGTTGATCGCCTACCTGAAGGGTGTTATGTTCATTCTGAATACTCCGCCCCGCAACATCGGCAGTCTCTCCGGCTTCGTAGGTGGCAGGCGAAGGAACGCCGCCGGTCGCGCAGGATAGCAATTATGCGAAGTGTGTCGAGCAGAGACGCGGAACTGGACTTCGCCGCCTCGTCCGAAGCGGCGGAGTACCCGGACCTCGCCGGCGTCGGCTACGCCGTCAAGAACGTCCTCGACCGCCTGTCGGCGGCCGCCATCCTGATCGTGCTCGCCGCGCCGATGCTCGTCGTTGCCCTCGTGGTGAAGCTATCGTCGCCTGGTCCAGTCCTGGTTCGCCAGGTGCGCGTCGGGCGGTTCGGGCGACCGTTCACGTTCTACAAGTTTCGTTCGATGCGGGAGGACGCCGAGCAGACTCGGGATGAGCTTGAATGCGAGAACAACCACGACACGCCGATGATTTTCAAGATCCGGCGGGATCCCCGCATCACGCCAGTGGGTGGATTCATCCGGCGGACCAGCCTCGACGAACTGCCGAACCTGTTGAACGTGCTCAGGGGCGAGATGAGCCTGGTCGGTCCGCGGCCGCCGCTCCCGCGGGAGGTCGCCCATTACGAGCCTCGCCACATGCAACGGCTGGCAGCGACGCCGGGCATCACCGGCCTCTGGCAGGTGCGCGGCCGCAGCGAACTCGGGTTCGAAGAGATGGTGGACCTGGATCTCGAGTACATCGAGCGCTGGTCGCTGTGGCTCGACCTGACGATACTGGTGCGGACGCCGTTCGTGGTCGCCAACGGTCGCGGCGCCTGGTAGTGAGGCTCCGGCGCATTCGTTGGCTGATTTCACCGGCCCAGGCCTGCCGCGCTGACGCGGCGCCGAGGTGTGGGGGGCGCGGGGCGTGAACGAAGAGAGCCAGCTTCAACTCGAGCGTTACCTCCAGCTCGTCAACCGGCGGAAGTTCGTGCTCGCCATCCCCATCGTGCTCGCGGTGGTGGGAGCGGCGCTGTTGAGCTACTTCACCAAGCCGGTGTACATGGCAACCGCGACCGTGCGCGTCGACATTGCGGCGGCCGGCGTCGACGTTCAGGACCCGAACGCGGCGTCCCGCTTCGTGAACACGTACTCCGGGATCATCAAGACGCGCGGGTTCATGAAGCGCGTCATTGACGACCTGAACCTGAAGACGACCCCGGTCGAGCTGGCGGACAACGTGGGAACCACGCCGATCGCCGAGACGGAATTGGTGAAGGTGACGGCAAAGGCCGGCACGGCCGATGAGGCGGCGGCGATTGCGAACGATCTCGCCAACCTGCTGCAGGACCCGCAGTTCATTTCACAGACCATCACCAACCAGACGGCGACGTTGACCACGCAGGTCGACGCACAGCTCAAGGTGATGCAAGACGAACAGGCGAAGCTCTCGAACCTGCAGGCGAACGGCGGAACCAGCGCGGAGGTCCTGAGCCAGGAGGCCGTGGTAGAGGCCTCGCGAACTACCTATCAGAGCCTGTTGAGCCAGCTCGAGGCGGCGCGTGTGAAGCAGGGCCAGGCGGCCCGGGCATTCAGCGTCGTCGAGGCGGCCGAGTCGCCTTCGGGGCCAAGCAGTCCGCGCTGGAAGTTCAATCTCGCCGCGGGGTTGCTCGCCGGCGTGGCCGCCGGCGTGGCACTCTCGCTCGTGCTCGAGTACGTCGACCCGACGTTGCGTGGAGTGCGTGACCTGGAGGGCGTCACGGGGCTGCCCGTGCTGGCATCAATCCCGTTCGGGATACGCTGGAAATACCCTCCACCGCCCGTGTCGCCTGATTACCGGCTGCTCGCAACGAAGCTGCAGACCGGGCTTCACGAGGGGCACTTCCGCAGCGTCCTGTTCACGAGCGCCCGCCCCGAAGAGGGCAACACAACGGTGGCGACCTATACGGCCATGGCGATGGCGCAGGCCGGACTCCGGGTGCTGTTGCTCGATGCGAACCTCAACCGGCCCGATCTGCACAAGCTGTTTAACATTCCGCTGGCGCCGGGCCTGTTCAACTTCATTTCGGCCAATGGCGTGCGTCCTGCCAGGCCGCCAGCGGAAGCCGCACCGGAGGCGATCCATGCGTCGCCCGTGCCGCGTCTTAGCGTGCTGACGGCCGGTACGAAGATGAACGACCCGTCGGAGCTGCTCGCTTCTGCCGAGATGCGGCAATTTCTCGACTATCTGGAAACCCAGTGGGATGTGGTGGTGGTCGACGGCTCGGCCATGTCGGTGTCGGCCGGATCCGCGGTGATCGCCCCTGTGGTCGACAGCGTCGTCCTGGTCGCCGCGGAAGGCCAGGCGAGCAGCCGAAGCGTCGAAGAGACGTTGGGCGAGCTCACAAGCCTTGGAGCGCACGCGCTGGGGCTCGTGTACTGCAAGGCGACCGAAGCGTAGCTTGGGGGAAACCCGCCGGCATGACGGTCGCACGACACGTAGCGCGTAACAGCCTGGTGCAGTTCGGTGGCCGCGGCATCACGATGGCGGTGTCGCTGGCGATATTGACGCTGTTGTCGCGGTATCTCGGACCGGACGAGTTCGGCCAGTACCAGCTCGTCATCGCGTTCCTCGTCCTGCTGAACCTCAGCGATCTGGGCATTTCCACGATCGTGGCCCGCCGCCTCTCCGTTGGTGAACGCGACGACGAGCAGGTGATGGGAAACGTGCTGGCGATGCGCGCGGTGCTCTCGCTGTTTTCGATGGCGCTGGCGATCATCGTCGCTCTCGTGGCCGATTACTCGATGGCGGAGCGGCGGGCGATCGCCGTCGCCTCGCTGTCGTTCCCGCTGATGCTGTTCAGCAGCACATACTCGGCGATCTTCATCGCACGCCTGCGGATGGAATACGCGGCGCTCGGGGGCGTGGCGCAATCGCTGACCAGCCTTGCGTTGATGTTCGCGGTCGCGGCTTCGGGCGGCGGACTCATCCGGATGCTGATCGCGTACGATGCCGGATTCCTGGTGAACAGCGCAGTGTGCCTGTACTTCGCGCGCAAGTTCGTGCGGCCTTCGCTGCGCCTCGATCCGGCGCTCGTGGGCGGCATCCTGCGCCAGGCCGCGCCTTTGGGTCTCGCAGTCGTCGTCATCGCCGCCTACGGCAGGATTGACATCGTGCTGCTCAGGGCACTGACGGATCGCGAATCGGTGGGGTATTACAGCTTCGCGTATCGCGCCGTGGACCTGGCGGCGCCCTTGAGTCTGATGTTCATCGGGTCGGTCTTCCCGCTGTTGTCGAGCCACCATGCGGCGTCCGAGCGAGCCGAATTCCGGCAGCTATACCAGCGCTCGCAGGACGTGCTGACGATCATCGGCATCAGCCTGCTGACGCTGATGATCCTGTTCGCCCGGCCGATCGTAGCCGTGGTCGGCGGCGAAGAATACGCACCGGCGGTGACGAGCCTGCGTATTCTCTCGATGGCGTTTGGCTTGATCTGGCTGTCGAACCTGGTGGATTACAGCCTGATCGCGGTGGGCAAGCAGGGCGTGCTGCTCTGGATCGCCTTCATAGGGCTCGCCGTCAACCTGTCGTCGAACGCGATACTGATTCCGATGTACGGCCGCGAAGGCGCCGCGACGGCGACGGTCCTGACGGAACTGGCGGTGCTCGCGCCGGCGATTGTGATCCTGAGCCGATACATCGGCCATATGCCGTCGTTCTGGGTTGCATGGAGGCTGATGCCCGTCGCCTTCCTGGCGGGTGCGGTGGTCTACTTATTGCGCCTGCCGTGGTTCGAGGAAGCGGCGATCACGTGCGCGTTGCTCCTCGGCGGCATCGCGCTGTCGCGCGTCGTATCGGTCGAGGAGATTCGCGCCCTGGTGCGCCGCGAGCCAGTCGATGTGGCGATTCAGCCGGGTTCGGCAGGGGCCGGGAGAGGGACGTGATCGAGCGGCGGCGGATCGCGGTGTACTACAACGTCGGCTGGGGTGGCGGGCGTCGATGGCTCTACGACTGCGTGTCGCGGCTGACCCGGTATCACGACCTGGACCTGTACTGCCTGGACCGTGACTCGATCGGCAGGCAATACCCGGATGTGCGCGAATTCTCGCGGCACGAAACCGTCTCCGTACCGTTCCACGATCTGCCGCGCGTTCCTTTCCGCGTCCTCCGGCCGCTGAACGCGCCGCTCATGTTCGCGGACTTCCTGCGATTCGATCGCGCGTCTCGGGAGATGGCGGCGCGGATCGACGCCGGGGCGTATGATCTCGTATTCGCCAGCATCGGCGGATACACGGAGGCGCCGCTCGTGTTGCGCCATCTCCGCACGCCGTCGGCGTACTACTGTCACGAGCCGATGCGCCAGGTTTACGAGACGCCGGTGCCGCGGCCCTACCCGCGCAATCCGGCCGTGGCGGCGCTCCGGCGGATGTGGCATCGCGCCTACTACGGCACGCTGATGCGAGCGTGGGACGTCGAGGGTACGCGCCGCGCCCGGCTCGTGCTGACGAACTCGGCGTACACGGCGGAATACGCCCGGAGGGTGTACGGCGTGGAGCCCCGCGTCAACTACGCGGGAGTCGACACCGAGGCATTCGCGCCGGGCGATGAGCGGCACGAGCGGTTCGTACTGAGCGTCGGCGAGCTGATGTCACGAAAAGGCTTCGACTGGGCGGTGCGCGCGGTCGGGTCGATTCCGGCGGAGCGCCGGCCGAAGCTCGTGCTGGTCGCAAACAATACGGAGGCGGCGGAACGGCGCTACGTCGAGTCGGTGGCGCGCGCTTGCGGCGTCGCGATGGAGGTCCGGGAGCGGGTGCCGGATTCGGAATTGAAACGCCTGTACCGGGTCGCCGGCGTGTTCCTGTACACGCCGCATCTCGAGCCGCTCGGGCTTGCGGCGTTGGAGGCGATGGCGAGCGGCACGCCGGTTGTCGCGGTGCGCGAAGCGGGTCCGGCGGAGACGGTCGTCGACGGCGAGTCGGGGTTCCTGTGCGAGCGCGACGCATCGGCGCTCGGTTCGGCGGTGGTGCGCGTGCTCGATGACGCAGCGTTGCGCGCGCAAATGGGCCGGGCGGCCCGCGAGGACGCGGTGCGGCGCTGGACGTCTGACAGGTCCGCCGAAGAGCTTGCCGCGCTTCTGGCGGGAGTGGTCGAGGAGGAGCGGGTCCGGGAGCCTGGGGCACGAGTGAGTGTTAGCGCCGAGCCGGGAGAGATCGCCGTGGCAAGGAGACGAAGTTGATACCTGTGTTCAAGCCTTCACTGGATGAGGAAGAGTGGTACGCGCTCAAGGAGCCGCTGGAGAAGGGCTGGCTCGGCCTCGGACCGAAGACAAGGGAATTCGAGGGCCTGTTCGCGGAGTACGTCGGCGCGCCGCACGCCATCGGTGCGAACTCGGGTACGTCGGCGCTGCACCTCGGATTCGCCG
The DNA here is from genome assembly GCA_964371095.1 of uncultured Dehalococcoidia bacterium. Lineage (GTDB taxonomy): Bacteria > Chloroflexota > Dehalococcoidia > DSTF01 > JACRBR01 > CAYJMJ01. Next base: position 64,142 of record CAYJMJ010000008.1, on the reverse strand, counting down.
TGCTCGACATCGGTGGGGGCGAGGTGATCACGACGTCGCTCACGTACGTGGCGACCAACCACGCGATCCTGTATTGCGGCGGCGTGCCGGTGTTCGCCGACGTGGAGGAAGACACCGGCAACCTCGGAGTAGCCGAGATCGAGCGCTGCATTACGCCGCGCACGAAGGCGATCTGCGTCGTCCACTACACAGGGCATCCATGCGACATGGATCCGATCATGGAGCTGGCCGCGCGGCACAACCTGCCGGTGCTGCAGGACAGCGCGCACGCGTGCGGCTCGAAGTACAAGGGCCGACCGATCGGCTCGTTCGGGCCGATCAACACGTTCAGCTTCGACCCCGTCAAGAACCTGGCGACGGGCGCCGGCGGAATGGTGACTTTGCAGGATGCCGAGATGGATCTCCGCATGCGGAAGCTACGGTGGCTCGGACATGCGCGCCCTCCGGGCACGCCCGCCGCGCCGGGTGAGATGGATTACTACCACGTGACGGAGGAGGTCGGCTTCCGGCACCACATGAATGACCTGTCGGCCGCGATCGGCATCGTACAGTTGCGCAAGCTCGAGAAGCACAACGATCGCCGGCGCGAGGTCGCCGGCATCTACGACGAGGCGTTCGCCGCGCTGGACTGGGTCAAGACGCCGGTGCTCAAGGAGTACGCGTCGACGGCGCAACACAAGTACGTCATTCGCGTGCCCGCCGAGCATCGCGATCCGCTGATCCTTCACTTGAAGGCGCGCGGCGTCGCCAGCCACGTCCACTTCGTGCCGACGCACCTGCACCCGGCCTACCGGCCCTACGCCACGGAGCTGCTGCCGGTCACGGAGCGCCTGTGGAAGACCATCGTGACGCTGCCGCTGTTTCCCGGGCTGACCGAGGACGAGATCGCGCAGGTCATCGAGGGCGTGACGTCATATCGGACGCAGGCGCACGGCGGAAGCCGCCCCGAGGCGGCGGCGAAGGTCTAGGCGAGAGCGCGGGAGCGGGAGCCGGATGATCAAGGATCGTGACATCGTCTGCCTGTCGTTCGTAACGTGGGATGACCACTGGGCGACGCCGCAGCAGCAGATGAGCCGGCTCGCGAAGCACAACCGGATCTTCTTCGTCGATCAGCCGATTTCGCCGCTCTCGCTGCTGACGGGCATACGCCGGCGCGATGCGGTCGTGCGCCAGTTCTGGCGGTGGCGGCACGGGTACCGGGAAGTGGCGAAGAACGTTTTCGCGGGCTCACCGTCGCCGATCTTGCCACTCCGCAACCTGAAGCTCGCGAACATGATCAACGCGTTCATCTTGCGTCGCTGGCTTGCGCGGCAGGTTGCGCAGCTCAAGCTGCGGGATCCGATCTACTGGAACTTCCAGCCGACGATGCCAGGTCTGGGCCGCGCGGTCGAGCCGGCGCTGTCGATCTACCACTGTGTCGATGATTTCTCCGGCATCCCCCACTGGTGGAACATGCCGGCGAGCGTGCGCGCCCGCGAGGCCGCCTGCTGCCGTGAAGCGGACGTCGTCATTTGCACTGGCAGGATGCTCGTCGAGGAACGGCGCTCGCTCAATGAGAACATCCACTTCGTTCCGGAAGGGGCGGACGTCGACCTGTTTGCGACCGCCGGGCTTTCCGAGACGAAGGTGCCCGACGACATCGCGGAACTGCGGGGCACGATCGTCGGGTACGTCGGCGTCGTCGACTTCCGGCTGGACACCGAGCTGCTGGCATACATGGCCGAGCGGCAGCCGGACTGGTCGATCGCAATCATCGGTCCCGTGAAAGGCGACGTGCAAGGGCTGGAGCGCCTTCAGGGGATTCGGAACGTCCGCTTCTTCGGCAATCGACGCATCGATCAGCTCCCGGCGTACCTGAAGGCGATGGATGCCTGCCTGATCCCGTACGTGCTGAACGACTTCACGCACCACATTTTTCCGCTGAAGCTGTACGAGTACATGGCCGCGGGAAAGCCAATCGTGGCGACGGACATGGAGGAGATGCGCGCCTACGACGGCAAGGGATTGACCATCGCGCGGTCGAAGGAGTCGTTCCACGAGGCGGTGCGCGACGCGATCGCGCAGGATTCGCCCGAGCGCGCCGCGGAGCGTGTGCGCGCGACGGCGCTCGAGTCCTGGGACCATCGCGTCGAAGAGATATCCGAGATTCTCGAGCCGATGCTGAGGGAACGGGCATTGCATGCGGGTGCCCTGGCGCCCGCGCCATCCCGGGGAACGGCGCAAAGCCGATGACTGTGCGTGTGCCCGCACTGCCGCAGCTCGGCGGTCGCCCGTTCGGCGGGCTCCGGCGGAGCAGCGACGTCTGGCTATCGTTGGTCATGGGCGGCCTTGTCGCCGTCCTGATCGTGGTGCTGCCCATGGAGGCCGCGCTCGCGTCGTCGATCGTCGGCGCCTTCGTGATCCTCGCGCTCGTCGACACGCGCGTCGCCGTGCTGTCGCTGTTGCTCGTGCGATCGAGCATGGATGTGACGTCGACCGTACCGTTGCTGTCCGCGTCCGGCAGTGCGAACGTGAACGCGGCCGCGATGATGAGCTTTCTCGCGATCGGCCTGGCGTTCACGCACGTCGCATTGGCCCACATCGACGTTACGCGGGTGCCGCTCACGAAGCCGATGGCGCTGTTCCTGGCGGTGGCGCTGGCCGGCGTCGCACTGGCGCCGGACAAGAACGAGTCGATTCAGGACTGGGTGCGCATGGTCGGCTCGTTCGCCATGTACGTGCTGATCGTCGACCTGATCCAGACGCGGAGCCAGCAGCGCTGGCTCATCCGCGTGTTGCTGCTGTCGGCGATTGGACCGCTGGCGATGGGCGTGTGGCAGTACCTGACGAATACCGGCAACACCGACACTCCGGGGCTGATGCGGATCTACGGGACGTTTACGCACCCATCGCCGTTCTCGTTCTACCTCGTGCAGATGGCGCCGTTCGCCGCGGCCTTCTTCCTGCACACCCGCTCGAAGTTCGCCCGCCTCGGGCTCGGCCTGATGATTCCGGCGATGGTGTTTTGTATCTATGCCGCGCAGACGCGCGGTGCGTGGGTGGGGCTCGTCGTTTCGATCATGGTGTTCTCGTTGGTGCGAGCGCGGTGGACGCTCATCTTCGTTCCGCTCATCGTGGGCGCGATGTACTTCGGCGTCCCGAGTTTTCGCGCGCGCGTCAGCGAGGTGACCGACACCACGGGCTCGGTCCTGTGGCGGCAGCAGCAATGGCAGAAGGCGCTGGGCGTGGCATCGACGCCGCAGCTGGCCACCGTGGGCGCCGGGCTTGGAGCCGTGCAAACGGTTCTCGAGGAACCGACACACAACGAGTACCTCCGGCTCCTGGTGGAGACTGGCGTGGTCGGCCTTGTCGCGGCCGTGTCGCTCTACGGCCGCTTATGGAGGCTGGCGCGCGACGCGCGTCACAATGCGGAGCATGCGTTCGAACGTGACGTCCTGCTGGCGTTCATGGTGGCATTCATCGCCCGGGCGGCGATCGCGCTCTCCGACAACGTGATCGTGCACCCGGCGCTCGACTGGTATTTCTGGGCGGCGGCCGGGTTCGTCGTCGCTACGGGCGGCTCATACCGGCGGCGGCGCGTCGGGCAGCGCGGCGGCGATGAGGCGGAGCCGGCGCCGCCGGCTGACCGGGCAGCCTGAGCCGCGCGATGGAGAGAAGAGTATCATGCGATGGAGCGGTGGTCTCGTCTGTCAAGTTCAACGTGAGTATCGACATTTTGTGAGCGGCTCGTGATAGAGTGAACTTCCATCGCAACGGAACCGCGCCGCCCGACTCCCCGCCGAACGTCAGATGTGCTGCTTCGGCGTGGGCGCATCGGCTGAAGGCGGAGGGCAGACCGTGCAATGGAATCCGGACGGCGGGCGTTGTTCTCTTGAGACGCCGTCGTGCGAACCGGACGCGGGGTGCTCGGAATCGAGGGGAGCCACTGTGGATAGGCTGGTCTGCGTAACGGGCGGCGCCGGGTTCATCGGGGTGGAGCTGGTCGAACAGCTCGTCCACCGCGGCGACCGGGTGCGCGTCCTCGACCGCTTCTTCTGGGGCACGGCGGGGCTCGATCGCCTGCCGAACGTCGAGCTTGTCTCGCGAGACGTGCGAGAGATGCGCGACAGCGACCTGGAGGGCGTCGACACCGTCTGCCACCTCGCCGGGCTGTCGAACGACCCGACCGCGGACCTGGATCCCCACGCGAACTGGCAAATGAACACCGTGGCGACCGAGGAACTTGCGAAGGCATGCGTTCGCATGGGCGTGCGGCGCCTGACGTTCGGCTCGAGCGGCTCGATCTACGACGGGCTGTCGACGCAAGACGTGCTCGATGAGGACGCGCGCGTGGAGCCCATCGGGGCGTACGCGCAATCCAAGTTCGAGGCTGAGCGCAAGCTGTTCGCCGTCGCGGCGGCAGGCGGCCTGGACGTCGTGGTCCTGCGCCAGGGGACGGTCGGCGGATACAGCCGTCGCATGCGCTACGACCTCGTCGTCAACACGTTCCTCAAGGACGCGCTGATAAAGAAGCAGCTCTTCTTGCACGACGGAGGCCTCATGTGGCGCCCGCTCGTCGATGTCAAAGACGTCGCCACGGCGCACATCGTCGTCATGGAGGCGCCGGCGGAAAAGGTGGCCGGAAAGCTGTTCAACGTCCTGCAGGCGAACTACCAGGTCCGCGATCTGGCGCAGGTCGTGGCGAAAGCCGTGCGGCCCGTCGTGGGGCCGGTCGAGATCACGTCGGTGCCGGCGACGGGGCGGAAGCGGGATTACCGCTGCACGAACGCCCGCCTGACCGATGCGACCGGGTGGACGCCGGAGCGCACGCCGCGCGATTCGGTCGACAGCGTCCTCGCGCGGATGAAGAACGTCGACGGCCAGGAGCTGTTGCACCCGCGCTACTACAATCTGCGCTGGATGCAGCTGCTGTCCGAGGTCCACGAGTCGCTCAAGCCCTATTCACGAGTGTTCTAGTCCATGCCTCCTCCGTCCAATGAGCCGCCGCTCCGGCGTCCGCTGCGGATCGCCATGCTCGGAATGCGCGGCGTTCCGGCCAACTACGGCGGCCTCGAGAAAGTTGCCGAGGAGGTCGGTGCGCGCCTCGTGGAGCGCGGGCACCAGGTGACGGCATACTGCCGCACCCACAATGCCACGCGCCGCGACCCGGTGTACCGGGGTATTCGGCGGGTCGAGATGCCGTCGCTCCACCGAAAGCACTTCGACACACCCACGCACACGGCGACAGCTGCCGTTCACGCGCTCGCGCATCGCTCGGACATCGTGCACGTGTTCGGCGTGGGGAATGCTCCCTGGCTTCCGATGCTCAGGCTGGCAGGCGGCGCAACGGTCATCTCCGTGGACGGGATGGACTGGCGACGGCGGAAGTGGGGCTGGCTGGCGCGCAACCTGCTCGAGCGCTCGTCGCTGCTGGCAATGCGGGCGTCGTCGGCGTGTATCACGGACTCACGGGAGGTCGCGCGGTGGTACGTCGCGCGCTACGGCCGGGCGCCGCACTACATCAGCCACGGCGTCGACATGCGTGAGATCGCGGGACGCGGCGCGCTGCGGACGTACGGGCTCGACGAACGGGGCTACGTGCTGTTCGTCGGTCGCGTCACCCCGGAAAAGGGCGTGCACCACCTGATCGAGGCGTTCCGGGACCTCGACACGGAGAAGGTTCTGGTCATCGTCGGAGACGGGTCCGGCGACCCGGAGTACTGGAAGTCACTCCACATGCGCGCGGCCGGTCGCCGGAATGTGAAGCTGCTCGGACCCGTGTACGGCGAGCCGGTGCGCGAGCTGTTCGCGCACGCGTACGTCTACGTCCAGCCATCTGAGGTCGAGGGCACGGCGCTGTCGGTCGTCGAGGCGATGGGGTACGGCAACTGCGTGCTGGTCAGCGACATCGCCGAGAACGTCGAGACGGTAGGCGAAGCAGGGCTGACGTTCGACATCAACCGTCCGGTCGAGTCGCTGCGGGCGCGGCTGGTCGAGTTGATCGCGTCTCCGGATGTGGTGGCGTGCCAGCGGGCGAGGTCGCTCGCGCACGCGCGCGAGCACTTCTCGTGGGAGCGCGTGACGGACGCCCACGAGGAGCTCTACTACAACGCCGCATCGGGGCCGCGCTGACGCTCGTCGCGCTTCACCCGCGCTCGCGGCGGACGACGGCCTCCTGCGCCATCGTGGCGACGTGCGTGCCGTCCTGCGTGTAGAAGTCACGAAGGCTGAGCGCGCGCGCGGCGTGCGCCACCGGGCTGTACGTCACGCTGAGGAACCATCCATCCCAGCGAATCGGCCGGTGAATCCAGAGTGCGTGATCCAGGCTCGCCGATGCATAATCGCTGAACCCGGCCCATCCGTATCGCCGCTCGATCGCGTCGAACGAGCCGTCGTCGCTGGCATAGATGAGCGCGGCCGTGTGCAGGACGTGATCATCGGGCAGCGGCGCGCGTATGCGGAACCACGAGTACACGACCGGCTCCTCGCCGGGACCGGCGACCTTCTCCGGCGACTCCAGCAGTCGCCACTCGATCGCATCGACCGGCCGGAGGGAGCCGTCCGGATGGGGATACTGCTCCCGGGCGTCGCGCAGAGCGTCTGGGCCGGGCACCGCGGGCATCGATCCCTGGTGCGCGATTCCCTCCTCCGGGTGCACGAAGCTGGCCGTGATGTCGCAGATCGGCTCGCCGGCCTGGCGGGCGAGCACGCGCCGGGACGTGAACGTGCGGCCATCGCGCACGCGCTCGACGGTGTACTCGATCGGCACGCCGGACCGGCCGCCGCGGAGGAAGTACGCGTGCAACGAGTGCAGTGTGGGATCTGGCGCGGTACGGCCGGCCGCGATGGCCGCCTGGCCGAGCACGAGGCCGCCGAACAGGCGCGGGTACCGCTCGTCGGCCTGCGACAACCCGGCGAACCGGTCGATGCCGATGGGCTCGACGTCGAGTTGGCGCACGAAGCGGGCGACGACCTCTTCGGCCGTTGTCGATGCGGTCACGAGGGAATGGCTCCTTACTGGTTGAACACCGGCGGGCGCTTCTCGATGAAGGCCCTGACGGCTTCGCGGTGGTCGGGCTCGGACTGGCGCTCGCGGATCGAGTAGGACTCGAGCGTCGTCACGTGGCGCAGGTCCGTCTCGGTCGCGTTCATGTGGAGCAGGCGCTTGGCCTGCCAGACGGCCTCGTGCGGGTTCGCGGCGATTTCCTCGGCGAGCTTCATCGCCTCTGGCATGAGCTGGTCGGGCGGCACGAGGCGATCGACGAGCCGGCGCTGCAGCGCCTCTTCGGCGTCGATGATGCGGCCCGTAAGGGCGAGAAACAGCGCGTTCGGCAACCCGGCGACGAGCGGCAGGTAACGGCTGCTGCCGCACTCCGGCGTCAGCCCCACCTTCACGAAGCGCGCCGAGAAGCGCGCCTCGATCGAGGCGATGCGGATGTCACACGCCATCGGCATCGTCAGCCCGACGCCGACGCTGACGCCGTTGATCGCCGCGATGATCGGCTTGCCGCGGCTGAGCGCAATCGGCACCTCCGGGCTGCCGCCCTCGGAGAGCATCTTCGACACGCGACGCGGCGCATCGCCTTTCTGCCCGCGGTCCCAGCCGCCGATGTCGGCGCCGGCGCAGAAGCCGCGGCCAGCGCCCGTCACGACGGCGCATCCGACGTCCGGATCCTTCGCTGCCACGTTGACCGCGTCGATGAACTCATTCTCCATCGTGTTTGTCCACGCGTTCAGCCGCTCGGGCCGATTCAGTGTGATCAGCGCAACGGCGCCGTGCGTCTCGTACAGGATGTGTTCGTAGGCAGGCATGGTGACGGCTCCTTCGGTGCGGGACGGGCGACGTGCGGAACGGCACCATTATGCGGGCCGGCAGCGTAAGGCGGAATGCGCGCCCGGCCGGCCGCCGTCGTATAATCGATCCGTGCCAGATGACAAGCAGCGCCTCGTCCTGATCGACGGTCACAGCCTGATCTACCGGTCGTTTTTCGCGTTCCAGGGCAGTCGCACGTCGGGCCCCGTCGAATTCACGATCCGCCGCACCGGCGAGATCGTGACCGCCGTCTACGGCTTCACGAGTGTGTTCCTGAGCATCCTCGAACAACTGAAGCCGTCGTTGGCGGCGATCTGTCTCGACGCGCCGGGAAAGACGTTTCGGCACGAGAAGGACGAGACGTACAAGGCTACGCGCGCCGCCATGCCAGACGACCTGCGCCGCCAGAGCGCCCGCATCCGCGAGGTCATCGGGGCGTTCAATATGCCGGTGTTCGAGGAGCCGGGATTCGAGGCCGACGATCTGCTCGGCACGCTCGCAAAGCAGGCGAAGGCGCAGGGCGTGCCGGTGTGCATCGTCTCCCTCGACACGGACCTGCTGCAGCTCGTGGAGCCGGGCGTCGAGGTGTTCCTGTACCGACCGTACGTCAAGGGCGCGCCCGCGGTGGAGTACGACGACGCCGCGGTCATCGAGCGGTACGGGCTGCGGCCCGACCAGATCGCCGACTTCAAGGGGCTGAAGGGCGACCCCTCGGACAATATTCCCGGCGTGCCAGGCATCGGCGAGAAGACGGCGACGAAGCTGCTGCAGCAGTTTGACTCCGTCGAGCGGATTTACGAGCGCCTCGACGAGGTGATGCCGGAGAAGCTGCGCGAGAACCTGCGCGCGAACGAGGCGGCGGCGCGGCTGAGTACCGAGATGGCGACGATCCACCGCGAAGTGCCTGCACAGCTCGACCTGGAGGCGTGCCGGCTGCGCGGATTCGACCGCAAGCGCGTCGAAGAACTGTTCCACGAGCTGGAGTTCCGCTCGCTCGTCGGCCGGCTGCCTGCGACGCTCGGCGTGGCGGACGGCGCAAAGGAGGAACCCGCGGCGCCCGTTGCCGAGCCGGGCGGACGCACCTATCGAACCGTCGCCAGCGAGCGGGACCTGAAGGCGCTGGTGAAGCAGGCGAAGGCGGCGGGCCGCATCGCCGTGCATGTCGAGAACACCGACGCGAACGGCATGCGCGGCGTTGTGGTCGGCATCGCGATCGCGACCGGTCCGGGCCAGGCGGCATACGTGCCGGTCGGGCACAACCTCGCGCTCGGCGAAGCGACGCAACTCTCGCTGGAGGCCGTGCTGGGCGCGCTGCGGCCGATTCTCGAAGATGACTCTGTGGCGAAGGTGACGCACAACGGGCACTTCGACTTCCTCGTGCTCGCGAATCACGGCGTCGTGATGCGCGGCATGCGGTTCGATACGCTGATCGCGGCATACCTGCTCGGCGAGGCGAACATCTCGATACAGGATCTGGCGTTCGACCGTATCCACTTGCGGATTCCCGCGCTGAACGACCTGATCGGCAAGGCCGGCAAGAACCAGCTGACGATGTCGTCCGTGGCCATCGATACGGCTGCCGAGTACTGCTGCCTGCAGGCCGACGCCCAGCTTCGGACGGCCGACGTGCTCGCGGGTGAGCTGAAGGCACGGAACCTCTGGCCCCTCTTCGACGACGTCGAGATGCCGCTCATGCGCGTGCTCGCGGGCATGGAGCTGACCGGCGTGGCCGTCGATCCGGCGCCACTCGTCGACATGTCGCGAGAGATGCAGTCGGAGATGGCGGAAATCGAACGGGAGATCTACGCCGTCGTGGGGCACGAGTTCAACATTGGTTCGCCGCAGCAACTGTCGGTCATCCTGTTCGAGGAGTTGGGACTGCCGAAGACCCGCCGCACGAAGCTCGGCTACACGACCGATGCCGCGGCGATGGAAACGCTGCGCGGCCTGCATCCGGCCATCGACCTGATCCTGCGGTACCGCGGCGTGTCGAAGCTCAAGTCGACGTACGTCGATGCCCTACCCGCGCTGATCGACTCGAAGACGCGCCGCATCCACACGACGTTCAACCAGGCGACGGCGGCGACGGGCAGGCTGTCGTCGATCGACCCGAACCTTCAGAACATTCCGGTGCGGACCGGGTACGGGAACAAGATCCGGCGGGCGTTCATCGCGCGCGACGTCGGCAAGGATCCGATGCTGCTGGCGGCCGACTATTCGCAGATCGAGCTGAGGATCATGGCGCACCTGAGCCAGGACCCGGCGCTGATCGAAGCGTTCCGGCTCGACGAGGACATCCACGCCGCAACCGCGGCGAGCGTGTTCGGCGTGCCGCTCGACGAGGTCACGCCGGAGCAGCGGCGGCGGGCGAAGGTGTTCAACTTTGGCGTCATGTACGGGCTGAGCGAGTTCGGGCTGTCGTCGCGCGAACGCATCACGCGCGAAGAGGCGGCGGCGTTCATCCGCCGCTACTTCGAGAAGTACGCGAAGGTACGCGACTGGCGCGACGGCGCCATCGAGAGCTGCCGGGCGTTAGGCTACGCCGAGACGCTGCTGGGCCGGCGGCGCTACATCCCGGAGATCAAGTCGCCGAACTTCCAGATCCGCTCGTCGGGGGAGCGGATGGCGATCAACATGCCGGTCCAGGGCACGGCGAGCGACATCATCAAGGTGGCGATGAACCGGGTCGACGAGGAGCTGACCGCGAAGAAGCTCGAGACGAAGATGATCCTACAGGTGCACGATGAGTTGATCTTCGAGGGGCCGCGTTCGGAGATCGATGCGATACGCGACATGTGCCTGCGTGTGATGCCGGCGTCGCTCGATCTCGTGGTGCCGCTGAAGGTCGACGTCAAGACGGGCAAGAACTGGGGCGAGCTGGAGGTGGCGCGCGGACCGCTCGTCGCGGAGGAAGCGGCGCTGGAGTTCGCGGAGAGCGCGGGGTGATCGTCGCTCGGAACTCGAGTTGTTCTCGCTGGTGAGCGGGGCGCCGTGGGCATAGCTGGAGGTGACGGGAGTGGGTGACTCAGAATTCGCGCGCCTCGACATCGTGCCGATCTGGGCGCGGTTCAACGACGAGCTGATCCGGCTCGTCGAGTACGTACCCGATGACAAGCTGAACTGGTCACCGAAGCCGGAGCTGTGGAACTTCCGCGGGATCCTCCTGCACATCGCCGAGACTCGCTTCAACTGGATGAGCCTCGACAGGCCAGAGGGAGCGCAGCTAGCTCGCGACGTATTGCAGAAACTGCGGTCGAAGGCGGAGATCCAGGACGCATACCGTCGCAGCTGGGACTACCTCGCGCCGTTCCTTCGAGATGAAGCGAAACTGGCGGCGACGTATGAGGATGAAGGCGACGTGGTCAGCGGCCACTGGATCGTGTTCCACCTGATCGAGCACGACATCCACCATCGCGCGGACATCTTCCACTATCTCGCGCTGCTCGGCATTGAGACGCCGGGCGTCGGTACTCCGTAGCATGCCTGAACTGCCCGAAGTAGAGACCGTGCGGCGCGACCTGGAACGGCTGGTGACGGGACGGCGCGTGGTGTCGTGCCGGATCGCGCCGGACGCAGCGCGCCTCGTGCAGTTGGTTACGCCCGGCGAATTCTGCCGCCAGCTCACCGGCCGCACCATCGCCGGGCTGCGACGCCGCGGCAAGTACCTGATCATCGACCTGGACGATGGGCGGGTGTGGGTGGTGCACCGCCGCATGTCGGGGAACATCCTGTATCGCGCGGCGGACGCACCGCCGGACGACTACATGAGGGCCGTGTTCGCGCTCGACGACGGCCACGAGTTGCGGTGGACGGACCTCCGCAAGTTCGGGACGATGTGGATCGTCGAGGACGCGGCGATGGTCATCGACGGGCTTGGGCCTGAGCCGCTGGATGCCGAGTTCACGCCTGACGTGCTGCGGCAGCGCGCGGGCAAGCGCTCGGCATCGATCAAGTCGGTACTGCTCGATCAATCGGTGCTGGCCGGCATGGGCAACCTCTACGCCGACGAGGCGCTGCACCACGCAAAGCTCCACCCCCTGAGACCGGCGAGTCGGCTGAAGGCGGCCGACTTCGAGCGGCTGCACGCGGGCATCGTGCGAGCGCTGCGGATGGGGCTGGCCGCGCGCGGGAGCAGCCTCGGAACGACGCTGCGCGACCACATCAACGTCGACGGCGAGCCGGGGCAGAACCAGGAGAGCGTGCGGGCATACGGGCGCGAGGGCGAGCCGTGCCTCGAATGCGGCGCCGTCATGCGCCGGATCAGGGTTGCGGGCCGCAGCAGCGTCTTCTGCCCGAAATGCCAGCCAGCGCCTCGGGCCAGCCGCCGGCGAACGACGCCTGGGGGCCGAAACAAGCCGCGGCTATATGCGCGGAACGTGACGTGAGCGCGCGCCGCCATATGTCTGCTTGACTTCCTGCGCATGCCGCTTCACGCTGGAATTCAGTTTGGTTGACGGAGCCGCGACTGATGAGCGACGCATCCCTCGAATCTCTGTGCCGGGACTGCGGGCGGCCCGTGTCGTTCCACGCCGGGGAGACGACGCCGGCGCGCTGCGCCGGGTGCTTCGATGGCTTTATGCAGGCGCGTGACGCCGAGTTCCTGAGCAGCTATGCCGAACTGGGGTTGACCAGCCGGCGCATCATGGCGGAAACGTGCATGCGCGCGCTCGTGACGGCGCCGCCGTCGCATCGTAAGGTGCTGGCGATGCAGATCACCGAGCAGTACGTGCTCGCCGCCAGCGACCTCATCGGCCTCTACGAGGCGGTGAAACAGCGCGGGCGGGCGCCAATCATGCGCCGCTTCCTCGGCTACCGGCTCGACCGCACGTCGGCGCTGGCGTTCCTTCACGAGGTGGCGACGACGCCCGGACCGGACCTCCTCGGCCGGCTCGGTCTGCCGCGTACCGATGACATCGCGCGGCGTTGCCCGTCGCTGTCGAAGAGCGACGTCAGAGACCTGAAGAAGGCCCTCGTGCAGATGCTCGGCGACCTGAAGCGCACGGGAGACATGGGGGAGACGGCCGCCCTCGCGCTCGCGCAGATGGCGGGCGAGCGGCATGCCGGCCCGGCGCTGGTCAAGCAGTCGGCATGGCTCGACAATGTCGGTCTTCGGCACGATCAGGTTGCCGCGATTGCCATCGACGAGCGCAGGCGCACGATCAACGTGGCGGCCATCTCGGTGGACGAGAAACGGCTGCAGAACATCGTCGGCGTCATCGACGCGATGACGAACGCTGCCCGCAGCCTCATCTACGGCGTGTTGACCATGCACCAGGAGGCCGAGCGGGCGCAGCGGCTGGCCGAACCCGCGAAGGCTCGCCGGTAGGGCGGGGGAAGCACGGAGGCTGACGCGAACATCGCCTTCTGGCGTGCAGTGGACGAGTTAGCCGCGCACGCATTGCATCGTGCTCCCACGGCGAGTGTGCTGCGTAAGATCCGGCTGCGCCGGATGGGCAGCCGAGGGCGGCTACCCCACGCGCGTCGCGCCTCCATCTTCGGTTCTCTGCGGCCGAGGGGCGGTGGAACTCCAGATTGGGAAGATGGGCGCAGATTGCGATGGGGCGAGCCGCCGACATCTGACGTCCACCTTCCAGCCTCGAGCTTCCGGCCTCCAGCCTCCAACCTCCAACCTCTAACCTCTAACGACCGGCCCGGCTACACTCCCCGCGATGGGCGAGGGGTCGATCACGGACGTCCCGGGTATCCGCGTCGGGCATTGGACCGACAGGCGGGCGATCACGGGCTGCACCGTCGTGCTGCCGGACGCGCCGGCAGTGGCCGGCGTCGACGTGCGCGGCGGCGCGCCGGGCACGCGCGAGACGGACCTGTTGCGGCCGGGAAATCTCGTGCAACACGTGCACGCCATCGTGCTTGCGGGCGGCAGCGCGTTCGGCCTCGACGCGGCCGGTGGCGTCATGCGATTTCTCGCGGATCGCGGCCGCGGCTTCGCGTTCGGGCGGGGCGTCGTGCCGATCGTCCCGGCAGCGATCCTGTTCGATCTCGGCATCGGCCGCCACGACCGCTGGCCGACGTCGGACGCCGGCTACCGCGCTGCTTCGAGGGCCATGCGCCGCACCGACGAGGGAAACGTCGGTGCGGGCACTGGCGCGACCGTCGGCAAGGCGCGAGGTCCCGAGCGTGCGATGAAGGGTGGCCTGGGCACGGCGAGCGAGCGCGCCCACAACGGGCTGATCGCGGGCGCGCTTGCGGCCGTAAACGCCGCCGGCGACGTCGTCGAGCCGGCCACCGGCCAGATCATCGCCGGGGCGCGGCGCGACGACGGCACGATCGAGGATACGACGGAGGTGATGCGCGAGGGGCGGCTGTGGCAACCGGAGACCGCGCGGGAGAACACCGTGCTCGTTGTCGTCGCGACGAACGCGGCGCTCACGAAGGAGCAGGCCAACCGGTTGGCGACCGTCTGCCACGACGGTCTGGCGCGGGCCGTGCGGCCGGCGCACACACCCAGCGACGGTGACGTCGTGTTCACGCTCGCCACGGGCGAGCGGGCCATCGCCGGATCCGACTACCGCGTCGTCGAGGCGCTCGCGACGCGCGCGGTGGAGCGCGCGATCGTCCGCGGCGTGCTCATGGCGGAGACGCTCGGTGGCGTACCGGCGGCTCGAGATCTCGTCGTGGCGCCCACACGAAGCCGCAGAGGATAGGGTCCGACCGCCGTCACTCCCAAACGATGGGCTACGGGCAAGCGGAGGGCTGGGCGAATGCCCAGTCCAGCAGGCGCTCGGAGTCGGTGTACCGATCCTGGCTGCGCATGAGCGAGGCGATGATGCGCCGGCCGTCGCGCGTGGCCGAGGCGACGATCGTTTGCTGAGACTCCTCGGTGTAACCGATCTTCACGCCATCGGCGCCGGCGTACTCGCCGATGAGGCGGTTGCCGTTCCAGACGGGTGGGCCGTCCCATTTCGGCTGCCACGACGGCGTCGAAACGATCGTCCGGAGCGTCGGGTTCTGCATGACGTACCGCGCGAGCATGGCCATGTCGTGCGCGCTCGAGCGGAGATCCTTGTCGTAGAGGCCGTGCGGGTTGGCGAAGTGCGTGTCGTTCAGCGCGAGTGACTGTGCCTTTTCGTTCATCAACTCGACGAACTTGTTCTGCGTCCCGGCGATGCCCTCGGCAATGGCGATCGCCGCGTCGTTGCCGGACGGGAGCAGGAGGCCGTACAGGAGGTCGAGGAGTGAGAGCTCCATGCCCGGCTTCAATCCCATGATCGTGGAGCCCGTGTCGTCGTACAGCTTCGTGCCGTCCACGTGAGACGTAATCATCGTGTCGGTGCCGGCCTGGTCGGTGGCGACTGCGGCGGTCATGAGCTTGGTGAGGCTCGCAGGGGGAAGCTGCAGGTGTTCGTCGCGGCCGTAGATCTCGGCGCCGCACGCTCCGTCGAGAATGGCGATCGAGCGGGCGCTCACGAACGGGAAGCCCGATGGCTCGGTCGGCGCGGGCGTCGGGAAGAAGCTGTCGTGGGGGGGGCCGGCAGCGTGCGCTGACGCTGCTGCCACGGACGAGGAGCAGCCGCTACAGCCACCTGGCGCAAGGTGGCCGTCGTAGACAGCGCCGGACGCCCAGCCGGCCGTGAGCGCGAGCACGACGAGGGCGATCCCGAGGACTGCCGCACCCACCCCGCCACGGGCAGCGCGGTTGAGTTCTCCCATACTTGGGGCCGAGTATAACTGGCGGGATCGAATCTGGCTACCCCTCTCGATCACAGGTGTGATCAGATCTTTCGATGCGTGCCACGGTGAGCTATCGGCCGGTGAGCGGCCGGCTATGAGCCGGCAGATCGACGGCGAACAGGCGCTCGACTCGGGGCATCGCGGCGCGCGGGCGCGCGAATTGCTTCAATCGCGCGAGTTCCGGCAAACGGGCGCCGTCAAGCTCATCCGCCGATCGATGACTGCCGTGGCGCTCATGCCGTTGACAGGCCGAATCGCGGCGATCTATCGTGCAGACGCGCCATCGATCCGCTGCGGCGGACGGTCAGCGCGAGGGACGTGAGCAACGACCAGGCTGCTTGGATCCGGACGGACCGAGACGGCACATACAGCGAGACGGATCGCGTCTCGGCGTGCCTCTTCGGTGTCACCGGAGGGGCGTTTTTGTTGGGGGAGGGACGCGGGTGCGGACGGTACTGAAGAGCAAGATTCACCGCGCGCGGGTGACGCAGGCGGACCTGCACTACGAGGGCAGCATCACCATCGATGCGGACCTGATGGAGGCCGCGGACGTGCTGCCATACGAGCAGGTGCACGTGCTCGATGTCGACAACGGAGCGCGCCTGACCACCTATGCCATCGAGGGTGCGCGCGGTAGCGGCGAGATCTGCATCAACGGCGCCGCGGCGCGGCTGGTCAAGCCTCGCGACACCGTGATCATCCTTTCGTACCGGACGGCGAGCGAAGAGGAAGCGCGCACGCTGAAACCAGCGCTGGTGTATGTCGACGAGACCAACCGTATCACGCGGACGGGCAAGCACATCGAGCGGGCGCACGCCGTCTAGCGCGCGCGAACGGAGCGACGAACATGGCACGCATCACGACCACCGACATCCGCGAGATGAAGAAGCGCGGTGAGAAAATCGTCATGATGACGGCGTACGACTTCCCGTCCGCGCGGCTGGTCGAGGAGGGTGGAGCGGATGTCATCCTCGTCGGCGACACGCTCGGCATGGTCGTGCTGGGCTACGACTCGACGCTACCCGTGACCATGGACGACATGATCCACCACACAAAGGCGGTCGTGCGCGGCTCGCAGCGGGCGATGGTCGTGGGCGACATGCCGTTCATGAGCTACCAGACCGGCTGGCAGGAGGCGATGGTCAACGCGGCGCGCTTCATGAAGGAGGCCGGCTGCGGCGCCGTGAAGCTCGAAGGCGGCGTGCGGTCGGCCGAAATCGTGCAGAAGCTCGTCGAGGCGGGCATTCCGGTCATGGGGCACATCGGACTGACGCCGCAGTCTGTGAACCAGTTCGGGGGGTTCAAGGTCCAGGGCAAGACGCCGGCGGCAGCCGTGCAGCTCATGCACGACGCGCAGGCGCTCGAACAGGCGGGCGCGTTCGCGATCGTCATCGAGACGGTCCCGGCACCGCTCGCGGAGCTGCTGACGCAGCGGCTGAGCGTGCCGACCATCGGCATCGGCGCGGGCGTACACTGCGACGGGCAGGTGCAGGTCTTCCACGACATGCTCGGGATGTTCGAGGCCTTCGTGCCGAAGCATGCGAAACGTTACGCCGACGTCGGCAAGGTGATCCGCGACGCGGTGGCGCGGTACGCATCCGACGTACGTGCCGGCGCGTTCCCGACGGACAAAGAAAGCTTCAAGATGGACCCGGCCTCGCTCGCCGAACTGCGGCCGGACCGGGGTGACGCGATCCACCGCCGGCACGCGCTCGGCCTAGACTCCTGATCGCCGCCTTGGAGATCTTCCGCACGATCGACGCGTTCCGGACGTGGCGCCGCGGTCTGCGCGGCGACCTCGGCCTCGTGCCGACGATGGGGTACCTGCACGATGGTCACCTCTCGCTCGTGCGCGCCGCCCGCGAGGCGAACGAGCGTGTGGCCGTCAGCATCTTCGTCAATCCCGCGCAGTTCGGCCCCGCCGAAGACCTCGCGAGCTACCCGCGCGACGAGGCGCGCGACCTCGCGCTGCTGGAGGCGGAGGGCGTTGACGCCGTGTTCGCGCCGGCGCCGGAGGAGATGTATCCCGAAGGATTCCGCACGTACGTCACCGTCGAAAAGCTGACGGTGCGCCTCGAAGGCGCGAGCCGGCCGGCGCACTTTCGCGGAGTGACGACGGTGGTGCTCAAGCTGCTCAACATCGTGCAGCCGCGGCGGGCGTACTTCGGCCGGAAGGACGCGCAGCAGCTCGCGGTGGTCCGCCGCATGGTGCGTGATCTGGACGTGCCCGTCGAGATCGTCGGCATGCCGATTGTGCGTGAGCCGGACGGGCTGGCGATGAGCAGCCGCAACGTCTACCTGTCGCCCGACCAGCGGCGCGCCGCGCCCGTGTTGTCGCGTTCGCTCGGCCTCGCCGAGGAGCTGTACGAGGGTGGCGAGCGTGACGCGGGCGCGCTTCGGTCCGCCATGGCGGCGCTGGTCGCGGGCGAGCCGCTGGCCGCCGTCGATTACCTGAGCGTGGCCGATTCGGAGACGCTCGAGGAGTTGGAGCGCATCGACCGGCCGGCGCTGGTGTCGCTCGCGGTCCGGTTCGATTCGACTCGCCTGATCGACAACACGACGCTCGGCTGACTGAGGCTGGCGCGGCGATGCGGCCGGCCGGAGGCGCCGACTGCTCCTTCCGGACGTTTCTGGAGAGCGCCCGAGGCCGCTTGTTACAATGGCGCGGGTTCGCCCGTAGGGCGCTCGCCCGCACGGCATCGATGTTAAGCCAGGGAGCACATACAACACATGTCCGGCCACTCCAAATGGTCCACCATCAAGCGCCAGAAGGGCGTCGCGGACGCCCAGCGCGGCCAGCTGTTCACGAAGCTCTCCAAGGAGATCATCATCTCGGCGAAGCAGGGCGGGCCGGACCCGAACGGTAACTTCCGCCTGCGGATGGCCGTCCAGAAGGCGCGCGAGAACAACATGCCGGCCGACAACATCGATCGGGCCATCAAGCGGGCGACCGGCGGCGGCGACGGCATCGAGATGTCGGAGATCACGTATGAGGGGTACGGTCCGGCGGGCACGGCGGTGATCGTCGAGGTCGCGACCGACAATCGCAACCGCACGGTCGCGGAGGTCCGGAACGTCTTCGCGCGAGCGGGCGGCAGTCTCGGCGAATCGGGGTCAGTTGCATGGAACTTCGACTCGCGCGGGCTGATCAGCGTCGTCTCCAACGGCCAGGACTCCGATGAAGTAGCGCTGTACGCCATCGACGCCGGTGCGGAGGACGTCCAGGTCGGCGACGACACGATCGAGGTGTACACGGCGCCGGGCGACCTCGAGAAGGTGAAGAAGGCGCTCGAAGACCACAAGCTGAAAGTTGAGTCCGCCGAGTCGGCGCGCGTGCCGAAGACGACGGTGCAACTCGACGAGAAGAGCGCCATCCAGATGCTGCGGCTCGTTGAGAAGCTGGAGGCGCTCGACGACGTGCAGAGGGTCTATTTCAACGCCGAGTTCAGCGACGACGTCCTCGCGTCGTACACGAGCTGATCAGGTGACCGGCGAGGGACCGCCGGCAATCATCCTCGGCATCGATCCCGGCACGCGCGTGACCGGCTGGGGCGTCATCGCACTCGATGGCGGAGAACCGCGCGCGCTGGCGTGCGACGTCATCGCGCCGAGCGCCTCCTGGCCGATCGAGCGCCGGCTGGAACGAATCTTCCTGGATCTGCGTGACCTGATAGCGCGCTTCGCGCCGGCGACGGTTGCGATCGAAGAGCCGTTCGTCGGCGCCAACGTCCGCTCCGCGATGGCCATTGGCGAGGCGCGGACAGTGGCGATGCTGGCGGCGACGCTCGCCGGGATCGCCGTGTTCCACTATCCGCCGGCGCGGATCAAGCAGGTCGTCGCCGGATACGGCCAGGGGGACAAGGTGCAGGTGCGAGAGATGCTGCGGCTTCAGCTGGGCATGGCCGACGCGCCGCACGACCTCAACGCGAGCGATGCATTGGCGGTGGCCCTTTGTCATGCGGTGCAGCACCGGGCGGCGGCGCTGCTCGCCGGACTGGGTTGAGCCCCGGCTGATCAGCTTCGGGACTGGCCTCCTGGGCGGGTAACAATTCGGTCCCCTGCGGCGTTCTATGCTTGAACGGCCGACGTGAAGGCCTCCGAAGGCATTGACCGCATGGCAGCAAACCGCGCGACCTACTCCACTCGCCTCGTTTCGATGCTGATGCTCGCCGCGTTCGGCGCGGTGTCGCTCTGGCTGTTCGCGCCATGGGGCGCCGGGCTGGATTCGGGAGGCGCTGGCGCCCAGCTGCCGCCGTCGCTCAAAGTCGCCGGCCAGGTGCAGGTGGAGAGCCATGACAACGTCGTGACACGGCTGGTCGTGCCGCTCGCCGTACGCGGCAACGAGGGCATCGTCCTGACCGACGCCGGCGGCGCCATCAGCGCCGAGACCGAGATGAGCGAGACGGCCGCGGCTGCGGTTCCGGCGGCGTACGCCATCGCGTGGACGAACGGCAACGGCGACGACCTGCTCGACCCGGGCGAGACGGCGCTGCTGACCGTCGACCTTCCGGCGCGGTCGAGCGTGCACCCCGGGAACCCGCTGCGACTCGTGTTGCACACGCCGAACGGCGGGAGCCTGTCCATCGAGGATGTCCTGGGGACGTCCGGATAGTCGCCCGCCGGCGTGAGCCGGCTGATCTTGTCGAGACGAGGACCAGCGCCGCGGGGAGCGCGCTGGTCCTTCTTTATGCCCCATGCCGCGTGATGGCCGGTCGATGACGAAGATCGACGGCGGCGCCGGTCAGGCGCGTCCGGTGTGGCGCAGGTACATGAGCAGCGCGGCGATGCTCTTGGCGTCGCGAATCTCGCCCTGATCCACGAGGGCGAGCGCATCGGCGAGCGAGACGCGCTCCAGCACAAGGTCTTCGTCATCGTCGGCCTCGAGCGCGTCCTCGACGAGGTCGGTCGCCGCGTAGACGTGCTGGTACTCCTCTGAGTATCCCGGAGCCAGGTACATACCGCCGATGCGCACGAGCGTGCCACGATGTCCGGTCTCCTCGCGGAGTTCGCGCTGGGCGGCGGCCTCGAACGACGCGTCGCTGTCGTCGACGCCGCCCGCCGGCAGCTCGAGCAGCCACGCGCCGGCCGGATGGCGGTACTGGCGCACCATCAGGAGGCGCCCGTCGCCGTCGACCGGCACGAGGACGACCGCCACGCCGTACTCGACGATCTCGCGTGCGTACGAGGTCCCGTCCGCCAGGCGGAGCGTATCGACGCGCACGCCGATCATCCTGCCGTCGAACTTCCGGTCGCTGCTGATGACTTCGGGCATGTCCATCGTGGGGGAACCTAAAACCTAGAACTGGAAACCGGCGAGCTGTCGGTGCGGGCCTCTCCGGAGTTGCGGAGTTCGGCGGTCACAGCGGCAGCACCATGGCGATCTCGTTGCAGCCGGGGAACTTGGGACAGCGGTAGCACTCGCCCCAGACCTTGCGTGGCAGCGTCATGACGTCCGCCTGTGCGAAGCCGAGCTTCTCGAAGAAGCCGGGGCGATAGGTGAGCGCGAACGCGGTCGCCAGCCCGATCTGGCGCGCTTCGTCGAGACAGGCCCGGACGACGCGCGCGCCGAGCCCGTGGCCCTGCACGTCCGCACGGACGGCCAGCGACTTGATCTCGGCAAGGTCCTCCCAGAGGATGTGCAGTGCACCGCAGGCCACGACCGCGCCGTCGGTGTCCCGGACGACGTAGAAGTCGCGGAGGTTCTCGTACACCTCGGCCATCGTGCGCGGGAGCATCTCGCCTTCGCGGGCGAAGGTGTTGACCAGGTCGTGGATCGCCTGCGCATCGGCGATCGACGCGCGGACGAGCTGGAATGTGGAGGCGGTCATGGTCGCCATGTGTCCTTTCGTCGGCCCTCGCGGGAACGGCGAGGCGGGCTCTGCGCCCGCCCGTCCACTGTATCGGTTCAGGTTCGCCTGCGCGAGAACGGCTATTCGTTGAGCCAGTTGAGGCGCCGCCCGACGCGAATGAAGAAGTCGCCGGGCGGCCCGAGACGCAGGAAACGGGCCGCGTGCTCGCTCGTGCGGACGCGCACGATGTCGCCGCCGGCAAGGTCCTGGTCCGGCTCGCCGTCGACGCTCAGGATCGCGGTCTGGCGCGGGGCGATCTGGACCTCGACGCGCGATCCCTCGGGCAGGATGATGCTGTTCGCGGGCGCCAGGTGCGGCGCCACGGGCGTGACGATGATCTCGCGTGACTCCGGGTGCAGGATCGGCCCGCCGACGCTCAGCGAGTACGCCGTGCTCCCGGTCGCGGTGGCGATGATCACGCCATCGGCGCGGTAGCTGCCGATCGTCGTGCCATCGGTGCGGACGGTGAACTGGACCGTGCGTCCGATGGCAGACCGGCCGACGACGGCGTCGTTGAGGGCGTGGAAGTGCTCGCAGATCTCCTCGCCGCCCCGCAGTGTCTCTGTCACCACCATCGCTCGCGTTTCGATGCGGCCGGCGCCGCCGAGAACGTCGCCGAGCTTCTCGAACAGCTCGGCCGGCGTGATCTCGGTCAGGAAGCCGAGGCGGCCGAGGTTGACGCCGAGGAGCGGTACTGGATACGGGATGACGGCTCGCGCGGCGCGGAGGACGGTGCCATCGCCGCCGCAGCAGATGATGAGGCTCGTTTCCGGGACATGCTCCTCGCGCATGGCGTCGTCCCACGCCGATGCGACCCATACATCGCGATCCGGCGCGGCGATGCGGCGGCGAATCTCTTCGGCCACGCTACGCGCGGCCTCGGATTTCGGGTGGTACGTGACGCCGATCTTCTTCATGTGCGAGAACGATAGCATTTCAGAGAGCAGACGGCAGAGAGCAGAGAGCAGAGGGCCACGACGGACAACGGAGGACAGACAACAGAGGGCAGGGCTGCGTGCGACGGCAACATGGCGCGTGGCAGGGCTGACCAGAGGAAGGGCTCCATATCGGGCGCCGGACCGGGGAGGGGCGACGTCGTGACGTCGCGCACGCGCAGCCCATGGTTCACGCACTACCTCGCAGCGGTGACGATGAGGGAGGCGTGAATCAGCGGGCCGAGCGCGACTCCGCGGCGATCAGGGCGCCTGCCTGAGTCGCTCCGCGATTTCGACGTAGTGCTCCCACGCGTGCTCGACCATGCGACGCACGGCGGCGCGAGCGCTCCACGGCGTCTGGCCACGCATGATGACCTGGGCGCGCTCCTCTTTCGACATGGCACGTAGCCGCTCCTGTTCGAGGGCGAACAGTTGGTCGAGCGCATCGTGCGGATTGAGGGCACGCTTCTCCACTTCGCTCATCAACCGCGACGAGCCGGTGATGCCGCGCAGGTACGCGCCCTCGACGCAGACGTGCTGAAGGATGCGCCGTATCGGGCGTCCCTTGGCCGGCGCCGCGTCGATCTGACGCGCAGTGAGGCCGCCCGTCAGGCTTCGCAGCGCGGCGTGGATCGCGGCCAGGCGTCGCATCAGCGCGTCGCTCTCGCCCGCCGAGAGCGGCCTCGCATCGGTCGGGAGGAAGCCGCCGCCGTTACCCGGCCACTGCTGGTCGGTGACATGCTCTGCCACGCGGACGCGGAACGGCGCGTCGGGCTGGACCGGCTCGCCGCCGCGCGCCAGGAACGTGAGAAACGCGCGGATCGCGTCGGGCGCGTGCTCGACCGCCTGATCGGTCGTATCTCCGCGAGCGATGCAGCCCAGGAGGGCGGGCACGTGCACGAACGTCTTCTTCTTCATCGGACCGGAGTCGAGATACAGGTCGTAGGTCTTCATGCCACCCTCCGAATGGGTGCTTCGAGCCAAAGGAAGAACTCCTTGTTGCCGGCGGGTCCCAGCAAGGGCGACGTCGCGACGCCGCGCACACGCAGCTCGTGGTTCACGCACCACCACGCGACACGGCCGATGACGGAGGCGTGAACCAGAGGGTCGCGTACCACGCCGCGGCGGCTCACCTCGGCTCGCGCGGCCTCGAACTGCGGCTTGACGAGCGCGACAATCGCGGCGCCGGGACGGACGAGCGCGATGACGGCGGGGAGCACCTTCGTCAGCGAGATGAAGGACGCATCGATGGTCGCGATGTCCGGCCGCTCCGGGAGCGACGACAGGTCGCGGATGTTCGTGCGTTCCATGACGATGACGCGCGGGTCGTCGCGGAGGCGCTGGTCGAGCTGGCCGTAGCCGACGTCGACGGCGTAGACGCGCGCGGCGCCGCGCTGCAGCAGGCAGTCGGTGAAGCCGCCGGTCGACGCGCCGACGTCCAGGGCAATCAGTCCGGCGACGTCGATCGCGAAGGCGGACACTGCGTGCTCGAGCTTTTCGCCGCCGCGGCTGACGAAGCGCGCCGGCTGCGCGAGTGCGATCGAGGCATCGGGAGCGACCATCGCCCCGGCGCGTGTCTCCGTCTGGCCGTCGACGGAGATGTCGCCGGCCAGGATGTAGGCGCGCGCCTTCTCCCGCGACGGCGCGATGCCGCGGTCGGTGAGCGCGACGTCGAGGCGCTGCTTCTTCGGGCGTTCGGATGCGGTCATGGGGCATTGTCGATGGATGCGGCGTCGGTTCGCAAACGTCGGGTCTTGCGTGGTTAACCTTCGCTATCGTTGGGGCGTTCTCACTCCTGCGAGGTGCACACCATGATACGTCTGTTTGGCCTGGTCGTGATCTGCGTGATGCTGGTTGTCGTCCGCGCCGCTGAGGCTCACGAATTCCCCTCGCCGCTGGTCAGCGTGTCGCTTTCGTCTGCGACGCCGGGGGGACATCCGGATCTCCAGGTGATCTTCGAAGCACCGACCGGCGCGGGCTTCGATCAGGTTCGCATCGTGTCGCCGCCGGACAGCGGCATCGCGTCTGACGGCGATATACCGGACGGCACCGTCGTCGGCAGGCTCGATGCGGAAGCCACGACGAACGCGATCACGCTGCCGGAGTGCAACAGCCACGTCGCTTTCACGGTGCCTATCCGTGAGGCGACGACCGACATCTCATCCGAGTCCTATCCCGCGTACCTGCGCGCCCTCGCGCCGGGGCCACACCGGCTGCGACTCGTCGCCGACGTATCGCCATCGCCTACCATCCCGATCCTGATCAACTACCTGTTCGATATCGATCCGATCTCGAAGGCGATCGTCGGGACGGTGTTCGTGGGCGATCCACCGCATCCGCCGAAGCAGTTCACGTCGTGTACTCCGCAGAAGAGCGCGAACACACTGTTTGGCATCACCCCCGCCGGGACGCCGCTGCTCACGTCGCCGGATCCACGGCCGCAGCCGAAAGTCGCGTTCCAGTACACGTTCACCAGCCGGCCTGACGCCCAGGGCAAGCGCCACGTCCAACACGTCGCGGCGTTCGCCTCCGTCGCGCCGACGGACCGCCCGCCGCTTGCCGAACCGACGATTCCACCCCCGTCCGACACCGATATCGCCGTGCCGAGCGGAATCCGTATGAACGAGATAACGGATGGCGGCGGATTCTACGTCTACTGGGACAGGCCCGCAGGCGCTGAGGCATTCGACGTTGTGTTGACCGTCGAGATTCCGGGCGAGCCTCCCCGGATGCGAGCGCTGCACATCACCGGCGCGAACGGGTTCGATGTGCCCCGCGATCTGTTGCCAGCTTGTCCGGGCAGGCTCGGCGTCAACTGGCCGGAGGTCACGATCACCGTCCGCGTTGCTTCGGTCACGCAATTCGGCACATCACCACCGGCCGAGCAGCGTTTCGGGCCGCGGCCGGGATGCGCCGTCCCCGCTGTCGCAGCCCGTATCGTCGCGCCAAATGCCGGCGGCGGACCGGCTGGCCGTAGCGGTGGTGCTACCGTCGGTTGGCTCGCGGCATCGGGCATCGTCGCCATGGCGGCCGGTCTCGCGTTGCGGCGGCGGCGCGCGTGACGCGGAAGAGAAACGTGAAGGGGGCGCAGCGATCGCTGCGCCCCCATTCTCTCTGAATGTGTGCGTACGTCTACGCGCGGGCTGGAGCTGTCATCTTGTCGAGCAGCTTCTGCGTCGAGACGACGTGGTGGTCGAGCCTCATCTCCTTCGGATCGATGCCCAGCGCAAGTCCGACCAGTTGCGGCAGGTGCAGGATGGGCAGGTCGATGTCGTGCTTCGTCACGGCCTTCGCCGCCGGCTGCTGCGCGTCGAGGTTCAAGTGGCAGAGCGGGCACGGGGACACGAGCGCGTCTGCGCCGAGATCCTGCGCCTCGTGGATGTGGTTGCCCGTCTGCGTGAGCGAATTCTCCCGGTTGATCGTCAGGATCGGGAAGCCGCAGCACTTCTTGGCGCCCTCGTAGTCGACGACGGTCGCGCCGAGCGCGGCGATGACGTCCTCCAGGTAGTGGTCGCGGCCCGGGTGCTCCTCCTTGCCCAGAATCGAGCTGGGGCGAAGGATGTAGCATCCGTAGAACGGCCCGACGCGCAGGCCGCTGAGCGGCCGCTTGATGGCGGCCTTGAGCTTATCGAGCCCGAGGTCTTCCACCAGCACCCAGAGGAAGTTCTTGACCGCGAGTCCCGGGGTGTAGGTCAGCCCCTCATCGGCGAGGATGGCGTTGACCTTGTCGAGGTAGCCGGGGTCCTTCGCCAGCTTGTCCTGCACGATGCTCTCGATGCCCTGGCAGGTGGAGCAGATGTTCATCAGCGGCAGCCCGAGCCGCTGCGCCATGGCGAAGGTGCGCGCGTTCAGCGCATCGGCCATTTCCGGGTTCTGTTCCTGGATGACGCCGGCGCCGGTGCAGGCCGCCTGGTCCAGCTCCACGAGCTCGATGCCGAGCTCC
This sequence comes from uncultured Dehalococcoidia bacterium, assembly GCA_964371095.1. Taxonomy (GTDB): domain Bacteria; phylum Chloroflexota; class Dehalococcoidia; order DSTF01; family JACRBR01; genus CAYJMJ01. The sequence continues at coordinate 37,931 of CAYJMJ010000008.1, read as the reverse complement.
TTCGCGACGCGGTTCATCGATACGTACAGTTCGGGGGCGGCGCCCTTCGCGACACAGCCGGGCCAGAACGCGTACTTGAGTGCCATTATTTCGTTACCTCCGGTTTGGGCGCCTTCAACGAGCTGGACTTGCGAATGATGTTGCGCACCCGCTCCATCCCGTGCATCTTGTGCGATCCGGGCATGCCCGGCGGAATGAGCTGGTTGAACGGCAGCTTGCCGGCGCGCGCCATCTTGAGCGCGCCCGGCATCTCCGTGAGGATGCGGGGCAGGTTGAACATGCCGACCGAGCCGGGAACCATCCAGATCTCGTTGAGGCGGCCACCGTCGGTAATCGACTTCGTGAAGATGGCGGTGTGGCGGGCGCCGGTGTTGTTCGTCAGGCCCTCCTCGATCGCCATTTCGCGTAGTTGGAGGATGCGGTTCATCGGGGCGACGCCCTTGGGGCAGACCTCGACGCACATGTTGCAGCGCGTGCAGTCCCAGATGCCGCCCGCCTCGCTGAGTTTCGTCAGGCGCTCGTGCGTGTGGCCGTCGCGAGGGTCGGCGGCGACCCGGTACGCCTTGGCGAGCGCTGCCGGCGCCGTAAAGCTCTTGTCGACCTCGAGTACCGTGCAGTCGCTGACGCAGGCGCCACACATGATGCAGTTCATGGTGTGCGTCAGGTCGATCATCGTCTCGTTCGGGACGCGGTACTCGTCCGTCGGCTCCTGGCCCACGGGCCGCAGGTACGGGTCGACCGAGCGCATCTTCGACCAGAACGTCTCCATGTCGCTGACCAGGTCCTTGATCACCGGCATGTTGCCCATCGGCTCGACCTTCATCACGTGGTTCTCGTCGCCGCCGGTGATGGCGATCACCTTGGCGCGGCAGGCGAGGCGCGCGCGGCCGTCGACGCGCATGGCGCAAGAGCCGCAGATCGCGCTTCGGCACGAGCAGCGGAGCGCGAGCGAGCCGTCCTCGTACTCGCGCACCTGGATCAGGGCGTCGAGCAGCGTCGTGCTCTCAGGCGCCTCGATTTCGTAGTCGCTGTAGCCTGTCTTGCCGGATTCAGAGTCAGTCCGCTTGACGTTGAGCTTGATCTTCACCTAGTACTTCCTTTCCTGCGGCTGCCACTGCGTGATCGTCACAGGTGTGTAGCTCATCTTCTCGCTGCCGTCGGACTGCCTGGTGAGCACGATGTGCTTGAGCCAGTTCTCATCGTCACGCTTCGGGTAGTCCAGGCGCGTGTGGGCGCCGCGGCTCTCCTTCCGCTCGAGTGCGCTCTTCGTGATCATCTCGGCGCAGTCGAGCATGTAGCCCAGTTCGATGTGGAACAACAGGTCGGTGTTGAACACCTTGCCCTTGTCCTCCACGCCGACCTTCTCATAGCGCGCGCGGAGTTCCTTGAGCTGCGCCAGCTGCTGCTCGATGCGCTCCGGAGTGCGGAACAGGCCGACGTTCGCGCTCATCGAGACGCCCATGTCGCGGCGGATCTTGGCGATCCGATCGCCATTGAGCGGCCGGTCGAGCACACCCCGAATCATCTGCCGGTCCTTCTCGACCACGCTTTCGGGAATCGGCTTGAAGGTCTTCCCCTTGAGCCATGGCACTGCGTGCTCGGCGGCTTTGCGGCCGAAGACGAGCGTGTCGAGGAGCGAGTTCGCGCCGACGCGGTTGGCGCCGTGCACGCTGACGCAGGCGGCCTCGCCGGCGGAGTAGAGACCGGGCACGGCCGTCCGGCCGTCGACGTCGGTCTTGACGCCGCCCATCGAGTAGTGGATGCCAGGCAAGATCGGCAGCATCTCCTTCGTGATGTCGATGTTCACGAGGTCGCGCGCGATCTCGTAGATCTCCTCGAGCCGCTCCTTGATCAGCTGCTCGCCGAGGTGGCGCATGTCGAGGAACACGCAGCCGTCGACGCCACGCCCCTCGTCGATCTCGGTCTGCTCGGCGCGTGAGACGACGTCACGGGAGGCCAGCTCCATCATGTTGGGCGCGTACTTCGACATGAAGCGCTCGCCGTCCTTGTTGAGGAGGTAGGCGCCTTCGCCGCGCGCACCCTCGGTGATGAGCACGCCCGAGCCCTTAAGGGACGTGGGGTGAATCTGGACCATCTCCATGTCCATGATGGGCGCGCCCGCCCGGTAGGACAGCGAGATGCCGTCGCCCGTGCAGATGAGGGCGTTGGTCGACGGCTCGTAGACGCGGCCGAGGCCGCCCGTGCAGACGATCGTTGCCTTGGCGGTGATCGCGTGGAGTTCGCCGGTACGGATGTTCATGGCGACGGCGCCGCGACACTGCCCCTCATCCATGATCAGGCTGGTGACGAACCACTCCTCGTAGTTGCGCATCGCCCGGTAGATACTGGGCTTCATCAGTTGCTCGTAGAGCACGTGGAGGATCGCCTGTCCGGTGATCGCGCCGACGAAGAAGGTCCGCGCCTTCCCCATGCCGCCGAAGCGGCGAACCGCCATTGTGCCATCGGGCTTGCGGCTGTAGACGACGCCCCAGTGCTCGGTCTGGAGCACCTCGCGACCGCCCTCTTTGGCGAGGACCTCGATGGCATCCTGGTCGCCCAGGTAGTCCGAGGCCTTGGTCGTCTCGAAGGCGTGCTCCTCCCACGGACCGCCGTCTTCGCCAACGCCGGGTCCGTTGATGCCGCCCTGTGCGGCATTCGAGTGAGAGCGGACGGGATGGACCTTCGAGATCATCGCCACGTCGGCACCCATCTGTTGGGCGGCGATGGCGGCGCGCATGCCGGCGAGGCCGGCTCCGATGACGAGGATGTCGTGCTCGTAGACAGCCATAGCTCGTCTACACCTTCCTTCTTACATCGTGCCTGTCTTCTTGGGGATGCGGAACGCCGGCGACCGGCGGAGTGTCTGAAATTACAGATTCCGGGCCTCGGGCTGCGCCGGAATGGAGGCTCGCACGGGGGCAGTCAATGAGCCGTCGGGATGCGTCGTTCATCCGCCCTCCAGAGGCGCGTGAAACGTATCACAGCACTTTGCTTGGTTCAAGGAATCGCGCGACACAGCGGTACTACGTTAGGCTGTGTCTTACGGTACGGATGCCCGTAGGCACCCGTCGGCGACGTGTAGACGATGTGAAGGGAGTTGGAATGCGAGCGGGCTTACAGGTGCCGTACTTCACGTGGCCGTCCGGTCCGGAGGGGCTCGCGCGCACCTTCGGCGACCTCGCGAAGCGCGCGGAGGACGTCGGCTTTCACAGCTTCTGGGTGATGGATCATTTCTTCCAGCTACCCGGCCTCGGCACGGCCGATCTCGACATGCTCGAGGGTTATTCCGCGCTCGCGTTCGCGGCCGCGAAGACATCGACCATCAAGCTGGGGACGATGGTCACGGGCGTCACCTATCGCCATCCCGGCGTGCTCGTGAAGACGGCGACGACGCTCGACGTACTGTCGGGCGGGCGTGCGTACTTCGGCATCGGCGCGGCCTGGTTCGAACGCGAGCACCTCGGCCTCGGAGTGCCGTTTCCGCCGCTGAAGGAGCGCTTCGAGCGGCTCGAAGAGACACTCCGCGTCGCGCTCCAGATGTGGAGCGACGAGAACGGCGCATTCACGGGCAGACATTATCAGTTCGCTGAGACGATCTGCGTTCCCCGCCCCGTGTCGAAGCCCCATCCGCCGATCCTGATTGGCGGCCAGGGAGAGAAGAAGACGCTTCGGCTCGTGGCGCGGTACGGCGATGCGACGAACCTGGTCGGCGTCCAGATGAGCGACGAGGGCGTCGAGACCGTGAGACACAAGCTGGAGGTCCTTGAGGAACACTGCGCCCGCGAGGGGCGCCCGTACGAGCAGATCGAGAAGACCGTGCTCCTGACGCTCATGGTGCGGCCCGAAGGCGGTGGCCGTTGGCTAACGCCGGATCAGGCGCTGGCGCTGCTGCGGAAGTTCCGGGACGCCGGCGTGGAGCAGCCGATCTTCAACATGCCGGACGTCGACCGCCCGGAGACGCTCGAATATGTCGCCGAGCGCGTTCTCCGGCCCATTGCGGCGTGGTAGGTGGCGAGCATCGGTCGGGGCGCGTCCTCAGTTCATGAGTTGACATAACGGCGCACCGAAGGCTCCGTGTGCCTCCGGAGGGGTGCGTTCATACCGCCTCGCGGTCGAACATAACTGCGTGAAGCGTTTCGCGTTCGTCGTCTTCGGTGGCGTGTCGGTCGGCCTGTCGTATCTGGCGGTGCTGTTCGGGCAGGGCTCAGAACCGGTTTTCAATGCCACGACGATCGCGAGCATCGCGCTGCCAGCGCTTGTCTGCGGCCTCGTCATGACGGCGTACATCGCATGGGACCTGCGCAGGGAGCGCGACGTTGAGGGGACCGTCAACGAGCTCAGCGCGGAGCTTGTTCGGAAAGAGATCCAGATCGATCGCCTGTCCACCGTTGACGAGCTGACGGGACTTTCGACCCGCCAGCATCTCGACGAGAACCTCGACCTCGAATGGACGCGCGCCCAGCGCTTCGGGCGGCCCCTGGCCCTGCTTCTCATCCAGCTCGACGAGGCGACGGAGGCCGGTGTGCAGTCGAGCAAGCTCAGCAAGAACTACCTCATCTCGGAAGTCGGTGCGATCGTCCGGTCGACCGTGCGAGCGCACGACATCGGCTGCCGCTACGACGCGCAGACGCTGGCCGTCCTGCTGCCCGAGACGAACGGGACGCAAGCGTGCGTGGTTGCGGGGAAGATCCGGTCCCAGCTGACGACGCATGAGTTCTTCGGACGCCGGTTCGGCGCGGCCCTCGGGCTCACACTCTCGCAGGGGATCGCCGTCGCGCCAGGCGCCGACGTCGATTCGCCGGAGGCGCTGCTGCGGGCGGCCGAGGCGGCGTTGCTCGATGCGAAGGCGGCTGGCTACGACCAGGTGCGACTTCGCGAGAGCGCCGCCGAATGGCGCGCGCCGTCTTCCGAGCGCCTCGCGGGCTGACGGCGTCGCCGGTGTTATCGGGAAGCGGCGGCTTCTCCTATACTCGGTCCATCATGGTCTGTCTTCGGGTTCACACACGATGCGTGGCGGTGCGATGCCGATAGCCCGGCTCCGGGGCGTCGTGGAGGAGAAGGGCGACGACTGGGTGATCGTCGGCGTCGGCGGTGTCGGGCTGCTCGCCGCCGTGCCGGCGACGACGGCCGACGCGCTGGCCGCGGGCGACGATGCGGCGCTATTCACGCACCTGCACGTGCGCGAGGACGTGCTCACGCTCTTCGCCTTCTCGACGCGTGATGACCTCGTGCTGTTCGAGCAGCTCATCGGCGTCAGCGGCGTCGGGCCCAGGGTGGCGCTTGGGCTCCTGTCGGCTCTCGACCACCCGCAGCTCACGACGGCAATCGCCGGCGGGCGCTCAGACGTGCTCCGGCGCGTGCCCGGCATCGGACAGAAGACGGCCGAGCGGCTCGTGCTCGAGCTGCGCGACAAGGTGACGCCGCCCGCAGCCGGTATTGACGCCACGCCGCCGGCGGAGGTCGAGCCGAAGGCCGACGCGGAAGTCATCGCCGCGCTGATGGGGCTGGGGTACTCGCAGGCAGAGGCGTCTTCCGCGGCCGGGCGGTTGCCCCGCGACGGCGAGGCGCCGCTCGAGGAGCGCATTCGCACGGCGCTACGGTTCTTCGCGCGGGCGTAGGCGGCGCGCCAACTGAACGTGCGTCGCCTTGCGTCGATGCCGGAAGGGGTGCGGCCGTCTGCTACAGCTTGATCAGGTAGAGCGCAGGGTAGAAGAACACCCAGACGACGTCGACGAAGTGCCAGTACTTGATGACGGCCTCGACGCCCCAGTGACTATCCGCCGAGAAGTGGCCTCGTGCGCCGAGGTAGTAGACCATCCCCAGCATCACCACGCCGCTGACCACGTGTGACGCGTGCAGCCCGGTCATGGAAAAGAAGGCCGCGCCGTACGGCTCCGATCGGTGGAACTCGGCAGTCGACCACTCGTATCCCACGCCGACTGCGAAGATGATGCCGAGCGCAATTGTCGCCAGCAGGTAACGAAGGAATGCCTTCCGATCGCCCCGGGCGATCGACGATTCAGACCTGTAGGCGGTAAGGCTGCTGACCAGCAGGATCGCCGTGATAGCGAGTCCAAGCAGCTGGTTGACGTGCGGCCGGTCGGTGCCCGCGAGATAGAATCGCGCCGACAGCAGAGCGCCAAACAGGAATGACTCGGACAGGAAGAAGAGCCAGAGGCCGAGCTGGTTCATCGCGGGGCGCTGCGGCTCCTCGTGGTGGACGGCGTGTTCCTGGTGCAGCGTCGCGACGGCCATCTAGTCCTCGTCCTCCCCGGTGCGCTCGAACGCGCGACCGATGTGCATGAAGTACACGGCGATGAGCCCGGCCTTGAGCACGGCGATCTGGGCGAGGAAGAACAGGTTGATCGAGAGTGCAACCGCGACGATGTACTCGATCAGCGTGACGATCGCGAGGCCGATGAAGATCCACCAGCCGATACGGGATGCGCTCTTCTCGCCATGCGGCTTGCTCATTGCGGTGTTCCCTCTCCGATTGGCGGCTCGATCTCACCGCTTCCGCCCGCGATCGGCACGATCGCGTAGGCCGGTGCACCGCGCACGCCGTAGTCATATGGATTGCCGCTGATCAGCGGGATGGCGTGGAAGTTCTCGAGGGGCGGAGGCGACGACACCTGCCATTCCAGCGAGCGTGCGTGCCACGGATCGGGGACCGCCTTCGGCCCGCGGACTACCGAGTACACCATGTTCGCCACGAACGGGATGAAACTCGCACCCAGCGAGAAGGCGGCGATGCTGATGAAGATATTGACGCCCTGGAGGTCGGGCTGGTACGTCGCGATCCGCCGGTTCATGCCGTGCAGGCCCGTCCAGAACATCGGGATGAAGGCAAAGTTGAATCCGAGGAACATGACCCAGAAATGGAGCTGGGCGAGCTTCTCGTTGTACATGCGGCCGGACATCTTCGGGAACCAGTAATAGACGCCGGCGAACAGGGCGAAGATCTCGCCGCCGATGATGGTGTAATGGAAGTGAGCGACGACGAAGTACGTGTCCTGCACGTTGATGTCGGTCGGAACATCAGCAAGGAAGATGCCGGTGATGCCGCCGATCAGAAAATTGAAGATCACAGCCAATGCGAACAGCATGGGTGCGCGCAGCCAGAGGCGGCCCATCCAGATCGTGCCCAGCGCCGACAGGAAGATGAGGCCGGTCGGGATGGAGATGATCTCCGTCGACACAAGGAAGGGCGACAGCAGCTTCGCGTCCATGCCGCTGGCGAACATGTGGTGCGCCCACACCAATCCGCTGAGCGAGACGATGCCGAGGAGACCCCCAACCGCCCATTTGTACGCGAACAGCGGTTTGCGCGAGAAGTGGGCGAGCACCTCGAGCGTGATGCCGAGGCCCGGCAGCACGAAGATGTAGACGGCCGGGTGGGAATAGAACCAGAACACGTGCTGGTACAGCAACGGCGCGCCGCCCGTCGATGCATTGAAGAAGCCGAATCCGGCGATCCGCTCCATCAGGACCATCATCATCGCTGCGGCGAAGAACTGCGTGAACGTCAGGGACAGGATCGAGGTGGCGAACATGGCCCAGACGAAGATCGGCAGGCGGCCCCAGCTCATGCCCGGCGCGCGGAGGTGAATAATCGTCACCAGGAAGTTCAATCCGCCGAGGATCGATGAGAGACCGAACGTGATGATCGCCAGGCAGAAGAACACCTGGCCCGAGGCGTTGTGGAGGCTGAGTGGCGGATACGACGTCCACCCGGCGTCCCAGCCGCCTGCGGCTTGCGACGCGAGCAGGAGGATGGCGACGGGCGGCACGAGCCAGAATGTCAGTGCGTTGAGTCGCGGGAAGGCAACGTCCTTCGCGCCGATCATGATCGGGATGAAGTAGTTGCCGAAGCCGCCGATCACCGACGCGACGGCGACCGCGATCATGATGATGCCGTGCATGCTCATGATGCGGTTGTACACGCCGTCGCTGAACGCCGCACCTTCAGGCTTCAGCAGCTGGTATCGGATTGCCATGGCGAAGAGACCGGCTACGAGGAACAGGAGGAGAAACGTCGTCAGGTACTGGATACCGATGACCTTGTGGTCGAAGGAGAATGCCAGGAATCGGCGCAGCCCCGTCGGCTCCTCGGACTTGACCGACCATCCAAACCATTCGCGTCCCCACCGTTCCCAGACGCCGACGCCGAAGAGCCAGCCGGGAAGCCCCAGCATGTAGCCGAACGTCAGGTTCGTCTCGATCGCCCACGGGCTGTCGCCCATCGCTTCCCGTGCCAGGGCAGTGAGGCCGGCGCCGATTCCGAACCCGATGAGGCCCCACACGAGGCCGCGCAGGATCGGCACCAGGGCGGATATGGGACTCGGAGGCTGCATCACCATCGCGTCTGGCGAGCTCGTCATACGATTACCTCTGCGTTCATCGCGAGTTTCATTGGACGACAAACGTGCCGGTCATCGCCGTTGGGTGCACGTCACACCGGAAGAAATACGTGCCGGCCGCCGGTGCGTTGAACACCACCGATTCTTGCAGCGGGCCGGACTGGATCTTGGTCGTGGTCAACGGCTTCTCGCCGCTCAACGCGGCCTGCTCGCTCGCGTAGAGCGAGAAGTTGTGCGGGATCGCATTGTCCTGGTTGTCGATGTTGAGCTTCACCGTGCTGCCCGAGGGCGCCGTCAGCGTGTCCGTGTTCCACTTGATGTTCTTCGCGATGATCGTCAGTTCGGTCACGGGACCGGTGGGCGTGACGTCAGCCGTGGGAGCACCGGTTTGCTCCTTCACCCAGGCATCGTAGTCGGCTCGGCTGACGACGCGAACCGGCATCTGCATGCGCGAGTGGCTCAACCCGCAGAGCTGCGCGCACTGCACGCGCAGGTTTGGATCCGCGTCGTACGAGCCGATCTTCGTGGGCTTGAGCGAGAGCCTCGTCGTCAGGCCTGGCACCGCGTCGATCTTGAGCAAGAACGACGGGACCCAGAACGAATGAAGCACGTCACGACTGGTGATGTCGAATCGGACCGTGGAATCGACGGGGAGAACGACCTCTCTCGCGCCGTCGATGTTTTCGTTCGGGTAGCTGACGAGCCAGGTCCACTGGACGCCCTCGACCTTGACGAGCACGTCAGGGTTGCTCGTCTGGCGCACGACGCGGGGGATCCCGATGAGGCCGGGGTAGACCATCACAACAGCCGCAAGGCACGAGGTGAGGCCCACCCAGACCAGTGGCGCCGCGCCTCGCCCGTGCATGGGCGGACCGTCCTCCTCCGGGAAGTCAACGGAGGAGTGTAGGGCGACCGACGAGACGAGCACGGCCACGACCATCGTGAAGACGGGTACCGCCATGTAGACGAGGAAACGGAAGGCGAAGTCGATCTCCTCGCCCTTGTTCGATTTCGGGACGATGTACAGGTCTACTGTGGCGGCCAAGACCTCGCCCACGGCGGTGAGCGCGAGCCAAAGCAAGAGTGCGGGGACCAGTTGCCGCTTCATGCACCTCGGTTCTCCGGGCCATGGGTTAGCCACGCGGCCCGGGCGGGCGTTTGCGAAGAATTCTCAGGCGAAAGCTGCGCCAATACATGGTACGGACGCACTAACCCGTACGCACGAATTATTTGAAGTTTCTCAGACTAGTCGGCGTTCGGCGGCCACCAGCAAGCACTCGACGCGGTTGCGGGCGCCCAGCTTGCGCATCACCGTGTTGATGTGGTTCCTCGCCGTAAGGGGGCTTATCGTCATTGCCGCGGCGATTTCGGCCGTGCTCAGGCCCGCGGCGAGCATGCGGAGCGCCTCGAGTTCGCGCCGGCTGAGCGGCTTCAGGCCGCCAGGCTGCGTGTCCGCTCGGCGGGAAGCGCGCGGCCGCGGCGGCAAGCGCGTCGCGGGCGTGTGCCGCGGCGGCTCCTTCACCGGCCTGAACGCGTGAACGATGAGCGGCCGGTTTCGGTCGTCCCGGCCCACGATGATGGTGTTGTTCACCCAGATCCGCTCGCCTTCCTTGTTGATGAGGGAGGCGAGGTCGTACGGCGCGGTGCCGCGGCCGCGCAGCGCGTTGGTGACGGCGGTGCAGTGCGGCCGGCACACGGGGTGGCTGCGGATGTCCTTGCCGGCCACTACCTCGAAGCAGGGCCGCCCGATGACCTCTTCAGCGCGGTAGCCGAGCGCCGCCTCGGCCGAAGGCGACCAGGCGACGATGCGCTGATGCTCGTCGGCCACGAACAGCCCGTCGTCGCTGCGAAGCGCGGCCACCCAGGCTGGCGTCGCGTCCTGGCCGGGTGTCTCCAGGGATTCGTCGTCGTCCACGGTTGCCTCGTGTCGGCGTGGCGCGGCTACATGTACTGGCCGCCGTTGGGGTTGAACTGCTGGCCGGTGATCCAGTCTCCCTCGGTGCAGAGGAACCGGACGAAGGCGGCGACCTCTTCGGCCCGGCCGAACCGGCCAAGCGGGATCTGCCTGATCAGCGCCTCTTTGACGTCGTCGCTGAGCGCGGTCACCATGTCGGTCTCGACGAAGCCGGGACACATGGCGTTGACGGTGATGTTGTTTCGGGCAAGCTCCTTGGCGGCGGACTTGGCAAAGGCGATAAGGCCGGCCTTGGCCGCTGCGTAGTTCGACTGCCCGGGGTTGCCCATCTGGCCGATGATGCTCGACATAACGATGATCCGGCCGTAGTTCCGCTCGACCATGTGGGGTATCGCGGCCGAGGTGCAGTAGAACGCGCTGTTGAGGTCGGTGTTGATGACCTCTTGCCACTCGTCGACCGAGAGGCGTTTTAGCGTACGGTCGCGGTTCACGCCGGCGTTGTTGATTAGGATGTCGATCTGGCCGTACGTCTCCATCGTTTTCTCGATGAGCGCCTTGCAGTCGTCGGGGTGGCCCACGCCGGCGCGCACGGCGATGGCGCGGCCGCCCGCGGACACGATCTCGCCAACGAGGGCGTCGGCGGCTTCCTGGTTGGTGAAGTAGTTGACGACGATCGCGGCACCCTCACGGGCGAGTTCCTCGGCGCAGGCACGGCCGATGCCGCGCGATGCCCCCGTGACGACGGCCACCTGGCCTGCGAGTCGCTGTTCCGACATGTCCCCTCCGTGCCGTTCTGCGGGCGCTCCGTTCGGCGGAGACTGTATCGGATTGTTCGGGCAGGGAGTAGATTCGGAGCGCCGATTCGCGTCAAGCGCTTTGGATAGCCCCTCATGGAGCGGGCGCGTCAGGCGGCTGCGAGGTGCTCGGAGTCCGTGCCGGCGAGCGTCACGCGATTGCGGCCGGTCTCCTTGGATGCGTACATGGCGCGGTCCGCGACATCGATCAGCGCCGCGAAGTCCGGGCCATGATCAGGGAACAATGCGATGCCGATCGAGACCGTGACGGGGCCCACCGGCTGCAACGTCTCGCCCGTCAGGGGCGTGCGCTCGACGGATGCACGCGCACGCTCAGCCAGCCCCAGCGCCACTTCGCCGCCGACGTTCGCGAAGACAATCAGGAACTCTTCCCCGCCGAAGCGATACAGCTGATCGGTGTCCCGGATGGACGATCTGAGCACCTCGGCAACCTTTTGCAGCGTGATGTCGCCGACGCGGTGGCCGTAGTCGTCGTTGAAGCGCTTGAAGTGGTCGATATCGACCATCGCAATCGCGTGCGGCTGGCCGCCCGAAGCTGCTTCGTGCCACACGCCGACGAGATCCTCGCTGAGTTGCCGCCGGTTGGGCAACGAGGTCAGCGCGTCCATGTGCGCGTCCCGTTCGCTCCGCTCGTGCGTGTCTGCCGAGGCGATGGCCGTCGCCACCTGCGAGGCCATCATCTCGAGAATGCGTTCGTCATCGGCGTCGAACCGACCCGGCAGACGCGACCAGCAGCCGAGCGTGCCGACGACCCGAGCGCCCACGATCAAAGGTACGACGATCCCCGACTCCATCCCGCGGACGCGCTCGGCCTCCGACATGCGGACCTCGGCGCCGTTGTCGATGCGTATCGGCTTGCCGCGCTTGGCGACGCGCCCGACGATGCCGGCGCCGAGGGCGACCGTGCGCAGGCCGGTGATGTCGGAGCCAGCCTCCTGCGACGTTCCAGCGAGGAGCAGTGCGCCGTTTACGACGCGCCGCACCGCCACGAGGTCGGCGCCGACGAGCTTTCGCGCTTCGCGCACGGTCGTGTCCACCACGTAGCGCATGTTCAGGGACTCGCCGACCTCCGAGCCCACCTGATACAGCGCGGCGAACTGATCGTTGCGGCGCTGCATGGCAGCCGTGGTTGCGAGCAGCCTCGCCTTCTCGTCCTCGGCGGCGGCGAGCGCGTGACGCAGCCGGCGCCCGATGACGAGCGTCGTGCCGGCGATCAGGGCGGTGGCCGTCGCCGCGGCGATGATGCTTGCGATGCGGGCGAGGTTGGTGGCCCGCCGCAGCGTCGCCTGGTGGCTCCGGGCGTCGGCGGTGAGCAGCGGCATCTCGTGCGCGGTGAGGATGCGGAGCGCATCGAGCCGCATTTCGAGGGTCGCGAGCGCGTCCGACGTCTGTACGTCCAGGTACCGGTGCAATGCGTCCGTTGCCTCGCCGACGGCGCCGAGAATCTGAAGTGAGACGTCGGAGCCGACGAGCGCGTGGAGCTGCTCCGCCTCCGACGTGCCTTCGGCGAGCGCGTCATGGGCGGCGATCGCATCCTGCAGGGAGATTCGCGTCGGCGCTCCGGCCGATGCGGGACTGTCCGTCAGGGCATCGTCGAGGCGGAGCAGCGAGACCCTGTCGACATCCGCCCGTATCTCTGCCACCAGAAGCGCCGCGTTCGAGTCGCCGTTAGCCAGGCGCGAGTTGCTCTCCACGATGCTGGAGGCGAAGAGCGCGATCCCTGCGACGGAGACGCCGGCGACCGCCACCGTCGCGATCTGGACGACGAGAGGATTCAGCGCGTGCCGCAAGACGGTTGAGAGGCGTCTCACGAGGTCACCGTAAACGCGACGTTCATGCCGCGCGACATGTGGGACCGTGGTTTGTCATCGATGACGGAGATGATCAAGCAGACGAACCGATAATTGCCGGGCGGGAGCTGCGCGCGGAGCGCCAATGTCTCACCGCCCCCGAACGGCTCGATCTCGCCTATGGGAGTGCCGTACCGACCGCCCTCGATCGGCACGATCATGAACTCGTGCTCGTTCAGCGAGTCGTTGTGGACCACGAAGTCGATGGTGCCGGCGTGCGCGCTCGCAGCCGTCAGGTTGAACTGGTAGTCCGTCGCGCTGACGTGCACGGCCGCCGGCGACGCCTCGACCGGATCGATCTCTTCGGGCGCGGGAACGGACCGGGCTTCGGCGCTGAAACAGGCCGCGAAGGGCAACGCCAGGAGAGCGAGGAAGACGGCTGACTTCATCACTCCGGAGTATCGTCACCCTGCGCCTGGCGATGAAGGCGCGAAGGGGACCGGCAGCAGGAGATCGGGGGAAAACCGGCAGGCGCTGGGTACCAGCGCCGCAGGTGTTCCCTTAGGGCTTGGTCTTAGGGGTCGCCGGCGCCCGGCGTCGGTCACACCACCGTGGGCGGCCGGTACTCGCCCCACGCTCGGCGAAGTTCGCCGCAGATCTCGCCGAGCGTTGCGTACGCGCGCACCGCGTCCAGTATGGCCGGCATGAGGTTCTCGGTGCCGCGCGCGGCGGCGTTGAGGCGTTCCAGTGCGCTCGAGGCCGCGGGACCGTCGCGGCGGGCCCGCACGGCGCCGAGGCGCGCGATCTGTGCGCGGGCGAGCTCGGTGTTGACGCGGAAGATCACGGGCTCCGGTTCCTCGCTGCTGCGGAAGCGGTTGACGCCGACGACGACGCGCGTCCCGGCCTCGATCTCCTGCTGCTGCCTGACCGCGGCCTCCTGGATCTCGGTCTGCATGTAGCCGGCCTCGATCGCGGCGACGGCGCCGCCCATATCCTCGACGCGGTCGATGTACTCCTGCGATTTCCGCTCGATCTCGTCGGTGAGCGCTTCCACGTAGTACGAGCCCGCGAATGGGTCGACGGTATCGGTGACGCCGGTCTCGTGGGCGACGATCTGCTGCGTACGCAGCGCTGTTCGCTGGGCTTCCTCGGTGGGGATCGCGAGCGCCTCGTCGTAGCACGACAGCGCCATCGACTGGACGCCGCCGAGCACCGACGCGAGCGCCTGGATGCCGGCCCGCACGATGTTGTTCTCGGGCTGCTGGGCAGTCAGCGTAGCGCCGCCGGTCTGGACATGCGTGCGCAGCTTCCACGAGGCGGGATCCTTAGCTCCGAAGCGGTCGCGCAGCAGGTGCGCCCACATGCGGCGCAACGCCCGGTACTTCGCGATCTCCTCGAAGAAGTTATTGTGCGTGTTGAAGATCCAGGAGATGCGCGGCGCCACGTCGTCGATGTCGACGCCCGCTCGCTGGCACGCTTCGAGGTAGGCGATGGCGTTCGAGAAGGCGAAGCCGATCTCCTGTGCGGCGGTCGACCCGGCGTCGCGGATGTGGTAACCGCTGACGCTGATGCTGTTGAACTTGGGGGCATAGCGCGCGCAATAGGTGATGAGGTCGGCGGCCAGGCGCAACGATTCGCGCGGCGGGTAGATGTATGTGCCGCGCGCCACGTACTCCTTAAGCACGTCGTTCTGCGCCGTGCCCATGACGTCGCCCGCGGGCACGCCCTGCTTCTCAGCGACCACCATGTACATCGCGACGAGCACGGCGGCCGGCGCGTTGATCGTCATCGACGTGCTCACGCGATCGAGCGGGATGCCGTCGAACATCTCCTCCATGTCCGCCAGCGAGTCGATCGCAACGCCGACCTGGCCGATCTCCGCATCGGCGTTCGGATCGTCCGAGTCCATGCCGATCTGCGTCGGCAGGTCGAAGGCGATGGAGAGGCCGGTCTGTCCCTGGCCGAGCAGGAACTTGAACCGTTCGTTCGATTCGCGAGCCGTGCCGAAGCCGGCGTACTGGCGAATGCTCCAGAGCCGGCCGCGGTACATGTTGGGCTGTACGCCGCGGGTGTACGGGTATTCGCCCGGCCGCCCGAGATCGCGCTCGACGTCCAGATCCTCAATATCCAGCGGCGTGTAGAGACGCCGCGTCTCGGTCGACGTCGTCCTGAACTCCGCCTGGCGCTCGCCGCCGCGTTCGAGCGCCCTCTTGATGGCGGTCGCCTCCCAGCGGTCGATCTCGCTGCGGAGCGCGTCGTGGTCGGTGTGGCCGTTGGATTCCATGCCAGGCTCCTGCGCGTCCGCGCGCCCGGACGGAACGCACGAATGTGTGTTGATGGTATCGCAGCGGCTGTCCGGCCGCATCAGGCCGGGCTTCGACGATTGGCGCGGGCCGTCTGGCACCTGTCGCGCCGCGACGCGGTGTCGTAGCATCGCCGCAGCACAGAAGGGGGTGATCACATGAGCGCTGAGCTGTGGCGCATGGGCGCATCGGAGCTGGCACAGGCGATTCGTACGAAGAAGGCATCGAGCCGCGAGGCGGTCGATGCGCACCTGGCCCGCATCGAAGCCGTAAACCCGTCGGTGAACGCCGTCACCGTCGTACTGGCCGATTCGGCTCGCGCCGCCGCCGACGCAGCCGACCGCGCCGTGGCCGCCGGACAGGATCTCGGTCCGCTCCACGGCGTGCCGATGACCATCAAGGAGAACATCGACCTCGTGGGCTCCGCCACCACGCAGGGCCTCGTGGCGATGAAAGACGCCCTGCCGGCCATCGACGCGCCCCACATCAAGCAGATGAAGGCGGCGGGCGCGATCCCCATCGGGCGAACGAACATGCCTGACGTCGGGCTGCGCTATCACACCGATAACGCGCTCCGGGGTCCGACGAAGAATCCGTGGGACGCCGGCCGCACGGCGGGCGGATCGAGCGGCGGCGAGGCGGCCGCACTGGCGACGGGAATGTCGCCGCTCGGCATGGGCAACGACTACGGGGGCTCGCTGCGATGGCCCGCGCAGTGCTGCGGGGTCGCGTCGCTGCGGACGACGCTGGGGCGCGTGCCGCGGGCTTCGGCGCTGCCGCCGGAGGACGCGGCGATCACATCGCAGTTGTTCAGCGTGAACGGACCGATGGCGCGGCACGTGCGCGACCTCCGTCTCGCACTGTCGTGCATGTCCGGCGGCGACGCTCGCGATCCATGGTGGACGCCGGCACCGCTCACGGGACCCGAGGTGCCGCGACGCGTGGCCGTGACGGTCGACCCGGCCGGCGAAGGCGTCGATCCTGACATCGCTGCCGGGATTCGGTCGGCGGCCGCGGCGCTGCGCGACGCGGGCTACACCGTCGAAGAGGTGGAACCACCGATGGTGAGCCAGGGTCGCGACCTGTTCGCGCGGTTGATAACGGCCGAGTTGCGTCTGACGCTGTATCCGCTGCTGAAGGGCGTCGCCTCGGCGGATGCGCTGCGGTTTCTCGAGCTTTCGTTCGAGGTCGTGCCGCAGTTGGACTACGCGGGATACGTTTCGGCGTTCGCGAGCCGCAGCGCCGTAGCGCGCGCGTGGCGGATCTTCCACGCGCAGTATCCGCTGGTGCTCGGGCCCGTGGTCACGATGCAGCCGTTCCCCGTCGGGTTCGACGTGGCCGGCCCCGACCAGTTCTCCGCGGTAATGACGGCGTTCCGGCTGACGGGGCTGGTGAACTTGCTCGGCCTGCCGGCGGCCGTCGTCCCGGTGGGCGTCGCGAACGGGTTGGCGCAGGGCGTGCAGATCATCGGTGATCGCTATCGCGAGGACCTGTGCCTGGCGGCGGCGGAGGCGATCGAAGACCGGCTCGGCGTGGTCACGCCCATCGACCCGCGCTGACGTCGTGGCCCGCGGTGGCTCGGCGCAGGCTGCTGGGGCGGTGTCTGCCTACGGCAACGGGTCGAGGAGCACGGTGGCCTCGCCGGTCAGGACGGCGTCGCCGTTCTGGTTCAGACAGTCGGTGCGCACGGTGACGATGCGCCGGTTCTCGTCGATGCCGGTCACCTCGGCTTCGGCCGTGATCGTGTCGCCGATGCCCACCGGCAGACGAAAGCGCATCTGCTGTCCCAGGTAGACGACGACGGCGTTCGGCGCGAGCTTCGTGCCGAGGACGGCGGAGATGAACCCCGCCGAGAGCATGCCGTGGGCGATGCGCTTCTTGAAGCGGGTCTTCGCCGCAAACGCGTCGTCGAGATGAAGGGGCTGGTTGTCGCCGCTGACGCGCGCGAAGTCCTGGATGTCTTCGTTGGTCACGGTCTTCGTGAACGTCGCCTTGTCGCCGATCTTGACGGGAAGCTCTGGCACGGGTCCCTCCTTCTCGGGGCCACGCCGCCTTGCCCCGACCCGCGTATCGTACGCCTGCCGATGCGTTCGGACAACGGAAACGGCGCAGATTCCTTAACCATATAGATTGACAGCGTGCCGGGACTGCCATACGCTGAGGTCACCCAGACGGCGAGGGGAGCATGGATATCGCGACGGCCCCGGAAGCTCTCCGTGCGGCGACCGGGTCGCCGGCGGCTCGGCCGCGCAAGCTGCGCCGCGGCCCCCACACGCGCAAGCAGATCCTCGACGCGTCCCTCCGGCTGTTCTCGGAGAAGGGCTTTGTGCGCACGAGCGTGCGCGACATCGCCCAGGCGGCCGGCATCACCGATGCCGCGATCTACTACCACTTCGCATCGAAGCGTGACCTATTCGAAGCGTTAATCGAAGAGCGCGGATTCACCGCCGTCCTGGCAGGGCTTGAACGCGCCGAGATCACGCTTGGGCCCGAAGAGGTCATCCCGGCCATCGCCTCGAGCGCGCTCAACTTCATCTACCAGAACCGCGACCTCCTCAAGGTGCTGATGGTCGAGGCGCTGGCCGAGGACCCGGTCGCGAGCGAGGAGTATCGCATCCTCGTCGAGCGCTGGGAGCGGGCCGAGGCGCGCATCCTGAGGTATTACGCCGCACAGGGCCTGCTGCGCACCGCGGCAATCGACGTCCTCGCGAAGCAGCTCGTGCTGACCGTCCTCGGCGCTTTCGAGGACTACCTGATGTCTCCGACCGTCGCGCCGAAGCCTGACACCCCGCCGCGCGAGCTGATGGAGCAGGTTGAAGGCTCCATACAGAACATCGTGCAGGGGATCACCTGAGCATCGCATGAGCCCCCGCCCCTTTGAAGCACGCTCACCGGCTCCATCCACCATCGAGGAGGCGCGCTTTGCTCACGAGAGCGAGGAGGAGTTCGCCCGACTCCTCGACTTCTACGGCGTACGATGGCAGTACGAGCCGCGCACGTTTCCGCTCCAGCGCGGTGACGACGGCCGCATTCTCGAGGCGTTTTCGCCCGACTTCTACCTCGTCGATCTGGACCTCTACATCGAGCTGACCACTCTGAAGCAGGGTCTTGTGACGGACAAGCACCGGAAGCTTCGGCGGATGCGGGAGATCTATCCCGACGTCGACGTGAAGCTGCTGTACAAGCGCGACTACCTGAGCCTGCTGACGAAATACGGCATCGGCGTCGTCAACGAGCAGGAGCAGATGAGCGTACACGAAGTGCTGTACAGCGCGTCGGAGATCGAGCGGCGTTTGAGTGAGCTGGGCAGCGAGATCGCGCGGGCGTACGCCGGACGCGAGCTGCTGCTCGTCGGCGTGCTGAAGGGCGTCACCTGCTTCATGGCGGACCTGATGCGCCACATCGCGCTCCCGGTGAGCATCGATTTCATGACGATCTCGTCGTACGAGGGCGATGGCAGCGGGGCGGTGCGCGTCGTGCAGGACCTGACCGAGAACATCGCCGGGCGCGACGTCCTGATCGTCGAGGACATCGTCGACACCGGCATGACGCTCAACCACCTGCTGAAGCAACTGCGGGCACGCGAGCCCGCGAGCCTCGCGGTGTGCGCGCTGCTCGACAAGCGAGTGCGGCGGCTCGTCGACCTGCCGCTCGAGTACGTGGGCTTCGAGGTACCGGACGAGTTCGTCGTAGGCTACGGGCTGGATTACCGGCAACGATTCCGGAACCTGCCGTTCGTCGCCACTGTGCGCACCGAAGCAGTTCCCGGCGGGGCGGGCGGCGATCCCCGCTGATCGCATACGATTACCGTGAGCCTGATCCACGCGGGGGCGCGGCAGGCCCGCGCGGCATGCGTCACGACGGAGGCGGACGAAACCATGGCGGAAGTACGCGAGCGCGGCGGGTCGCGGGCACGCAGGCCGCACCTGCCTCGGATAAGCGACCTGATCGAGGCGGGCGATGACATGATCACGTTCGTCGAGAACTACCAGAAGGTGTGGGAGTCGGAGAGCAAAGCGATGCTGGCGCTGGGTGAGTTCCTCGGCGCGCGCGCCGAATCCATGCGTTTCCAGGTCGAGTTGATGCGGATGGGCACGGACACGTTCCGGCGCTATCTCCTCTGGTCGGAGGCACTCCTGAGCCTGCGGCCGGACACGTTCCTACAGTCGTTCATGCGCCCGCCGTCCGGCGGTGCTGCTGGCCCCGAACCCGAGTGAGCGTTATGGGCCAAGAACTCGCTCGATCCGGGCAGGGCACGCCGAACTCCGTCACAGCGGAGCCACGGCCGATTCTGCGCGGCGTTTCGCACCTGATCGTCGCGATTGCGGCGCCGTTCGCGTTGGTGGTGTTGCTGCTGCTCGCCGATTCGCCGAAACGCTACGTCGGCGCGGCGATCTTCGCGACGAGCCTGATCCTCCTCTACGCCTCGAGCGCCAACTACCACCTCGCGCCATGGCCGCATGGGTTGCGGCGGGTCTGGAAACGCGTCGACCACGCGATGATCTTCGTGTTGATTGCCGGCACGTACACGCCGTTCTGCCTCGTTGTGTTGAGCAACGCCTGGGGTATCTCGATGTTGTCCGTGACCTGGTCGCTTGCCGGCGTCGGCGCGCTGCTCAAGGTCGTCTGGCCGGACGCGCCCCGCACGTTGGGCGTGGCCCTTTACATGGCGCTGGGGTGGATCGGCATCATTCCGGTCGTGCAGGTGGTCTCGTCGCTCGCGCCGCCCGCGATCCTGTTGATGATCGTTGGCGGGGCGATGTACTCGATTGGCGGAGTCGTGTACGCGCGGCGCCGCCCGGACCCCTGGCCGCGCGTGTTCGGCTACCACGAGGTGTTCCACGCGTTCGTTATTGCCGGCAGCGCAATCCACTTCGCCGTCGTCGCGGCGTGGGTCGTGTGACCTCCGGCGCTGTCCCTATGGCTGTCCGGCCAGGTCGCGCTTCCCCTCGGCGCTCGCGAGTGCGGCGTGGTTGAGGATGTTCCGCGACATCGACGATTCCTCGAGTTTCGCGCGCGCACTGTAGATGTCGCGTCGGACGGCGTGCGCAGCGGACGAATCGGGCGATGCGATGACGGCGAACTCGACGATGTGGCAGGCGAGCCGCAGGTTGCCCTCGGACTTGAGCGCTGACGCTCGTTCGAGCACGCGATCGAGTCCGCCGGCGAGCGCGATCCATTCGCGCGCCTGTTCCGCGCGCGGCGCCGGGAGCAGGTTGTCGGGCTCGCCGTCGTACCAGCCCCCGTACAGTCGCCAGATGTTCCGCAGGATGAACTGCGGGTGGTCGTAGATCGGCTTGAGGTACGGCTTCGCCAGAAGGTGCTGCGGCATCTCCACCTCGTGGAGCACGCGGTCGAGGGTGGCGCCGGCGTTCATCAGCGCGAGCGTCTGCGCTTCGAGCGACTCCAGCAGCTCGGCCGTGTCGCCGAGCGCGGTGCGGACGCGGTCCGCGCCGAAGATCGGCATGCCGTGACCGGGGATCATCGTCTCGGCGCCGAGCGCGGCCATCTCCCTCAGCGCGACGGCCCAGTCGGACGCGAAGCGTTGCACCTTCTGCGGGTTGCCGGCGTTCGGCGCGGCCCAGATGAACAGGTCGCCCGGCGCCAGGATGCGGCGCTCCGGGATCCACGTCCAGGTTGCGTCGTCGGTCTCGCCGCGGGCGTGATGCAGCTCGAACGTCAGGTCGCCGCGCCGAAACGTCATGCGGTCGTGGTACTCGACGTCGGGATATCGATACTCGGCGAACCACTGGAAGCGG
Source organism: uncultured Dehalococcoidia bacterium (assembly GCA_964371095.1). Lineage (GTDB taxonomy): Bacteria > Chloroflexota > Dehalococcoidia > DSTF01 > JACRBR01 > CAYJMJ01. Next base: position 16,989 of record CAYJMJ010000008.1, on the reverse strand, counting down.
GCGACGGGCAGCGCGAACTGGCGGACGTTGATCGCGGCGTTCCAACCGCGCGTCTTCTTGTACCGGTCGAAGTTCGGCGCGAGGCCGGCGTGGCCGTACACGACCGGCCGGGGCCATCTGCGCTCTTCTGCCTCTTTCTCGAACGGCGCGACGCCGAAGATGTGGTCGACGTGGTGGTGGGAGAAGATCGCCCCGGCGAGCGGAGTCTCCGGGCGCCAGCGACGCACGGCTTCATGGAGCGGCTTCGTATCGTTGACCGCGCCCGTATCGAGCATGATCAGGCCGTCGCCCGTGTCGATGGTGTTGGCGCTGGCGAGACCCTTGTAGAACAGCACGCCGTCGAGGATCTCGTCGCCCTCGGGGTAGCGCGCGTGCACCGGGTGCGCGTCGGCCGACTCGAGGGTGGCGTTCCACAGGCGTTCCGAGAGATCGCGTATGTCGGTCATGGTGGCCTCCTTCACCGGCTGATGGCAGGTGGGAAGTGTACGGACGTCGCGACCTACGAGCGACCGCGGCTACGTGAAACGCACCTCGATCAACTCGACCGGATCTCCGCCCACCTCGCACGCGACTTCGACGAAGAGGCGGCCTCCGGACTGACGCACCTCGAACGGCACAGCCGCGCCCGATAGCAGATGGGCCACGCCGTGCGCGATGCCCGCCTCGGTGCGCTCCACGGTCACGCGCCCGCGTTCAAACGGCACGATGCCGATCGTCGGCGATGACCGGACGTCCATTGCCGTCAGCGATGCGATCATTGCCGGGCAATCGGATTCGGCGGTTCCAGCCGCGCGCGCGACGCCGTCGGGGCCGGGGCGCAGCGTCAGGACCACCGTCTGGCCACCTTCGATGCGCGCCCACGTGCGTGCGCGCGGCCCGGCAGCCAGATCGACGAGGTCGGCATCGAAGAACTGAACGCGGTAGAAGGGATTCGATCTCGTGATGCGGGCGACGCCGTTGTAGATCGCCGCGAGCGCCGGCGTGATCGTCTCGCCGTACTCGTCGCCCGCGAGCGGGGCGATGACGCCGGGCGTGCCGATAACGGGGGTGTCCAGCCAGATCTCCCGGATCGAGCGCCAGTCATAGCCGCTCGAAGCGTACGGCACCACGCCGAACGCGCCGCACCACGATGAAAGCAGCGCCCGGCGCGCGAATCCGGCGTCGTACGCGCCGCGCGACATCCAGAGGTCGTCGGCGCCGGACAGGTCCATGTACCGGCTGAACAGCGGCGTCAGGCAGTAGTACAGCACGGCCACTCGCGGGGCGGCCTCCTTCATCGCGCCGACGACGACCTCCAGGAAGCGCTGGAAGAGCCGCTCGCCCGCCCAGGCCATGTCGTGCGGAGCGGCGACGTCGGGCGGCGGGATCTCGTACCCAAAGTCGATCTTGACGAGGGCGGGCCGGTACGTCTCGACAAGGTGACGCGCGCGATCCGCCAGGTACGCCGCCGCTTCGGCATTCGTCGGGTCGAAGATGTACCACGATCGTTTGCGCTGCCGATACACGTACGGCGTGCCGTCCGGGTCCCGGAGCACCGCGTCGGCGGTGAGTCCGAGCGCCGCGTAGTCTTCGCAGCGCGGGAAGGCCGTCCAGATCCCGATCTCGTGGCCGTCGGTCCGAATCTCGTCGAGCAATTCGGTGAACCGCGGGAAACGCTCTTCGTCGTGGACGAGCGAGCCGTACGTTCCTTCCCACTTGTCGTCGATGACGAAGAGCCTCGACCGAAGTCTGGAGGCGCGGAAGTTGCGGTAGATCTCGCGCAGGTGCTCCTCGTCGAAGCGCTCGAGGAAGCAGCGGCGCGCCCCCTGGTCGCCCCACGTGTCGTACTGCGGCAGGAAGGCGGCGGCGGGCACGTCATCGGCGCGGCGGCGCGGCGCGTAGCCCTCGTCGTGCAGCGCGTCGAAGTACGCGAGGCCGGCGTCGTACCAGTCGCGTGCCACGGCGACGACCAGTGGCGCGTCGAACCGCACCTCGCCGGGACCGGCCCGGTGGCCCCAGAGGTCACCCCGTACGTTGGTCTCGTACGAGAAGCGGCCCCGATGCATGCGCACGAGCACGTTGCCGTCGGGCGCGGCGCCCAGGCCGATGCACGCCGCGCCCGATGGCGCGTCGCCGGCGTTGTACGCCACGACGAGATAGTGCGGCAGCGCCCACTGCTGGTGGTACGTCCCCACGTCGAGCCCGAACGCGCCGACGGAGAAGCGATGATCCTCGAGGCCGGCCGTCGGGAAGATCGCCTGCTCGGGATCCTGGCGGCCGCCCGGGATCAGGCAGGTACCGGCCGTTCCCGCAGGACGCAGGACGCCATCCTCCCATGCCGCAAGCCAGGCGATGCGCACGACGGCGGCGTCGTCGGACGGCGTGAAGGTCGTCTCCTCGACGACGAAATGCGCTGCCTCGAACCGAATCACCATCTCCAGCCCATCGATCTCGTTGACGCCGGCGTACCGGATGCGCAGGTGCGGGCCGTCGATCGCGCGCTCGATGCAGCGGCCGGGGCCGGGCAGGTGCCGTCGCGTCGCCTCGACGGCCGGCTGCAGCTGCGACGAAAGGATGGTCCGGCCCTGCTCATCGGATAGCACGAACTCATCGGTACCCGGCGACCAGCGCCACGCGTAGGCTGTGGTCACCACCTCGACGACGTGGCCGTCGTCACGCGGCCGTGGCGAGGGTCGATCCAGCGGCATGGCACGCGATTGTAGCATCGGTTCGCGCCGATCGCGTTTTCGCCGGCGAACACCGTGCTATTCTGGGGCCGCCCGCCATGCGCAACAGCCCACAGCCTGGAGACGCCGCATGAAACTGCCTGCTAACGGATCCTCGGTCGACGACGTCATGGCGCGCCTGCGCTCCATGCAGACGAATGACGCGGACTACCACAGCGCCCGCACGTGGGGCCTCATCTATAACGCAGGACCCGAGGTCGACGAGATGTTGCACGCGGCCGCCGGGCACGTGCTCGTGGAGAACGCGCTCAATCCGTTCGCCTTCCCGAGCCTGCGGGAGATGCAGGGGCAGGTCGTCGAGATCGCGGCGGACCTGCTCCACGGCGGCGAGGACGTCGGCGGCACCATGACCTCCGGCGGCACCGAGTCGATCTTCATGGGCGTGAAGACCGCACGCGATCGGATGCGGGAGGAGAAGGGCATCCGGCACGGCCGGATCATCCTGCCGCGGACGGCGCACCCGGCCTTCATCAAGGCGGCTCACCTGCTCGACCTGGAGTGGGCGCACATGCCGCTCGGCGACGACCTGCGGACGTCGGCGGCGGACCTGGCCGGCATGATCACCGACGACACCGTGCTGGCCGTCGGGTCCGCGCCGGCGTATCCGTTCGGCATGATCGACCCAATCCCGGAGATGGCGAAGATCGCCTCGGATGCCGGCGTGCCGTTTCACGTCGACGCCTGCCTCGGCGGGTTCATGCTGCCGTTCCTCGAGCGGCTGGGGCACCCGGTGCCGCCGTGGGACTTCCGCGTGCCGGGCGTATCGTCGATCTCGGCGGACGTCCACAAGTACGGCTACGCGATCAAGGGCGCTTCGGTGATCCTGCACCGGCCGAAGGCGAACCTGCGCCACCAGATCTTCATGTTCAACGATTGGCCGGGCGGTCTTTACGGGACGCTCGCTTTTCTCGGCACGAAGCCGGCGCCGCCGATCGCGGCATGCTGGGCCGTTCTGCAGTTCCTCGGCGAAGACGGATACCTGCGGCTGGCGAAAGACACGCTCGAAGCGACGCGCCGGCTGATCGACGGCGTGCGCGCGATCGACGGCGTGCACGTGTGGGGCGAGCCAGACATGACCGTGACGGCGGTCGGCTCGCACACGCAGGACATCTTCGCCATTGGCGATGTCATGAACGAGCGCGGCTGGCACTTCGACCGCCAGGAGGGGCCGCCGTCGCTCCACCTGATGGCCAGCCCGCGGCACAAGGATGTGATCGACGAGTTCCTCGCCGACCTGCGCTTCGCCGCGGAGCACCATGCCGAGAAGAGCACGAAGGCGGCGACGTACGGCGACGACGTCAGCGCCGAGGCGGCGGCCACCTAGCAGCCGGGCCGGAATGGCGCGGTTCCGCCGCCGCCGGCGGGTGTAAGATAGCGCCCTGAACGGCTCCAGCCGGAAAGGGGGCGTCGCGATGACCAGCGAGGCAGTCGACACCGGCATCGTCGAGCGGGACGGCGTACTGATCGGCCCGTACCGGAAGCCGCGCAATCTCGCGGCGTCGCAGCGCGGTAGTATCCACGACGACAGCACGGCGCAACGGCTCGGGTTTCGCGGCGGCACGGTCGCCGGCTCGATCCACATGGAGCAGTTCCCCCCGGCTCATGCTCGCGGCTTTCGGTCAACGGTGGTTCCAGTCGGGTGGCCTTTCCACGTACTTCCGGAGCGCGACGACGGACGGCGAACCCGTCCGCGCGTATGTACGCATGCCGTCCCGCAATGCGAAGGACGCCCAGGTCGACGTCTGGATGGAGAAAGACGACGGCACGCAGGTCCTCGAGGGCACGGCTTCAATCGGCGCTCCTCCGGAGCCGTCGATGCTGCGCCGAAAGCTGGCCGAACCGCGGGAGAGCGGCGAGATGCGCATGCTCTCGCACCTCGCGCCGGGCGACCGCATAGGGCCGGTGTCGGTGCGACTGAGTGAAGCCGACGCCGGGCCGCGGCTCGACGCGATCACCGAGCCGCTGGACTGGTACCGCAGCCCATCTCCGTGGGGCGGTCCGATCGTCGGACCCGGCCTGCTGGTGCATCTGATGACGCAGGCGCAGAAGGGCATGCGCCTGGGCCGGGCGCAGGCCGTCGGGCTATACGGGGCGATCGAGATACGCCACCTTCGTGGGCCGGTGTTTTCGGATCGCGCGTACGACGTTGGCGCGACGATCCTCGCGGTGGGGCAGACGCCGAAGACCGAATACGTCTGGTTCGAGACGCTCATGCGCGAGGCATCGGGCACGCAGGACGTCGCTTCAATGATCATGATGCTCAGATTCATGAAGGCCTCGTCGCCGCTCTGGCAGGCGTAGGCCGAACACGCAACGGGACGGCCTCAATCCAGTTCCGGAAACGGCGTCAATGGAGGTTCCCCTCGCGCATGATCCGGCCTAGAATCGGATCGCGCCCGGACTTGGCGCTAGAGGAGAATCTGCCATGCGCATGAACGTCCAACCGATCCCGACGATTAACGAACGCGTGAACGAGATCCGCCAGCTGACGGCGTCGATCGTCAACAAGGAGATTCTCCCGAACGAGAACTTCCTCTGGGCCTGGCGCCACGATAAGCGCTTCACGGAGAGCGATGTGAAGCAGGCCCACGAGCTGAGGGAGGGCATCAAGCAGAAGGTGAAAGACGCGGGGCTGTGGGCGCCGCACCTGCCGGTCGAGTACGGCGGCGCGGGATTGAACTTCCTCGAGCACGCCTACATGAACGAGGTGCTGGCGTACGCCGTCGGCGCGGCCGCGCTGTTCGGCGTCGTCGCGCCGAATTCCGGCAACCAGACGATCCTCGTCAAGTACGGGACCGAGGAGCAGAAGCGCAAGTGGCTCCTCCCGATGATCGAGAAGGGCATGGAGTCGGGCTTCTCGATGACGGAGCCGGACGCGCCCGGCTCCGACCCGCGTGCCATAAAGACCAGCGCCCGCCGCGACGGCGATGAGTGGGTGATCAACGGCCACAAGTGGTTCACCTCGAATGGCAAGCGCGCCGACTTCTTCATCGTGATGTGCCGGACGGACGATCCGGATGGGCCCGCCGAGCGGAACGGCAAGATGACGCAGATCATCGTGCCGAAGGAGACGCCCGGCGTGACGATCGTGCGCGGCATCAACGTCTGGGGCGTCGACAGCGACCACTGCGAGATCATCTACGACAACGTGCGCGTTCCGGTCACCAACCAGCTCGGTCAGACGGGCACGGGGCACCAGGCGGCGCAGGACCGGCTCGGCGCGGGACGCGTGTTCCACTGCATGAACTCGGTGGGCCAGATGTGGCGCGCGTTCGACCTGATGGTCGAGCGGACCATGACGCGAGAGGTTCACGGCGGCATGCTCGAGACCAAGCAGTTCATGCAAGGCTTCATCGCCGACTCGTACATCGACATCCAGGCGGCGCGGCTGATGACGATCCACTGCGCCGAGAAGATGGAGAGCGGCGTCGACCCGCGGACCGATATCTCTGCGATCAAGATCTTCGTGCCCGCGGCGTACGAGCGCGTCGTCGATCGGGCGATCCAGGTGTGGGGCGCCGCGGGCGTGACGGGCGACCTGCCGCTGGCCGGCATGTACCAGGGCGCGCGCACGCTGCGCCTCGCGGACGGACCGGACGAGGTGCACAAGATCCTGATCGCGAAGAACGTGCTCAAGCGATACCACAGCGGCCAGGGCTGGGACTTCGGGAACTAGGCGACACGAGCGACAGGCAGGATCCGGGACCGATCCCGGGTCGCGCCAGGACTCGCGGAATTCCCTGCCGCTCCAACGCCCGATTCGCCCCGGAGGCGTCGTTCTGTGCGAGCGCGCGCCGTCTATGGATTGGCCGGCGAGCGATAGTCGACATTTATTGGAATCTTCACTATTCCCCGGGCGGGGCGATCCCGGCGTGCCGGTTGAGCATCGTGGCCAGCCGGCATTGTTGATGAGCGGCGGGCATTCGCGTCGCGTCATCAGGGGAACGTCGCACAGGTCGGGCAGGAACTCCAAATGCGCGCGTCATGTGCCGAGGCATGGCCGGTGGTGCCGCCGGGGTCGCTACCGCGCCAGCAGGCCGGCGTCGATCACGAACTGGGATCCGGTGATGAACCGCGCGCGGTCGGAGGCGAGGTAGAGCACTGCTTCGGCCACGTCCTCCGGCTCGATCCACGGCACGGGCAGCAGGTTGCCGGCGGATCGCTCGGCGATCTCCTGCGCCGTCGCGCCTTCGAGCGCGGCCAGGCCGTCGTTCATCGGCGTGTTGACGCCAGTGGGGTGGATCGAGACGACGCGAATGCCGTGCGGCGCCAGCTCGATTGCCCAGGATCGCGTGAGGCCGGTCAGTCCCCACTTCGACGCCGCGTAGTGGCTTAGCCGGTTCATGCCACGCAACCCGGCAACCGACGAGTTGTTGATGATCACGCCCGAACGCTGTCCGATCATGATCGGGATGATCCGCCGGGCGACGAGCCATGCGCCCTTGAGGTTGATATCGATCATCGCGTCCCACGCCTCTTCGGTCAGCTCGTGGGCGAGGCCGTAGGCACAGATGCCGGCGTTGTTGAACAGCACGTCGATGCGGCCGAACGACGAGACCGTGGCGTCGACCGCGGCGCTGATCGACGCATCGTCGCGCACGTCGCCCTCGAATGTCAGGCAGTCCGAGGCAGCATCGCGGCACGCCGCCTGCAGGCCGCGCAGGTCGTCGCTCGAGCCGAGCGCGTAGCCCGGATAGGTCATCGGCCTGGCGACGTCGAAGGCGGCGATACGGGCGCCCGCGCGCGCAAGCGACAGCGCCGCCGCGCGGCCCTGTCCGTGCGCCGCTCCGGTGATGAACGCGACCTTTCCCTCGAATTCACGCTCCGGCATCAGGCCTCCCCCCGCGCCTGCGACGATTCGGACTTGCGATACGGCTCCAGGTAGCCATCGAGGTCCACATCGAGCGCGTTGTTGAAGATGTTGGTCGCCGCCATCATCGCGCCGAAGGCCGTGAGCGCGACGACCTGCTCCTCCGCGAACAGCGCGGCGACGCGCGCGTAGACGTCGTCCGGGACGCGGGCGTACGGCTTCGCGAGGTGCTGTCCGAATTCGACGACGGCCCGCTCGCGATCGTCGAGCGCGAAGTCGTTCGGATTCTCGCCCGCGTCGATGAGAATCCGCCGGAAGAACGTCGAACAGACGAGGCAGTCGTTCTCGGTCGAGATGGCGTGGGTGAACAGGTTGGTGAGCCGCTCGCCGAGGAACGTCTGCACCGTGTCGTGCAGCGGGTACCACTCCATCAGTGCCCGGAACGCGGGCATCGAGCGCAAGAGCGTCATCTTCATGTTGGTGACGCGCCCGTGCTCGGCGACGACCTGATCGTGCGCGGCGCGGATCTCCGCGCTGGATGCTGCGTAGTCGATCGGTTTGATGCGGGGCATGTACGGACTCCTTGCTGGCGACGGGCTCATGTTACCGCCGGGCGGCCGACGTCACGCGTCGCGAAACAGGTCGATGATCTCCCGCGCCATCGCGGCAATGTGCGGCGCGCGCTCGACCGGCGTGTTCCCGTTGCGGACGATGATCAGGTCAAGCGCGGGCACGAGAATGATGCGCTGGCCGACGTAGCCGCTCGCGTAGAACGTGCCGAGATCGTCGCCGAGCAGCCACCAGTGGGCTCCGTAGCCGGCGTCGACGGGTTGGACGGGCGCCGGCGTACGCCCGTAGTCCACCCATCCGTCGGGAAGAATGCGCTCGCCGTCCCATATGCCGTCTCGCAGGTAGAGCAGGCCAAACCTGGCGAAGTCCCGCGGCGTGCAGAAGCAGAACGACGACGCGATCCAGGAACCCGAGCGGTCGTAGCGGGGCGTGGCGCTCGCCATGCCGATCCGATCGAACAGCTCGCGGCGCAGGAACGCGCCGTATGCGTCATCTCTGCCGACGAGCCGTTTGATGATCGCGGAAATGATGTTCGAGGTGCCGCTCGAGTAGTTGAAGATCGTGTCGGGTGCGCCGTCGAGGGGAAGCGACGCCGCGAAGGCCGCAGTGTCCTCGGCACCCGGCACGAACAACATCTTGATGGTGTCCGAGATATCTCCGTCGACGTAATCCTCACAGAAGTGCAGGCCCGACGTCATGTGGAGGAGCTGGTCGAGCGTGATGGTCCCGCGCGCGTCGCCGTTTGCATTCCACTCGGGCACGCCGGCCGGACCAGAAACATCGATCTGCCCATCGCGGACGAGGACGCCGACCACGGCGTGAAGCATGCTCTTGGCCATCGACCACGATGGCTGCGGCGATTCCGGGCCATGGCCGCCGGCGTAGCGCTCTGCGACCAGGCGGCCGCGGTGAACGACCAGCAGTGCGTCGGTCTGAACCGTCGTCTCGGGTTGCGGGGTGGTGAAGGCGGTGTCAAGTAATGCGTTCAGCCTTGCCGCATCGACGGACGCGGGCGGATCCGCCTGGGGCCAGATCGCCGTCGGCCACTCAAGACCGCTTGGCTGGACAGGAAGGGGGATCAGCATGTTCCGGCATCGGATCGCTCGAGTTTAGCTTCGACGGCACAGTATCCGATCGTGACGCGGGCGTCACCACGCCCATCGCGGACCGTACCGTGGGCCCGTCCGGTGGCCCTGGCTGGCGCCCCGCGGCGTTTGCCTGTTGTTCAACCTACCGGGTGGCACAAGTCCGTCTATGCCGACGGTCGTCGTCGCTCGTTACGTTGGGACCCTTCCTGAAGTCAGGATTGGTGGCATATATTGCCGATGTCAAACGTGACAGATCCGCGACAGACCGCCGGATCTTGCGGTGCACCGGGGGGTGCGAAGTGACCGGGATCGAGCTGGAGGCGGGTACCTCCGGACCAGACCGGGGGTTGGGACTGGCGGCTGCGGGCCTCCAGCCGCGATACCGGCTGCTCGTCGCGGGCTGCGTCATGCTCGCGCTGGCGCTTGCAGCTTCCGGGACGCTGGAGATCGGTCGGGGTTACGGGCCGCTGCCGGGCGTGCCGGGCCTGCCGACCTCGGCCGGCACGCACACCGGTGCCACGCCACACTACGTGCGTGCGCTCGAAGGCATAGCCCGCCCACTGGGCGTGGCGGTCGGCGGTGACGGCCGCATCTACGTCACGGAGGGCAGCGGAAGCCGCCGTGTGCGCGTGTTCGATGCGCACCTCCGCGAACTGGCACCGCTCGCGGCGTCCGGAACGGACGCACAGGCGTGGGCGCCGGCCTACGTCGCCGTGAGCCCCGGCGGCGACGTGTACGTTAGCGACATTGGCAATCACACCGTGCACGTGTTCGGGCCCGACGGCGCATATTCGAGAGACCTGGCGCCCCCGGCCGCTCCGGGCGCGGACTGGAGCCCGCTCGGCGTCGCGTTTTCGCCTGACGGGCAGCTCTTCGTGACCGACGTCACGCCGGGCCAGCACCGGGTGATTGTGTTCGACCAGCAAGGCCGGTTCCGGTTCGCCTTCGGACGAGAGGGCGCGGGCGACGGTGAGTTCTCGTTCCCGAATGACGTCGCTGTTGACCGCCGCGGATTCATATTCGTTTCCGACAGTAACAACCGGCGCATACAGGTGTTCGATGCTGTTGGGGGGGCCGCGTTCAAGATCGGCGGGCCTGGCACGGGTGCCCTGTCCGCGCCGCGGGGGCTTGCCATCGACGGGTTGGGCCGGTTGCACGTGGTCGATACGGTTCTGGGGACCGTCGAGGTGTACGACGTGACCGGAGCGCCGACGCTGCTGTACCGGATGGGCGGCGCCTCGGGCTCGGAGGACTCGTTCTCGTACCCGAACGGCATCGCGCTCGATGCCTCCGGGCGCGTGTATGTGACGGACCGGGAGAACAATCGGGTGCAGGTGTGGGAGTCGAACTGACACGGGCGGCAGCGGCGGTTCGGACGATTCGGCGGGTTTTCGCCGGATCGGCGAGCCTCGTCGTCTGGTCGGCGGCTGTCGTCGTAGTTCTCGGCTCCCTCGCGCTCACGTTTCACCCGAGCCGCGCCCTGGCGGAGCGGGCCTCGGGCGTCGTAGCCGGCTCAATCGGGCGTGTGGAACGCGGCGAGCCGCCGAGCCTGCGGCGGACGGCGCCCGCACCCGCGCCAGCGCCGCTCGGCGCGTTTACGAGCCCGCACGGCGGCTTCACGCTGACCACGAGCACCTGCGCCACGTGCCACCGCACCCACACCGCGGCAGGAAGCAACCTGCTCACCAAAGCGACACCGCAGAGCGCGCTCTGCTTCAGCTGTCATGACGGCACCGGCGCACAGTCCAACGTCCAGAGCGTCTACACGGATCCGAGCGTGCCGGCGAACAATCCGGCGACGAGTTCGTTCTACTCCCACTTGCCCTCGGCCACCTCGGTGCACGTGGGTGGCCAGGAGGACGAGTTCGCCGGCGTCCTCAACCGGCACGCGGAATGCGGCGATTGCCACAATCCGCACACACTGGACTCGGGCCTCTCCGCGCCGACGTCGTCCGGCTGGACGGCGTCTGGTGCGCTGACGGGAAGCATCGGGGTGTCGGCTTCGCCCGCATACGCGTCGAAGAACCCGATCAGCCTGGAGTCGGAGCTTTGCTTCAAGTGCCACTCGGCGTCCACGACGTTGCTGTCGTACAGCAAGGAGTCGTACAAGAAGACCGACAAGATCGCGGAGTTCGACCCGGCGAATGCCTCGTACCACCCGGTTGAGGCAGCGGGGAAGGGCACCAGCAGCGAACTCGCTAACAGCCTGGCCGGCGGCTCACGGTGGCAATTCACGACCGCGAGCACCATCCGCTGCGTGAACTGCCACGGCGATCCGCGACCGGCGGCTCCTGCGGCAAACGCGCGGCTGGGCACGCACACGAGTCCCTATCGCGGGATGCTCATCGCCAACTACCGTGACCGTACGCTCAAGTCGTCGGGTGAGGCATATTCGGCCAGCGACTTCGCGCTGTGTTTCCTCTGCCACAGCTCGGCGCCATTCGGCACGACGTCGAAGGATGCCCGGACCGACACGCGCTATCGATTGCACGGGATGCATCTCGGCGACATCGGCGGCAGCGGCAGCGTCACGGATATCGACACGGCCGGCGCCGGCCCAGGCGACGCGATCTGCGCAGAGTGCCATTACCGGATTCACGGCACGAAGCTCGCCCCCTGGCCGGCGAACCGGTCGTATGTCGGCGGCGTGAACTTCGCGCCGAACGTGCAACCGGTGACGGGC
>CAYJMJ010000008.1:0-5012 GCA_964371095.1 uncultured Dehalococcoidia bacterium | reverse complement strand
TCGCCGCAGTCGAGGAGCGACCAGAGCGCTTCCCAAGCAGAGGGTCGCGGGTTCGAGTCCCGCCGCACGCGCTGACCCCACGAATCGTAGTAACGGTCGATTCCGGCCGCCTCTCTCCCAAGGCCTTGGTTCTACTCAGGAGATCGGACAGAAGATGAAGACGCGAATCACGGAGCTTTTCGGCATCGAACATCCAATCATCCAGGGCGGCATGCATTTCGTTGGTCTTGCCGAGCTTGCCTCGGCAGTTTCCAACGCAGGCGGCCTCGGCATCATCACGGGGCTGACGCAAGGCACGCCCGAGAAACTGGCGAACGAAATCGCGCGATGCCGCGAAATGACCGACAAGCCCTTCGGCGTGAACATGACCTTTCTTCCCTCTCTCACGCCCCCCGACTACCCCGGGCTGTTCAAGGTCATCGTGGAGAGCGGTGTCAAGATCGTGGAGACGGCGGGCAACAATCCCTCGCAATGGCTGCCGCTGCTCAAGGAGGCGGGCATCAAGGTCATCCACAAGTGCACTTCTGTTCGCCACGCACTCAAGGCCGAGCGAATCGGTTGCGATGCCGTTTCCGTGGACGGCTTCGAATGCGGCGGTCACCCCGGTGAAGACGACGTGCCGAACTTCATCCTCTTGCCCCGCGCCGCGGAAGAGCTGACGGTTCCCTTTGTCGCGTCCGGTGGCATGGCAGACGGACGAAGCCTCGTAGCGTCGCTCGCCATGGGCGCCGACGGCATAAACATGGGTACCCGTTTCATCGCCACCCAGGAGGCGCCCGTGCACGCGAACGTGAAGCAGGCGCTCGTGGATGCAAGCGAACTCGACACGCGCCTCATCATGCGCGGCTTGCGCAATACCGAGCGGGTCCTCACGAACGCCGGCGTCGAACGGTTGATGGAAAAGGAGAAGTCGCTCGGTGCGAATCTCAAGTTCGAGGACATCATGCCTGAAGTCGCTGGCATCTATCCCCGGGTCATGAAAGACGGCGACGTCAGTGCGGGTGCCTGGTCGTGCGGCATGGTCGCCGGGCTCATCCACGACGTACCGACGGTGAAGGAACTCATCGATCGAATCATGAGCGAGGCAGAGGCCATCATCACCCAGCGGCTGGCGGGAATTCAATCCGCTTGATCGGAAGCAGGAGCCTGCTTAAGTTGTCGCAGATTCGGGATCTGGCCTGAGGGACGTATAACGCTCGCAGGTGAACTGGTGAAGGGGGCAAAGAAAACGCCCCGAGTAATCTCGCGTGCTGCCCGGTTTCACCCTCCTCCGGTCTTCCGTTCGGCTTCAGGCTCGCGCCTTGTGCCTACTTGTACCTCCGGATTCGTCCACCGGGACGCGCTCAACTGCTCGGAGCTCGGCTACGATATCATCAGCCTCCTGAGCTGTCAATCGCGCGCGTGTGTCAATTCCATTGATCTTTCCGCATAACGACGCGTCCGTTATCGAGACTTTACGATAGCCCGTTATGGTGCAACGGCGGTGCGATCCCGCGACGTGCGGCGCGCCATGTGGCGAGTGCGCGTCGCGCAGGGCACCGCGCGGCTGCGCCGGGCGGGCAACGACCGGCCAAGTACAATGCCGCCGTGGAAAGACGCAGGCTCGTACGCGCAGACGGGCGGTATCTGTACTGGTACGGGTTCGACGTACCTGCGCCAGAGGCCCTGGCCGTCGACGAGCGGGAACGCGGACGCGATCAGATCGAGCTGCGCTGGAACCCGCTGCTCGATGAGCAGGTGATCGTTTCCACCGGCCGCCAGGAGCGGACGTTCCTGCCGCCGCCCGAGTACTGCCCGCTCTGCCCGACGGCTGGCGCCGGCGCCTTCGCGACGGAGATCCCGTCGTCCGACTACGAGATTGTGGCGTTCGAGAACCGCTTCCCGAGCTTCCGCCCGGACGCGCCAGCGGTCAACGACGATGGCTCGCTGGAGCGGCGGGCGGCCGCCCGTGGCGTCTGCGAGGTCATCGTGTACTCGCCTGAACATGAGGCGACGCTGGCGTCATTGCCGTTGCCACAGGTGCGGCACCTCGTCGACGTGTGGGCCGATCGCTACGCCGAGCTGTCCGCGCGATCGGAGGTTGCGTACGTCTTCATCTTCGAGAATCGCGGCAAGGAGATCGGCGTCACGCTGACGCACCCCCACGGCCAGATCTACGCGTTCCCATTCGTGCCGCCGCACGTGCAACGAGAGCAGGCGGCGAGCGCGGCGCACCACGCGCGATCCGGTCGATGCCTGGTGTGCGACCTCGTCGCTAGCGAGACGGGGGACGGCCGCCGCGTCGTCGCTCGCGATGACGGGTTCGTCGCGTTCGTACCGTTCGCGGCGCGCCTGCCGTACGAGGTGCACGTGGCGGCGACGTCGCACCGGCCGTCGCTGGTCGACCTGACCGATGCCGAGCGCGACGGCCTCGCGCGGCTGCTGCGTCGCCTGCAAGCGACGTACGACGCGCTGTGGGGCTTCCCCATGCCGTACACGATGTCGATGCACCAGCGGGCGACGGACGGCGTCGAGCGGCCGGGGGACCATCTGCACATCGAGTTCATGCCGCCGTATCGGAGCAGGGACAAACTCAAGTACCTGGCCGGTGTTGAGACGGGCGCCGGGACGTTCATCAACGACACCGCGCCGGAGGAGAAGGCGCGCGAACTCCGCGAGGCAGAGCCACGGACGTAGCGATGCCGCACCAGCAGCGTGTCGACTCACTTGTGGCCGCGTTCCGGAGCGAGTTCGGCCGCCTGCCCGAGGGTATCGCGGAGGCGCCGGGCCGCGTCAACTTGATCGGCGAGCACGTCGACTACAACGACGGCCTGGTGCTGCCGTTCGCGATCGACCGGAGCGTAATGGCGGCGTGGGCGCGGAGGGATGACGGCGTGGTGCGGGCGTATTCGGTGGACTTCCGCGACCACTGCGAGTTCCCGGCGGCCGAGGTGACGCCGGCGGCGCACGGGGGCGGCTGGTCAAGCTACGTGGCGGGCGTGGCCGGCGTGCTGGCAGAGGCCGGTCACCGGCTCTCGGGGCTCGACGTAGCGATCGCCGGCGACGTGCCGCTGGGCGCCGGGCTGTCGTCGTCGGCGGCGATCGAGGTCGCGCTCGCGGGCGCGTTCCGCGACGCGTTCGAGCTGCCGATAGGGGAAGTCGACCTGGCGCTGCTGTGCCAGCGCGCGGAGAACGTGTTCGTCGGTGTGCAGTGCGGGATCATGGACCAGTTCGCGTCAACTCTGTCGCGCCGCGACCACGCACTGCTCCTCGACTGCCGTTCGCTCGCGCATGAACACGTGCCGTTGCGGCTCGCGGCGGCCGGGCTGGCGATCGTCATCGCGAACAGCGCCGTCAAACGCGAGCTGGCGGCGAGCGCATACAACGACCGGCGTCGTGAGTGCGGCGAGGCGGTGGTTGAGTTGCGGCGGCGTCTCGGACGTCCCGATCTTGCGTCGCTTCGCGACGTCGGCGTGGCGGAACTCGAACAGGTGATTCATGACGCACCGAACGTGCCGATGCGGCGGGCGCGTCACGTCGTGAGCGAAATCGGTCGCGTGGCGTCCGCTGCCGACGCGCTGCGCCGGGATGACTTCGCCGGGTTTGGCGAGCTGATGCGCGCGTCGCACGCCAGCCTCCGTGACGACTACGAGGTCAGCTCGCCGGAGCTGGACCTGCTCGTCGCCCTCGCGTCGGCGCAGCCGCACGTGCTGGGCGCGCGGCTCACGGGCGCGGGTTTCGGCGGCTGCACTGTGAACCTCGTCCGCGCCGACGGCGTCGCCGCGTTCGAACCCGAAGTGGTGGCGCCGTACCGTCATCAGACCGGGTTGCCGGCGACCATGTACGTCACGTCGGCGTGCGACGGGCTGTGCACGTGGCGCATCTGAGGCGCTTCCCGCTCGCGCGCACGTTCCCTACACTGGCCGCATGAAGTTCGCCGACCGCATCGAGAAGCTGCCGCCGTACCTCTTCGCACAGATCAGCAAGAAGGTGGCGGCGAAGAAGGCTCAGGGCATCGACGTTGTCTCGTTCGGGATCGGCGACCCGGACCTGCCGACGCCGCCGCACATCGTCGACGCGCTGTGCGAGGCGGCGCGGGAGCCGGCGAACCACCGCTATCCGGAGACCGAGGGCCTGCCCGAATTCCGACGCGCCGTCGCGGACTGGTACGAGCGCCGGTTCGGCGTGACGCTCGACGCGGACAAAGAAGTGATGTCGCTCATCGGCTCGAAGGAGGGCATCGGCCACATCGCGCTCTGCTTTATCGATCCGGGCGACGTGGCGCTCGTGCCGGACCCGGCGTACCCGGTGTACGCGATTGGCACGATGTTCGCGGGCGGCGAGAGCTACGCGCTGCCGCTGACGGAAGACCGCGGCTTTCTGCCTGACCTCGACAGCGTGCCGGCCGACGTGGCGAGCCGCGCGAAGGTGCTGTGGCTCAACTACCCGAACAACCCGACCGGCGCCGTCGCGGACGTCGACTTCTTCGAGCGGGCGGTGTCGTTCGCGAAGAAGCACGATATCGCGATCTGCCACGACGGACCGTACAGCGAGGTGGCGTACGACGAGTACGTGCCGGTGAGCTTCCTGCAGGCGAACGGGGCGATGGACGTCGGTATCGAGTTCCACTCGCTGTCGAAGAGCTACAACATGACCGGCTGGCGGATCGGCATGGCCGTCGGCAACCAGAAGATCATCGACGCGTTGATGCGGGTGAAGTCGAACCTGGATTCCGGCGCGGCGCAGGCCATCCAGAAGATGGCGATCGCCGCGCTCGAGGGACCGCAGGGCTGCATTGAGGACCACAACTCCATCTACCAGCGGCGGCGCGACAGGGTGGTGGCCGCGTTGCGGACGTTGGGCCTGCACGTGACGCCGCCGAAGGCCAGCCTCTACGTCTGGGCGAGGGTGCCGGACGGCATGACCTCGGCCGGGTTCGCCGAGCGGCTGCTCGATGAGGCGGCGGTCATCGTCACGCCGGGCAACGGCTACGGTCCGCACGGCGAGGGCTACGTGCGCCTGTCGCTCACGCT
>CAYJMJ010000007.1:56092-75260 GCA_964371095.1 uncultured Dehalococcoidia bacterium | reverse complement strand
CGCTTCGTCGATGACATGCACCGCTTCGTCGACGAGACGCTCGCGCTCGGCTACGACGCCATCGAGGTCAGCCATCTCACGCCCACCGCCCAGTTCGAGCGGCTGATGACCTACCCCGACGTCCCGATCTCGTCCATCCACGCCCCCGCGCCGCTCGCGCGCGACGACGCCGGCCGCGCCAACAGCTCCTTCAACCTCGCATCGCCTGAGGTCGACGAGCACCGCGCCGCCATCGAGTACACGAAGCGCAGCATCGACCTCGCGCGCGAGGCGGGCGTGCCGTTCGTCGTCATCCACCTCGGCGCCGTCGGCGGCACGATGCTCGACCCCGAGCGCGAGCTGCGCCGCCTCTACGACTCTGGCACGCGCACCGGCGAGCGCGTCGAGATGTTGCGCGAGGACTGCCACCGCCTCCGTGCCGAGCATGCCGGCCCGTGGCTCGAGCAGGCCGCGCGCACCCTGGCCGAACTCGCCCGCTACGCCGAGGACGCCGGCGTCGCGCTCGGCCTCGAGAACCGCCTCCACTATCACGAGATCCCCCAGCCCGACGAGTGCCGCGCGCTGATCGAAGACCTCCCGCCGGACCTCGTCGGCTACTGGCACGACACCGGCCACGCCGAGGTGCAGTGGCGTCTCGGCCTCGTCGACAGGCGCGCCTGGCTCGACGCCAACGGCGCCCGATGCATCGGCGCCCACCTCCACGACGTCGACGGCATCGGCGACCACCGCGCTCCGGGCCACGGCGACGTCGACTGGTCGTACATCGCTGCCGGCCTCCCGCTCCACGCCCTCCGCGTCCTCGAAATCAATCAGACCCAGCCCGCCGATGCCGTCGCCGCCGCCATCCCCTTCCTCCGCTCCCACGCCGTCATCGCGTAGCGACGACCGAGAACAGACAACAGATCGCCGAACGGCGCCCAAGCTCCGCCTTCCCGCGTCCCGCCTCCCCCTTTGCTGTTTGCTGTTTGCTGTTTGCTGTCACCCGATTGCCGTTTGCCGTGCGGCGGCCGGGCTGCCGCCCCCCCCGACTACTCACTACCACCTACCAACCACCAACTCCCACCCGCTACCCTTCCCCCACCATGCACCTCCGCCACCTCTCCCTCACCAACTTCCGCAACTACGCCCGCGCCGAGATCGACCTCGCCCCCGGCCCGGTGCTCTTCCTCGGCGAGAACGCGCAGGGCAAGACCAACCTGCTCGAAGCCGTCGCCCTCCTCGCCACCGGCCGCTCCGAGCGCGCCGAGACCGACGCCGACTACATCGCCTGGTCCGCCCGCGACGAGCCCCAGCCGTTCGCACGCATCGTCGCCCTTGCCGGACGCACGCAGCACGACGTCGCCGTCGAGCTGACCGTCATCGGCCGCGAGGGCGCGCACGGCAACCTCGTCGCCTCCAAGCGATTCAAGCTCAACGGCGTCGCCCGCCGCGCATCCGACGTCGTCGGCGCCATCACCGCCGTCCTCTTCACCACCGATGACATGGAGCTGGTGAAGGGCTCGCCGTCCGGCCGCCGCCGCTATCTCGACGTCATGCTCTCGCAGGTCGACCATCGATACCTGCGCGCGCTCCAGCGCTACACCAAGCTCGTCACGCAGCGCAACGCGCTCCTCAAGCGCATCCAGGACGGCGCCGCCCGCCGCGACGAGCTCGCCTACTGGGACGAAGAGCTCGCCACCGACGGCGCAACCCTGCTCGCCGCCCGCGCCGCCGCCACAGGCGACCTCGCCCGCGCCGCCGCCGACGCCCACGCCCGCCTCAGCGGCGACCGCGAGCGCTTCGACCTCGCCTACGAGCCGCGCTTCGTCGATGGCTGGGCGCCCGAGCGCATCGCCGCCGCCGATCCGGCCGACATCACGCGGGCGCTGCTCGACAAGCTGCAGGCCACGCACGCCCGCGACGTCGCCGCCGGCGTCACGCTCTCCGGCCCCCACCGCGACGACCTCTCGATGACCCTCGGCGGCGAGCCCGCGTCCGCCTTCGCCTCGCGAGGGCAGCAGCGCACCGCCGCCCTCGCCCTCCGCCTCGCCGAGGCTCGCCTGCTCCACTCCCGCACCGGCGAGCGCCCGCTGCTCCTCCTCGACGACGTGCTGAGCGAGCTCGACGAGTCCCGCCGCGCCAGCGTCCTCGCCGCGATCGACGCTGACCAGGTCCTCATCACCAGCCCCGACCCCGACCGCTTCCCCCCGTCCTACACGACGGGAGCCCAACTCTTCCAGATCACCGCCGGCACCGCGCGCAGGGCGTAAGGGGCAGGACAGCCGACGCTCGAGCGCCGAACGGCATAACTCTCCCGGCGGCGTACGCGGTGCCGGGCGGTACTGTCGGGCCGCGCATAATCGCCTGACGCTGGATCCATGGGCAGCGGCATCCTTGACATCCTCGCCGGGGCGCTTCGCACTGCTGGCACGGATGCACCGCCTCCTCGCGTTCGTCCGCGACTTCATCGTCGACTTCGCGGGCGACGTGACGTGGTCGCATATGCTCATCCTCGGCATGGTGGCAGCCGGCCTGGCGGTGGGCGTGGGCGGCGCCGACGTGTTCATTCGGCCCAGCTGGAGCCACCCACGTCGTTCACCGCGACCGTGGTGGGGTGACCCTGCGGCGGCGTTCTGCGAAATCCGCAGCCGGGCTCCCCTTCCCAGCCCACCGTCGCCTCGTGCGATGATCGCCGCGTGGGCGACATCATCATCCGGCCGGCGACCGCCGATGACCTCGATCGACTGATCGCGATCCTGTACGACGACCCGCCGAGTGAGTTTCGCGGGCTCGTGCCGGACCGCCGAAAGGCGCGCGCCATCGGGGCCGCGATGCTGCGAACCGGGCTGTCTCTCAACGTCGGACGGACGGCGGTGGCCGTCGCCGGCGGCGAGGCCGTCGGGCTGATCGAGCTGCATCGCCCCGGCGACAGCGATCGTCTGCCGCTCTGGCCGATGCTGCGCATCGTGGCGCGGGCGCTGCCGATCGTCGGGCCGGGCGGGCTGTGGCGCTACGTGAGCTATCAGCGGGCCCGGGGCCGCATGAGCATGCCCCATCCGCCCCAGGCGCTATACGTCTGGGAGCTCGACGTACACCCCGACTGGCGCAACCGCGGCATCGGCAGCGTGATGCTGCGCCACGCCGAGGAGGTTGCCCGGCGCGAGGGATTCCCTCGCATCGCGCTCTCGACCACGACGACGAACCCCGCCCAGCACCTCTACCATCGCCACGGCTACCGGATTGTCGAGACGCGCCTCGACCCTGCGTACGAACGGCTGACGGGCATCCCCGGTCGCGTGCTGATGGTGAAGGAGTTGGGATAGGGCCGGCGGGCGACAACAGACAACAGACCGGCACGAGCCGGGGCGGCCAGTTCGGGGCCGGCCCCGTTTCACACTCACTTAACACCCGCCACACAGGTTCGAAATGGGCTGGCGTTAGGATGAGGGTGACCTGATACGTGGACGTACGGCAGCAGACCGCGATAACTCCCCCATCGCGGTCTCTTGCTGTCCCGGACTGGCCGGCTGGGGACTGGGCGCCTAGTTCACGGTGGTTCTTGGCGGTCTGCTCTCTGCTCTCTGTTCCGCGCTGTCTCCAACCTCCAATCTCCAACTTCCAACATCGCCCCAACTCTCACTTCCCACTTCCGCTTGTTCCGCCTTCGGTCTCCGGACGCTATGATCCCAGCGCTCTGACGGACCCCCCGGCGCCGTCACCGAGGAGGCTGCCCCGTGCCAAGTCACGAACTACCCGGCAACGCGATCTACTTCGCCGCTCTCGCCGCCGCGCTCGTCTTCTTCGCCTTCTCCGTCAGCCTCAAGCTGCGCGTCTTCGTCCGCGCCAAGGGCGACTACCGCTTCGACAAGCCGATCCAGCGCATCGCCTCGCTCGTCCCGTACCTGCTCGGCAACGCCCGCGTAGCCCGGCGCCGCTACTGGTACAGCGGCATGCTCCACACGATGATCTGGTGGGGCTTCCTCGTCCTCCAGATCCGCACGCTCAACTTCCTCCTCAAGGGCTTCAACTCCAGCATCTCCTTCGAGCACCTCGGCGGCCAGTACTACGACGTCGCCATCCGCGCGCCGATGGACGTCTTCAACATCCTCGTGCTCGTCGGCTGCGCGATGGCCGCATGGCAGCGCCGCTTCTGGAAGCCGGCCCGCATGACGTTCAACATGGACGCCTGGATCATCCTGGGCTTCATCGTCGTCATGATGGTCAGCGACATCTTCACCAACAGCCTCGAGATCATGCTCGATCCCGTCGGCGGCGAGCGATGGAGCTTCCTCGCCTACGGCCTTTCGCGCGTCTGGGACGGCATGGGCCTCTCGCAGGGCACCATGCAGGGCATGCTCAATTTCTGGTGGTACGCCCACCTGATCGACTTCCTGGCGTTCCTCAACTACCTGCCGTACAGCAAGCACTCGCACGTGCTCACCGTGATGTTCAACATCGCGTTCCGCCGCATCGCCCCCACGGGCCAGCTCCAGCCGATCACCGACTTCGAGAACGCCGAGCGGTTCGGCGCCGGCACCGTCTTCGACTTCACCTGGAAGCAGATGCTCGACCCGTATACCTGCACCGAGTGCGGCCGCTGCGAGATCAACTGCCCGGCCTACCTCACCGGCAAAGACCTCTCGCCGAAGAAGATCATGCACGACATGCGCTACTCCATCGAACGCGAGATCAAGAAGTACGGCCCGCCGCCGCTCTTCGTCTGGGACGCCCTCAAGCCGGGACACGACGTCGCCGCGACCGGCGAGGGAGGCGCGGCCGTCGCCGAGATCACGCTGATCGACCAGGTCGGCTTCGACCCGATATGGGACTGCGTCACCTGCGGCGCCTGCCAGTACCAGTGCCCCGTCTTCATCGAGCACATCCCTGCGTTGCAAGACATGCGCCGCTTCCTCACGATGAACGAGGCGAACATGCCGGAGACCGCCGCCGCCACGCTCATGCAGATCGAGCAGCGCGGCCACCCGTGGCGCGGCACGCCGCACACCCGCTCGTCATGGATGGAGGGGCTCGACGTGCCCGCCTTCGACGGCACGCAGGAGTACCTCTACTGGGTCGGCTGCTCGGGCGCGCTCGTCGACCGCAACATCCCGATCACGCGCGCCGTCGCCCGGCTGCTGAAAGAGGCGGGCGTCAGCTACGGCTGCCTCGGCGACGAGGAGCAGTGCACCGGCGACCCGGCGCGCCGCCTCGGCAACGAGTACCTCTACCAGGAGCAGGCGAAATCGCTGATCGAAGTGCTGAAAGCGAAGGGCGTGCGCAAGATCATCACGAACTGCCCGCACTGCTTCAACACGATGGCCAACGAGTACCCGGCGTTCGAGGGCGACTTCGAGCTGATCCACCACACCACGTTCCTCTCGAAGCTGCTCGACGACGGCAAGCTCACGCCCAAGCACGACCTGCCGATGAAGGTCACCTACCACGACTCGTGCTACCTCGGCCGCCACAACGGCAACTACAGCGGCCCGCGCGACATCGTCGATGCCCTGCCCGGCGGCACGCGCGTCGAGATGCCACGCAACCGCGAGAACGCCTTCTGCTGCGGCGCCGGCGGCGGCCACATGTGGATGGAAGATTCGAAGGGCAAGCGCATCAACGTCGCCCGCACCGAGGAGGCGTACGGCACCGGCGCCGAGGTCATCGCGACCGCGTGCCCGTTCTGCATCCAGATGTTCGAGGACGGCATCCCGACCGTCGAGCCGGACGAAGACAAGCGGATGAAGACGTTCGATGTCGCCGAGCTGCTGGAGCTGACGGTCATCGGCAAGCCGAACGGCGCCACCCCGGCCGAATAGCCGGCGGTCACCCTCCGCAGCCGGGAGTAGGGGCGCAGCCCGCTGCGCCCGCTGCCGTATCCGGCGATACTCACCGCTGCCGGGACACCCCGCGTCCAGCAGGGGGCACACGCCGCGCACTTGATTGCGGTCGTCGAACGAGTGTCGTTTCGGCGCAGATCCGGCTTCGCCGGATGGGCAGCCGAGGGCGGCTACCCCACGCGGCTCGCAGTCGGCCAGGCACCTCTTTTGCGAAACCCGCCTTGCTACTCCTGCTATCAACTTTGATGCACCTGTAACTTGCAGGCCTCCTCCGGCGCTCGCTAGACTTTCCCTGTATGGCAAAGGACTACTACAGCCTGCTCGGCGTCTCCCGCGGCGCCTCCGAAAAGGAGGTCCGGTCCGCGTACCGGAAGCTCGCCCGCAAGCATCACCCGGATGTGAACCCGGGCGACAAGGCCGCGGAGACCCGGTTCAAGGAGATCAACACCGCCTACGAGGTCATCTCGGACCCGGACAAGCGCCGCAAGTACGACCAGTACGGCGACCAGTGGGAGCAGGCCGACCAGATCGAGGAGATGCAGCGGCGGCGGAACGTCCGGTTCGGCGGCAACGGCGGCTTCCAGCAGTTTGACCTCGGCGACGTGGCAAACCTGGGCGACCTCTTCGGCGGGGCGTTCGGGCGCGGCGGCGGGCACCGCCGCACGATGTCCCGCCATGGGCAGGACGTGCAGCATCCCGTCGACGTCACGCTCGAAGAGGCGTACCACGGCACGGCACGCACGCTCGAGATGGCCGGCCAGGAGCCGTGCCCGACGTGCGGCGGCGCGGGCGAGATCGCGGGCGCCACCTGCCACGCGTGCGGCGGCCTCGGGCAGATCCAGCGGACACGCCGCATCGAGGTGAAGATCCCGGCCGGCGCCGCCACCGGCTCGAAGGTGCGCATCGCCGGCGAGGGCCAGCCCGGCATGGGCGGCGGCCGCAAGGGCGACCTGCTGCTCGTGGTCACGGTGCGGCCGCATCCGCGCTTCGAGCGCCGCGGCGACGACCTGCTCGAGGAGATCGACGTGCCGCTGACGACGGCGGTTCTCGGCGGCGAAGCCGAGGTCCCGACCGTCACGGCGAAAGTGATGCTGAAGGTCCCGCCGCTGACGCAGAACGGCCGCGTCTTCAAGCTCGCCGGCCTCGGCATGCCGCGGCTCGGCAAGGCCGGCAAGGGCGACCTCCAGGCGCGCGTCCGCATCCGCCTGCCGGACACGCTGAGCGACGAACAGAAGCGCCTGTTCGAGGAGTTGAGCGCGACCGGCGTATAACGCCGCATGTAGGGGCGCAGCCTGCTGCGCCCGCAATGGACGAAGAAGAGGACATGCACGACGAACGCGGCGACATCGACGAGCCCTGCTACGTGATCTCGATCGCGGCGCGGCTCGTCGGCATGCACGCGCAGACGCTGCGCCAGTACGAACGCGTCGGGCTGGTCGAGCCGAAACGCTCGCGGGGCAACATCCGCCTCTACTCCCAGGCCGATGTCGCGCGGCTGCGGCACGTGCAGCGGCTCATCAGCGATCTCGGCGTGAACCTCGCCGGTGTGGAGGTGATCCTCCGCATGAACCAGCGAATGCAGGAGATGGAGGCGGAACTCGATGCGCTGCGCGCCGAGCTGCATCGGCTGCGCGGGGCCAGGCAGCCGCAGACCGGCGGGTAACACCCGCGAACGAGCGTAGGGACAGGTCTTCAGACCTGTCCGCCACCAGAACATCAATCACCGAAGAAGACCGACACAGGCGGTGAGGAGACACCCATCATGATGAGACAGGACCGATTCACCCAGCAGGCGCAGGAGGTGCTCGCCGCCTCGCAGGACATGGTGCGCACGCAGCGCCACTCGCAGTGGGACGTCGAGCACGTGCTGCTCGCGCTGCTGCAGCACCAGGATGGCCTCGCCGGCAAGATTCTCGACGCGATGGGCGTCGACGTCAGCGCCCTCACGAAGCGCATCGCCGACACGCTCCAGCGCGCGCCGAAGCTCGCCTACGACGTCGTGCAGGTGTACACGACGCCGCGCATCGTCAAGATGCTCGAGACGGCGAACGCGGAGGCGGAGCGGCTCAAGGACGAGTACGTCGGCGTCGAGCACATCCTCATCGCCATCGCGGACGAGCGCGAGGGCGAGTCGTCGCGCATCCTCCGCGAGTTCAACATCGACAAGGAGCGGATCTACCGCGCGCTGCAGGAGGTCCGCGGCAGCGCGCGCGTCGATTCGCCGACCGCCGAGAGCAAGTACGGCGCGCTCGAGAAGTACAGCCACGACCTGACGCAGTACGCGCGCGACGGCAAGCTGGACCCGGTGATCGGCCGCGACCAGGAGATCAAGCGCGTCATGCAGATCCTGAACCGCCGCACCAAGAACAACCCGGTGATCATCGGCGAGGCGGGCGTAGGCAAGACGGCGGTCGTCGAGGGTCTGGCGCAGAAGATCGTCGCGGGCGACGTGCCGGAGAACATCAAGGACAAGCGACTGCTCGCGCTCGACATGGGCGCGATGGTGGCGGGCTCGAAGTTCCGCGGCGAGTTCGAGGAGCGCCTCAAGGCCGTCATGGACGAGATCCGCCGCGCCGAGGGCGAGGTGATCATCTTCATCGACGAGTTGCACCAGGTCGTCGGCGCCGGCGCGGCGGAAGGCGCGATCGACGCGAGCACGATGATGAAGCCGGCGCTCGCGCGCGGCGAGCTGCGCGTCATCGGCGCGACGACGCTCGACGAGTACCGCAAGCACATCGAGAAGGACCCGGCGCTCGAGCGGCGCTTCTCGCCCGTCTTCCTCGACGAGCCGACGCCCGACGAGACGATCGAGATACTGCGTGGCCTGCGCCCGAAGTACGAGGCGCACCACAAGGTCACGATCTCCGACGACGCGATCGTGTCCGCGGCGCGCCTGAGCGATCGCTATCTTACCGAGCGATTCCTGCCCGACAAGGCGATCGACCTCATCGACGAGGCGGCGAGCAAGCACGTCATCGAGCAGCAGTCACTGACGCCGGAGCTGCGCGACCTCAAGAAGCGGCTCGACGAGCTGAGCATGGAGACCGAAGCGGCGGCGGGCCGCCAGGACTACGAGGCGGCGGCGCGCATACGCCAACAGGTGCTGGAGATTCAGCGCGAGTACGACGAGGCGAAAGCGGAGTGGGAGAAGACCCACACCACCGACATGACCGTCACCGAGCAGGACATCGCCGAGTTGATCGCGTCGATCACCGGCATCCCCGTGAGCCGGATGCTCGAGGGCGAGGCCGAAAAGCTGCTGCACATGGAAGAGGCGCTGCACCAGCGCGTCATCGGCCAGGATCGCGCCGTCGAGGCGGTGTCCGAGGCGCTGCGGCGCGCCCGTTCCGGCCTCAAGGATCCGAAGCGGCCCATCGGCAGCTTCATCTTCCTCGGCCCGACCGGCGTCGGGAAGACGGAGCTGGCCCGGGCGTTGGCCGGCTACCTGTTCGACGATGAGGAGTCGCTGATCCGGCTGGACATGTCGGAGTACCAGGAGCGGCACACCATCTCGCGCATCGTCGGCGCGCCGCCCGGCTACGTCGGCTACGAGGAGGGCGGCGGGCTGACCGAGGCCGTCCGCCGTCGCCCGTACCGCGTGATCCTGTTCGACGAGATCGAGAAGGCACACCCGGACCTGTTCAACCTGTTGCTGCAGATCCTCGACGACGGCCGCCTGACCGACGGCCAGGGCCGCACCGTCGACTTCCGCAACACGGTGATCATCATGACGTCGAACCTCGGCACCAGCTCCGAGACGAAGGGCCGCTTCGGCTTCGTCACGAGCCGCGCCGCCGACGACGGACAACGCGAGCAGCGGCAGGAGCAGATCGAGAAGGGCCTGCGGGAGGCGTTCCGGCCGGAGTTCCTGAACCGGATCGACGAGATCATCATCTTCGAGCCGCTGACGGAGCAGGAGCTGGCGCAGATCGTCGATCTCATGCTCAACGACGTGCGCAAGCGGCTGTCGGACCGCAGCGTCGACTTCCAGGTGACGGCCGCCGCAAAGGCCGAGCTGGTGAAGGAGGGCTTCGACCGGATGTACGGCGCGCGACCGTTGCGCCGCACCGTGCAGCGCCGGATCGAGAACCCGCTGGCGAAGCACATCCTCGCCGGTACGTTCGGAGAGGGCGACATCGTCGAGGTGGACTACGCCGCGGGCGAGTTCGCCTTCTCGAAGGCGGCCGAGGCGAAGGCGCGGCCGGAGCACGCCGTCGCGACAGCGTAGGTTCCGACAGAGCGAACGACAACAAAGGGGCGGACCCGATGGTCCGCCCCTTCTCGCATCCACCGCACATCGATGTCGTCTCCGGCCCCCAGTGACCAATCACCATTCACCAGGGGACCAGCCGCCGTGCCCGAACGCGCCAAAGCTGCTTCAATGTGCCCGCCGGTGCCCAGTCACCAGTGACCAGCAACCAGGCGACCACGACAGGGGGTTCTTGTGCCAATCGGACTCAAACGCGTCGATCACGTCTGCATGGCGGTCTGGAAGATCGACGATCAGTTGCCGTTCTTCACCGATCTGTTCGGCTGGAAGGAAGCCGGCCGCTTCCGCAACGAGGAGGCGGGCTTCGCCGGCGTCGTGCTCGACGTCCCGGGCGCCGACGGCCAGCGGCAGATGCAGTGGGAGATCCTGGAGCCGATCGGCGACGACAGCTTCATCGCCAAGTTCCTGCGCGAGCGCGGCCCCGGCCTGCACCATGTCACCCTTGAGGTCGCCGACGCCGACAAGGCGGCATCGGCGATGCGGGCGACGGGCATCGAACCGTTCGGCGGCCCGAGGGTGAGCTGGGACTGGAAGGAGATGTTCATCCACCCGAAGTCGTCGGGCGGCGTCCTGTTCCAGCTCTTCGAGCAGCTCGACGCCCCCGGCACCCTCGGCGGCCCGCCGGCGACCTAGGCAGCAAGGGGTACTGCAGGGGCGCAGCCTGCTGCGTCCGTCGTCTGTCCGCGCGTCCTACGCCGCCCACACCTGCTCGCCGGCAACCCACGTCTCCATGACGCGCAGGTCGTCGTCGAGCACGATGAGGTCGGCGGCCAGGCCGACGGCGAGCGCGCCGAGGCGACCGCCCACCCGCATCGCGCGAGCCGCGTTCGTCGATGCCATCGACAAAGCGTCGTGCAATGGCACGTCGAGATGCTCGACGGCGTTGCGCATTGTCTGATCGAGCGTGATGACGCCGCCGATGATGGTATCGTCGGACACGCGTACCGCCTTGCCGCCCTCGACGCGGATACGCGCGCCCTCCCACTCCGATTCGCCGTCGTCCGTGCCGGCGAGCGGCATGCCATCGGTGATGAGGACGACGTTCGCGTCGCCCTTCGCGCGCACGAGCAGGCGCGCGGCCGCGAAGTCGACGTGCGCGCCGTCGCCGATCAGCTCGGCCGTCACCGCGTCGGAACCCATGATCGCGCCGAGCACGCCCGGATCACGGTGGCCGAACGGCCGCATCGCGTTGAAGCAGTGAGTCGCGTGCGTCGCCCCCCGCTCGATCGCGCGCATCGCCTCGCCGTACGTGGCATCGGTGTGGCCGACCGCCGCGACGGCGCCGCTCGCGAGCACCGCGTCGATGAGCTCGAGTCCGCCCGCCAGTTCCGGCGCGAGCGTCATCTGGACGATGTGACCGCCGGATGCTTCGACCAGCTCGCCGTACTCGGCGATGCTCGGCGCGCGGAGCCAGCGCGGATCGAACGCGCCCTTGCGGGCGGGGTTGATGTACGGGCCCTCGAGATGGAAGCCGAGCACCCGTGCGGCGCCCGGTTCCACGCCGATCGCCGGCGCCACCGTCCGCAGCCGCGCGACGATCTGATCGTGGTCGCGACCGCACGTGCTGACGAGAAAGGATGTCACGCCGTGGCTCACGACCCAGCGCGCATACCCTCGCACCTCCGCCGGGTCGTCCGTCATCAGGTCGAAGCCGCCGCCTCCGTGCACGTGGACGTCGATCAGGCCCGGCGCCACGTAGCGTCCGCGCGCGTCGACCACGTTGGCTCCGTTGGGCGGCGCCTGCGCGGCCGAGAGGATGGCCTCGATGCGGCCGCCGTCGAGCAACAGTCCGCCCAAGCGGACACCATCGGCCAGCACGAGGCGAGCATTGACGATCGCGCGGCGCGTCACGTCTGGCACGTCCGGCACCACGTCGTCACGCGCTGGTTGGGCGAGATCTCGGTGAGATGCATGCCGCAGCGCGGGCAGCGGCCCTCGTCTCGGCTCCTGGTGGCTGTGCCCTTGCGGTGCACCTTCAGGTGCTCGCGCCACTCCGTATAGTCGAGCCCCTCGCTGAACTTGGCGGTGACGATCGGGATCGATCGGTCCATGACCTTGTGGATCGCCGCGAATAACGCGCCGATCTCATCGTCCTCGATATCGGTGCGCTTGCGAAACGGTGCGATGCGCGCCTCGAACAGGATTTCGTCGGAGTAGGCGTTGCCGATGCCGGCGATGAACTTCTGGTTCGTCAGCACGTTCTTGATCGCGCCGCGGTGCTTGCGGATGCGCACGCGGAACTCCTCCTCGCTCACCTCCATCGCGTCGGGACCCAGGTCGGCGAACATCGGCACGGACATGAGGTCATCCTCCGGCACGACGTAGATCTTCCCCATCAGCAACTGGTCCGAGTAGCGAAGCTGCCAGCCGTCCTCGAACGTGATGGCCATGCACGTCTTGGCCAGCTTCTTGTCCGAGGGTCGCACGTACTGGAAGCGGCCGGTGAGCATCGGGTTGATGACCAGCACGTGCTCATCCGCGAGTCCGAAGAGCAGGAACTTGCCGCGCCGGCTGATCTCCCCGAACCGGTTGCCCGTGAGCGTCGCCTCGAAGTCGGACCGCGGCGTGCGGATGATGTACGGGATCAGCGCCTCGGCCTGCGTGATCTCGACACCGCCGATGCGCGGGTTCAGGAACGCCCGGATCGCTTCGAGGTCGGGGATCTCCGGCATGTGGTCAGGGTACGGGGTGGAGGGGGGAGCCGGGAAGCGCGCGACGGGAAACGAGAAGAGGGAATGCCGTTTGGGCGCAGCCTGCTGCGCCGGTGCGCGTGAGCAGTCGCTCGCCCGTCCCGCGTCCCGCCTCTCGCTTCCCGCTTCCAACATCCATCCCGTAGTCTTCCCTCAGCATCAGCCACAGGAGGCCACAGCCATGCCCGGCGCGCTCGACGGCGTCAAGGTCCTCGATTTCACCGTCTTCCAGCAGGGTCCGCAGGCCACGTTGGTCATGGCCGACATGGGCGCGGACGTGATCAAGGTCGAGCCGCCGATGTTCGGCGACTTCGGGCGTTTGCTCGCGATGTGGGGACCGGACCGCCTCAGCGCCTACCACCTCGCGCACAGCCGCGGCAAGCGCAGCATCACCGTGCACCTCAAGACCGAGGAGGGCCGCGAGATCGTGCGCCGCCTCGTCCCGCGCGTCGACGTCATGGTCCACAACTTCCGCCCCGGCGTCATGGAGAAACTCGGCCTGGGGTACGAAGACGTGCGCCAACTCAACGAGCGCGTCATCTTCGCCCACGCCTCCGGCTGGGGCGCCCGCGGTCCTAAGGCCAACCACCCGGCGTTCGACATCGCGGCGCAGGCGCGGTCGGGGCTAATGTCGATGACCGGCGAGGCCGATGGCGGACCGCTGCCCGTCGGCGTCGCCGCGGCCGACTACGTCGGTGCGATGAATCTCGCCGTCGCGATCATCGCCGCCCTGTACGCGCGGGAGGTCACCGGCGCCGGACAGAAGATCGAGACGTCGTTGTTCGGCTCGGCCATCGCATTGCAGGCGTGGGAACTCCAGTACTACATGCTGAGCGGCACGCTGAGGCGCGCCGGCCGCGGCCACCCGTACCTGCCGACGATCTGGCGCACGTTCCAGACGAAGGATGGCTGGGCCGTGATCGGCGGCGTCGGCGACGATCGGTGGCCGGCGCTGTGCGCGGCCGTGGACATGCCGGAGCTGGAGCACGACGAACGGTTCGACAACGCGCTCTCGCGGCTCAAGAACCTCGACACGCTGTACGCG
Organism: uncultured Dehalococcoidia bacterium; assembly: GCA_964371095.1. Taxonomy (GTDB): domain Bacteria; phylum Chloroflexota; class Dehalococcoidia; order DSTF01; family JACRBR01; genus CAYJMJ01. Next base: position 61,439 of record CAYJMJ010000007.1, on the reverse strand, counting down.
CTGCTCGACGACAAGTTCACAATCAAGACGACCGCCGAGTGGATCGCGGCGCTGGAGGCGCACGACATGATCTGCGCGCCAGTCGCGGGCTACGCGGACCTGGTACGGGACCCGCAGGCGCTCGCCAACGATTACCTGCTCACGGTCGAGCACCCGTCGAACGGCCCGACGCAGATCGTCGGCTTTCCGTGGAAGTTCAGCGAGACGCCGGCCCGCGCCGCGCCGGCCGCACCCGAGCTCGGCCAGCACACGGAGGAGATTCTCCTCTCGCTCGGCTACACGTGGGAACAGATCGGCGCCCTCCGCGAAGCGGGGGCGGTGTAGCGGTGGCAGTCCGCGTCACCCAGAGCGAGCCGCCACGGTCACGATGAGCAAACGTCTCTGTCACCCTGAGCGAAGCGGAGGGTCTTCCCCGGGAAGGCCCTCGGCCCGTCCGGGCGTGATCTCCTTTCGAGCCGACGCGCTGCCCGATGCCGGCGCCGTGTAGGATCGCGGGCCGTTGTCTGGTCGAGCGCGGCGCAGAGGTTGCCCGGGAAGATGCTTCGCGTTCGCTCAGCATGACTGGGCCGGTCAACTACCCACCACCAACTACCAACTACGCACTCCCCACCAGATCACTTCTTCGCCAGTGACCGGATGGCGTCGAGCATGCCCGAGGAGGCGGCCTCGTTCGCGGCGCGGACGGCATTACGAATCGCCCGCGCGTCCGAGATGCCATGCGCGATGATCACGACGCCGTTGACACCGAGCAGCGGCACGCCGCCGTAGGTGCCCGGGTCCATCTTGTCGCGCAGCGCCAGGAGCGCTGGCTTCAGCACCATCGCCGCAAGCTTGTAGCGCAGCTTCGAGGTGAGCGCGCTTCGCAGCTCGTGGAAGATGAAGTCGGACGCGCCCTCGGTCACCTTCACGGCGACGTTGCCCGTGAAGCCGTCCGTCACGATGACGTCAGCGCGTCCGCGGTGCACCTCGCCACCCTCGATGTTGCCGATGAAGTTGATGTTCGTCTTGCCGAGGCGTCCGTAGACGTCCTGCATGAGTTCGCTGCCCTTCGTCTCCTCGCCGCCGATGTTCAGCAGGGCGACGCGGGGATGGCGCACGCCCATGACGCGCTCGGCGTAGACGGCGCCCATTTGCGCAAACTGCACGAGGTAGTTGGGCCGGACGTCGGCGTTCGCACCGACGTCGAGCACGAGGACGCCCGTGTCCGTGTACGGCGCGATCGTGCCGAGCGCGGGGCGCTCGATGCCGTGGATGCGGCCGAGCGTCATCAGCGCCGCCGCCATCACCGCGCCGGTATTGCCCGCCGAGACGAACGAGCTGGCGACGCCGCGCTTCACCATCCCCATCGCGACGTTGATCGACGCGTCGCGCTTGCCGCGCACGGCCTGCGCGGGGTGCTCGTCCATCCCGATCGCTTCGGACGCGTGGATGATCTCGATGCCGCTCGGGGTCTCACCGTGCCGCGCCAGCTCCGCCGCGATGATCTCCCGCGGACCGACGAGCGCGATCTCGATGCCCAGCTCGTTCCGGGCAAGAAGAGCACCGGCCACGGTTTCGGCCGGTGCGTGATCGCCACCCATCGCGTCCAGCGCTACCAGCACGTCATGGTCCCTCCAGCTTCGCGACGATCACCATCGTATCGCTGTCGTCCGTGAAGGGCGAGAGGTCGGGGCCGCCGTAGATGGCCGCCATCCGCAGCCCGGCGCGGCCCAGCAGCAGTTCCATCTCGAAGCGGCCGGTCGCGCGCAACGTCACGTCGAGCGTACGACGCCGCACTACGCCGTCCGGGCCCGTCCGGTCGAAGATCAGCGTGAACATCGTCAGCTGCCGCGCCGGCGACGACGTCACGGACGACAGCTTCGCGACTGAGTAGCCGGTGGCCGGATCGGGCCGCACCCACTCGAGTCGCAGCGGCGACGGCTCGTCGCTCCAGTCGACCGCCGTCAGCGACCGCAACTCGAGCACGAACGCGCCGCCGGGCGACAGGTGCTCGGCGACGCAGCGCAGCGCCGAGAGCTGGTCGGCGGTCGTCAGCAGGTGCTCGAACGTGTCGAGCGCGCAGTAGATCAGGTCGAACCTCTCGCCGCCGAGGTCGAAGTCGCGCATGTCGCCGTGGACGAGCCGCACGCGCCGCGCCGCCTCGGGGTCGAGCGCCGCCTCGAGCCGGGCGAGCATGCGCGGCGACGAGTCGAGCGCGACCACGCGGAAGCCCTGGCGCGCGAGGTGCAGCGCCACGCGCCCGGTGCCCGCGCCCAGCTCGAGCACGGGCGACTCGCCGCGCCGGGCGAACTCCTCGTACAGGAAGAGATCGTCGTCGTAGGACGCGTAGACGAGGTCGTAGAGCGCGACGGCTTCGTCGTCGCTGTAGGCGTCCAGCGCAGTCATGGGCGTCCGGCGGCGGCGCGCGACCGCTCGAACTCGTCGCGCATCGCGCCGCGCAGCTCCGCGTCGGCGAGAATGTCGATCGCGGTCATGGCGAGCGCCTTCGCGCCATCGAGCACCGCGCGCTTGCCGCTGTCCGAGGCGGCGAAGACCGCGAACTCGGGCGAGTGACTGTTGACTTCGGGCGGCGCGATCGCGATCAGCGGATGGATCGCGGGGATGATCTGGCTCACGTTGCCCATGTCGGTGCTGCCCATGCCCTGCGGCATCTCCGTGTCCGGCACGTCGCGCCCGACGGCAGCCAGGTTCTTGCGGTGGGCGCGCGCGATCACGGCGTTCGTGTTCATCGCCGAGTACTGATTGACGTTCCACCGCAGCTCGAGCCGCGCGCCGGTCGCCGTCGCGCCCGCTTCGAAACAGCTGGTGACGCGGCGCTTGAGGTCCTCGAGGTACGCGTCGTCCTCCGCCCGCACGAGAAAGCTCGCCGCCGCATGCCCGGGCACGATGTTCGGCGCCTCGCCCCCGTCCGTGATGATCCCGTGGACGCGCGCCGTCGTGCGCATGTGCTGGCGCAGCGAGTTGATCGCGTTGAAGGCGATGATCATGGCCTCGAGCGCGTTGATGCCCCGCTCCGGCTGCGCGGCGGCGTGCGCCTCCCGCCCGTGGTATTCGACGGTCAGTTCGGCGCAGGCCAGCGCCCTCACCATCACGGCGTCGCGCGTGCCCGGGTGCGTCATGATCGCCGCGTCGATGCCCTGGAACGCGCCCTCGCGGATCATGATCGCCTTGCCCCCGTACACCTCCTCCGCCGGCGTGCCGATGACCTGCACCGTGCCGGCAAGGTCGTCGATCACGGCCCGCACGCCGAGCCCGGCGCCGGCAGCCGCCGTGGCGATGATGTTGTGGCCGCATCCGTGCCCGATACCGGGCAGCGCGTCGTATTCGGCGAGGATGGCGACCGCGGGCGCGTCGCGGCCCGCCACCGCCCGGAACGCCGTCGCCAACCCGCCGATGCCCGGCGTCACGTCGAATCCGCGCGCGCCGAGGAACTCCCCGAGCCACGCGGACGCCTGCGTCTCCTCGAACGCCACCTCGGGGTGCGCGTGGATACGCAGGCTCAACTCGATGAGCGCTTCAGCCTGCGCATCAATCGCTGCGCACGCCCGCGTCTTCAGGTCTTCGATGGCCATACGCTCAGGGTACAGGCGCCCTCCGGGGGCGGAAAGCACCGGCGAGGGAGCGTGCGGCGGCCAAACCGGCCGGCCGGAACCGGCGCGCGCGTAGAATCGAGGGGCAAGAAGGGGAAGGAAATGGTCGGGGTGGGCAGATTTGAACTGCCGACCTCTCGGTCCCGAACCGAGCACTCTAGCCTGGCTGAGCTACACCCCGACGGCCGACGCATGGTACCAGACGGCCCCGCGGCCCGACAAAGCGCGCGTCAATCGGACGGCCCGGCGAGATGCTTCTCGAAGCCGACCTCGACGGCCTCGTATCCGGCACGTCGGTACAACTCCTGCGCCTCGCCATTGTCGCGCCATGCGTTCACGTGTATCGACGTGCAGCCGCGACCGCGTGCCATGTGTTCGGCCTCCGCCATCAGCGTCCGAGCCACGCCGTGGCGCCGTTGCCCGGGCACGACGAACAGCTCGGTCACCTCGGCGTACGGAGCATCCTCGGCGAGATATGGCAGGATACGCAGGCTGAGCAGCCCGGCCGGGGCGGCCCCGGCCTCGGCGAGCAGCACGCGTTCGACGTCCGCCATGCGCTCGATGCGGCCGCGCGCCTGCTCCGCGCTGACGACGATGTTCTCGGGGATCCTCGCGAGTCCGTACGGCGGGCCGACGGCGTCGTTCAGCGCGGTCATCAACTGCGCGACGGCTCCGGCATCGTCCGCGCCGGCGACGCGGACGGTGATCGCGGCCATCGCTTACGCCGCCGCGTCCGGATCGCCGGCCATCGCCGTGCCGGGCGGCGCATCGAGCGCCTTGCCCTGCTTGCCAAGCCGGCGCGTGAGCACCGCGAACATCACCAGGCCGAGCGCGACGCCGAACCACAGCGTCGCCAGCCGCACGATGAGCGTGCCGGCCGTAGCCGCGCCCTTCTCCATGCCGAGCAGCTCTATCGACAACCCCGTGATCCCCGTCTCGGCCACGCCGAGGCCGCCCGGGGTCAGCAGCACCGCCGCCGCCAGCGTCGCGATCGGCAGGATGAACGCGGCCTTGAACAGCGTCTCCGCGCTGCCGCTCTGACCCAGCCCGACGAGGGTGAGATAGAACGCGACCACCTCGAACGCCCAGGACACGACGCTCAGCAGCGTCGTCAGCGCGATGCCCTTCGGCTCCATCACCACGTAGGTGCTCTCGTAGAAATCCTCGAAGTGGGGCACGAACCCTCTCACCAACGGCATCCGCCCCGCGAGGCGCAACAGGCCGTGCGACGCCGGCCGGTGCCGCGACACGCCGATCGCCATCGCCGACGCCAGCATGATGATGATGACGACGACCACCGCCGCGCGATTGCCGAAGACGATCACGCCCGTCGCCGCGAGGATCAGCAGGCCGAGGGCGTCCGTCACCCGCTCGGCGAGGAGGATCGGCGCCGACCTGGTCACCGGGGTGCCGTGCAGCTCTTTGAGCAGGTAGCTCTTCAGCCACTCTCCCACTTTCCCCGGTGTGACCGTCATGCCCATGCCGGAGAAGTAGATGAGGAAGCTGTCGAAGCGGCGCAGCCCGGTCACGCCGATCTGGCGGAGGTAGAACTGCCACTTCCCGAAGCGCACCAGGTAGTTGCCGGTCGTGAGCAGCAGGATCAGCGGCATCAGCTCCCATCGGAACCCGCGCAGGTCGCTGCCGACGCTCTTGAGATCGCCGTACACGAGCAGCCCGGCGAACACGACGATGCCGAGCAGCATCGAGACGAGCAGCCGGCTGCGGATCTTATGGAGATTCATGCAACCAGCAGCTTA
>CAYJMJ010000007.1:6443-55992 GCA_964371095.1 uncultured Dehalococcoidia bacterium | reverse complement strand
TCGAGACGAGCAGCCGGCTGCGGATCTTATGGAGATTCATGCAACCAGCAGCTTATCCGACGCCGATGAAGACCGGCGTCCGGGACCTCCGGAGGGCGCGCAGGCGCTGCCCGATTGACCGGCATGATACGATCGAACTGCGATGATCATCTCCGACACCGCCGATGTGTGTCCGAACTGCGCCTCAACAAACGTCCGCTGGCGCCGCCGCCGCCATTACGATGTGATCTTCACGTACCTTCGCTACCTCATCGATACCATCGCGGGAGCGGTGTTCGGCGCGGGACGGACGAACACAATCGGTTCATCCGGCTCCGAACGAGCCACCGCGGCATACCTGAGGGCGCTTGAGTACACGCAGGAACGCCAGGTATACGAGAGCCGCGCGGGCACGATGACCGCGTCGTGCTTCTGGAAGTGCCCGGATTGCGGACAGAAGGGCCAGGTATTCGATCACGTCGAACGTGTCCTCGAAGAGCGCGAACATCTCGTCGGGATGGAGGGCGCGATCCATCGCGACCTCGGTTCGGTGAGCAGCCCGATCGGCTCCAACGAACGCAAGACGGACTGACTCGAGTCCATCTGTACGGCGTCGCCGACCCACGAGCGTGCCCAGTTCCACCGGACGAATCTTGTCGTCATACCAATTGACGCCACCGGTTGATGCCGCAGAACTGGCACTCTAGAATGTCACATCGCCCGGCCCGTGCCGTGCGCACTCCGCTGGACACGAGAGGCACCATGGACGATCGACCAGGCCGGCGGATCCTCATCCTCGCGGACGGCGCCTTCGCCGGCGAGAACTCCAAGACGGCGCGCGGCGTCCTGCGATACGGTCCCGACCCCGTCGTCGCCGTCCTCGACGCGACGCTCGCCGGCCGCCGCGTCGGCGAGTTCATGGGCCCCGATCCGCGCTATGCCGACGTGCCAATCGTCGCGTCGCTTGCCGAGGCGCTCGCGCTTCCCGGTCCGCCGAACACGCTGTTGATCGGCATCGCGCCGTTTGGAGGGAAGCTGCCGGAAGCCTGGCGCGGCATCGTTTCCTCGGCGCTGGCGGCCGGCCTCGACGTCGTCAGCGGGCTCCACCTGTTCCTCGGCGACGACGCGGAATTCGCCGCCGAGGCGTCGCGCTCCGGAGCCCGCATCTTCGATCTGCGGCGGCCGCCCGATCGCATGGAGTGCTCCAGCGGGCGGCGGCACCTGCCGGGCAAGCACGTCATCCTCACCGTGGCCACCGACTGCGGGCTCGGCAAGATGAGCATCGCGCTCGAATTGACGGAGGCCGCCCGCCGACGGGGCCTGCGCTCCGTGTTCGTACCGACGGGACAGACCGGCATGATGATCGCCGGATGGGGCGTCACCGTCGACCGCGTCGCGGCCGACTTCCTGCAGGGCACGGCGGAGTGGCTCGTCGAGCAGGCGGAGGAACGTGGCGACTGGATCTTCATCGAGGGGCAGGGCTCACTCGACCATCCGGCGTACTCGTCCGTCACGCTCGGACTCATCCACGGCACGGCGCCCCACGCGATGGTGATGGTCCACCAGCCGGGCAAGCTCATCCGCGGAGATTGGCCTGCCTACGACGACCCGCTGAAGCCGCTGCCGGAGTTCATTCGCGTCCACGAGACTGTGGCGAACCTCGTCGCGCCATCGAAAGTCGTGGCCGTGGCGCTCAACACGTCGCTCTACCCGGACGAAGCGGAGGCGCGCAGGATCATCGACGAGATCGCAGCCGAAACCGGCCTGCCGGCGGACGACCCGTACCGCTTCGGAGGCGATCGCCTGTTCGCCGGCATCCGCTCCAAGCTGGAAGGCTGACGCCAATGCGATTCGAGCTGCGCCAGGAAGCCATCGCACTGGCGTTTCGCGATCCGTTTCGCATCGCCCGTGCGCTGGACACCGAACATGCCCGCACCGTCATCATCGAGCTGACGTGCGACGCGTGGCCCCAACACACCGGCATCGGTGAGGGCTTTCCGGACGCCTACTACGGCGAGACGCCTGAGACGATGGCGGCCGTCTTCCCGCTCCTGCTCGACGCGCTCGACAGCATCGCAATCGACCTCGGCGGCGTCGTCGCCGCGCGCGCATCGCTCGAGCGCGCGAGCGCCGCGTTCGATGCCGCGCTCGGCCATAACGGCGCCGCGAAGTGCGCGCTCGACATCGCGCTGCACGATCTCGCCGCGAAGCAGCTCGCTGTTCCGGTGTACGAGCTGCTCGGAACGTCGCCCTTGCTGCCGCCGACCGACTTCACCATCGGTATCGACGAGCCCGCCGTCGTCGCGGAGCGCGCCGCCCGCGCCGCGCGCTTCCCGGCGCTCAAGATCAAGCTCGGCGGACCGCACGACCTCGCCACGCTGGAGGCAGTGCGCGCAGTCTTCACCGGCCCGATCCGCGTCGACGCGAACACCGGATGGGAGCCCGAGGAGGGAGTGCGCCTGCTGCCCGATCTCGTGCGGCTAGGCGTCGAGCTGATCGAGCAGCCGTTCCCGGCGCACCGTCTCGACCAGCTCGCGTGGCTGCAGGAGCGATCGCCGCTGCCGATCGTCGCCGACGAGAGCGCCGTGACGATCGACGATCTCGACCGCCTCGTCGGCGTGGTCGCCGGCGTCAACGTGAAGCTCGCGAAGTGCGGCGGCGTCGGGCCCGCGAGGCGCATGCTCGAACGCGCGCGCGACCTCGGCTTCAAGCGCTTTCTCGGCTGCATGGAGGAGACGTCGGTCGGCATCGCGGCCTCGGCCGCCGTCGCGTCACTCGCCGACTGGGTCGACCTCGACGGCTGCCTCCTGCTCGCCGACGATCCGTTCACGGGGCTGACCCTCGGCGACGACTGCCGCTGGATCCTGCCCGCCGTCCCCGGCCTGGGCCTCGCCCGCCGCGCGCCAGACGCCTGACCCTCGCCCTACGAAGCCGGCGCGCCGGAGCCGAGCGCCTCGAACAGCAACGCCTCCGCCAGAATCATCCGCTCGAGGTCGGCCAGGTCGACGCTCTCGTTCGGCGCGTGGATCGTCGACTCGCTGTCTTCGGCGCCCCAGATCACGATCTCCGCATCGGGCGCGACGGAGGCGAGCACGTTGACGAGCGGGATCGAGCCGCCCGCGCCGCCCATGATCACCGGCCGGCCGAACGCCGCCTCCATGCCCGTGACGGCTGCGGCATACACCGGACCGCCGGTCGCGGCGGCGTAGCCCGCACCGAACTGGCCGTCCGAGACGCGAACCTGCACGTTCCACGGTGCAACCGACTTCAGGTGGTCCCGAAGCAGACGCAACGCCGCGGCAGGATCGTCGCCGGGTGCGACGCGCAGGCTCACGCGCGCCCGGGCGACGGGCACGAGCGCGTTCGCCGCGCCCTCGACGGCCGGCGCGTCGATCCCGATGACGTTCACCGACGGTTTCGCCCACAGCCGATCGGCCAGGCTGCCATCGCCGATCAGCGCAACGCCGTCGAGCAGCCCCGCCGTCCGGCGGAACAGCTCCTCCGGCGGCTCGGCGCCGCCCGTCCACCGACCCGAAGCGAGTCCGGCGACGGCGACGTTGCCGCGCTCGTCCTGCAACGTCGCCAGCATGCGGACGAGGGCCATGAGCGCGTCCGGCGCGGGGCCGCCGAACTGGCCGGAGTGAACCGGCCCGGCGAGCGTGCGCACCTCGACGGTGCACGACGTGACGCCGCGGAGCGCCGTCGTGAGTGTCGGCACGCCGGGGCTCATGTTCCCCGCATCCCCGACGATGATCGCGTCGGCCCGGAAGAGGTCGGCGTGTTGCTGCACGTACTCCGGCAGATGGCTCGCCGTCTCCTCCTCGCCCTCGATGACGAGCTTCACGCCGAGCGGCGGCCGTCCCCCGAAGGCGCGGAGCGCGGTGGCGTGAGACACGATGCCCGACTTGTCGTCCGCCGCGCCCCGGCCGTACATGCGGCCGCCGCGCACCGCCGGCTCGAACGGCGGCGTGGTCCACGCCGCATCCGGCCCGGCCGGCTGCACGTCGTAGTGCGCGTAGAGCAGGATCGTCGGCCGGCCCGGCGGCGCGGCGATCTCGCCCACGACCGCGGGGTAGCCGCCCGGTATCTCCAGCAGCCGCGCGTTCGCGACGCCCGCATCCCGGAGCAGCGCGACGACGGCACCGGCCGCCGCGTGAACGGGATCAGGCGGAAAGCCCGGGAACGCGACCGAAGGGATGCGCACGAGCGTTTCGAGGTCCGCCCATGCCCTCGGCATCAGGCCCCCAACCGCCGTCTTCAACGTTCCGGTGTGCACATTCGCCTCCTTACCGCGACCCGGCCTTCGATTCGTTCAGCGCGGCCGCGAGCACCGCGCCCATCATCCGCGCCGTGAGGTCGCTCACCTCCGGCAGCGTGCGTCCGAAGTCGAGATGCATGCAGTAGTACGCGTGCAGGCTTTCGAGCAGGCCGAACGCGTCGGCGACCCAGCGAGGCGCCCGGCCGGTGCCGCCGGCCGTCGCCCACAGGCTCTGCGCGGATCGCGCGACGTACGTTCGCCGGAAGCGGCGCCGCGCGAGCGCCGGCTTGCGCAGTTCACCCTTCACGTCCGGATCGGCCGCGATCTGCCAGAGCGCACGGCCAGCCACGATTCCCTCCCGGTGCGCGAAGCTCATGATGCGCAGCAGCAGCTCATCCGGGTGCCGCTCCTCGCCGGCGACCGGCTCATAAAGCCCATCGACGAGGCGCGCGTACGTGCGCTCCATCGTCGCGACGAGCAGATCCGATCGCGTCGGGAAGTACCGGAAGAGCGTCCTGCGACCGACGCCCGCCGCTCGTGCGACGTCGTCCATCGTCACGTCGAGCCCTCGCTTCGCGAGCAGGGCCGCCGCCGCGGCGAGGATGGCGTCCCGCCGGCGCTCCCTGAGCGGACTGATCGCCGGCCTCGAGCGGGTTCGCTGCGCACTGCGCCGCGCCGGTGCGGACGTTCTGTTGGTCGAAGCCATCGCGGGAGAAAGCATAGCAGGAGCCCGGGGGTTGATCGCTCCGGATGGCACTCTAGAATGTCAGAATTCCGGGCGGCGCGACCGTGCGAGGCGCTTGCCGTCAGCCAGCGCGCCGCGGGCGCCGAGACAGCGAGGTGGGCCGATGGCCAACACATCCGATCCCGTTCAGACCTTCGATCTGATCATCCGCAACGGCACGGTGTACGACGGCAGCGGCGCCGCCCCCCTCGTCGCCGGCATAGCCGTCAGCGGCGACCGCATCGCCCGCGTTGGCGGCCTCGAGGGTGCGCGCGCGGGCATCGAGATCGACGCCGCCGGCATGGCCGTGTCGCCCGGCTTCGTCAACATGCTTTCCCACTCGTATTACTCGATGCTGCAGGACGGTCGATCGCTGGGCGAACTCAAGCAGGGCGTGACGCTCCAGATCTTCGGGGAAGGCTTCTCGATGGGACCGCAGACGCCCGCGATGCGCGAGAGCGCAACGAAGAGCGCGCGCGAGTTGCCTGTGCCGGTCGAGGTCGCGTGGTCGTTCCTGTCCGAGTACCTGGCGCACGCCGAGCGAACAGGCATCTCGCAGAACGTCGCCTCCTACATCGGCGCGACGACGCTGCGCGTCTGCGGCGTCGGCCAGGAAGATCGTCCGGCGACGGCTGCCGAGATGGACGTGATGCGCGGCCTCGTGCGCGACGAGATGTCGGCCGGCGCGCTCGGCATCGGCTCGTCGCTCATGTACCCGCCCGCGTTCTTCGCCTCGACCGAAGAGCTGATCGCACTCTGCGCGGCCGCCGCGCCCTTCAGCGGCAAGTACATCTCCCACGTCCGCGACGAGGGCGACCGTCTGCTCGAGGCGATCGATGAACTCGTGCGCATCAGCCGCGAGGGCGGTGTGCCGGCGGAAGTCTGGCACCTCAAGTCGGCGGGGAAGGACAACTGGCACAAGACGGACGCCGTGATCGAGAAGGTGGAAGCGCTGCGCGCCGCCGGCGAGCCGATCACCGCCGACATGTACACCTACACAGCCGGCGGCACCGGCCTCGCGAGCATCATCCCCCCGTGGTTCCACGACGGCGGCCCGCGCAAGCTGCTCGAACGCCTCGAAGATCCGGCTGCCCGCGCGGACATACGCGCGGCGATCGAGGGCTCGCACGACGGGTGGGAAAATCTCTACAGCCAGTCGCCGGGCCCGGACGACATCCTGATCGTCGGCGTCCGCAAGGACGAGAACCGCCAGTACCAGGGCAAGACGCTCCACGCCATCGGGCAGTCCATGGGACTCCACCCGATCGACGCCGCGCTGGAGCTGATCCGGCGCGACCGGTCGCGCATCGATACCGTCTACTTCATGATGACGGAGGAGAACCTCCGCAAGCAGATCCGGCTGCCGTGGGTCTCCTTCGGCTCCGACGCCAGCTCCATGGCGGCCGAGGGCGCCTTTCTGCGCAACGCCGCGCATCCGCGTGCCTATGGCAACTTCGCGCGGCTGCTCGGCCGGTACGTGCGCGACGAACGCCTCGTCCCGCTGGCCGAGGCCATCCGCCGCCTCACGCGTTTCCCCTGCGAGAACCTCGGCCTCGCCGATCGCGGCCGGCTCGAAGCAGGCTATTACGCCGATGTCGTCGTATTCGACCCGGCGACCATCGCCGATCGCGCGACGTACCAGGACCCGCACGCTTACGCCGTCGGCGTGCGCGACGTCGTCGTCAACGGCGCCGTGACGCTGCGCGATGGCGAGTTCGCCGGCAGGTTCGCCGGCCGTGCCGTCTACGGCCCCGGCAAGCGATAGGAGGTCGTTCGATGGGCAAGCCGTTCACCGCGGCCGACGCGGCACGCGTCCACGCCGCCGCCGGGCAGGCGCTCGAGGAGTACCACGTGCCGGGACTGGCCGTCGGCGTCGTGTCCGGCGACGAGCTGGTCTACGCCGAGGGGTTCGGCCACGCGGATATCGAGAGCGGCCGCAGGCAAGATCCGGCGCTGCGCCAGCGCATCGGCTCGATTACGAAGACGATGACGGCGCTCTGCGCCATGGCGCTCGTCGACGAGGGCAGGCTCTCGCTCGACGACGGGCTTGTCGGCCATATTCCCGAGCTGACCTTCCACGGCGACGGCGCGTCCGTGCGCGTCCGTCACCTCCTCACCCACACCTCCGGCATCGGCGAGGTGGCAATGCCGGAGGACGCGCGCGAAACGGTGACCACGCTCTGGTCCGACGGACCGGACGACGACGTCCTCGCCATGTTCCCGCGCGGCGTGACGATCGACGTCGCTCCCGGCTCGAAGTGGTCGTACGCGAACCTCGGCTACGCGCTGCTCGGTGAGATCGTCACACGGATCGAGGGCGCGCCGATCGCCGAGGTGCTTCAGCGCCGGATCTTCGCTCCGCTCGGCATGGCGAACTCCGATCTGCTGGACCGCCCGCACCCGGATCTCACGGCCGGCTACCACCGCGCGCCCGACGACGACGCGCGGGAACTCTCCGCGAAGGCCGGCATCGAAATCCCCGACGAGCCCACCGTCGACGGCCACAACATCCGCGGCCATTACCAGTACGTTCGCGGCGGCGGCGCCTGCGGCGCGGTGCAGTCCACGGTGCCCGACATGGCGCGATACGCATCCGCGCTCCTGCGGCGCGGCGCAGGCATCGTGCGGCCCGAGACGTTCGATGCGATGGTGGCGCCGCAATGGTGCCCCGATGAACGCCTCGAGAGCTGGGGCTTCGCCTTCCAGCGATTCGAGCGGTTCGGCCGTCGCGTCTTCGGACATGGCGGCGGTGTCCTCGGCGGCTGGAACAGCATGTTGATGGTCGTCCCGTCGGATCGCCTCGCCGTCATCGTCCACGCGAATTGCGTCTTCGCGGGGTTCGAGAAGGTGTTCAGCCGCGTGCTTGCGGCGACCCTCGGCATCACGCCGCAGCCACTCGCGGGCGCCGTCGCACCCGAGATCCTCGCCGCCGCACCGGGCGTCTACGAGGCGACGCCCGGCGCGCTCACGAACTTTCGTATCGTCACCGGCATGGGGCGACTGCAGATCACGGCAATCGACGGCGGCCTCGTGCTGTACTCCCGCCGCGGTCCGTGGAAGCACGGCGTGCGCCTCTTCCCGGCCGGCGCGTCCGACCCGTCGTTCCTCGTTGTCGACGACGATGCCGTCGAACCGAGCCACCTGGCGCTCCTGCTGGACGGCAATTCTCGCGTCACCGGGCTGCGCTGCGACCGCCTCGTCAATATGGTACGCACCGAGCAGGTCGCCCCCTGGGCGTGACGACACGCGATCGCGCGTCAGGCGTCAATCGACGTCCGACCACTCGTCCGGCGTGAGGTCGAGAGCGCGCGCTCGATCCCGTCGAAGAATGGCTGCCCGATGGGCATATGGTGCGTAGATCGAGGGTGGTTCGACGGTGCGAACTGGCTGGGTGCTACGGCGTGTACGTGACGCTGACCGCGACCCAGTCGAGGGCGAAGCCCTGTGATGAGTCGCCAGCCATGTCCGTGAGGCGCACTCTGAAGTTGGCGTCAGCCAGTTCGGCGGGCGTCCACGCGCGGCCCCAGGTGTCGGTGCCTGATCCGAAGAGGAAGGTAGTCACGCCGCTGCCGAGAACGGACGTCGAAAGGGGGGTGCCCCACGACGTCCCTCCATCCCACGACAGCTCGACGCAGATACTCGGGCTATTGGCCGAGCTGTTCGCACTGGCGTCTAGGCGCACTTCGATGCCGTTGATGGTCGCGCCAGTCGAGATGGCGACGCCGTAGTTCCAGAACACGTGCCGGTCTTTGCCGGCGTCGGCGCAGGCAGCGACGGCGGTGGTGCCGCTGCTGTTGTCGTGCGCGAGCAAGCCGTCGGACGCGCAGGCGTTTCCGGGGGTCACCTCGTACCCGTCGTTGTCGCCGCTGTTGGCCGTCACGGGCGCGTTCGCGGCGCAGTTCAGCCAACCCGTGCTCGTCGTCGTGCTCGTGGTCGTCGCCGTCGGCGTGGCCGTCGCCGTCGGCGTCGCCGTCGCCGTCAGTGTGGGGGTCGGCGTGTTCGTCGGCGTTGGCGTTGGCGTAGCCGTTGACGTTGGCGTTGGCGTTGGCGTGTCGGTTGGAGTCGGCGTCGGCGCCGGCGTATCCGTCGCAGTCGCGGTCGGCGTCGGCGTATCGGTCGCCGCCGGTGTGGGAGTCGCCGTGTTCGTCGCCGTCACGGTGGCAGTGTCCGTTGCGGTAGGCACGGGCGTGTTGGTCGCTGTTGGCACCACCGTGTTCGTGGATGTCGCGGTGGCGGTCGCCGTAGCCGTGTTGGTCGCTGTTGGCACCGCCGTGTTCGTGGGTGACAGGGTCGCCGTTGCAGTCGCCGACGGCGTGTGCGTCGCTGTCGATGTCGGCACGGCCGTGGGCGTTCTGGTGGGCGAAGGCGTAGCCGTCGGCGTGGACGATGGCGGCGCCGCCGTGTTCGTCGGAAGCGGCGGGTACGTCGGAGTCCCGGTCGGCGCGGGCGCCGGCGTGTCGGTCGCGGCCGGTGGCGCGGGCGCCGGCGTGTCGGAGGGTGCCGCCGTCGGCGTGCCAGAGATCGGCGTCGAACGGGCGGGCGTCGCCGTCGAGGGTGCCAGCATCGGGCTCGCCTGCACCGTCGGCGCGTCGGCCGGCGTTGCGACGGCGAACACGCTGGGAGTCGCCGGCGGCAGCCGCACGATGTCGACGCTTTGCGGCGCGGCCGCTGGCGTGGTGTCCAGCACTCGCCCATCGTCCCGCGCCGCGGCCTCGATCGATGGCAGGAGCGGCGCAAGCCGGATACCCAACGGATCAGCAGCGTAGTCCGCGTGAAGGCGTGAGGCCGTGTCTACCTTCAGATGCTCGAGGTCCGGGCGCCGCAGGGCGCGCGCCGCCGCGGCCGATGTCGACCCGATGCAGAGGACTACGACGGCGATCGTCGCGGCCAGCGTGCCGACGTGCCGTCTCACCCTACGCTACCGCCTTCTCTATCCACCCGGGGATCTTGTAACCCTTGAGCCCCGGATCGCGCAGCCGTCGCATCTCCCAGCGCGGGAGCACGCGTTCGAACGCCGCAACGACCGTCCGGTCCAGACGACCCTCTTCGACTTCCTTCCAGATGATCCGGAGGGATTCTTCCAGCTTCATGGCCAACCGATACGGCCGGTCCGTCGAGAGCGCGTCGTACATGTCGGCGACCGAGGCGATGCGCGCGATGATGCTCAGTCCCGATGCGTGAACGTGCCCCGGATAGCCGCTGCCATCGAGCCTCTCGTGGTGGCCGGCGACGACCGCGATCACTTCCGGCGCCAGGTCGACCGACTCGAGGATCTCCAGCCCGATGCGCGGGTGCATTTCGATCATCCGGCGCTCCTCCGGTGTCAGTGAGCTAGGCTTCAGCAGCACCGAGTCGCGCACGCCGATCTTGCCGATGTCGTGCAGGTACCCGCCGATCTCCGCGTGCTGCAGCTCGGACTCCGGCAGCCCCAGTTCTGCGCCTATCGCCACCGACAGCTGCCCGACCCGCACGGAGTGGCCGAGGGTATACGGGTCGCGCGCGTCGATCGCCGAGGTGAGCGCCTTGAGCGTCGCAAGGTGTTGCTTCTGGAGGCGCTCCGTCATCCGGTCGAAGGATCCGGCGAGCACCCCGACCTCGTCGGTACTGTGCACGGAGGCGCGCGCGGTGAGGTCCCCTGCGGTGACGGCGCGGGCAACTGACACCAGCTTGAGCAGCGGTTGCGTCAGGCCGCGGGCGATGACGAGGCCAGCGAGGAGCACCACGAGCGTCGCAACGGCGAACAACAGGCCCATCTGCCAGCGCGTCGTAGCGCCTGCCTTCAAGATGAACGAACTCGGAAGGCCAATCGAGTACATGCCGACGATGCGGTTGCGGATGACCACCTTCCCGTACAGCAGGTCGAAATCACGTCCGTAGAGGGTCTTGTGCTCGCGCACCGTCAACGCATTGTCGCCGCTCAACGCGCCGCCGGCGGGTGTGAGGTCCGCCTCAGTCCTGTTCTGCGCATCGGGAAACGTCGTCGCGAGCGGAGTGCCATCGAAGTCGTACACCGTGACGTCGGCGAGCGCCTCCGCCTTCACGCCGGGCAGGAACGTCTGCAGCATGCTGCCGACGAGCACTACGCCCGCCAGTTCGCCGCCGTTGTAGACCGGACCCGACGTGTACATCGTGTAGCCGTCGGGCGTTTCGACAAGTTGCGCGTACTTGTCGCCGATCGCGTCGACTTGTTTCGAGAGTACGCTCGTCACCACAGGCCAGGTCGAGTAGTCCGTGGCATCGTCGAGCGACGCGTACGTCAGGGCTTCCGCATCGGCCAGCTTCGCTCCGTAGACGCGCTTGCCAGTCCCATCGAGCACTTCGACGCGCTCCACCCTGGCGTTGGCGGCGATCGGGTTGACCAGCCGCGCGAGCGCCAGCGCGTCGCCGGACTGCGTCGCGGCGGCGACGCCTTCAGTGAACGCCACGGACCGCACCACTTCGAGGTGCTTGCGCTCGCGTCGCACAAACGAATCCGAGGTCACCCGCGCTGATTCCGCCAGCTGGTTGTTGAAACGCTCCTCGAGCGACCCGGTCACGAGACGGGTGACAAGGTACGTGCCGGCAGCGGCCAGGAGCACCACGAGCAACGCGTAGGGGGCGATGATCTTCCACCGGACGTGGCGGGCCGGATAGGAAATCGCGTGCGCGGCCCACGACGGCACGACGGCGCGTCTCATCATGGAGAATCATCGGACCCGAAGGAGTCGCGCTGAAGCCTTGCCGTTGGTGCGAACGCACCAGCGGCAGCGTGCGTGCGCGGCACCGGGGGTGCCAGCACCCGCGCCGCGGGTGAAGCACCATGAGAACAGCGCGGGGGCATTGCGACCGCCCCGCCGCACGCCAAGTGGGCCGGTCCCTGGGTCTCCCTTTCGTCAGTCCACGTCCGACCACTCGTCCGGCGTCAGGTCGAGCGGTGGCGACGCGGGCGGCTCAGCGGCGGGCGCGTCGGCGGGAGGTGCGTCGGCGGGTTCGTCCGGCTCGGCTCGCACCGCAACAGGTATCTCGACGGCGGGTGCCGGCGTCAGCAGCTCGACGAGCTGGATGCTCAGGCCGTGCGTCGCCGTCATCGTGACGAACGCCGAACGCACGCCCGGCTCGGCCTCGACCGGCTCGCTGACACGCACACCCTGCGCCGCCAGCTCGGCGACGGCCGCATCGAGGTCGTCCACTTCGAGTGCCAGGTTGTAGAAGCCCTCGCCCTTCCGTTCGAGGAAGCGCATCACGGGATTGTCGGCGTCGGCGGGCGCGGCGAGCTGCAGCGTGTCCTCGCCGATCCGGAGATCGAGCGCGCGGATGCCGAACGCCGGCACCTGCACGGCACCGTCGGCCGGCGCCGCCCCGAAGAGCCGCTCGAACGTGGCACGCGCGGCGTTGACGTCGCGTACGGCCAGTGTCAGGCGATGAATGCGTTTGATCCGCACGGTAGCCGATTCTACCGGAGCGACCGGCGAGAAACGAGGCGCGCGCCGCACCGGCGAGCGCACGTCGCACACCGGCGCCGAGCTACAATGCCGGTGCCGCGGAGGGGTGTCCGAGCGGCTGAAGGAGACCGTCTTGAAAACGGTTGTGGGCCAACACCCACCGTGGGTTCGAATCCCACCCCCTCCGCCAGCATGAACGACGATCGCCTCCGCCCGGCGTGGCTTGTCCGCCTCGCACCCGTGCCCTAACCTGACTTCGAGCGGATTGCACGCCGCATCGGAGGGTTCTTTGAGTATCGACAAGACGCGCTGGGAGAATATCGACCGGCTCCTCACGCGCACCGAACGCACGCGCCTGGACTCGCACGCGGCCGCGGCGGCGGAGATCGCCAGCCAGCGGTTCAAGTTCCCGTCGCCCGAGCACCCGGCGTACCGCACGTTCGTCAACGTGCCCGAGGTGACGATGACCGTGAAGGTCGGCGCGCAGGATCTCGCGCCCGACATCGTCGTCGTCGAGCATCCCGCCTCGGGCGAGCCGGCCATCGTAATGGCCGTGATTGTCGCGATCCCCGAGCAGATGACCGAGCAGGAGGCGCAGGAGCGTTGGGCGCCGATCGCCGCGATCCCGGGCGTCTCGCTCTTCGTGTTCGTCCCGGCTGGCTACGGTGATGAAGCGAAGCGCCTGTGCGGCGACCTCAAGATCCACCCCGAGGGCTTCCGCACCTACCGCAACACCCCGCAGGGCCTCGAGATCAGCGACGTCGGCGAGGCGAGATCGGCGACCGCGGCCCTCTTCCCGGGCTTCGCCCGCCGCCACCACTAGCAGGGTGCCGAGCGTGCGGGTCCGATCCGTGGCGCGGCCTTTCGGCCCGCGTTCTGTGGATTGAACGGCCGGCTGTGTCGCAAAGCGATACGGTAGAGCATCAAGCCGCTCGGCACGCTCGAATCGTGAGACGCACCAATGATGGTTGGGGCGAGGTCTGAACGCTGACAGCTAACAGCTGACAGCTTCCCGTCAGCGAATCGCCAGCATCCGGTCGAGCGCCAGCTTCGCATTCTGCTTGACCTCGTCCGGCACGACGATCTGGTTGACGACGCGGCCCTCGGCCAGCGACTCGACCGTCCACGCCAGGTACGCCGGATGCACGCGGTACATCGTCGAGCAGGGGCATACGACGGGGTCCAGGCAGAAGACGGTCTTGTCCGGATTCTCCTTCGCCAGCCGGCTGACGAGGTTGATCTCCGTGCCGACCGCGAACGTCGAGCCCGCGGGCGCCTCGCCGATCGTCCGGGCGATGAACTCCGTCGAGCCGTTGAGGTCGGACGCCTCCACCGTTTCCAGCCGGCACTCCGGGTGCACGATAACGGTCACGTCCGGGTGCTCTGCGCGCGCTTCGGCGATCTGTCTCGGCGTGAAGCGCTGGTGCACCGAACAGTGCCCCGCCCAGAGAATGATGCGGCTCCGCTGCAGCGCCTCTAGCGTCTGCCCGCCCATCGAGCCGTACGGCCGCGCCCATCCCCACAGCACCATTTCGTCCAGCGGCACGCCCATCGCGTGCCCCGTGTTGCGGCCGAGGTGCTGATCGGGGAAGAACAGCACGCGCTTCTTTCGCTCAAACGCCCACTCCAGCACCTTGCCGGCGTTGCTCGACGTGCAGACCGCGCCGCCGCGCTCCCCGACGAACGCCTTCAGCGACGCCGCGGAGTTCATGTACGTGACCGGCAGCGTGTCCTGCGCGATGCCCAGCTCTTCCAGCTCCGCCCAGGCGTTATACACATCGTCCGGATCGGCCATGTCGGCCATCGAGCAGCCGGCCGCCATGTTCGGCAGCATGACGCGCTGGTGCGGCGCGCTCAGGATGTCGGCCGCCTCGGCCATGAAGTGCACGCCGCAGAACACGATGTCCTCGGACTCCGGCCGCTCGGCCGCCCACTGCGACAGCTTGAAGCTGTCGCCGCGAAAGTCCGCGAACTGGATGATGTCCTCTCGCTGGTAGTGGTGGCCGAGCACGACCAGGCGCGTGCCGAGCTTCGCGCGCGCCGCCCGGATCCGATCCTTCAGCGCCTGCGGCGTCAGCGTCCAGTACTCCTGCGGGATGTCCTGCTGCCAGTACGCGAACGAGCGCTCCTCGGACAGCGGCACCGTGTCGATGGAATCGCTCTCGCAGGCGATGCCTCCGGTGGTCGCCGGCTTGCGCGTGCGCGTGCGCAGCATCGTCATGATCGTGGCTCCCGGGCGGGCGCGTGTCTCCCGCGCCGCTACTTAGTGTCACTACGACACTAAGCAAACCTATCACGGTCCTCAGTTGGTGTCAATACGACACGAAGTCGGATGAGGGTCTTCGCATCCGCGGGCTGCTGTCCGGGGGGTGACGGTCAAGCGCTGAAGGCCAGACCGAAGCTGGAAACTGGACGCTAGAAGCTGGAACGCCGTACGCAACGTCCAGCCTCCAACCTCAATCTTCTAGATCCACCCCATCTCCCGCTCGATTGCGGCCAGGTCCGCCGGCACGCGGTGGATCGGCGGCTCGACGCGGAGCGCCGTCTCCGGATCCTTCAGGCCGTGGCCCGTGATGACGCAGACGATCGTCTGGCCAGCGAAGCGGGCGCCCGCCGCGGCCTGCTTGAGCAGTCCGGCCACACTCGCCGCCGAAGCCGGCTCGCAGAACACGCCCTCTTCCCGCGCCAGCCGCCCGTACGCGTCGAGGATCTCGTCGTCGCTGACCGCTTCGATGCTGCCGCCCGACTCGTCGCGCGCCGCGATCGCCGTCTTCCACGACGCCGGGTTGCCGATGCGGATCGCGCTCGCGATCGTCTGCGGCTCGGCGACCGGCGCACCGCTCACGAGCGGCGCCGCCCCTGCCGCCTGGAATCCGATCATGCGCGGCCGGCGGCTCGTGCGCTCCAGGTGGTGATACTCGATGAAGCCCTTCCAGTACGCCGTGATGTTGCCGGCGTTGCCAACGGGCAGCGCCAGCACGTCCGGCGCGTCGCCGAGCGCGTCTGCGATCTCGAACGCGGCCGTCTTTTGGCCCTCGATCCGATACGGGTTCACCGAGTTGACGAGCGCGATCGGGTGCTTCGACGTGATCGCGCGCGCCGTGTTGAGCGCCGCATCGAAGTTGCCGTCGATCGCGATGATCTGGGCGCCGTGGACCACGCCCTGGGCGAGTTTGCCGCGCGCGATGTTGCCGTCCGGCACGATGACGTACACGGCCAGGCCGTAACGCCCCGCGTACGCCGCCGCCGATGCGCTCGTGTTGCCAGTCGAGGCGCACATGATCGCCTTCGCGCCGTCCTCCATCGCCTTGGCGACGGCGACGACCATGCCCCGGTCCTTGAACGAGCCGGTCGGGTTGCACGATTCGAGCTTGAAGTACAGCGCCTCGCACCCGAGATCGCGCTCGATCGTCGTCGAGCGGACGAGCGGCGTGTCGCCCTCGCCGAGCGAGATCATGGGCGTGTCCGGCGTCAGCGGCAGGTGCTGGGCGAAGCGGCGCAGCACCCCGCGGCCGGGCAGATCGCCGTACGTGCGGGTCGCCACGTCAGCGGTCATTCGTCCTCGCTCTTGAGCTGGCTCGACTGGACGCGCAGCTCCTTCACCTGCCGCTCCAGCTCCTCGAGCTGCCGCCGCTTCATCCGCTCGAGCATCTGGTTCAGCTTGAGAATCTGATCGGTCAGCGAGCGCCGGTAGTCGAGCGTCGTGGTGTGGACGTGGTCGATGCGCGCGTCGTGCGCCTTGATGCGCGTCTCCACCTGCACCGCCGCGTCCTCCTGTCGCGCGAGCCGGGTGCGGGCGTCTTCAAGCGCCTCCTCCGCGCGCGACGTGCGGTCCTCGAGCCGCTGCCGCTCGGCGCGCAGCAGCTCGACCCGCTCGGCGAGCAGCGGGAGTTGCCGGTACTCCTCCTGCTGCGCGTGCAACTCCGTCTCGAGGCGCGCGCCCACCTCGTGCGCGAGCCGCGCCCGCTCGGCGAGCACGTCGTCCTCCCGGCGTAGTGCGCGCACCGCCGACTCGATCTCGGAATGCGTCTGCTCGATGCGGGTGATCGCGTCGAGGTTGCGCCCGGTCCGGCTCTCCACCGCCTCGAGCCGCTGGTTGAGCCCCTGGTACTGCAGGTGAGAGCGCGCGATCTCCTCGGTGAAACGCCGGTGCGAGTCGTCGACCGTCGCCTGCCGCTCCGTCACGCCTTCGACCCGCCGCTCCAACTCCTGCACGCGGCGGAACACGTCGTTCTTCTCGGCCTGCTCACGGGCATGCTCCTCGCCGGTCGTCCGTTCGAGCATCTCGAACTTCGTGTCGATGAGCACTTCCGCGTCCTGGATGCGTTCGAGCAGGCCTGAGACCTGGCGCAATTGTTCCTGCATCGTGGGCAAGCCGATGGTCTTCGCGCCGAGCTCCCGCAGGCGCGCCTCGCTGTCCCGCAGCTTGTCGTTGACGTCGAGGATCGCCGCCTGCACCTGGTCGCCCTGTTGCGCAATGCGTCCGACCTGCGTCCGGAGCTGGCCCACCTGGTCCTGGAGCCAGTTGAGCGTGTCGGCCGTCGGCCGCGATTCGCCGAGCGGTTCCTGCATGCTCACGATTTCACCCGCAGCACCTGTTCGACGCTGTGTACGCCCGCCAGCGCCCTGATGCCATCGAGCGCGTGCTGCATGTCTTCCTCGCGCGCGTCGTGCGTCATGATCACGATCTCCGCCACGCCCTCCCCATCGACTTCCTTCTGTATCACGGAGGCGATGCTGATCGCCCGGTCGCTGAGCGTGCCCGCGATGTGCGCCAGGACGCCGGGCTGATCCGCCACGGCGATCCGCAGGTAGTAGCGCGTGCGCACGTCGGCCATCGGCATCAGGCGAAGGCCTGCCTCCCGCCGGAGGGAGTGCGGCCAGTACACGGAATTGCTGATGCTCACCGCGGCGTCGAGCACGTCGGCGACAACCGCCGACGTCGTGGGAAGCGAACCGGCGCCCGGACCCTGGAACAGCACGCGGCTCATCAGGTCGCCCTCGATCTCGACCGCGTTGAGCACGCCGTCCACGTTCGCCAGCAGCTCGTCCTGCGACACGAGCGCCGGGTGCACGCGCACTTGTACCGCGTCGCCGGACTTGCGGCCGATGGCGAGGAGCTTGATCGCGTATCCAAGCTCGCGCGCGTACGTGAAGTCCCGTGCGGCGAGCTTCGTGATGCCCTCGCGGTACACGTTCTCCGGATGCACGTCAACGTGAAAGGCCAGCGTCGCGAGGACGCAAAGCTTGTACGCCGCGTCGATCCCTTCCACGTCGTTCGTCGGATCCGGTTCCGCGTAGCCGAGCTCCTGCGCGGCGCCGAGCGCATCGCGGAAGCTGCCGCCGCCCTTGCTCATCGACGTCAGGATGTAGTTCGTCGTGCCGTTGATGATCGCCGTGACGCCGATGATGTCGTTCGCCAGCAGATCGCGCTTGAGCGGCGCGATGATCGGGATGCCGCCGCCCACGCTTGCTTCGTACAGCAGATCCACGTGGTGCTCGCGCGCCAGCATGATCAGCTCGCCGCCGTGCTTGGCCATCACCTCTTTGTTCGCGGTGACGACGAACTTGTTGGCCTTCAGCGCGTCCTGCAGGTACGTGTGCGCCGGCTGCTCGCCGCCCATCACCTCGATGATCAGCTCGATGCCCGGATCGTTGAGCAGGTCCGCGGCGTCGGTCGTGATCAGCTCCGGATCGACGGCGAACGATCGCGCCTTCGCCGGATTGCGCACGAGGACGCGCCGCAACTCGAGCGGGTAGCCGATCTGGCGCGTGTAGACTTCGGCCTTCTCATGGAGAATGCGGGCAACGCCGCCACCGACGACCCCCAGGCCCATCAGACCGATACCTATGGCGCGCCGGTCACTGGCCATCGCCGCCGCCGGGCGCCGGCACGTTGGGCACCGGACTCTGGCCGCCCTGGTCGCCCGAGTCCGCCGGCGGCGGCTGCGCCGCTACGGTGGGCTGCGCCAGCTGCTGTTGCTGTATCTGCTGCTGGATCAGTTTCGGGAATACCGATGCCTCGACGGATGCCAGCGCGTCGTTTTGCGACGCCGTATCGAAATCCTGGCTGATCGCCATCTCCGCCTGCTGCTGGCTCAGCCAGTCATTGACGGCCTTGCTGGTGAGCTGCGGCTTCTGAGCATCGGTCACGGGCTTGTCGGCACGATCGACGACGCGTATCACGTAGTAATACCCGTTGTCCGCTAGGAGCGGTTGGCTCACCTCGCCGATCGCGGCGGAGAATGCCAGCGCATCGTAGGCGGGGTCCAGCGTGCCCTGCGGTGCATAGTCGTGGAGCCCGCCGGTCGTCTGCACGTCCGGCTCGGCCGATGCGGCTCGGGCAACCGTCGCCCAGTCCTCTCCGGCGTTCACGCGGTCCACCGCCTTCTTGGCGTCCGCCTCCTCCTTCGTCGCAATGACCTCGACTTTCGCCTGCATCGCGGTCGCCGGAAGCTCGGCCTGGAATTTCTGGCTGATCTTCTGCGCCAGCGCCTCCGCACGCGTCTTCCGCCGGAACTCCGCATCGGTGAGCCCCGCCGAGTCGAGCGTTCGCTTGAGCGCATCGGCAAACGCCCGTCCGTCCGACGAACCGCTGCTGCCGACCGCCCCCTGGAGCCTCGCGTTGAACTCGTCGTCGCTCAGCGTGATGCCGAGGCCGCTCTCTGCCTTCGCGATGACGGTGAGTTCGTTGGTCAGCTGTTGCAGGACGCCCGTCGCCAGCGTCGTTGGCGCCTGCTGGTAGGTGGGGTTCTGGAACAACTCGTACGCCATGCGCCGCTTGATCGAGGCGTACGACACGGTGACCCCGTCGACGCTGAGCACGGTGCGGTTCCTCGGCCGAACGACCGAGTACCAGTAGCCGAAGCCGATGATGCCGAGCGAAAGCGCAACGATCCCGATGACCGCGCCGATGAGCAGCATCCGGGTCGACTGCTCCGGGTCCATGCTCAGGCGGGCGCGGTGCTGCTGCCGGGCCTGGGCCGCCTTCTTCACGGGCTGGCCCGGCGCGCCGCCGGCACGCCGTGATTTGCTCTCGCTCGACATCGATTCACCGCCTTTGCGCCCGCTCTCTCATACAACACCGAAGAGGCGGACGCATTGCCCGCGCGCGGGCATCTTCCCCGAGCCGAACCGGCTCCTTAGTGAGGGGAGTACGTGCTGGTCGCGCGGATGTGGTCCGCCGTGTACGGGAGCAACGCCAGGTGCCGCGCGCGCTTGATCGAGAGCGTCAGGCGCCGCTGATGGCGCGCGCAAGTTCCCGTCTTGCGGCGGGGCTCGATCTTTCCGCGCTCGGAGATGAAGCGCCGCAACTTGACGGGATCCTTGTAGTCGATCACGTCAATCTTGTCGACGCAGAAGGCGCAGACCTTCCGGCGGGCGCCGAATCGCCCGCGGCCTCCTCCTCCACCGCCACCGCCCGGTCGGCGGCCGAAGCCGCCCTGTCGCTCCTCGGACCGGCCTTCGGGCCGGGGCGACGCTGCTTCGGCCGGGGCCGGCGTCACCGGAGCGGTGATTTCGCTTTCGCTCACCTCATTGGTCAAGGTTCGATTCCTCCGTGCTCGTTACCGCGGCGCGTCTGCGCCGGTCGTTCGCCTATTCGAACGGCAGGTCGTCCGGATCGACCGCCGCGCCCACCGCCGCGCTGTCGTCGTATCGCTCCTGCATGCGCGGGCCGCCGCCGCTGTTGCCGCCTGCGCTGCCCAGGAACAGTACCGTCTGCGCGACCACCTCGGTCTTGTAGCGCTTCTGGCCGTCCTGTCCCTCCCACGAGCGCGTCTGCAGCCGGCCCTCGACGTAGGCCTGCCGGCCCTTCTGCAAGAACTGGCTGCACAGCTCGGCCAGCTTGTCCCACGTTACGACGTCGAACCAGTCGGTCTCTTCCTTCCGCTCGCCCTCCGGCGTGTTGTGCGTCCGGTTGCAGGCCAGCGAGAACGTGGTGACGGCCTTGCCATTGGCCGTGTACCGCATCTCGGGATCCTTCCCGACGTTGCCGATCAGCATGACCTTGTTCAAACCCGCCATGTGTAGTCCCTCAATCCGTGCGCCCGCAAGCGCGCCGATCCGGCGCCGGTCGCCTACTCCTCGTCTTTGCGGATGAGCAGGTGGCGGATGATGTCGTCGGAGATGGCGAAGCCGCTCTCCAGCTCATGCGCCCGTGCCGGGTCGAGGCGGATCTGCGTGACGACGTAGTTCCCCTCCAGGTGTCTGTTGATGGGATAGGCAAGCTTGCGGCGTCCCCACGGCGCCACCTCGACCACCTCGCCTCCGCGGCTCGTAACCGCCGCGGTCACACGGTCGAGCGCGGCCGGGACGTCCTCTTCCGCGATCTCCGAGTTCATGACGACGACAAGTTCGTATTCGTGCAAGCTCACCTCCGAACCCATGCTCAGGTCAAAGCAAATCGCCCGCGCACTCCGTATATCTCGCTCGGAGGCCGGGCTGATGAATCAGCGTCCGCTGGCCGAGGTTTCGACAGCGCAACGAATTATAGGAACGGTCCGCATCGAAGTCAACGTAATCACCGCCGAGGCGGCACCGCTCGCCGGGCGACGCTCGGCCTGCGGATCCCGCAGCTCCGGGGCGCTGTAATGTCGAAGCCAGAAGCTGTACGCTGTTGCGAGGTCATCCGATTCACGTAGCCCGACCAAGAGGTGCCGCCCATGCGCAAAGACTTGATGGAGATCCTCGCCTGTCCCATGTGCAAGAGCGAACTGACGCTCTCCATCGACGAGGAGAAGGACGACGAGGTGATCCGGGGCACGCTGCTCTGCGCCAAGTGCAACGAGCGGTACCCGATCGAAGACAGCATTCCGAACCTGCTGCCGCCTGACCTGCGCAAGGCCTCGAGCGGGGCGTAACCGGCCCGGAGGGATCACGATGGGACGCTCACGACAACTGGGAATGTTCATCGTCATCGGCGCCAGTATCCACATGCTCGTCATGCTCATCGGCACGCTGCGGCGCAGTTACCTCGTCATCGCCCTGCCCGTGCTCGCAGCGACCGGCATCGTGAGCGCGCTCGCGTTCTGGGTCGGCTGGACGATGATGAACACGGAGCCGGAGCTGGCCGAGCTCGAAGAAGAAGGCGCAATCCCCGCCTCGATCTGATCCCCCGCATCGATATTGCGTACTCGTAGGGGCGTCCGGCGGACGCCCCTCTCGTCGTCCGGCGCAGGCCGCTACACTGGTATCGGAGAATACGGGCCGCGCCCGGCGCAGCCGATACATCTGACGTGATCGTTGGCACCGTCCGCGAGATCAAGAACGAGGAGTTCCGCGTCGGCCTGACTCCCGAGGGCGCGCACGCCCTCGTCGATGCCGGCCACGAGGTGCTCGTCGAGCGCGGCGCCGGTGCGGGCATTCTTGCCAGCGACAGGGCGTACTGCGCCGCCGGCGCGAAGGTGCTGGGCCACGCAGCCGAGGTCTGGGACCGGGCCGAGCTGATCGTCAAGGTCAAAGAGCCGCTCTTCCCCGAGCACCCCCACATACGCGACAACCAGACGCTGTTCACGTACCTCCACCTCGCCGCCCTGCCGAACCTCACCCGCGTGCTCCTCGACTCGAAGGTCACCGCCATCGCCTACGAGACCGTGCAGCTGCCCGACGGCTCGCTGCCGCTGCTCATCCCCATGAGCCAGATCGCCGGCCGCATGGCGACCGAGGTAGCCGCACACTTCCTGCGCAAGCCAGGGCCCGGCCGCGGCAAGCTGTTGTCGGGGCTGCCCGGCGCCGCCCCCGCGCACGTCGTCGTCCTCGGCGCTGGCATCGTCGCCGAGAACGCGATCGATACCGCCGTGGCGCTCGGCGCGCGCGTCACGGTGCTCGACACGCGCCTCGACAAGCTGCGCGTGGTGCAACAGCGCTGGCCCGGGCGCACGAACACGCTCATGTCCAGCCCGCTCGCCATCGCCGGCGCGCTGAAAGGCGCCGACGTCCTCGTCTGCGCCGTGCTCGTGCCGGGTGCGTCGGCCCCGAAGCTGGTGACGCGCGATATGGTGCGATCGATGGGCAAGGGCGCCGTCATCGTCGACGTCTCGATCGACCAGGGCGGCACGTGCGAGACGTCGCGCGCCACCACGCACGATGAGCCGACCTACGTCGAGGAAGGCGTCGTGCACTACTGCGTGCCCAACATGCCGGGCGCCGTTCCGCAGACGTCGACCGCCGCGCTCACGGCGGCCACGCTGCCCTACGTGCTCAAGCTGGCCAACCTGGGCACGCGCGCCGCGCTCCTCAGCGACGCATCACTCGCGAAGGGCGTGCTGGTCAGTGAAGGCTACGTCACGTACGAGGCGCTCGCCGAATCCCTCGGCCTCCCCTTCGTGCCGCTGGCGGAAGCCCTCCCGCCCGCCTGACGAGGACAAGGAAAGATTTGCTCCACACCAGTACCCGCGGAGCTTCAGCTCCGCCGAATGCGGGAGTTGCGTCGGAAGCTACGAGATCCGGTGCCGCAGCTGCTTCAACTCTCACCTCTCACCTCCCGCCTCCCGCTCACCATCCGTCTACAACCGCCGCGCCGCCTCCAGCGCGGCGAGTCCCGCCTCGCCCATCGCCCGCACGAAGCGGGCGTCGTTGAAGCCAATCCCCCAGGAATCGCCGTGCAACTCGTCCGAGATGGCGAGCACCGCGCCGCACTCGACGTTGCGATACGCCGCGACCGTGTAGAGCGCGGACAGCTCCATGTCGACCGCGAGCACGCCGGCCGCACGATAGCGATCGACCTTCTCCCGATGCTCGCGGTAGATGGCGTCCGTCGTCCACTGGAGGCCCACATGGTGCGCAACGTCGCGCTCCCGCAGCACGTCGATCACCGCATCGACGGCTCGCTGCGACGCGACGGCGGGAGCGTCCGAAGGCGCATAGTGGTGCGATGTTCCTTCCTCGCGGATCGCCGTCGTGGGAACAACGATGGAGCCGGTCGGCACGCCGGGCTGCAGGCTGCCCGCCGAACCCGTGACGATCAGCACGCGCATGCCGCAGGCGATCATCTCCTCGACCAGTATCGCCGCGGCGGGAGCGCCAACCGGAAGCGTCACGATCGAGACGCCGTCGGGCGTGACGAACGCGGTCTCGCCGGAGCCGCGCAGCCAATGCTCCGCCGGCCGGGCGTCGCTCTGGCCCGCGATGAACTCCGTGAGCCGAGGCGCGAACGATCCGACGACGACCCGGTTCACGCCGAGCTGATCGGGCGTGACGCCGAGGCGCTGACAGATGAACTCGACCGCGCGGCGCGGGTCGACGTGCGCATCCCCATCGGAATAGAAACCGGCGTGCGGCAGCAGCGGGTCCATCGGGCTCAGGATACCGAGGCGAGGATCTTCCCGGCGTGCTGGGCGTGATCGGCGTCGTGGACGCGCTGGAACACAGCCCATTCGAGGCAGTTGAGATCGCCGAAGAACGGATGCGCCGCCACGGCCGCCGTGTCCGGCTCCGCCGGCAACGCCGCGATGACGTCCAGCAGGCGCTGGTTCGCCATACGCAGCCGCCCGAGGAGCAGTGCCGCGCTGGCATCCTCCACCATCATCGCCATCTTCCGATCACCAGTGGGACGGATGCCGCGGGCGAGCCCCTCGACGATCGACGACACGCTGTCCTCGGCCGCGACGACGTGCCGCAGCAGTTCGCGCACCGACCACTCGTCCGGTGCCGGCTGGCGCGCCGCCGTCCGCTCGTCGACCTTCGCCACCACGCCCAGGAGTTCGGCCTGGCTCGCGCTGACGAGCGCGATCACCGCGTCGCGGCTCTTCCCGGCCTGGTGGCGAATATAGGACAGCACCCGTTCGCGGACGTCATCTGAAACCATGGGCGGATCATACGCCCGCTAGCGACTATGAAACAAGTAGCGTCCGGAGGCAGAACGGCTCGCCCGCACCAGCGGCGAATCTGGCAGGGCGCGGAACAAATCCGTTCGATCTGTGGTGCCGGTTGTCAGCCCGCGTTGTGCGGATGCAGGGCGCGCCTGTGTCGCCGTGCGAACGAGTCGATCATCGCGTCGTTCAGCGCCGCGCTACCGGCGCACGCGGCGTCCGCGGATCCGATCGAGGACCCGCGTCAGGGCCGCGGCCCACGGCTCCCACAGGTGGAACACGTCGGCCGTGAAAACCAGGACCACGCCGAGCAGGTCGTAGTAGAGCCAGTCAGCCGGTGACATCGATCGCCCCTTCACGGCGCAAGACGGCGCGCTGCTGCTTCGACGACAAGATGCGGGCGGGGTCACGGCCACGGTACTACGGCACATTCCGCTTCGCCAGAGGCGCACGTCAAGGAACCGCCCCGCACGTCAAGTCGCCCGCCGCCCACCGGCGCTACCTCGATCGGTCGACACGCGCACCGGCCGCCGCGTAGACTCTGATCGCCGGCGCCGCACCACCCGCCACGGTGCCGCGGGAGGTCGCCGTGGCCGTCGCTTCGTCCATCACCAGCCAGCTCCTCGGAGCGCGCGACCGGGGCGTCGACTACCTGCTGCGCCAGCAGCGGGCCGATGGCGCCGTCGGCCAGCCCGAGACCGAGGGCATCGGCCCCTACTACAAGGCGCTCTGGGCTCTCGCCGCCGGCGGACGCAGCGTCGAGGGCAACCGCCTGGCGACGTGGATCGCGCGCAACGTCCAGACGGAGGACGGCGACTTCGCCGGCCCGTTGCGGGGCAACGGCCTCGACAGCGCGTACTCGTACGCCAACGCATGGCTCGTCTGCGGCGCCCAGAAGCTCGGCCGCTTCGACGTCAGCCGCCGCGCCATGGACTTCCTCCTGCTCCTCCAGCATGCCGAGGACGGCGGCTTCCGCGTCCAGCGCGACAACGAGGCCGCCCCGCAGGACGTCCTCTGCAGCTCGCAGGGCGGCAACGCCTGCCTCCTCACCGGCCGCCTCGACGAGGCGAAGAACGTCGGCCGCTTCCTGCGCACCGTCTGGCACGCGCAGCCCGACCCGGAGCGCGAGCTGTTCTTCGTCTACAAGCCCGGCCAGGGGCTGCGCGTCGAGTTCCCCGAGGAGCGGCAGCGGATGCACTCGATCCGCATCGACCGCACGCTGCAGCGCTATTTCAATGCCGGCATCGCGGCGGCGTTCCTCGCCCGCCTGTCGATGGCCACCGGCGACCCGGAGTGGACCGACCTCGGCAAGAGCTACCTCGAGATCGGCTTCCACGTGCTCGACGAGATGTACGAGACCGCTCAGGTCGGCAAGGTCGGATGGGGCGCGGCGCTCATCTACGGCGTGACCGGCGAGGGCCGCTACCTGGAGCTGGCCGAGCGCGTCGGCCGCGCGCTCCTCGCCCAGCAGACCGCCGAGGGCGCCTGGGACAACACGGGCGGCTACTCGACCGACGCCGTCCGCACCGAAGTCACGTGCGAGTTCATCGTCCTGCTCGACGAGATGATCGGCGGCCTCGCCGCTCGCACCTAGCAGTCAACAGCAACTCCCCCTCCATTTCGTGGAGAGGGGGCCGGGGGTGAGGTAGCTGAGATGAGAGCCGCCATCTTCCACGGGCCGCACGAGCCCCTGACCGTCGAAGACGTCGAGATCGACGCGCCGATGGCGCGCGAGATCCTCGTCCGCACCGTCGCCAGCGGCGTCTGTCACAGCGACCTCCACTTCGTCGAAGGCCTCTACCCGATGCCCGCGCCCGCGATCCTCGGTCACGAGGCCGCCGGCATCGTCGAGGCGGTGGGCGAGCACGTGTCGTACGTGAAGCCGGACGATCACGTCATTGCCTGCCTGTCGGTGTTCTGCGGCGCGTGCGAGCAGTGCATGACCGGACACCCGAACCGCTGCACGAGCCTCGACAACCAGCGCGCGCCGGGCATGCCGCCGAAGCTCAGCCAGGGCGGCACGACCGTCCACCAGTTCGCGAACATCTCCAGCTACGCCGAGAAGATGCTGCTCCACGAGAACGCCGTCGTGAAGATCCGCGAGGACGTTCCGCTCGATCGCGCCGCGCTGATCGGATGCGGCGTCATGACGGGCGTCGGCGCCGCGCTGAACACGGCGAAGGTGGCGCCCGGCTCGACGGTGGCCGTCTTCGGCGCCGGCGGCGTCGGCCTGTCGGCGATCCAGGGCGCCCGCATCGCCGGCGCGCGCAAGATCATCGCCGTCGACATGGTGGAGTCGAAGCTCGCCACGGCGAAGGAGTTCGGCGCGACACACATCGTCGATGCGTCGTCCCGCGACGCGGTCCAGGCGGTGAAGGATCTCACGGGCGGCGGCGTCGACTACTCGTTCGAGGCGATCGGCCTCAAGAAGACGGCCGAGCAGTCGTTCGAGTGCCTCGGCCAGGGCGGCGTCGCCACGATCATCGGCATGATCCCGTTCGGCACGAAGATCGAGCTGGACGGCTGGAGCTTCCTCCAGGGCGAAAAGCGCATCCAGGGCAGCATGATGGGCTCCAACCGCTTCCGCGTCGACATGCCGCGCTACATCGAGTTCTACGAGCAGGGCCGCCTCAAGCTCGACGAGATGATCAGCAAGAAGGGCCGGCTCGAAGACGTCAACGAAGCCTTTCGCGCGATGAAGGCCGGTGAAGTCGCCCGCACCGTGCTGATGTTCGACTGAGCCCGGAACGGGCCGAAGCCGGTCGGCGGATATCACCGGAATCCGCGGGCCTTTACGATACGGCGTGGGGGTGACATGACATGACAGCGACGATCATCTGGAACGAACTGGTGACGGACGATCAGGAAGCCTGCGGGAAGTTCTACAGCGACCTCTTTGGCTGGATGCGAACGGAAGCCGACGCAGGCCCCTCGGGCACGTACACCCTCTTCCAGCAGGAAAGAAAAGATGTCGCTGGAATGATGAACCCGGGCACGGATCTCACGAAAGAACGGGGTTCTTGCTGGTACCCATACATCGAGGTGAGCGACGCGGCCGCGACGGCCGACCGCACGCGCGATCTGGGTGGTTCGGTACTCGCCGGGCCGGACGACATTCCGGGCGTTGGGCGTGTCTGCCTTCTAGGTGACCCCACTGGAGGCCTGTTTCTCGTCATGCAGCCAGCCGCGCCAGCATAACCTTCGCTGAGCGCTTCGGCGGAGTCGGTTCGATTCAGCCGGGCCGATGCCATCGCCAGCGCGTCGCGCTCGCGGCGAAGACGCTGATGTCGCCCAGACCGGCGCTCGGCGCCAACCACGAGAACGCCGCCTCCGGGCGCAGCGCGTACCACGGCCCGTCCGAGCGCTCGCGCCACACGTACTTCGGCATGTAGGCATCGTTGATCTGCTTGATGAGGCGCCGGTTGGTCACGACGTCGACCCTGCCCTCGACGATGACGACG
Source organism: uncultured Dehalococcoidia bacterium (assembly GCA_964371095.1). GTDB lineage: Bacteria > Chloroflexota > Dehalococcoidia > DSTF01 > JACRBR01 > CAYJMJ01. The sequence continues at coordinate 28,339 of CAYJMJ010000007.1, read as the reverse complement.
TCCTCGCCGCTCTCCAGATGCACCGTCACGTTGGGATTCGCGGCCAGGTTGCGTCCGGTGCGCGTGTTCGCGCCGTTACTGAAGTAGAGCGTGCCGTCGAGCCAGACGCCCCAGACCGGGATCGCGTGCGGCCTCCCGCCCGGCGACGACGTCGCCACCCAGTACACGTACGCGCTGCGCATCCGATCGACGAGCCGCGCCCACGGCATCAGCCCCATTCCCTCGTCCGCACCAACGATGCCGTACGGAATATCGGGCCGGTCCGCCATTGGCTCGCCGCCAGGTGCGGCCCGCTTCTTGCTCGCCATGCGACGTCCTCCCGCGACTACGCTCCGAGAGAATCGATTCTACACCGCCGCCGCCCCCCTGTTTGCGCCACCCCCGCCCGGTCGCCGATGATGTGCGCACGCCGCCTGCGGCGCGGCGATCGTTAGGTTCTGGGTTCTAGGTTCTAGGTTCTTCAACCATGACCACCCACACTCACACGTCCCGGCACGAGCGCATCGCACTGCCCGAGCGGCTCGCCGGGCAGGGGCTCGACGAGCACCAGTACGAGTCCGGCGACCGCGCCATCCACGCGATCCTCGCCGACGCCACCGCCGGCCCGCAGACGGACATGGTCATCACCTACCGCGATGGCGCGTACGAGGTCTGGGCGGCCCGCGGCATGATCCGCTTCGAGCGCCTCTTCGCGGCCGAAGGCGCCGGCTTCGAGTATCGGGTGATCGAGCAGATCGGCGAGAACCCGGTCGCCAACCAGGACCGCCGGGCGCTCGCCACCATTGAGGAAGAGCTGGCGGCGTCGAAGGCGTCCGGCTTCCCGGGCATCGATCCCAACACCGCCTATGTCGAGCCGGAGTACGTCACCTACCCGTTCGCGTATGAGCGCATCGCCCAGCTGTTCGACAGCCCCAACGCCCCCGACCTCGTGGTCAACCCCAAGGCGTACGCCTTCGGTCGCCAGCCGGGCCAGCACGGTGCGCTCGACGTGATCCAGGCCCGCTCGCCGCTCATCTTCTCCGGACCCGGCATCCGGCGCGGCGAACTGACCGATGCGCCGTCCTGCCAGGTCGACCTCGCGCCGACCATCGCGCACCTCTGCGGTTTCCCGCTGATCGACGGCCGCGACGCGACCGGCCGCACGTCGAGCGACCGCGGCGTCGCACCGGATGTCTACCTCAAGCGTCAGGACGGCCGCGTGCTCGACGAGGTCATCGACGCCGCCGACACGCGCCGGCCCGAGCGCGTGTACATTTTCCTCCTCGACGGCCAGAGCAACACCGAGCTGAAGCACCGGCTCGACCACGACGCCGACGCCATCCCCAACATCCGCCGCCTCATCCGCAACGGCACGATGTTCGATTACGGGTCGTTCACCAACTTCCCCAGCATCACGTGGCCGAGCCACAACACCATCGGCACCGGCGCCTGGGGCGGCCACCACGACATCGTCAACCCCACGTACTACCTGCGCGAGACGCGCGAGGTCGTGACGCCGCAGGGACAGGAGTTCGACACCGCCCACTTCCTCGGCGACGGCGTGGAGACGCTGTACGAGGCGTTCCACCGCGTCTTCGGCGACTGGGAAGGGATGAAGGGCGCCTTCACCGCCTCGATCCACGAGCCGTGCACGCGCGGCGCCGACCACGCCACGCTCGAGCGCCGCGTCATCGGCAACCGCGACCGCCTGCGCGAGCTGACCGCTCGCTACACGAGCGACACGAGCCCCCGCTGGGAGGCCGACGGCCAGAAGGGCGCCATGGGCGAGTCACGGGTCGATAACCTCGGCCTGGCGCAGGCGATCGTCCTCTACACCGATGAGGACCTCCCGCCTCCGAAGTTCATGTTCCACGAGCTGACGCTGCCCGATGGAGTCGGCCACGACTACGGCCCGCACTCCGATGGCCAGCGCACCGCCCTCGACGAGACGGACGTGCGCATCGGCCGCGTGCTCGACGTGCTCGCCGCGCAGGGACTGTTCGACGACACGCTCTTCATCGTCACCACCGACCACGGCATGGCCGCCACCGACGCGTCGCTCAAGGCGACGCAGGTCCGCGCCGTCACCGACGCCGGCATGAAAGCGGTGATCCCGGACCCGCTCGTCTACCTGATCGATATGGCCGTGAACGTCACCCGGCACGAAGACGGGCGCACCGCGATGATCGAGGTGCTGGCAAACGACGCCGACGCCTCCGGCGAGCGGCCGCCCGTCGCGGAGGCGGAGGTGACGCTGAGCGGTCGCGGCGGCAAAGTCCTCGCCCGCGCAAAGACCGGCGGCGGCGGCACCTGCGGCGTGCCCCTGCCCCCCGACGCCGATCCCGCCGACCTCTATCTGAGCGTCCACCACGACGATTTCAACGCCCGCCGCCTCCGCCTCGACGGCACGGCCGTGCGGGAGGACCTCCGCGCGCTCCTGTACGGTGCCAACCCGTAGGGGCCGCAGCCTGCTGCGCCCGCCCCATGCTGCGCCCCACCACACGCAGCCCGCTGCGCCCGCCCCACACAGCCGCCGCGGCCCGCCACGCGCAGCCTCTGCGCCCCGCCACACGCGGCCTCCTGCGCCCGCCACACGCAGCCTCCTGCGCCCGCCCCATGCTCCGCCTGCGGCCCACACCCCGGCGACGGTTCCAGCCGCCATCTGCGCCGCGGTGGCGCATTCGCACCGTCGCGGTTCGGAAACTGGCGATTTCAGGCGCGGGCTTTACAGATTCCGCATATTTCCGGCCAAACCCGTTGACAGGTTTGTTCATCCCGTCGTAACATGTACCGGAAATCACAAACGGTTCGGAGCGCGCTGCGCTCAGGACGTTTAGCCCGCCTCAGGCGGGTGATGCCGAACCTCGCCGGGCCGCCACCGGCTGGCGAGGACGGGGGAACCACGGTCCGCACCAGCGGACGGGGTGAATCGCACGGCGACCCGGCAACGGCGCGTCGATGCGTAGGACACGGCCTTTCAGTCCGAACCCGACAGCTAACCCCGTAGGCAACGGAAGGCCCGTGATTGGCGATCCCGGCTTTCTGGTACCCCTGCCGTCGGCGGGGGATTGGGCCCTCTGGGCCTTGGAAGGACTGCCCTCATGAACACCGCCCTTCCCCGTTCCTGCCCCCGCTGCCGTGGTTCCATGATCGTAGAGCGTGACTGGTACGGCGCCTATAGCACCTGCCTGTCCTGCGGTTATGTCCACGAAGCGGTCTCGACCCCGCCGATCGAGCTGATCGAAGAGGACGAAAGTCATCCGCGACAGCGACGCCGCCAGCCGTCGCACGGCAAGCTTCGCCTGTAGCCGAACACCAACGGCCAGCTCTAACGATCGAACACGCCTGGGGCGTAGCGCCCGGGCGTTTTCGTTGTCCCCGCCGAGCCTGCACGGCTGGCCCGGTGTGGTGCGTTCAAGTCTGGCGTCCGTCAGCGCGACGCGAAGCGTGTGGCGTAGCCGCCCTCGGCTGCGCGTCCGGCGAAGCCGGACCGACGCCGTACGATGCCTCGCCTGGGGATCTCGGACGCGTGTGCCACCGCGCGCAGCATAAGAGGTGTTCGAAGCGCCGCACTAGCCGCCCACCGTGTTGCGCAGAACGCCGATCGCCGGGATCTCCGCCTCCACCACGTCGCCCGGCTTGAGGAATTCCGGAGGCGTCCGGCCGATGCCGACGCCCGACGGCGTGCCGGTCAGCAAAATGTCGCCCGGGAACAGCGTCATGCCCGCCGACCATTCGGCGATCAGCCGCGGGATCCGGAAGATCAGGTGCCTCGTGTTCGAGCGCTGCTTCTCGACGCCGTTCACCCGCAGCCGGATGTCGAGCGCGTGCGGATCGCCGATCTCGTCGGCCGTCACGACGACCGGCCCGAGTGGGCAGAACCCGTCGAGCCCCTTCCCCTTGTACCACTGACCGTGCCGCTGCTGCAGGTCCCGCGCCGTGACGTCGTTCGCCACCGTGTATCCGAAGACGCAATCCAGCGCCGACGCCTCGGCAACGTCGCGGCACTCCCGGCCGATGATCAGCGCCAGCTCCACCTCCCAGTCGATCGAGGTGCTCACCGCACCGTGCCACGGGATCGCGTCGCCGGAACCGATGACGGTGGATGGCGGCTTGCTGAAGAACACCGGGAACTTCGGCACGTTCGTGCCGACGACCGACTGCGATTCAGCGACGTGATCGGCGTAGTTCAGGCCGATGCACACCACGTTCCGCGCCGGACGCGGTATCGGCGCAAGCAGCCGCACCGACTCGAGCGGAAGGCCGTGTGCTCGATCGCCCGCCAGCTTCTCTTCGACGGCCCGCGCCGTCGCGAGCGCCGCCTCGCCGCCGCCGATGAAGCCAAGCATGTCGTCGGAAACGGCCCCCAGGCCGAAAAGCTCGGCGGCGACGCTCACGTTGATGATGCGGCCGTCGAGCACCAGCCCCAGGTGTTCTGTCTCGTGACCGGACTCGCTGTAGGTGGCAAACCGCACGTCAGTACCAGGAAGAATCGATGATCAGGCCGGCGTGGCGGCTCAGCAAACGCAGCACCTGCTCGTCCTTCTCGTCGAAGCTGCCGCCGCCCCGGCGATCCGTCACGTAGATAGCGCCGCGAACGCCCCCACCTCCGAAAATGGGCACGCCGAGCAGCTCCTTCATCTCCGGGTGTTTCGGCGGGAACCCGAACGCGTGTGAGTGGCGCGCGACGTCGTCGAGGCGCACGGGCAGGCCGTCCTGCCGCATCGAGCCGAGGGGGCCATGCCCCTGTGGCGCCGTCTTCAGCGCCTTAAGCGCCGCGGTGTCGACGCCGCTCACGACGAAGCCCTCGACATAGTCGTTAGTGCCGGTCACCGCTAGCGCGCCGTACGTGCCGCGCGTCATCTCGCGCGCGACGTCGACGATGTGTTGGAGCGCGTCCAACGGCGTCGCCGGAGGCTCGCTCCGCGTCCGCTCCGCCAGCATCGTCAGCGCGCGGAACTCGAGATCGAGCGAGGGTCCGCCGCCCACTTCATCGGCGACTCGATCGACTCCCATCCGCAGATCGACCGTCATGGACACAGGGTAGCGCGGCCCGTCCAGCCGCGACAGTTCCGGTCCTCCGCTGCCGCTCAACCGATATCCTGTTGCAATGACCACCGAAACCCGCCACGCGTTCGTCGAAGCCAACGGCATTCGATTCCATTATGTGGAGCAAGGTGAGGGGCCCCTCGTTCTCCTGCTCCACGGCTTCCCCGAGTGCTGGTACTCCTGGCGGATGCAGCTGCCCGCACTCGCCGCGGCGGGCTTCCGCGCCGTCGCGCCCGACCTGCGCGGCTACAACCTCACCGACAAGCCTGCCGGCGGCTACAACATCGAGCAGCTCGTCGACGACGTGGTCGCGCTCGCCGCCGCGCTCGGCGAGGAGCGGGCACACGTCGTCGGGCACGACTGGGGCGGGATTATCGCGTGGCAGCTGGCGTGGCGGCGGCCCGAGTTCGTGCGCAGCCTCACGATCATGAACGCGCCGCACCCGGCGGCGTTCGGACGCTTCCTCCGCCGCAACATCCGGCAGATGCTCAAGAGCAGCTACATGTTCCTCTTCCAGATTCCCCGCCTGCCCGAGTGGCTGTTGACCCGTAACCGCGCGTCCGCGATCGCCGGCGCGTTCGTCCGAAGCGCCGGCCGGCCGAACGTCTTCTCGCCGGACGACCTCGACCTGTACCGCGAGGCGTTCCTCCGGCCGGGCGCGGCCCGCTCGACGCTCGCCTACTACCGCCGGGCGATTCGCCAGGGACCGGCCGCCTGGCCGCGGGGCCCCATTCTCGTCCCGACGCTCGTGCTCTGGGGCGAGGCGGACCCGGTGCTCCAGAAGGGGATGAACGACCGGCTGACCGACTGGGTCAAGAACCTGACCTACCGCCCGATTCCCGGCTGCGGGCATTGGACCCAGCAGGAAGCTCCGGAGGTCGTCAACCGCGAGCTGGTCGCGTGGCTCAGGGATCGCGCCTAGGGGAACTTCCGGTGCCGGTGACCTTTAGCGGCGGCCCCCGGCAACCGATCATTCTCTAGCGCCAGGCCGCGAGGCGGCCCGCCGGAGGTGTGCCGTGGGCGACACCACAAATTGGGAGTTTGCCGCCGCCGTCGCCGCCGTGACGATGGGTCTCGGCGGCCTGCTGCTGTTCACGCTCATCGGCACCTTCGGGTCGTGGCGCATCTTCGACCGCGCCAGCCGTGCCGCGAACGAGGCTGCGAAGGCCAGCATGGCCGTGCAGGATCTCGCCCGCTACCTCGCGTCGCGGGAAACGATGCATGCCATGGCGCCGCGCGTCGACCTCAACCAGGCCGCGGACGAGCTGAACAACCTCCGGCAACAGGCCGATTCCCTGATCGAGCAGCAGACACGGCTGCAGGACGCCGTCCGCAACCTCGTCGAAGCCGGCGTCCTGCGGAACGAGGACTCGCGGCAACACCTGCACGACCTGGAGAGCGCCGTCAAGCGGCTTGAGGAGAACCTCAGCCAGGTCGCCGTCTCGGTCGCGAACCTGAGCCAGCGCTGAAGGATCACGCCATGCCCCGCACCAACGACAAGCGCAACAACGCACAACCGGGCGAAGATGCCGTCACCAGCATTCTCGCCGCACTTCTGCCGATCCACACCGCCGTCACGCTCGAAGCGCTCGCGGACGCCGCGGCGACCGCCGCGGAGCGCCTGCTGCACGCGCCGTACGCCTTCCTCTACTGCGAAGGCGACGACGGCCGGCTCGAGCGCCGTGTGCCCGCCTCCGACGTGCGGCGCCGCTCCCAGCATCGCGCGATCGGCGCCTTCGGCACGCACGTGCTCGGCACGACGCTCGATCCCGCCGAAGCCCCCGCCATCGCCGAAGCGCTCGACGTCGAGACGCCGGTGTCGGCCACGGCGGGCGAGCTGTTCCAGGGATTGACGAGTCCCGACCGCGCCGACGCCGCCCAGCGGGAGCTGGGTATCGCTGCGGCCGCGCTGGTCCCGCTTGTCGCGGCCGGCGAGCGTATCGGTGCGCTCGCGCTCCTGTTCTCGCGCGAGCCGCAGACCGAGCAGATGCGGCTCCTCGCCGCCCACGTCGCCTGCGCCGCGGCGAACCTTCGCCAGGGATTGGCTGCCGTCCAGGGCGCCACCGCGGCCATCGCTCGTTCCGTGTTCGATGCACGCAAGCTGGAGTCCGACCTCCAGAAGGAACTCGCGCGGGCCGATCGCTACAAGCACCACGTCTCGATCGCCGTGGTCGAGGCAACGAACCTGCGCCTCCTGTACGAGAAGTTCGGCCGGACGCTCACCGACCGCCTGCTCGAGCGCCTGGGCGCCGCGCTTGCCGCCGATGCCCGCGACGTCGACGTCATCGGCGCGTACCGCGACAGTGGCTACACGATGATCCTGACCGAGGCCACGGCGGCAGGCGCGGCGGCCGCCGCCGAGCGCCTCCTGCGCACCGCCCAGGCCGCCAGCCGCGACGAGAACGCGCCGGGACTCGAACTCCACCTGGCGTGCGGATGGGGCACGTACCCCGTCGACGGCAAGGAGACCGCCTCCCTGTTCGCCGCCGCCGTCCGCCGCATGTACGAGGCTGCTGCCTAGCAGGCGGCTGAAGATGTCCGTTCCATCCGTGGCGCGGCTCAAAGTACGCCCGCATTGGCAGAGCACCATCGGCAGTCCACCGCGGACGCAAACGGAGACCCTCGCCATGGCGAGGGTCTCCTAGTGATAGCTGATAGCTGACCGACTGACAGCAGCGCCGCAGGCGCTACGCTGCATCCTCCAGCGCCACGATCGTCACGTCCTGATCCGCGGCGAAGAGGTTTCCTGCGCGCTCCTTGAGCGATTCCTGGACGTCCGCCGGACTGGCATCCCGGCCGATCCAGACCTTCAGCGTCGCGCGGTGTCCGTCGTAGTCGAGCAGCGCGACGTCGCGGACGGCTGGGTGCTCGCTCACGGCGTCGTCGACGGTGCGCAGGTCGAGCGGCCCGGGCTGGCTCTCAAACTCGAGCCGGAAGCAGTGCAGGTCTTCAACGGCGACCGGCGGCTGCTCCGTCGCAAGCGCGGCCCCGGCGGCCGGCGCCGCCCCGGGCGCGGCGGCCGTCTCGAGCACCGGCGACCAGTCGATGCTCTTCGACTCGGGCGTCGTGAACGACGCCGACGGCTCCAGCACAGGCGCGGGACGCGGCGCTGCGTGGTTCGGTGCGACGATCGTCGGCCGCGCGATGCTGGCCAGCGCGCCAGACGCACTCTCCGTGCCGGCCTCGCCCGCGCCGATCTGCTGGCGCCCTGCACGGACAAGCGCCTCGATCTCGTCGAACAGTGAGCCGGTCGCGGCGAGCCGGGGCAGGAGCCCCTTGATGGTTGCGGTGGCTTCCGTGGCGCGCTTGAGCGCGGCGTGGAGATCGTCGAGCGCCCACGTGAGTTCCCGATCGAGTCCGGTCGGCTGGTCGTTGGTGGCCATCTTTTCTCCTCATTCCGTCTGCTGGTTCCAGAGACGTTATCGACCGCCGGCGCACCAAAACGAAGCGCTCGCTGCGAAAATGGGGGTTTCCGTGCACGCGCCAACCGGCGCAGGCGCGTCCGAGCGCAGGCGTGCCTGGGTGTCAGCGCCCGCCCCGCCATGGGTGCTGCGTCGCTACGACGCGGGAGCGCCCGTCGGCGGGCCCCAGCGACGCTGCGCGAATGCCGCGATGGCCGGATACACCCACCGCTGCATCGCCGCGGCGAGCACGAGCCCGGCCAGGCACACGACCAGCCCCGCGAACGCATCGACGATGTAGTGGTTCGCCGTGAACACGATCGCCGCCATCTGCGCCCACGGCAGCAACACGCCGAAGGCTCGCACGAGCGGGTTCCGCGTGGCGAGGACGATCGACCCGCCGATGATCATCGCCCAGCCGAAATGCAGGCTCGGCACGGCGGCGTACGGATTCACGAACGCCTGCATCGACTGCGCCTGGTAACTCAGCTGGTTGTATTTCTCGATCGTGCCGACGAACTCTCCCGAAGGCAACAGCCGCGGCGGCATCACGGGATACAGGTTGTAGATAACGAGCGCGATCGCCCCCGACAGCAGGATCGCGTCGCGCGCAACGGTGTACTGGTGGCGCCGGAAAAAGTACAGTCCCAGTCCGACGACGACGATCAGCGGAAAGTCGAGCCAGAAGTAGATGAAGTTGAACAGGTCGACGAGCGGCCTGCGGTTGAGCACGACCTCCTGCAGCCGCGGCTCCCAGAAGATCCCGAGCGCCCGCTCGATGTCGATGATCTGGTTCGCGTTCCGCAACGCCTCCGAATGGCGATTGACCACCGCGCCGCGAACGAGAAAGTACAGCAGGAACGCGAGCGCCACGAGCCCGATCTCGAACACGTCACGGAAGACGCGACGCCGCTGCACCGCGTCGATCATGCGCGGGATCGCGCCTGCGCGCGCGGCGGCGATGGCCTGCGGGTGCTCCAACAATGCGTCCGTCTTCGATGCGTCCGCGCGGTCGCGCGCGTCTTACTGTAGGCCCGGATCGCGCGCGTGGCAAACCGCGATCGTCGCCGCGCAGCCGCCGCGATCGCCCTGTTCCATGCGACCGATCGAGACCGCGGCGGCGTCGGACTGATACGTTTCTGTGACACCGAAGGGCGCCGTAGCGACGCTGTGAAAAGGGGGAGAAATTTCGATGGAGTAGTCGTCATAAAAGCCTTGATCGCTTTTCGGGGCAACTGTATTCTTCGGCCTGTCCTGAGGGTTACCAACCACCTCACACGGCTCGTCACCGCCACCCGGTGCGGGCCGTTCGACCCCGAAGAGGGGGAGGGAGCAAGAGCCGCGGTGAGGTCGGCTCGCACCATCGGTACTCCACCTTCAGGTTCTCGGTCTATCGTCTCTGGGTTTCCACCGCGTGTGCCGGCGTGTTGCGCCGGGAGGGATTCGTGTTGCCTGTTGCAGGATGCCGCCGCACCGATCTGTCTGCCCTCTCGTCCGCGACCGGAGCGCCCAGGTCATGACCACCGCCACCACGACCACCACCGCCGCCGCGACCTGGACCGCAACGCTCGGCCAGCTCGAGATGCTCGTCACCCGCGCCAACTTCGACACGTGGCTGCGTGACACCGTCGGCCTGCGCCACGAGGACGGCCGCTTCGTCGTCGGCGCGCAGAGCGACTTCGCGACGGAATGGCTCACGACGCGGCTGCGGCCCGTCATCACCAAGACGCTGGCGCGCGTCCTCGGCCACGGCATCGACGTGGCGTTCGAGGTCGTGCGCCCCGCGGACATCGAAGCGCCTGTTCTCCTGTCTGGGCCAGACGGCGCGACGGAGCCGGATCGCCGCGGCGGCCGCTCCGTCGCGCCGCCCGTGCTCAACCCGGCACTGACCTTCGACACCTTCGTCGTCGGCGACGAGAACCGCCTCGCCTTCGATGCCGCGCAGCGGGCGGCGCTCGAACCCGGCGTCCTGAACCCGCTCACCATCTTCGGCACACCCGGGCTCGGCAAGACCCACCTGCTCCAGGCCATCGGCCACGCCGCCTACGAGGCCGGCTTGTCCGTCATCTACGCCCCCGCCGAACGCTTCTGCAACGACTACGTCCGCGCCCTCAACGGCGGCCTCGACCAGTTCCGCCGCCGCTATCGCAGCGCCGACGTGCTCCTCATCGACGACATCCAGTTCTTCGAGGGGCGCGACGGGTTCGAGAAGGAGTTCTTCCACACGTTCAACGACCTGCACGCCGCCGGCAAGCAGATCGTCGTCACAACGGACCGCCCGCCGTCCCAGCTCACCGGCCTGACCGAGGCCCTGCGCACGCGCCTCCAGTGGGGGCTCGCGGCCGACCTCCAGCGGCCCGCATTCGAGACGCGCCTCGCTATCCTCCGCTCGAAGGCGCGCCGCCACGCACTGCAGCTGCCCGCCGAAGCGTTGGAGATCATCGCCGAGCGCTGCTGCCCCACCGTGCGCGAGCTCGAGGGCTACCTGAACCGCGTGCTGGCCTACGTGCCGCTCATCGGCGGCGCCGTGACGCGCGAGACCATCGAGCGCGCCCTGTCGCCGCTGACACCGCTGCCCAAAGGCGAAGCGGAGCCCGCCACGGCCGACGACATCGTCGCGGCCGTCTGCCGGCGGATGGGCGTCCAGCCGGGCGACGTGCGCGGCCGCAGCCGCAATCGCGACGTGTCGTACGCGCGCCACCTCACCATGTACCTGCTGCGCGAAGACGGCCGCAAGAGCGTCGCCGAGATCGGCCGTATGCTCGGCAACCGCGACCACTCCACCGTCATCGCCGGCATCCAGCGCATCGGCCTCGAGCTGACCACCCGCCCCGAAACCCGCGCCGACCTCGCCGCCGCCCGCGAGTCCCTCGCCCCCGCCCCGCCCGCCGTCCGCGCAGCGGGGTAAACTCGCACCCGAACTGGCCTGAACCGCCCTCCTCCAACCTCCAACTTCCAATCTCCAACCGCCCCACCCGGGTGACACCCGCCCGCCACCGGCTGCGCTATGCTCCCCGTGCGGGCAAGCCGCAACGAGGAGTGCCAATGGACGTCAAGACCGGCTCCATCTCCACCTACGTGTTCACGATGCTCCACGGGCGGCCGTCGTTCCTGCTGCTCTACCGCGCACCCCACCTCATGCACGCCGACACCTGGCAGGCCGTCCACGGCATGATCGATGACAACGAGAAGGCCTACGACGCCGCCTGGCGCGAGTGCGTCGAGGAGACCGGCCTCACCCCCGAACGATTCTTCAAGACCGACTACATCGAGACCTTCTACAGCGAGGGCACCGACGGCGTGCACCTCGTCCCGGCCTTCGCCGCCTTCGTGACCGGCGCTCCCGGCGTCGAGGTCTCGGAGGAGCACACGGCCTACGAGTGGTGCCCGCTCGAAGACGCGCTCTCCCGCTTTGTCTGGCCGTCGCAGCGCGGCGCCATCCAGCTCATCGCCGAAGCGACGGCGGCCTGGCCGGAGATCGGCATCGGCATGACGGAGATCACCGGCATGTTCGTCGTGTAGGACCCGGAACCAAGAACCTACTGTCGCCGAGGCACTGGTCACCGGATTGCGTGATAGGTTCTCAGTTCTAGGTTCTCGTCCGGCCGTCATGCCCACCCCGGCCGAACGACAAATCTCCGCGTCAGGGGCATAATTTGATCTGCACCCTCCGCAACCAGAGCGGCAGCCGCCACGAAAGGAGTCAGCAATGAACCTCGGTGGGTACGCGGACCGGATCGCGCGCGTCGACCTGACCTCCGGGCGGGTCGCCTACGAGCACATTGACGAGACCGATGCGCGAAAGTACGTCGGCGCGCGCGGCCTCGGCGTGAAATATGTCTTCGACAACGGCCCCGGCGTCGATCCGCTGGCGCCCGACAACCTGCTCTGCTTCATGAACGGCCCGCTCACCGGCACCGAGGTGACGATGAGCGGCCGCATGGCGATCGTCACGAAGTCGCCCCTCACCGGCACGGTCACGGATTCGCACCACGGCGGCTGGTCCGCCGCGCGCCTGCGCTGGGCCGGCTTCGACGGGCTGCTCTTCAAGGGCCGAGCGGCGAAGCCCGTCTACGCGTACGTCGAGGACGGCAAGCTCGAGCTGCGCGATGCCGCCGACCTCTGGGGAAAGGGCGTGCACGAGACCGTGAAGACGTTGCTCGCCCGCCACGGCGACGACACCAGCGTCATCGCCATCGGCCCCGCCGGAGAGAAGCTCGTGCGCTACGCCTCGTGCATCAACGAGAACGACCGCGCGTCCGGCCGCGGCGGCACCGGCGCCGTCGCCGGCAGCAAGCAGTTGAAGGCCGTCGTCATCAAGGCGAAGAAGAACATCCCGAAGGCGAAAGACAAGGACGCCTTCAAGATCGCGCACCAGCGCGCGCTCGCCGTGCTCATGGACGAAGCGACTGTGACCTCGCCGCGCAAGGGCGGGCTCTCCGTCTACGGCACCAACGTGCTGATGAACGTCACGAACACCATCGGCGCCCTCGGCGCGAAGAACTCGCAGCAGACGACGTTCGCCGCCGCCGAGGAGATCGCCGGCGAGAAGATCAAGGAAACCATCCTCGTCCACGACCCGACCTGCCACGCCTGCCCGGTCGCCTGCAAGAAGGAGGTCGAGACGCACGGCAAGTACGCTGTCCACATGGAGAGCTTCGAGTACGAGCCCGCGTGGTCGCTCGGCGCGAACTGCGGCAACGCGAACCGCGACTCCATCGCCTACCTCATCGATCTCTGCAACGACTACGGCATGGACGCCATCGAACTCGGCCAGGTGCTCGGCATGTCGATGGAGGCCAGCGAGAAGGAGCTGATCAAGGAACGCATCGAGTGGGGCGACACCGACCGCATGGTCGAGCTTACGCACATGGTCGGCCGCCGCGAAGGCATCGGCGACACGATGGCCGAGGGCACCCAGCGCGCCGCCGAGAAGTTCGGCGACGGCAACCTGGCGATGACCGTCAAGGGACAATCGACACCGGCGTACGACCCGCGCGGCCTGAAAGGCATGGGCATCGCCTACGCGACGAGCAACCGCGGCGCCTGTCACCTGCGCGCCTACACGCCCGCGAGCGAGCTGCTCGGCGTGCCCGAGAAGACCGACCCGCTCGCCTGGGAGGGCAAGGGAAAGCTCACCAAGCTCTTGCAGGACTTGCACGCGGTCTCTGACTCGTTCGACCTCTGCAAGTTCTCCGCCTTCGCCGAGGGACCGGAAGAGTACGCCGCGCAGTACTCGGCCGTGACCGGCGTCAAGGTGACCGGCGACGACCTGCTTCGGACCGGCGAGCGCATCTACAACCTGGAGCGCCACTACAACAACCTCGCCGGCTTCCGCGAAGGGTCGGACACGCTGCCGAAGCGCTTTCTGGAAGAGCCGTCCACCGCCAAGGGTTCGGAGGGCCACGTCTGCGAGCTGGACCTGATGCTGCGCGAGTACTACGACGCCCGCGGCTGGAACAACGGCGTCGTCCCTGATAGTAAGCTGAAGGAGTTGGAAATCGTCTAGCGAGCCGACGTTATGCCGTTGGATCAGAGCACCGACCTCACCGTCCGGAGCTCCCCTTCCCTCATAGGGAAGGGGCCGGGGGTTAGGTCGTGGTAATCCGCCTCTACGCGACGCTGCGGGCCCGCGCCGGCGGCGAGCGCGACGTGGAGATCGGCTGGCGCGACGGCGCGAGTGTCGGCGATGCGATTCGCGAGCTGCTCGCGCGCAAGCCCGGCCTCGAGGGCTGCATCTTCGACGCGCAGGGCCGCGTCGTGCCGTACGTCTCCGTCTTCGTCGACGGCCGCGACATCCGCTATCTCGACGGCCTCGCGACCCCGCTGGCGGACAGCGACGAGATCGCGATCTTCCCGCCCGTCGCCGGCGGCTGACGATGCCTGAGGTCGTGTTCGGCGGCATGCCCGCGTGGCTGCTGGAGGCGTACCTCCTCGATCTCGGCGGCGAACGCGATGGCGCTGGCGCGGTCCACGGCGATGGCTGGCGCGCGACGCTCACACCCGCGCCCACGGCTCCCCCCGCCATCGCCCGCATCACCGTGACCATCGAGGGCGAGCACGCCGCGGCGGTCCTGGAGCAGCTCCGCAAGAAAGCGCAGCGCGGCGGCGGATAGCCTGCCCACCCCCTCCAACCCCCAACCTCTAACCTCCAGCCTCTAGTACCCTAACGACATGGACCTCGGCATCATCGGCTACCAGCGCAGCGGCAAGACGACGATCTTCAACGCCGTGACCCGCGGCCACGCCCAGACCGGCGCGTACGGCGCCGGCGTGCAGCCGAACATCGGCGTCGTCAAGGTGCCGGACCAGCGGCTCGAAGACCTCGCGAAGCTCTTCAACCCGAAGAAGTTCACGCTCGCCGACATCCGCTACATCGACTTCCCGGGCGAGGCGTTCAGCGACGGCCAGGGGCCGCCCGCGCAGTTCCTCGCCCAGCTCGCCCGCTGCGACGCGCTGATCCACGTCGTCCGCGCCTTCGCCGATGAGACCGTGCCGCACCCCCAGGGCTCCGTCGACCCCGCGCGCGACGCCGCCGCGATGGAGCTGGAGCTGGCCTTCGCCGACGCCGCCTTCATCGAGAAGCGCCTCGAGCGCATCGAGGCGTCGATGCGCGCGGTCAAGGCGGGTGAGCGCGACGCGGCCGAGCGCGAGGTGACACTGCTGCAGCGGCTGAAGGCGGGCCTCGAGGCGGAGAGGCCGCTGCGCGACCAGGAGATGAGCGACGAAGAAGCGAGGATGCTGGTGAACTACCAGTTCCTCACCGACAAGCCCCTCCTCATCGTCCTCAACGTCGACGAGGGCGACGCGGCGCGCACCGGCGAGATCGAGGCCGCGTTCGCCGCGACGCAGCACGGCTCGCACCTCGCCGTCGCGGCCATCAGCGGCAAGATCGAGCAGGAGCTGGCCCAGATGTCTGACGAAGACGCCGTCGAGTTCCGCAAGGATCTCGGCATCATGGAGCCCGGCCTCCACCGCATGATCCGCATGTCCTACGAGCTGACCGGCCTGATCTCGTTCTTCACGGTCGGGCCGGACGAGTGCCGCGCCTGGAACGTCCATCGCGGCGCGACGGCGCCCGTCGCGGCCGGCAAGATCCACACCGATCTGGAACGCGGCTTCATCCGCGCCGAAGTCGTCCGCTGGGACGAGCTGCAGGCCGCCGGCACCATCGCCGAGGCGCGCAAACACGGCCACCTGCGCCAGGAAGGCAAGACCTACGTCGTCCAGGACGGCGACTGCCTCAACATCCTGTTCAACGTGTAGGGTTCACAGTTCACTGTGCACCGCACGCCGATCCACACCAGTACCCGCGGAGCTTCAGCTCCGCCGAATCTCCGATCGGCCGCTAGCGTCGAAAGCACCTGCGAGACCGCAACCGCTAACAGAACTGTGAACTGTAAACTGCCAACTGTGAACTCCCCCCTCAAATCCTTCGACCGCGTCGCCCACTGCTACGACGACACGCGCGGCATGCCGCCCGACGCCGCCCGCGCTATCGGCGACGCGATCGCCGAGATGGCGCGCGAGGTGTCGCCGTCGCCGCGGCTGCTCGAAGTCGGCATCGGCACGGGGCGCATGGCGGTGCCCCTCGCCGAGGCCGGCGTGCGCGTCACCGGCATCGACATCTCGGCGAAGATGCTGGCGGTGCTGCGCGAGAAGCGCCGCGACATCGACGTGATCCTGGCCGAGGCGTCGCATCCTCCCCTGCGCGCAGCCACGTTCGATGCCGCGCTCTTCGTCCACATCCTCCACCTCGTGCCGGACGCCGAGGCTACCCTGCGCGCCACCGCCACGCTCGTGCGGCCCGGCGGCGTCATCCTCTTCGGCGCGGACCAGGGCCGCATCGGCCAGCGCGACGAGGCCGACCAGCTGATCCGGCGCGCCGTCGCCGACCTCTCCGGCATCGACATCGCCTCCCGCGACGCCCACGCCGAGGCGCGCACGCTGACCGAGCACGTCCTGCGCGACATCGGCGCCGAGGTGACGGCGACGACGGTGGCAAGCTGGCCCGAGCGCTCGCGCGGCCGGACGATGATCGAGCGGCTCGCCCGCAAGGACTACTCCAGCTCGTGGCAGATTCCCGACGAGGTGCTGCCCGCCGTCCTCGAGCGCGTAACCCCGCAGCTCGAAGCGATGTACGGCGGCCTCGATCGCGAGATCGAATGGGAGCGTTCGTTCCAGATCGTCATCGGCCGCCTGCCGGTGTAAGGGGCGCTACTAAACCCCCTCGGCACACACCCGTTCTAGAGTCATCGCATTGCACCATCAAGTACCTCGGTGCGATGATGCTCAACGATGAAGCTCTGACGGTATGTGGTCTCTTTCGCGACACGTACATAAAGCCCGCCCGCGTCGCAAAGGTCGATGAAACGTTGAACCGCTCCACGCAAGTTCCGCCAAACGTGGCATCGCCATGGCAACGTCTGGGTGCCTTCCTGATCGACGTGATGATCGAGGTCTTCGTCATCCTTGTCCCGCTGGGCATCTTCGTGTATCCCGCGTTCCCGGAACTCCGGCCCGTGCTCGTTTCCTCGCCCACCCTCTACCTGATAGCCGGGAACATCTATGGAATGACCGTCGGAAAACGATGGCTGCAGATACACATCCGCCGATCAGGTGGCCGCAGTCCCGGTCTGGCGGCGGGATTGCGCCGAAGCACACCGCTGCTGTTTGGGCTGGCGTTCGGCGCACTTCTCCGCGGGGTTCCGACAGTGCAGGCGGTCTTTGCCATCGTCATCATGTTTGGCGATGCGATGCTCCTCTGGACCGAAGGCCACCAGTCGTTGTGGGATCGGCTCGCGGGAACGTTCGTCGTGAGGAGGGAAATATCGGCAGAACCGACGATTCTCCTCTAGCATCCCGGAGAGCGAGGGAGCCGAGTGAAACGGAGATCCGGTTTCCCAAAGACTCGCCATCCCTCCCGCCTTGACCCGCCGCCCGCCAGCCTCCTACAATGCCGCAACAATTGAATACGGACTCTTATCGAGAGTGGTGGAGGGATCGGCCCTACGAAACCCGGCAACCCGCCCAGGCGGGTGCCAAATCCGACTCGCTTCGGCGAGAGAGATGAGAGAGAATCGTGAAGCTTCTCACCACCCGGACGAGAAGCTTTCTTGTTGCCTGAGACGAAAATGACGCAGCATGAACCGATCGCCTGGCGCGGCGACTGCCTCCGCATCCTCGACCAGACGCGCCTCCCCGCCGAGGTGCGCTACATCGACGCGCGCGACGCGGCCGAGGTGGCCGACGCCATCCGGCGGCTCGCCGTGCGCGGCGCGCCCCTCATCGGCATCGCCGCCGCGTACGCACTCGTGCTGACGGCCCGCAACGGCGGCGACGTCTCCGCAGCGGCCGCCGCGCTCGCCGCGACCCGGCCCACGGCGGTGAACTTGCGATGGGCCATCGACCGCGTCCTCGCCGCATCGGCAGGCGATCCCTCGCTCGCCGAATCCGAGGCCATCCGCATCCACCGCGATCAGATCGAGGCCGACGCGCGCATCGGCCGCCTCGGCGCCGATCTGCTCGATTCCCGAACCACGATCCTCACGCACTGCAACGCCGGCGGGCTCGCAACCGGCGGCATCGGCACGGCGCTCGGCGTAATCAAGACCGCCCACCGCGACGGCAAGGACGTGCGCGCACTCGTCGACGAGACGCGCCCGCTCCTGCAGGGCGCACGCCTGACCGCGTGGGAACTGGCGCAGGCCGGCGTCCCGTACGAGATCATCGTCGATGGCGCAGCGGCGGGACTCATCGCGCGCGGCGAGGTGCAGGCGGTCGTCGTCGGCGCGGACCGCATCGCCGCCAACGGCGATGCCGCGAACAAGGTCGGCACCTATGGCCTTGCGCTCGCCGCCGCCGCCCACGGCGTGCCGTTCTACGTCGCCGCGCCGCTGAGCACCATCGATACCGCCACCGCGTCCGGCAACGGCATACGCATCGAGGAGCGCGACGCGGACGAAGTGCTGGCCTTCGCCGGCGCCGCCACGGCTCCGGCCGGGAGCGCCGCCCGCAACCCCGCGTTCGACGTCACTCCGGCGGCGCTCGTGACGGCGATCGTCACGGAACGCGGCGTGCTGCGGCCCCCCTACGCGGCGGCCATCGCCTCCATCGCCCGTACCGCGGCGGTGGCGTCATGACGCGCGCCCGCTTCGCCGTCATCGGCGGCTCCGGCTTCTACGAGATGGATGGCATCGGCGACGTCGAGCGCGTCACCGTCGACACCCCCTTCGGCGCCACGTCCGACGCGATCGTCATCGGAACGATCGAGGGCGTGCGCACGGCGTTTCTGCCGCGACACGGCGTCGGGCACCGCATCCTGCCCGGCGAGCTGCCGCAGCGCGCGAACATCTGGGCGCTGGCATCGCTCGGCGTCGAGCACGTCCTGTCCGTGAGCGCGGTCGGCAGCCTGAAGGAGGAAGTCGCGCCGCTCCACATGGTCGTGCCGGACCAGATCATCGACCGCACGCGCGGCGGCCGCCCATCGACGTTCTTCGGCCGCGGCATCGTCGCGCACATCGCCTTCGACGCGCCGTTCTGCCCCGCCCTCAGCGACGCGCTGAGCGAGGCTGCCGCCCGCGCGGGCGTGACGTCGCACCGCGGCGGCACGCTCGTCGTGATGGAGGGCCCCGCCTTCTCGACGCGCGCCGAGTCGAACCTCTACCGGAGCTGGGGCGCCGACGTTATCGGCATGACCGCGCTGCCCGAGGCAAAGCTCGCCCGCGAGGCGGGCCTCTGCTACGCGATGCTCGCCTGCGTCACCGACTACGACACCTGGCACGACGGCCACGAAAAAGTGTCCGTGGACATGATCGTCGCCAACCTGCGGCGTAACGTCGCGCACGCGCGCACGATCGCCGCCACGCTCGCCCGCACGTTGCCGGCGCGCACGTGCCGCTGCCGCGACGCGCTCGCCACCGCGATCATCACCCCGCTCGACGTCGTGCCCGACGAAACCAGGCGCGACCTCGCCCCGATCCTCGCGCGATACCTCGAGGCCGCACGATGACCCGGGCGGAGCGCAGCACGGCGGCGACACAGGCCCCGGACGAGTTCCTGATCCGTCCGCTGCGCGACCGCGAGCAGATCCGCCGCATCCTCGAAGGGCGGCGGCCGTACGCCGCGTACGCGCTCGGCCAGCTGGAGCCGGGGCTGTTCCGCATGACCGAGTGGTGGCTGTCGAGCGGCGCCAGCAACCAGGCGCTGCTCTTGCACTCCCGCGGCGGCCTCGGCAACGCCACCTTCGCCATGGGCGAAACAACCGCGCTCGAGGCGCTGCTTCGCGTGCACCCCGGCGCGCGCCAGACGTTTCTGACGTGCGAGGTGAGCCACCTCGACATGATGCTGCGCTACTTCGTCCTCGAGCAGCGGCAAACCATGATCCGCATGCAGGTCACGGCCGACACCTTCCAGCCGTCCGCCGACGCCGAGGTGCGCCGCCTGCAGGGCGTCGATGCGCGTGAGATCAACCGGCTGTACCGCAGCGACGGCGTGCCATCGTTCTACTCCGGCCGCCAGATCGAAGATTCGGTCTACTTCGGCGCGGAGCGCGACGGCCGCATCGTGGCGGTGGCGGGCACGCACGTCATCTCGAGCGCCAGCGGCATCGCCGTGGTAGGCAACGTCTACACGCACCCGAGATTCCGCGGCCAGCACCTGGCCCAGGCGACGACCAGCGCCGTCACGCAGCAGCTCCTGCGCTTCTGCCGCGAGGTCGTCCTCAGCGTCGACCCCACGAACGCGCCGGCCGTCCGCGCATACGAACGGCTGGGTTACACCGAGGTCGCCCGCCTGATCGAGGGCGCGGCGATGCGGCGCGACGTCACGGGCATCGCGACGGCCGTGCGTCGCGCAGTCGCACAGCTGCGCGGGCGCGGCACCGGCGCCGAGATCGTAAGGCTGCGCGGCGCATGACCGCGGACCGCGCGCGGAGGACGCGCATGCATCACTTGGCAGGAAATGGCGCGCCCGCCGCGCCCAATCAGGAAGGACGACGTTGACCACGAACACGATCCCCCACGACGTGAAAGACCTGCGACTCGCCGAGGAAGGCGTCCGCCGCATCGATTGGGCCGCGCGCGAGATGCCCGTGATCCGCCTGATCCGCGAGCGGTTCGCGAAGGAGCGGCCGCTCAACGGCCTGCGCGTGGCCGCGTGCCTCCACGTGACGACCGAGACCGCGAACCTGATGATCGCCCTGCGCGACGGCGGCGCCGAATTAGCCCTCTGCGCCTCCAACCCGCTCAGCACGCAGGACGACGTCGCCGCCGCCCTCGTCGCCGAGTACGGCATCTCGACGTTCGCCATCAAGGGCGAGGACAACGACACCTACTACCGCCACGTCGACGCCGTGCTCGACACGAAGCCGCAGTGCACGATGGACGACGGCGCCGATCTCGTGGCGCGGCTCCACCGCGACCGCACGGATCTGCTCGCCGGCGTCATCGGCGGCACCGAGGAGACGACGACCGGCGTGATCCGCCTGCGGGCGCTCGCCGGTGAAGGTCGCCTCCGTTACCCGATCATCGCCGTCAACGAGGCGAACACGAAGCACATGTTCGATAACCGCTACGGCACCGGCCAGAGCACGCTCGATGGCATCACGCGGGCCACCAACGTGCTCTGGGCCGGCAAGAACGTCGTTGTCGCCGGCTACGGCTGGTGCGGCCGCGGCGTCGCTTCACGGGCGCGCGGCATGGGCGCGCAGGTCATCGTGACCGAGGTCGATCCACTGCCCGCGCTCGAAGCCGTCATGGACGGCTTCCGCGTGATGCCGATGGCCGAAGCCGCGAAGCTCGGCGACATCTTCATCACGCTGACCGGCGACATCAACGTCATCGACCGCCACCACATGGAGGTGATGAAGGACGGCGCCATCGTCGCGAACTCCGGCCACTTCAACGACGAGATCAACCTGCCCGCGCTCGCCAGCATGGCCGAGGCACGCCGCCAGGTGCGCCCCTTCGTCGAGGAGTTCAAACTCGCCAGCGGCCGCAAGATCTTCATCCTCGGCGAGGGCCGGCTGATCAACCTCGCCGCTGCCGAAGGACACCCCGCGAGCGTCATGGACATGAGCTTCGCCAACCAGGCGCTGAGCTGCGAGCACCTCGTCAACAACGAGAAGAAGATGGACGTCGCGGTCTACCCCGTGCCGAAGGAGATCGACGCGGAGATCGCCCGCCTCAAGCTCCACGCCATGGGCATGTCCATCGACACGCTCACCGATGAGCAGAAAAAGTACCTCTCATCGTGGGAATCTGGAACGTAGACGTTGGAAGCGGGATGCGAGAGGCCGGAAGTGAGGGCTGGAACGAAGCGAGTTTCATGTAGGGGCGCAGCCTGCTGCGCCCGCACGACGGGACAGGAGACGGCGCGGCGGATGTGACGGATTGAGAGCGAGCCGCGGCCTTCCCGCTTCTCGTTTCTCGCTTCTCGCTTCCCTCGTTCCACAAACAGGAGGACCAC
>CAYJMJ010000007.1:0-6343 GCA_964371095.1 uncultured Dehalococcoidia bacterium | reverse complement strand
TCGCCGCTGTTGAGCCTCACCTCGGAGTCGGTGACCGAGGGGCACCCCGACAAGATGTGCGACCAGATCAGCGACGCCGTGCTCGACGCGATCCTGAAAGACGATCCGATGGGCCGCGTCGCGTGCGAGACCGCCTGCACCACCGGCCTCGTCCTCGTCATCGGCGAGATCACGACGACCACCTACGTCGACATCCCGTCGATCGTCCGCGATACCGTCCGCGACATCGGCTACAACAACCAGCACTACGGCTTCGACTGGGAGACCTGCGGCGTCCTCGTCTCGATCAAGGAGCAGTCCGCCGATATCGCCATGGGTGTCGACAAGGCGCTCGAGGCGAAAGAGGGCGCGGGCATGGCCGACCACCTCGATACCGGTGCCGGCGACCAGGGCATGATGGTCGGATTCGCCTGCAACGAGACGCCCGAGTACATGCCGCTGACGATCTCGCTCGCCCACCGCCTCTGCAAGCAGCTGGCGTACGTGCGCAAGACCGGCGCGCTCCCCTACCTGCGGCCCGACGGCAAGTCGCAGGTCACCGTCGACTACGAATACGGCAAGCCGGCGCGCATCAACACCGTCGTCATCTCGACCCAGCACGACCCGGACATCGCGCGCGAGGCGCTGGAGAACGACGTCATCGAGCAGGTGATCAACCCGATCCTTCCGGACGCGCTCGTGCAGAAGGCGCCGCGGATCCTCATCAACCCCACCGGCCGCTTCGTCATCGGCGGCCCCATGGGCGATGCCGGACTCACCGGACGCAAGATCATCGTCGACACCTACGGCGGCATCGCCCGCCACGGTGGCGGCGCGTTCTCCGGCAAGGACCCGACGAAGGTGGACCGCTCCGCCGCTTACGCCGCGCGGCACGTGGCCAAGAACATCGTCGCGGCCGGTCTCGCCGAGCGCGCCGAGCTGCAGCTCTCCTACGCGATCGGCGTCGCCCGCCCGACGTCCATCTCCATCGAGACCTTCGGCACCGGCACGATCGACGACGCGCGCATCCTCGAACTCGTCAACAAGCACTTCGACCTGCGGCCCGCGGCGATCATCCGCGATCTGCATCTTCGTCAGCCGATCTACCGCGACACGGCCGCGTACGGCCACTTCGGCCGCGACGACATCGAGGCGCCCTGGGAGCGCACGGACAAGGCCGTCGCGCTGAGGTCGGACGCGGGCGTGCACGGCGCCCCGCAGAGCGTCCACACCGCCTGACGCCCACCCACGCGCCAACGTTACCGAAGCAGGGGGCGGACCCGATGGTCCGCCCCCTCCCATTCGTCGTTCGGCCGGCGCTCTGCCTCCAATGCCCAGCGTGCATGCCCGGCACGTTTCTCGCGGCCGCTAACCCGGGTTCCCGCCTATACTTCGTAGGGGCACAGGGATGAAACACCTCATCACCCGGCTCGATATCCTCGCGCTCGCACTGCCGGCGATGGCCGCGGTCGCCGGCATGGCGCACTTCGTCTACATCGACGACGACAACCCCGCCCAATTCCTGCCGTTCTTCG
Organism: uncultured Dehalococcoidia bacterium; assembly: GCA_964371095.1. GTDB lineage: Bacteria > Chloroflexota > Dehalococcoidia > DSTF01 > JACRBR01 > CAYJMJ01. Next base: position 4,829 of record CAYJMJ010000007.1, on the reverse strand, counting down.
CCTTGTACGCCGGCGGCTACCTGTTGTGGGGCGCCGTCGCACGCACGGTCGGCAGCGCGAGCGTCGCCGCGGCAACGGCCACGCTGTTCGTGCTCGGCGGATTCTTCTCGGTGTCCGCCGCGATCGGTTGGCTGATCGTGCCGGCGGTGGCCGTGCCGAGCCTCGGCGGGCTGTTGGCGGCCGGCGCGTGGGGAACGCGCCGCCGGGGGGAGCGTCCGGCCGCCTCGCCATCACACGGCCGATCCCCCGCGACCGGCGCTGACGCCGCCGCGATCCTCGTTCCGGCCATCCTCACCGCGGCCGCGGTCATCGCCTACGTCAACATCGGCGATGGACCGTTCGTCGCACTGCGTCCGTGGGCCGTCGTGCTGGAGTACATCGCGTATCTTGGCGGCTACGGCTTCTGGCGGCTCCAGCGGCGCGGATACGCTCGCCGCATCTTCATGCCGTGCGTGCTCATCGCGATGCTCGGCGTCCTGTTCGGCGCGACGTCGATCCTCGGCATCCTGATCATGCTGTTCGTCGGCATGCCCGCGGCCGGCGCGGCCGTGGCCGGCATGTTGGCGTTGTTGGAATCTGCCGGGTCGGAGGACGCTCCCCGTCCGGTCGCCGGTTAACGCGCGCGTGCCGTGCGCGGCGGATGCCGCTCAGCCGTCGTGCAGGATCGACTCCCGGAGCACCGGCGTCTCGCGCGGAATCACCTCGTTCTCGATGAGGAGTCGCACGAGTTCGCGCATGCGGTCGGTCAGGCCGTACGCCGCCATCTGGCGCAGATGATCGCGCCGCGCAAGCTCCATCATCAGTCGGTTGTACTCCGCGTCGCGCATCGTCATTGCCCTCAACGCTCGAATGTCTGCACGCAAGCCGGCGTGCCACCGATTATCAATCGCCGGGGCGGCGAGGCGCCAGTTACAGAACCATCGCAGCGGTTGCGCGGGCTACGGGAAAAGACGCACGCCGCACGAAGCCTCGGAGCGCGTACCAACTGGTACGCGGCCGCGTCCCCTAGCCGCCGGCGCGCGCGCGCAGGCGGAAGATCCGGCGCAGCAGGCCGCCGCGGACCGATGACCACGCCGCTTCGAGCTGTGCCGCCTCATCCGGCGGCAGCGTCTTGCGGCCGAAGCGCGAGCGCTCGTACGCCGCGGCCAGGTCGCGCGCACCGCCGGTGCCCGGCACCGCCTCGTCGAGCCGCGAGGCGAACTCGCGCGGCGTCTCGTCCGCGCGCGGCCCCGTCTTGCCGAGCGACGCGAGCCGCAGCATCTTCTCCCAGAGTTGTGAGGCGCGCGGCAGCCCGCCCAACCCGAATTCCCACGCGAATCGTCCTGCTCCGGCGAGCACGACGAGCAGCGCGGCGGCGGCCCCGATGGCGATGACCAGCGGCAAGGCGCTCCATCCGCCGCCGGACGCGCTCGTCGGCGGCGGCGCGCTCGCCGTCGAACTCGACCCAAGACCGAGATCGAGCGGCTCCTCGCTCCTGCCCCGCGCGTCGCTCCGATCGGGCGTCGGCAGCGCGACGATGCCGGACCCGGCCCGCGCGATCAGCGGCTCCGACGGCGTCGGGCTGAACTCTACCCAGCCGATCCCCGGGAAGTAGACCTCGGGCCACGCGAAAGCGTCCCGCTCAGTCAGGCTGAACGTATCGGCCGCGCTCGATGGCCGGCCGCTCACCGCGTAGCCCGTCGCCACGCGCGCCGGAACACCGAGCGTCCGCAGCATCACCGCCATCGCCGACGCGTGATAGTCGAAATACCCACGCTGAGCGTCGAACAGGAAATAGTCGACGGCATCCTGGCCGGGCGGCGCACCCTCGACGTCGTAGTCGATCGGAAAGCTGCGCACGTACGTCTCGATGGCGATGGCGCGGTCGTACGGCGTGCGCCCCGCCCCCCGCGTCACCTCGCGCGCCTTCCGGCTCACCCGGAACGGCAGATTCTCCGGCAGCTGCAGGTACCGGTCCGTGACCCAGGCCGGGTAGTCGGTGCCGGCGGCGCGGAGCTGATCGACCGTCGCCGCCGCGACGCTCCCCGTCACAGAGTACTCGCTGCCGTTGCTGAGGTGATCCGCCGGCTTCAGGCTCGTCACGTCCGCCGGATCCGCGCCCACGCGCGCATCGGCGTCCTGGTCGGACTCCAGGGGCTGCCCGACGCTGAACAGAACCGCGTTGTTCCCGCCTTTCACCTTCACGTTGATCGTGACGTCCTTCCGCGCGCCGGGCACGTCGGGCTGCTGCACACCCGTGGAATCGCCCGCCGGCACCGGAAGGTCGCCGTTGACGTTTACCGTCCAGCCGTCCGATGTGTACTGATCGAAGGACTGCGCTCGCAGGAACGCCGCCATGTCCGGCGTCAGCGTGACGTTGACCTCGACCGCACTCTTGCCGGTCAGCGTGATCTTCCCCTGGAACGGCAGCACGTCCTTCAGGTTGTGAATCGTGATCGGCTTCTTGGCATCGACGGAGATGAACACGCGCGCCAGCGGCTCGAACCTGCTGACCACGGGCGCCGTGAAGTCGTTCCACCGCTCGTTCGCCGAATCGGACCGATCGGCCAGCGGCATCCGGTACACCGCGAGCACGATGCCGAGGGTGACCCAGAACGTCACGTTCAACACGGACAGGCTGATGAACTCCGGGTACGCGACGCCCGCCTCCTCCCACTCCCGCTGCTTGCGGGCCAGGTTCAGCCGCATCACGAGCAGCACCGCCCCGAACAGGAACACGATGAACGCCGGGCTGAACTGCCCCGGAATGAAGCTGATGTTCCACATCAGCGCCGTCCCGCCCGGCACCAGCCCGAGCCACGGGTTGCGCCACCGGAAGATCGCCCACGACGAGATGTACGTGCCGATCCACGTCAGCGTCAGCACCAACACGATGAACGGCAGCGTGTCGGCGTTGATGCCATTGTGCGTCGCCGCCGTCCACCACACGTGCATCCGGTCGACGATGTTGTCGACCCGCAACGCCGGCGAGCCGCCCGGCACGATCGCCACGAGCTGCAGCAACACGAGCGCGGCGCCCGACAACAGCGCGATCGGATGCAGCAGCAGCTCGTTCCGCCGCACGTGCGACAGCGCATACCCGATGGCCAGCGCCGAGAACCCGACCGGGTACAGCGACGGCATGTCGCTGACCCAGCCCGCCCCGTCGATCGACGATACGACGCTCATGAACACGACGGCCGTGATCAGGAACGTCAGCCAGTCCTCCCACGGCAGGAACGCCGAATGCCGGTCCTCGGTGCCGGACGTGTCGTCGCTGCGCCTCTGGAAGATCTCGTCCCAGTTCGCTTCACGCATCGCTGCGCACGCTTTCGCCGGCCGGCCGAGTCGATCGTCGCTCCACGGCCACCATCCTCATCCCATCGCCTCCGTCGAGAGCGCCGTCGCGAGATCGTCGGCGTGTTTCACCATGTACGTGAAGACGTCGGTCACGGCGAGCGCCGCGAAGACTTCGAGCGAGCTGCGCTCCCCGCCGAACGTGCTGGGCTCCATCACGATCGCCGCCACCTTGACGCCGCGCGCCTGCAGCGCGCCGAGGCCGGCCACCCACTCCTCGTCGGCCGAGGGCGTGATCGCGATCACCGTCGTGTGCCGACCGAATCGGCGCGCCTCGTTTGCCAGCAGCTCGCCGAGCGGCACGTCGCCCCACGCCCGCGCCATCGCCAGCGATTCGAGGACGCGCGTGTACTGCTGCAGCCCCCGCTCCGCCTCGACGATCTGGAATCCGCGGCCGTACGACATGAACCCGACGGCCCGGTTCACCCCGAGGAAGTACCGCGTGACCGAGGCCGCGACGCTCACGCCGTACTCCTCCGTCGAATCGTCGCCCGCGCCGACGTTCACGTCGCGGTGCAGATCGAGGATCACCCAGACGTCGCTGGCCGGGTCCAGCTCGAATAGCTTCACCATCAGCTCGCCCGTGCGCGCCGTGCTGCCCCAGTGGATGCGGTTGAAGCTGTCGCCGAACTCGTACGGCCGCACGCCCGCCGCGTTCGGCGTCACGTAGTGCGTGCGCCGGCGGAAGCGCCCCTCGCCCGGAAGGTTCGCTGGCGGCACCGAGAACTGCGGCAGTTCGATGGCCCGCGGATACACGAGGACGTTCTGCGCGCGCCCGAACGTCCGCGTGTGCCGGAACAGGCCGAACGGATCGCCCGTCGTCACGGTGACCGGGCCGACGCGGTACAGCCCCCGCCGCCGGATCGTCGAGCGGATGCGCCAGCTCGCGCGGCCGCGCGCCCCCACCGTCACGACGCGCCGCGCCTCGTGGCCCGGCATCTCGCTCGGGTCATCGACCTCCAGCCAGATCCGCGGCCACCAGCCGCGGTTCCGGATCGTGATGCGCTCCTCGTACTGCCCGCCTTCCTGCAGGCGGTCCGTCGATCGATCCGGCACCACCTCCAGCGCCGTCAGGTTCAGCCGCGACCACACGTACGCGACCGGCACCCCGACGACGCCGACGTAGATCAGCCGCCACGTCAGCCAGAAGCCCGTCGAGATCGCGATGAACGTGCACACGACCGAAAGGATGCCGACCGCCGTGAGGCTGCGGTTCGTGACGAAGAAGTGCCGGTAGAGACGCACAAGGCGCCGCACGAGGCGCCCTACCGCCTGGCCGTCTGGCCGGCATCGCCCGCGGACCGGCCCGCGCGCGCTCCGGGCACCGGCACGCGCTCCAGCGCCTGCTCGACGATCTCGCTCGGGCTGACGTTCTTCACGCGCGCCGAGGGGCTGACGATGATCCGATGCCCCAGCGTCGCGTACGCCAGCGCCTTCACGTCGTCCGGCACGACGAAGTCGCGCCCGTCGAGCAGCGCGCGCGCCTGCGCCGT